>NZ_CP095864.1:2560442-3200552 GCF_023100845.1 Gordonia sp. PP30 | reverse complement strand
CCTCGGCGCCGACCGGCGCATCGCCGGTGACAACGCCAAGCTGGGCGTCCCCGAGGTGACCCTCGGTGTGATCCCCGGCGGTGGCGGCACCCAGCGGCTCGCCCGCCTGATCGGCCCCTCGCGGGCCAAGGACATGGTGTTCACCGGCCGCTTCGTCGGTGCGGAGGAAGCCCTCGCGATCGGTCTGGTCGACGAGGTCGTGGCCCCCGACGACGTCTACGACGCCGCGGTGCGCTGGGCGAGCCGCTTCACCGGCGCCGCGTCGCTCGCGCTGGCCGCGGCCAAGGCCGCGATCGACGAGGGCCTGGACACCGATCTGGAAACCGGGCTGAAGATCGAGGCGCACCTGTTCGCGCAGCTCTTCGCCACCGATGACCGCGCGACCGGCATGTCGTCGTTCATCGCCAACGGTCCGGGCAAGGCCGAGTTCACCGGAAAGTAAGCAGAACACCATATGACGTCGATCGACGATCCCCAGCCGAATCCGCACGCCACCGCCGAGCAGGTGGAGGCCGCGCTCAGCGACACCAAGCTCGCCCAGGTCCTGTACCACGACTGGGAGGCCGAGACCTACGACGAGAAGTGGTCGATCAGCTTCGACGAACGCTGCATCGACTACGCGCGCGGGCGGCTCGACCGCATCGTGCCCGACGCGCCGCTGCCCTACGGGCGGGCCATGGAGCTCGGCTGCGGCACCGGCTTCTTCCTGCTCAACCTGATGCAGTCCGGGGTGGCGACCAAGGGCTCGGTCACCGACCTGTCGCCGGGCATGGTGAAGGTGGCGCTGCGCAACGCCGAGGGCCTCGGGCTCGACGTCGACGGCCGCGTCGCGGACGCGGAGAAGATCCCGTACGACGACGACACCTTCGACCTCGTCGTCGGCCATGCGGTGCTGCACCACATCCCGGATGTCGAGCAGGCGCTGCGCGAGGTGCTGCGCGTCCTCAAGCCGGGCGGGCGCTTCGTGTTCGCGGGCGAGCCGTCGACCCTCGGCGACTTCTACGCGCGCTGGATGAGCCGCGCGACCTGGTGGGCCACCACCAACCTCACCAAGTTCGGTCCGCTGCAGACGTGGCGCCGTCCGCAGGAAGAGCTCGACGAGTCGTCGCGCGCGGCCGCGCTCGAGGCCGTCGTCGACATCCACACGTTCTCGCCGAACGACCTGGAGAAGCTGGCCACCGCGGCCGGTGCCGTACAGGTGGCCTCGGCGAGCGAGGAACTGGCCGCGGCCATGCTCGGCTGGCCGGTGCGCACGTTCGAGGCGGCCGTTCCGGCGGAGAAGCTCGGCTGGGGCTGGGCGCGGTTCGCGTTCGGCGGCTGGAAGCGGATGACCTGGCTCGACGACAACGTCCTGCAGAAGGTGGTGCCGCCGCAGTTCTTCTACAACGTGCTCATCACCGGTGTGAAGCCCGGCGCGAGCGACGCGGAGCCCGGCGCGCAGGCCTGACCGCGGTGACCTACCAGCTGAGCGAGGCGGACGTCGCCTTCCTCCGTTCCCGCTACGGGAGCAAGGCTCTGGAGAACGCCTCCGAACTGGCGCTGATCGCGTCCAGCCTGCTCGGCGACCTGACGACGTTGCGTGCCCGGTATCCCGAGCACGCGGCGGCGCTGGCCGAGACGGTGCGTGCCCGCCGCCGCGCGGCCGGGAAGCTCCGGCACGCCGAAGCGCTGATCGCCGACGAGACCGCGGTGCAGCAGGCGACGGCCGCGCCGGTCGCCGCCCTGCGGGCGGCCGACATCGTGAGCAGGCATCGCGGGGCCGTCGTGCACGACATCACCTGCTCCATCGGCGGTGAGCTGCTGGCGCTGGCCGGCGAACCCGGCCTGGCCGGGGTGATCGGCTCCGATGTGGATCCGGTGCGGCTGGCGATGGCCCAGCACAACCTGGACGTCGGGCTCGGTGCCGGGCGCCGGCCCACCCTGCTGCGCGCCGACGCGCTGACCCCGGTCTCGATCGCGGACGTGGTGATCGCCGATCCGGGCCGCCGCAACGCCCGGGGGAGGGTCTTCGGCATGGACCAGCTCGATCCGCCGCTGCTGGAACTGCTCTCGGTCTACGCCGGCCGCGCGCTCGCGGTGAAGTGCGCGCCGGGCCTCGACTACCGCAATCTGCGCACCCGCTTCGGGTTCGACGGGCAGGTGCAGGTGGTCTCGCTCGACGGCGGCGTGCGCGAAGCCGTCCTGTGGACGGAACTGCCCGAAGCGCCCGCCAATCGGGCGAGTGTGCTGCGAACGGCGCCGGGCGGCCTCACCAGTCTCTACGAGGTCACGTCCGACGATCCCGACGACCTCCCCGAACCGGGTGTCGACGAGTGGATCGTCGACCCGGACGGTGCGGTGGTGCGGGCCGGGCTGGTCCGCCAGTACGCGCACGCCCGCGGGCTGCGACAGCTGGATCCGCAGATCGCGTACCTGACCGGCGACGCGGTGCCCGCGGGGGAGCGCGGCTTCCGGGTGCTCGAACGCCTGCCGGTCACCGAGAAGGTGCTGCGCGGCGCGCTCGCCGCGCGCGGGTGCGGCAGCCTGGAGATCCTGGTCCGCGGGCTCGACGTCGACCCCGACCGGCTGCGCAAACGCCTGCGGCTGAAGGGCGACGCGCCCTACGCGCTGATCCTCACCCGCATCGGCCGGACCGGCGCGGCCTTCCTGTGCGAGCCGGGCGTGCGGGCCTGAGGCGATCGGCCACTGACTTCGATGTCGCCCACACCGCCGGGTGGGCGAGAACGACGTGGATGGGCGACGCCCACTGATTCAGTGGGCATCCGTTCAGCGGGTATCGTGCGGTACCGCACGGCTCCGGTCAGGCGAAGTAGTAGACCTCGCCGAGGTTGGTCGCGACGGCGATGCTGCCGTAGGAGGACACCGCGACGCCCGTGGTGAACCCGGTGGCCTCCGGCAGATCCAGGGAACGCTTGGTGGCGCCGTCGGCGGTCGAGAACTCGGTGAGCACCAGCTTCTGCGCGGGTCCGGTGCGCACGACGGTCCACGCCGTGTCCTTGCCGGTCTGGGTCGCCAGGCTCACGGCCTGGACGTCGTCGCGCTTGGCGCGCAGCTCGGCCTTGTCGCCGTCGTCTTTGAGGATGGTCAGCGGGGCGCCGATGGTGCCGGTGGGAATCAGCACACCGTCGGGGGACACCGACAGCGTCGCGAATCCGTAGCCGCCGAGGTCGTAGCTCCAGCGCTGTCTGCCGTCGCCGGCGGCGAAGGCGTAGAGCTTGCCGTCGCGGCCGAACGCGTAGACGGTCTCGCCGTTCGGGGAGACCGTCGCCGGACCGACCATCCCGCCGGGCACCGGCGCGTTCCACACACCGGTGATCCGGCGGCCGTCGCGGCCCTCGGCGTAGCTCATCGCGGTGAGCTGAGCGGCAGGGGCTCCGTCGGGACGGTAGTTCAGGTAGAAGCGTTCGTGTCCGGCGTCGACGGCGGGCGGGGCGGACACCGCGCACAGCGGGCCGCCGGAGATGCAGTCGCCCAGGCCGAACAACGGCTGGGCCGGGTCGGCGTTCGGGCGCAGCCGGACCTCCGGGGCGTCGAACCGGTTGGTCTGGGCGTCGATCAGCAGGATCTGGCCGAGTTGGGTCACCGAGAGGACCTGGCCGGGACCGGCGAACTTGGCCGAGAAGGGCAGGCCGATGGTGGGCATGCGCCACCGGATGGCGCCGCCGCCGTTGAAGGCCAGGAACATGCCCGACTCGCCGACGTAGGGCTGCGAGTACTGGTCGAAGGCCATGGCGTTGAACTGGTTGCCGTCGGCCATCCGCTTACAGAAGTTCTTGCGGCCGTTGGTATTGCTGAAGACGAAGAGGTTGCAGCCGTTGGTGGTGCGCGCGGTGACGCCGACGTCGCCGTTGGCGTTCAGGGTGAGCGGGGCGGTGATCGGCCCGCCGGTGGGGCGCTGCCACTTCAGCGACAGGCCGCCGGGTGCGGTGACCGGGGTGTAGTTGGCGTTGTCGCCGTGCCCGCCGTACACCGGCCAGCCGGCGGCCGGGATCGCGCGCACCTCGTGGTGACCGTCGGAGCAGGCCGAGAGCAGCAGACCGGCCACCGCCAGCAGCACGACGACAGCGGCGGGGCGCGACGCGCGGGCGCGGCGGGTGGAGCGGTCGGCCTGGCGCATCGGTGCTCGGGTGCCTTTCGATCGGTGGCCGCCCGGTCGCGTGCGGCCTCATCGGGCATGACTCTATCGCGTCGTGTCCGCCGGACAGTTCCCCGCTCGCGCGGATCGGCCGGGCGCGTCGATTAGGGTTTGTGGTCATGACCACCATGTGGAACGCCTCCTATCGCTCGCGCTGGCGGGCGGGGCTGCGCCGCCGCGACCCCGACCAGGCCCGTTTCCTCACGCTGGACTCGCTGCGCTGGATCAAGCGCAACAAGGCGTGGACCCCCTGGTATCTGGTGCGCTACTACCGGCTCGCGCGGTTCCGGCTGGCCAACCCGCACATCGTGCTGCGCGGCATGGTGTTCCTCGGCAAGAACGTCGAGATCCACGCGACCCCGGAGATGGCGCGGATGGAGATCGGCCGCTGGGTGCACATCGGCGACGGCAACTCGATCCGCTGCCACGAGGGCAGCCTCCGGATCGGCGACAAGACCGTGTTCGGCTGCAACAACGTCGTCAACGCGTACCTGGACATCGAGATCGGCGGGTCGACGCTGGTCGCCGACTGGTGCTACATCTGCGACTTCGACCACGTCACCGACCACATCGGCATCCCGATCAAGGACCAGGGCATCGTCAAGGGGCCGGTCCGGATCGGACCGGACACCTGGGTGGCCACCAAGGTGACCGTGCTGCGCAACACCATCGTGGGCCGCGGCTGCGTGCTCGGCGCGCACACCGTCGCCCGCGGGGTGATCGAGGACTACGGCATCGCCGTCGGTTCCCCGGCCCGCGTCGTGAAGAACCGGCGGCAGGCGTGGGAGGCCGGTGCCGAGCAGCGCGCCGAGCTGGAGCGCGCCCTGGCCGACATCGAGCGCAAGAAGGCGCAGGCGGAGGCCGAGTCCCGCCCGGCCGACTCCCCGTCCGCCTGACCGCGGAGGGATCTGGCCCCGTCGACCGGATTCGCGGCGGTCGCCGGCACGCGCGGCGGTCGCGCCGCGGTTCCTCGGATGCCTCCGGCTGCCGCGCCTGCCGATTCTGCCGGCGGACTTCCGTCGTGCTGCCGGATCTGGACAGCGCTGGCGCTACCTGACCCGCACGGTCCAGATACGCCAGCACGGTCCAGATCCGCCAGCACGGTCCAGATACGCCAGCTTCGTCGCCGGGGTTACTTGCCGGGGTCGCGGTCGGGGAGGGGGCGCAGGGGGATGTCCGGGCGCGGGAGGGGCCGGCGGCGGCGCCGGGTGGTGGTCCGGTAGACCGCGGCGGTGCGTTCGGCGATCACCGGCCAGGTGAACTCCTCGGTGAGGACGGCACGGGCGCGTCGTGCGCGGGCGGCGGCGGCAGCGGGATCGTCGAGCGTGGCGCAGACCGCATCGACCAGCGCGGCGGTGCCGGCGGGCGGGAACGTGAGGCCGGTCTCGCCGTCGTGCACGGCCTCGCCGAGGCCGCCCGCGGTGGAGGTCACGAGCGGGATGCCGGTGGCGGCGGCTTCGAGGGCGACGATGCCGAAGGGCTCGTACCGGCTCGGGAGCACGATCGCCGCGCAGCGGTGCATCAGGGCGACCAGGCCGTCGTGGTCCTGCTTGCCCGCGAAGGTCACCGACCGGGCGATGCGGTATTTCCGGGTGAGCCCGGTGAGCCAGTCGAGTTGCGTGCCCTCACCGGCGATGGTGAGCGTGGTGCCGGGGTGTGCGCGCCGGATCTTCGGCAGCGCCTCCAGCAGGTCCTGCACGCCCTTCTCGTACTCCAGGCGCCCGGCGAACAGCAGTTCCGCGGGCCCGTCGCCGGGCGTGCGTTCGGCGAAGCCCCAGGCGGTCAGGTCGATGCCGTTGTGGATCACGGTCACCGGCGCCTCCGGGGCGAAGAGGGTGGTCACCTCGTCGCGCATCGACGACGAGCACGTGATCAGCGCGTCGGCCGCGTTGGCGAGCCACCACTCCACCGAGTGCACCTGCCGGTTGACGTGACCGGCCACCCAGCCGCTGTGCCTGCCCGCCTCGGTCGCGTGCAGGGTGGCGACCAGCGGCACGTCGAAGAACTCGGCGAGAGCGATCGCCGGATGGGCGACGAGCCAGTCGTGCGCGTGCACCACATCGGGCTGCCACGCCGGGCCGTCGGTGCCGCGCAGGTGCGCGATCGCGGCGCGCAGGAAGCCGTGCCCCATCGCGAGCGTCCACGCCATCATGTCGACGCCGAAGTCGAACTCCGGCGGATCCTCGGCGGCCGCGATCACCCGCACGCCGTTCACCATCGTGTCGGTGGTGGGGTGGGTCGACGGGTCGGTGCCCGACGGCCGGCGCGTCAGCACCGTCACCTCGATCCCTTGCACCGCCAGGGCTTCGGCCAGGTAGTGCACGTGGCGGCCGAGCCCGCCGACGACGACCGGCGGGTATTCCCAGGAGACCATGAGGACCCTTCGACTCGCCTCCTTCGTCGGCGGCTCAGGGGGCGTCGGGTTCGCCTCCTTCGTCGGCGGCTCAGGGGGCGTCGGGTTCGCCTGGTTCGTCGGCGGCTCGGGGATCGTCGTGTTCGCCTGGTCCGTCGGCGGTTCGGGGGGCGAGATCATCGATCCTCCAGACGTCGTGCATCCAGTGCGCCGAAGACGTTGTCGGCCCGCCGCCATCCGGCGGCCAGGCGCTCGGCCCGGTGACCGCGGCCGGAAGCGGCGGCCTCGCAGATCTCCCGGGTGGCATGGGCGTGCTTGTACGCGCGGTCCTGCGCGTATCCGGCCGCGGTGTCCTTGGAGACCATGAACGGCCAGTCCGACTGCACCGTCATCAGCGTCTCGCGCAGGATCTGGTCGGCGACGGTGTCGCGGGCCGGTGGGGTGCCGTCCCGCCGTTTATCCAGACTGTGCAGGGCCGTCTCGGTGACCTCGTCGTTGAGCCGCACCAGGTGCTCCACCTGCGGCCCCTCCCAGACGCGCCAGTCCTTGCCCGACCCCCACGACGAGTCGTTCAGCGCCACCGGCTCGCCGACGAAGCCGTCGCGCCGCGCCGTGGCGAGGGTGCCGACGTCGATGCCGGCCTCGGGGAGCCGGCGCAGCAGCCGCTCCAGCCATGCCGGGCCCTCGTGCCACCAATGGCCGAACAGCTCGGTATCGAAGGCGGCGACCACCAGTGCGGGCCGCCCGATCCGCTCCGACTCGCCGATCAGCCGCTTCCGCACACAGTCGACGAAGTCGTCGACATGCGCGTCGAGCACCGCGTCGATCAGCGACGGGTCGTACGGCTTCTTCGTCTCGCCGGGCACGTTCTTGCCGGTCACCCGGAACGGTTTGAATCCCGTCCGGTGATCGTAGGTGTGGAAGTCGCGATACGCCGCATGTCCCGGATACCCGGACTTCGGCGACCACACGCGGTAGCTCACGGTCAGATCCCGGCCGAACGCGACGACGTCACCGTCGCCGACCGGTCGGCCGAGCGCGGTGTCGCCGCGCAGCGTGGGACCGTCGACCATGAAGTGCCCGACGCCGGCGGCGTCGTACTCGGTCTCCATCCCGGGCGTGTACGCGCATTCGGGCGCCCAGATGCCCGACGGCCGTGTGCCCCAGCGCAATTGCGCGTCGGCCAGGCCCTCGCGCAGGGAGAGGCGGCGCAGCCGTCCGTCGAGCAGCGGCTGGAACGGGTGCGCCAGCGGTCCGCCCAGCAGTTCGATCACACCGGTCGACAGCAGCTCGCGGATCTGCGGGCTGCCGCCGTGCCGCCAGTGCCGCTCGAAGTCGGCGAGCGCCTCCGCGGCCGCGCGGTATTCGCGGTGGCCGCTGATCCGGCGGTCGGGGTCGTCGTCCAGCGCGGCCTCCATGGCACGCAGCTGCCAGTCGGCCAGCCACTCGTACATCGACGACGTGGCGGCCGGATCGTCGAGCTGGGCGGCCAGCACCGGGGTGATCCCGAGCGACAGCTGATCGGTGAATCCGTCGGCGGCCAGCCGCCGCAGCGCCGCGAACACCGGCTGATAGCAGTGGGCCCACGACTGGTACAGCCATTCCTCGCCGACCGGCCACCGGCCGTGGTTGATCAGCCACGGCAGATGGGAGTGCAGAACCAGGGTGAACCGGCCCGGAACCCGGACTCGAGTCACTGCCGATGTCCCCCGAGCTCCGTCGAAGGGTCCCGGCGGACGGCGAACGCCAGCAGATCCAGGCTGGTGTCGATGTCGCGGAGTTCGGCGTCGACGATCTCGAAGTCGTCGGCGGTGATCGCGGCGACGTCGTCGATCAGTTCGGCCGGCCACGGCTCCCCGGCCAGGGCGCGGTCGATCTGGGCGTCGATCAGCGAACCGCCCCACTTGTCGTCGAGCTCGCGCAGGCGCGGGCCGTGGAAGACGCCGAGCATGTCGGTCACCTCGAAGCCGTCGCCGGTGAGCAGTTCGGTGAGTTCGGCGGCGCTCAGTTCGCGGGTGTGGAAGGGATTGAGCGGAGTGTCGCGGCCGGGGGAGAAGGTGATCCGGTTCGGGGTGCTCATCAGGAGTTCACCCTCGGGCCGCAGGACGCGGTGGCACTCGCGGACAAAGGCGCCCTGGTCCCACAGATGCTCGATCACCTGGAAGTTCACCACCGTGTCGATACAGGCGTCGTCCAGCGGCAGATCGATCAGATTGCCTTGGTGCACAGTCACTTCCGGATAGCGGCGGCGCGTATGCGCGACGGCCTGCTCGTCGTAGTCGACGCAGGTCACCGTCGCCGCGGCCTGCGCGAGCAGCGCCGCACCGTAGCCTTCCCCGGAACCGGCCTCCAGGACGTCCTGTCCCGCGCACCGCTCCCGGATCAGCTGATACGCGACCTCGTGCCGGCGGAACCAGTAGTTCTCCGCCGGAATACCGGGCACCGTCCGCTCGCCGGTGAGGGCGAGCTGCTCGTCGAGGGGCAGGGATTGCAGCGGTGAGGACTGGGAATCGCTCATTCGCACGACATTAGGGCATCCTGCCGGGTGCCCGGCCCCGCAGGGCGGTGAATGTGACACTGCGACACATCTGTCCGATGTGAGTAAGGCGACCTTGGTTTCTCCCCGGGCGGTCTTCGTGTCGTATCCGCGAGCGGTTACAGTAACGATGACCCATGGCCTTACCGGCCGGTAGGCTGCCGAAACCGATGCAGGAGGTCTTCTAGACCCATGACGAACGTAGTTGTTCTGATCAAGCACGTGCCGGACTACACTTCCGAATGGAAGCTCTCCGACGACGATTACACGCTCGACCGTGCCGCCGTGGACGGCATCATCGACGAGATCAACGAGCGCGCCGTGGAAGAAGCGCTGCAGATCAAGGAAGCCAGCGGCGGCGAGGTGACCATCCTCTGCGCCGGTCCCGCGCAGGCCACCGACGCTATCCGCAAGGCCCTCTCGATGGGTGCCGACAAGGCCATCCACATTCAGGACGACGCCGTCCACGGCAGCGATGCCGTGCAGACCGCCTACCTGCTCGCCACCGCACTCGGCACCATCGAGGGCGTGGAACTGGTGATCGCTGGCAACGAGGCCTCCGACGGCCGCTCCGGCGCCGTGCCGGCCATGATCGCCGAGTACCTGGACCTGCCGCACCTGACCCACCTGCGCAAGCTGGAGGTCGACGGCGACACCCTGCGCGGTGAGCGCGAGACCGACAACGGCATCTACAACGTCGAGGCCACCCTGCCGGCCATCGTCTCGGTCAACGAGAAGATCAACGAGCCGCGCTTCCCGTCCTTCAAGGGCATCATGGCCGCCAAGAAGAAGACCCCGGAAATCCTCACGGTCGCCGAGCTGGGCATCGAGGACGGCGTCGTCGGCGTCGCCAACTCCGGCAGCAGCGTGACCGGTGTGACCCCGAAGCCGCCGCGTGCCGCGGGTGAGCGAGTGACCGACGAGGGTGACGGTGGCGTCAAGGTCGCCGAGTACCTCATCGGCCAGAAGATCATCTGACCCCCACCCGACACTCGCGACCAGCAAAGACATTCAGGAGAAAATCATGGCTGAAGTACTCGTGCTCGTTGAGCAGGACCCCGAGGGTGGGCTGAAGAAGGTCACCAACGAACTCATCACCGCCGCCCGCGCGCTCGGCACCCCGTCCGCGGTCGTCATCACCGGCCCGGGCAAGGCCGACGGCATCCTCGGCGCGCTCGCCGAGGCCGGTGCCGAGAAGATCTACGTCGCCGAGTCGGCCGACGTCGAGGGCTACCTCGTCTCGCCCAAGGTCGACGTCCTCGCCTCGCTCGCCGAGGAGAACGGCGCCGCCGCCGTCCTCGTCGCCGCTAACGCCGACGGCAAGGAGATCGCCGGTCGCCTGGCCGTGCGTCTCGGCTCGGGTCTGCTGACCGACGTCATCGAGGTCCGCGAGGGCAACGCCGCCGTCCAGTCGATCCGCGGTGGCGCGTTCACCGTCGACTCGGTCGCCGGTGGCGACACCGCCGTCATCTCGGTCCGCCCGGGCGCCGTCGAGGCCGCCCCGGCCGCCGGCGCGGGCACCCGCGTCGACGTCGCCGTCCCCGAGCAGGCCGAGAACGCCGCCAAGATCACCGGCTTCTCCGCCAACGTCGGCGGCGACCGTCCGGAGCTCACCGAGGCGTCGATCGTCGTCTCCGGTGGCCGTGGCGTCGGCTCCGCCGAGAAGTTCTCGGTGGTCGAGGCCCTCGCCGACTCGCTCGGTGCCGCCGTCGGTGCCTCCCGCGCCGCCGTCGACTCCGGCTACTACCCGGGCCAGTTCCAGGTGGGTCAGACCGGCAAGACCGTGTCGCCGCAGCTGTACATCGCGCTGGGCATCTCCGGTGCCATCCAGCACCGCGCCGGCATGCAGACCTCGAAGACCATCGTGGCCGTCAACAAGGACGAAGAGGCCCCGATCTTCGAGATCAGCGACTTCGGCGTGGTCGGCGACCTGTTCGATGTCGCCCCGCAGCTGACCGAAGAGGTCAACAAGCGCAAGTAAGTCCGTCCTGGCGGACGGCTTTCGACTGAAGACTGTTTTCAGTCGGCTCGCTTCGCTCGCCCAGACAACGAATAGCCCGGTAGTGCTCGCTTCGCTCGAGCTGCCGGGCTTTTCGTTGTCTGGTCCGGCCCCGGATGCGCGTGGCTGGGTCTGAGGAGGGGACGCGTGACTGGGGGCGGATCCGGGGCCGGAGACTTCTAGCGGGGCGTTTCGACACGGGCTCCTTCGTCGCCCGGCTCAACGGGCTGGTTCTAGTACCACCCATGGCGTAGCGGGCTGGTACCTCCGCAGTCCGGTACCGCCCATGGCGTAGCGGGCTGGTACCTCCGCAGTCCGGTACCGCCCATGGCGTAACGGGCTGGTATCTCCGCAGTCCGGTACCACCCGTGGCGCAACGGGCCGGTATCTCGGCAGTCCGGTACCACCTACGGCTCAACGGGCTGGTATCTCCGCAGTCCGGTACCACCTACGGCTCAACGGGCCGGTATCTCCGCAGTCCGGTACCACCTACGGCTCAACGGGCTGGTATCTCCGCAGTCCGGTACCACCCATGGCGCAACGCGCTGGTACTCCGCAATCCGGTACCACCCATCGCGCAACGGGCTGGTATCTCCGCAGTCCGGTACCACCCACGGCGTAACGGGCTGGTATCTCCGCAGTCCGGTACCACCCACGGCGTAACGGGCTGGTATCTCCGTAGCCCGTTGAGCCGCCGACGAACGGAGTGAGGAGGGGTGTCGAAACGACCCCATGTCCAGATCCACTGAGCAGAATGTGACATCCGTCCGTTCACCGGATCGGCCGCGCGGTTTCACTTCGGGGCGGCCTGCGCGTCGAACGCGGCGGCTTCCATTCGGGGCATGACGGTAATTCCGATCCACAGCCCGCTCACCGCCTCGCCCGCCCGCCGGATCCTGTTCACGGCGGGGGAGTACGACGTCGTCGTCAGCGAACATCCCGCCGACATCCGCGCCGCCCAGCGGCTGCGCTTCGAGGTCTTCCGCGCCGAGCCGGGCTACTCCGACGCCATCGGTGACGACGAGTCCGGCCTGGACGCCGACCGCTTCGACGACTTCTGCGACCACCTCCTGATCCGGCACCTGCCCACCGGCCGGCTCGCCGGCTGCGCCCGGGTGCTGCCGCCCTCGCGCGCCATCGCCGCCGGCGGCTGGTACTCGGCGAGCGAATTCGATCTCACCGAACTGGCCCCGATCGCCCCCGAGACGGTGGAGATGGGCCGCGCGGTGGTCGACCCCGAGCACCGCAGCGGCGCGGTCACCGGCCTGCTGTGGACCGCGGTGCTCGGCTACCTGGAGGACGGCGGCTACCGCTACCTCATGGGCTGCGTCTCGGTCCCGCTCGACTCCGCCGCCGGTCGGGGCCGTGAACTGCGCGGGGTGCGCGATCTCGCCGCCGAGAAGTACGCCGCGCCCTGGCGGGTGCGCCCGTACCGCACCGTCGACGTGGACGGCGCGAGCCTGGACGACCTGCCCGCCGTGGAGCGGCCGGTCCTGCCGCCGCTGCTGCGCGGCTACATCCGGCTCGGCGCGCGGGTGTGCGGAGAACCGGCCTTCGACGAGATCTTCGACGTCGGCGACTTCCTCACCATCGTCGACCGGGAGAAGGGCGACGAGCGCTACCTCGCTCGCCTCCGTGGCGCGCTCGCCCGGCTGAGCGCACCCGGACTCGGAGCGGAGTCGAACTGAACGCGCCGGGCATGATTCCGGGCACCGATGCGGCGGCGCCCGCCGGGAATCCTTGGGTCCCGCGCAGCAGCTGCGGGACGTCGTGCGTGCCGCCCGAACGACGGCCGGCCGGAAAGCTGCGGGTCGTCTGGCGGATGACGGCGCTCTCCGCGATCCTGCTCAGTCTGCTGCCGCTCGGCGCGCTGACCCTGCTCACCCCGCGCCCAGCCCGCGTCGCGTACTGGCGCTTCACCGCCCGCTGCGGGCTGGTCGCGATCGGACTGCGGGTGCGGATCGTCGATCACCGGCCTCGCCACGCGCGACGGCTCCGGGGCGCGCTCGTCGTCGCCAACCACATCTCCTTCCTCGACGTCTTCGCCGTCGCGGTGGTCAGCCCGGCCCGGTTCGTCGCCAAGCGGGAGGTCCTGGCCATGGGCGCGGTCTCGCCGCTGCTGCGGTGCTTCGGCGTGCTCGCGGTCAGCCGCGGCGCGCTGCGGCAACTCCCCGCGGTGATCGAACGGGTCGCCGGGATCCTCGACCGGGGACGGCCGGTGGTCGTCTTCCCGGAGGGCACCACCTGGTGCGGGGTGGCCCGCGGCCGGTTCCGGCCCGCGTTCTTCCAGACGGCCATCGACACCGGCACGCCGGTGGTGCCGATCCGGCTGTGCTACCTGCGCGACGGGTACCCGGTCACCTCGCCCGGCTACCTCGGCGACGACGGCCTCGCCGACACTCTGCGCCGGGTGCTGCGCGCCCGCGGCCTCACCGTCTCGATCGCCGTGCACCCGCCGGTGCCGCCGGCCGGGGACCGCCGCGACCTCGCGGCGGTCTGCCAGCGGGTGATCCATCCGCCGGTGCGCGCCCTGCCGGTCCCGCCGATACCGGCGCCCACACCCGGGACGCCGACTCCCGTCCCGGCCTGAGTACCGGTCGCGAAACCCCCGCGCGGAATCCAAGCCCGGGTCCAAGCCGACCGCAACCGGGTCCCAAGCGCCGTCGCCGATCCTTCCTTCACCGATCGAATCGAGATGAAGGAGCACGATCATGGACCACGTCGCGACCGCACCGCCCGGGCGGTTCACCCGGACCCAGCGGGTGACGCTGGCGGTGGTGTGCACCGCCACCGCCATGCTGATGCTCGACATCGCGGTGGTCAATACCGCGCTGCCGGCCATCGCCCGTGAATTCGGCGCCGGGATGAGCGCCCTCAAATGGGTGGTCGACGGCTACACCCTGGCGCTGGCCGCGGTGGTGCTTACCGCGGGCGCCTGGGCGGATCGTTCCGGGCGGCGTCTGGTGTTCGTGATCGGTGCGGTGGTGTTCACCGTCGCCTCTGGCGTCTGTGCCGCCGCCGGCGACATGACGCTGCTCAACGCGGCCCGCGTGGTGCAGGGGCTGGGCGCGGCGCTGCTGTTCGCCACCTCACTCGCCCTGCTGGCGCACGCCTTCCCCGGCCGCGCCGAGCGCGCGACCTCCCTCGCGGCCTACGGGGCGACGATCGGCGGCGCCTTCGCAATCGGTCCGCTGCTCGGTGGGATCCTCACCCAGTGGCTCGACTGGCGGGCGATCTTCCTGATCAACGTCCCGGTCGGCCTGGCGATGCTCGCCGCGACCCGCTGGGTGGCCGAGTCGCGCAGCACCGCGCCGCGGCGCGGTGACTGGGCCGGACAGGTCACCGCGATCATCGCCCTCGCGGCCCTGACCTACGGCTTCTTCGAGGCCGCCGAGAAGGGCTGGACCGACCCGCGCACGTTCTGGACGTTCGCCGTCGCCGCGGTCGCGCTCGGGCTGTTCGTACTGGTCGAACGTGTCGTCGAGCAGCCGATGCTGCCACTGGGGATGTTCGCCAATCCGTCGTTCGCCGGCGCCCAGGTGGCGACCTTCGCGATCTCGGCGTCGATGTTCGCCGTCTTCGTCTACGTCACCCTCTACCTGCAGGGTGTGCTCGGACTGTCGCCGATCGGCGCGGGCCTGATCTACCTGCCCGGCACCGCGGTGATGTTCGTCGTCGCCGGCGTCACCGGTTCACTGATCGGCCGGATCCCGGCGTGGTGGATGATCGCCGGCGGCCTCGTCGCGGTCGCCGCCGGACTCGCCGTGATGACCGTCGCGGCAGTCGGCGGCAGCGGCTGGGCGATGGCGCCCGGATTCATCCTGTCCAGCGTCGGCGCCGGTGTCTTCAATCCGGTGATGAGCGGCGTGGTGCTCGCCGAGAGCCGCGACGACGACGCCGGGCTCGCCGCCGGGATCAACGACGTCTTCCGGCAGGCGGGCATCGCGCTCGGCGTGGCCGCGCTCGGTGCCGTGTTCCCGGCCCGCTCTGTGCTGGCCGGCGGCTCGCCGACGGAGTTCGTCGACGCGCTGAACACCGCCCTCTGGATCGGTGCCGCGGTCGCCCTCGCCGGTGCGCTCGCCGCGGCGCTGACCATGCGCAAGGCGCGGGCCGCCGATTCGGCGCCGGCGGAGTCGGAACAGCCCGCCCACGCGGCCGTTCCGGCCTCTACACTCGCACCGTGAACGCCCGCCTGCACCGGTGGCCCGATGCGTGAGTATCGGGTCCTCGGACCGCTTCAGGTCCTCGTCGACGGCACCGCGGCCGACCTCGGATCGCCCAAGCAGCGCGCGGTTCTCGGCGCCTTGCTGATCGCCCGCGGCGCCGTCGTCTCCACCGATCGTCTCGCCGACGCGGTGTGGGGCGACCAGCCGCCCGCGGCCGCGGCGACCAGCCTGCAGGCGTACCTCTCCAACCTGCGGCGGGCGCTGCGCGACGGCGACGCCGGGCCGTCACCCATTGAGCGCGTCAGTCCCGGCTACCGGCTCGACCCGGGCGACGACGTCGTCGACCTGGCCGTCGCCGAGGACCTGGCGCGTCGTGCCGCACAGGCGCACGACGCGCAGCGGTGGCCCGAGGCGCTGGACCTCAGCGAGCGGGCGCTGGCGCAGTGGCGCGGGGGTCTGCTCGACGAGTTCGGCGACGCCGAATGGGTCGGTGTGCCCGCCGCCGGCCTCGCCGAGCTGCGGTCGGCCGTGGTGGAGCTGCACGTCACGGCGTTGCTGGCCGAGGGCGACATCGCGCGCGCTCTCGCCGAGATCACGGCGTTGCGGGCCGACGACCCGCTGCGCGAACGGGGAGTGTGGCTGCACATGATCGCCCTGCATCGCTCCGGACGCACCACCGAGGCGCTCGACGTCTACGCCGCGCACGCGGCCGCGCTCGGCGAATCGCTGGGCCTGGATCCGGGGACCGCGCTGCGCGACCTGCAGGGCGCCCTGCTCCGGCACGACCCCGAGATCGAGGCGTGGCCGCGGCCGCCGCACTGGACCGGCGCCGCGCACCCGCCCGAGCCCGCGGCGCCCTCGCCGGTGGCCGGGGAGACGCCGGCCGGACCGGACCGCGCCGAGGAGCCGGCGGAGGCGCAGGCGATCCCGCTCGTCGGCCGCACCGACCTGGTCGCCCGGATCGACGGTCTGTACCGCGGCACGTCCAGTGGTCCGCGCTGGCTCGCGCTGCTCGGCCCGGCGGGCATCGGCAAGACCCGGCTGGCGCAGGAGGCCGCGGCCCGCGCCGCGGCCGGCGGCGAACAGGTGATCTGGGTGCGCTGCCCGGATACCGAGGGGGTGCCGCCGTGGTGGCCGCTGCGCCAGCTCTGCCGGGACCTCGACGCCGATCCGGACACGATCTTGCGGGTCCCGGGCGGGGTCGACGCCGACACCGCGCGCTTCGCCGTCTACGAGCGCGTCCAGCACCTGCTCGAACAGGCCGCCGCCGCGCACCCGGTCACGGTGATCGTCGACGACGTCCACTGGGCCGATCCGCTGACCGCCGGCCTGCTCCGCTACCTCGTCACCGTCACCACGAGCCCCGGACTGTGCGTGATCCTGACCATTCGCGAGGAGGAGACCGGCGCCGCCGTCGCCCGCCTGCGGGACGACCTGGTGCGCGGCGGCCACGTCGCGATGGTGCCCAGCCTGGACGACGATGAGGTGGCCGATCTGGTCGAGGCGCTGGCCGCCGAGGCGCTCTCGCCCGACGAGGCGGCGGCGCTCACCGCCCGCACCGGCGGCAACCCGCTCTTCGTCTCCGAGTACGCGCGGCTGCCCGCCGAGCAGCGCCGCGAGATGGTGCCCGCCGCGGTCGGCTCGGTGCTCGACCGCCGCCTGGCGACGCTCGATCCGGCGGTCCGCGAGGTGATCGGGCACGCGGCGATCCTCGGTGAGGACATCGACGTGGCGCTGCTCGCCCGCGTCGCCGACCGGGATCCGGCCGAGATCGCCGATTGCCTGGACGAGGCCGCCGATGAGCGGATCGTCGTGCGGTCGGCCGCCGGTGGGCGACCGGCGTTCGCGCACGCCCTGCTCCGCGAGCAGGCCATGGCGGCGATCCGGCCGCTGCGGCGCTGCCGGATGCATCTGCGCGTCGCGGAGATCCTCGCCGAACGCCGGGGCGGGGCGGCCCGCGCCGCACGCGCCGCGCATCTGCTCGACGCGCTGCCGGTCGCCGACGTCGCCGAGGTGGTGGCGGCCTGCCGGACGGCGGCCGACGATGCGGTCGCGGGCTGGGACTCCGAATCGGCGGCGCGCTGGCTGCGGGCCGCGCTGCGCACCTACGAGTCGTTGCCCGCGGCCGACCGGGATCTCGCCGAACGCGATGCCCTGCTCACCGCGATGCTGCGCGCCGAGACGCGGGCCGGGCGGCACCAGAGCGTGCTGGAGACCGTCGTCGTTCGGCTCGGGGAGGCCGTCGCCAACGGTGCGACGGCGACGGCCGGCCGACTGGCCGGGGTGCTGCTGCGGGCCGGCGGCGGCTGGCCGTGGGTGGCTCCGGCGACGCTCGGCGGACCCGTCCACGACGCACTCCTGGCCGCCGCCGAGGCCGTCGCCGACGACCGCGCCGCGCACGCGCGGGTCCTCGGCGCCCTCGCCGTGGGGCAGTGCTACGCCCACGACGCCGCGGTGCCGGCCGGGAACCTCGCCCGCGCCGCCGAACTGGCCGAACGGCTCGGCGACCCGGACGTGACCGCCGACGTCCTGCTCGCCCGCCTGCTGACCTACTCCGGTGTCGCCACGCACACCCGGGAGTCCATCGCCCTGTCTCGGCAGCTGTACGACCTGCCGCACGCCGAAGCCGACCTCGACCGGGTGATCGCCGACTCGGTGGTGACGATGGCGCTGATGTCGATCGGCGATCTGGCCGGCACTCAGGCGCACCTGCGGCGGGGGATCGCCGGCAGTGAACGCATGCGGCTGCCGGTCCTGCGCGCCCAGCTGCGCTGGATGGAGACCGCGCTCGCCAATTGGCGCGGCGACTTCGCCCTCGCCCGCGAGCACTTCCGCACCGCCGTGTCGGTGCACTTCCAGACCGAGCTCTACGTGTCGGGCAGCGCCGCGCTGGCGGCCCTGGCCACCCAGCGCGGCGTGTTCGACGACATCGCCGACCAGGCGCTCGGCCTGAACGGCAACGATCCGCTCGAATGGGCGCGCGGGATCCTGGCGGCCACCCCGGACAACGAGGTGGTGGTCCTGCTCGCCTCCGGCGTCGCGTCGCTCGCCGGGAGCCACGGCGACGCCGCGCTGGTGGAGGAGATGGCCCGCATCTTCATCGATGCGCCGCGGCCGATGGTGTGGACCTCGCTCGCCCAAGCGGTGATCCTCGGCGGCCTCGTCGCCGACTTCGCGCTGACCGAGCTGGCTCCGGCGTTCCTCGACTATCTGAGCCCGTTCGCCGGCCGCATCGCGACGGTGGGGCAGGTCGGCTGCGTCGGACCCGTCGACGTCGTGCTGGCGGGCCTGCACTTCCTGGTCGGTGACGAGCCCGCCGCCCGCGCCGCCGTCGCCCGGGCCCGCGAACTCTGTGTGGCACAGGACAGCCCGCCCGGCCTGCTGCACTGCCGGCTGCTCGAAGCCCGGCACGCGCCACCGTCGCCCGAACGCACCGCGGCACTGACCGCGATCGCCGCCGACGCGGACGCGATCGGCATGGTCGCGGTGGTCGACGCCGTCGCCGAGCTGCTCGGCTGACCAGCGGTTCAAGGACTTCCCAAGGGGGCCGCAAGGGCCCGGCGCGACGGTATCTCCGACGCGGCCGGCCCCGGCCGCACCGACCCCGAGGAGAACTCCATGAGCACCGACCGCCGCTTCGACCAGGCCGACATCGCCGCGCTGCGCGCCGCCGTCCGCGGCACCGTTCACCGGCCCACCGACGACGGCTACCAGCCGCTCGGCTTCAACGTCGCCGTCTCGCGGCGGCCCTGGGCCGTCATCGACGTTCTCGACGCCGACGACGTCGCCGCGGTCGTGGCGTTCGCGGCCGCCAACGGGATGACCGTCGCCGTACACGGCACCGGCCACGGCGCCACCCCGATCGACGGCCACACCCTGCTGGTCCGCACGTCCGCGCTGGACACCGTCGAGCTCGACCCGGCCGCCCGCACCGCGCGGGTCGGCGCCGGGGTGCGCTGGCAGACCGTGATCGACGCCGCCGCGCCGCACGGGCTGGCCCCGCTGTGCGGGTCGGCGCCGAGTGTCGGCGTCGCCGGCTTCCTCACCGGCGGTGGCATCGGGCCGCTGGTGCGCACCGTGGGCGCGTCGAGCGACCACGTCCGCGCGATCGACGTGGTGACCGGTGACGGTGAGATCCGCACGGCCACCCCGACCGAGAACGCCGACCTGTTCTGGGGACTGCGCGGCGGCAAGGCCACCCTCGGGATCGTCACGCAGGTCCGGATCGGACTGCTCGAACTCCCGCGGTTCTACGGCGGTGCACTGTACTTCGACGGCGCCGACGCGGCCGCGGTGCTGCACGCCTGGCGGTCGTGGACGCAGGACCTGCCCGCCGAGGCCAACACCTCGATCGCGCTGCTGCGCCTCCCGGCCCTGCCGGGCGTCCCGCCGCAGCTCGCCGGCCGACTCACCGTCGCCGTCCGCTATGTGCACACCGGTCCGGCCGACGAGGCGGCCGCGCTCTTCGCGCCGATCCGGGCGGCCGCCGAGCCGATCCTCGACGGCCTCGGCGTGCTCCCGTACGCGGCGATCGGCGCCGTGCACGCCGACCCGGTCGACCCCATGCCGGTCCTGGAGGACGGGCACCTGCTCTCCGGCCTGCCCGCCGACGCGGTCGACACCCTGCTCGCCGTCGCCGGCCCGGAGGCGTCGTGTCCGCTGCTGGTGGTGGAGCTGCGGCTGCTCGGCGGCGCGTTCGCCGCCGAGCCGGCCGTGGCCAGTGCCGTGTGCCATCGGGACGCGCCGTTCCACCTGTACGCCATCGGCGCGCTGGTGCCGCCGATCGCCGAGGCCGTCGCCCCGGCCGAGCAGGCTCTGGCCGGGGCGATGGGGCCGTGGCTGACCGGCGGGCGGCTCCCGAACTTCGCCGCCAGCGGCGATCCGGCCGTGATCACCGCCTGCTACGACGCTGACACCGTCGAGTGGCTGCGCGCGCTCGCCCAGCGCTACGACCCGGCCGGCGTGCTCGCCGTCGGGCAGGTGGTGCGCTGACCGCGGTCCGCTTCGGCGGCGACACATGCGCAGGGACTTTCGTGTCAGCCCCGTCGGCCCGGCGGACGGCATTGGGTCGATCCGCCTCCGCGCGGTTATCCTGGGGAGCGATCATGTCCGTCTATCTCGACAATGCCGCCTCCACAGCGATCGTCCCCGAGGCCGTCGCGGCGATGACCGATGCCTGGCGCCGTCCGGGCAACCCGATGTCCCTGCACGACGCCGGGCGCCGGGCCCGCCGGACCCTGGAGGAGTCGCGCGAGTCGATCGCGCGGTTGCTGGGCGCCCGGCCGTCGCATGTGCTGTTCACCGCGGGCGGTACCGAGTCGGACAATCTCGCGCTCAAGGGGATCTACCGGGCGCGGCGTGCCCAGGACGGCCGTCGCCGGCGCGTGGTGATCTCCGCCGTCGAGCACCACGCGGTCTTGGATCCGGCGCAGTGGCTGGCCGACCACGAGGACGCCGAACTGGTGGTCCTGCCGGTCGACGCGACCGGGCGCGTCGATCCGGCCGACCTCGCCGCCGAGCTGGAGGACCACGCCGCCGAGGTCGCCGTGATCTCGATCATGTGGGCCAACAACGAGGTCGGGACGCTGCAGCCGATCGCCGATCTGGCCGCGCTGGCGCGCGAATACGACATCCCGATGCATTCCGACGCGGTGGCCGCGATCGGGCACGTGCCGGTCGACTTCACCGCGAGCGGACTCTGCGCGATGAGCGTGGCCGCGCACAAGTTCGGCGGCCCGCAGGGCGTCGGCGCCCTGATCCTCGGGCGCGACGTCCCGTGCCAGCCGCTGCTCAACGGCGGCGGACACGAGCGCGACCTGCGGTCGGGCACCCAGGACGTGGCCGGGGCCGCGGGCATGGCGGCCGCGCTGCGGGTGGCCGTCGACCGGATGGACGCGCACACCGCGCACCTCGGCGGGCTGCGCGACGACCTGCTGGGGATCGTGGACGGCATCGACGGGGCGGTCGTGAACTCGCGGCCCGACGGCCTGCCCGGCCTGGTGCACGTCACGTTCACCGGTTGCGAGGGCGACTCGCTGCTCATGCTGCTCGACGCCCGCGACATCGAGTGCTCCACCGGCTCGGCCTGCACCGCCGGGGTCGCCTCGGCCAGCCACGTCCTCCTCGCGATGGGAATGGACCGGGCCGCCGCCCGCGGCTCGCTGCGGTTCTCGTTCGGGCCGGACAACACCGCCGCCGACGTGGTGCGGCTCGGGGTCGTGCTCGACGAGGTGATCGACCGCGCCCTGGCCGCCGGCTTGACCGGGGTGCGCTGATGACCGCGCAGCCCGTTGCCGCTCAGCCCGCCCCGCCGGTCGCGTCCTCGCAGCCCGTTGCCGCTCAGCCCGTCGTCTCGCAGCCCGTTGCCGCTCAGCCCGTTGAGCCGGTCGCGAACGAAGTGAGTGACCGTGTCGAAACGACCCCTCGTCGAGACACGGTTCCTGAGCTTGCGACGACCCCCCGTCGAAGGGCGGTCCCTGAGCCCGTGGCGGAGCCTGCGACGACACGCCGTCGAAGGGTCCTCGTCGCGATGAGCGGCGGCGTCGACTCCTCGGTCGCCGCGGCCCGCGCCGTCGAGGCCGGACACGACGTGACCGGCGTCCACCTGGCCCTCTCGACCGCGCCCGGCGCACTGCGCACCGGCTCGCGCGGCTGCTGCTCGCGCGAGGACGCCGACGACGCCCGCCGCGTCGCCGACATGCTCGGCATCCCGTTCTACGTGTGGGACTTCGCCGATCGCTTCAGGGAAGACGTGATCGACGAGTTCGTCGCGTCGTACGCGGCCGGCGAGACCCCGAATCCGTGTCTGAGCTGCAATGAGAAGATCAAGTTCGCGGCGCTCGCCGAGCGGGCGCAGGCCCTCGGCTTCGATGCGCTGGCCACCGGCCACTACGCGCGGCTGTCCGGCGGGGAACTGCGGCGGGCGGTCGATCACGACAAGGACCAGTCGTACGTCCTGGCCGTGCTCGATCGCGACCAGCTGTCCCGCGCAATGTTCCCGATCGGCGACACCCCCAAGCCGCGGATCCGCGAGGAGGCCGAGCGCCGCGGCCTGCTGGTGGCGAACAAGCCCGATTCGCACGACATCTGCTTCATCCCGACCGGCGACACCCGCGCTTTCCTCGGCGCCCGCATCGGCGTGCGTCCCGGAGCACTGGTCGACGGGGCGACGGGGGAGCGGCTCGGCGGGCACGACGGCGTGCACGGCTTCACCATCGGCCAGCGCAAGGGCCTGGGCATCGACGCGCCCGCGGCGGACGGCGCACCGCGCTATGTGACCGCCATCGACCCGGCCAGCGGCACCGTCACCGTCGGCGGTGCGGAGGATCTCGACGTGCGCACCATCGTCGCCACCAAGGCCGTGTGGTCGTCCGGCGTGGTGCCGGACGGGCCGATCGAGTGCGTCGTGCAGGTGCGTGCGCACGGTGGATTGGCGGAGGCCGTCGCGACCCCGATCCCCCCGACGGGTTCGGGGGACGGGCCGGGCATCGAGATCGCGCTGCGCGAGCCGCTGCGCGGCGTCGCCCGTGGTCAGGCCGCGGTGCTGTATCGCCCCGACGCCGAGCGCGGTGACCTGGTCCTGGGCTCCGGCCGCATCTCCTCGGCCACCCCCTGAGTCCTGCGGCGTGGTGTGTACCCCCCTGTGTTCCGAGCGGATCCGCGGCAGTCGTCGACCGCCGCGGCGGTCGCGGGTGACGCGCATGCCAGTGAGTGACGCGGATCGTCGTGCGGCCGGGTAGCGCACGCGACAATTGGGTGGGCCACTGTGAGTGATGACGCACAGAGCGCGATCCCGACGGGGACGGCGACCGGGATCGGTTCGCTGCCGGGCACCGATCCCCGCGGCGCCGCCGCACTCGCGGCCGGGGAACTCGGCGGGTCCGGACTCGTCTTCCTGCCCGAACTGCCGGCGCGCGGGGTGGGCGCCGACGTGATCGGCCGCACCGCCGGACTGCTGGTCGACCTCCCCGTCGACTACGTGCACCGCACCTACCGTCTCGCGGCGTCGCCGACGGCGGAGACGCGGCGCGCCCGGGACTATCTTCGGTGGGATCTCGACGCGCTCGAGGAGCGCTGGGAGACGGCGGACCTGCGCGGCGAGGCCGGGGTCGTCAAGATCCAGGCCGCCGGGCCGTTCACGTTCGCCGCCCACGTCGAACTGCGCGGCGGACACAAGGTGATCCGGGACCGCGGGGCGCTGCGCGACGTCGCCGCCTCGCTCGCCGCGGGGCTCGACGGGCAGGCGGCTGAACTCGAACGTCGCCTCGGTGTGCGGGTGGTGGTGCAACTCGACGAGCCCTCGATCGGTGACGTGATCGACGGTACCGTCACCCCGCTGACCAGACTCGACCCCATTCTGCCGATCCCGGTCCCGGAGATCGCGCAGCTGCTGGAAGGGGTGGCGCAGCAGGTCGCGCGCCCGATGATCCTGCACAGCTGTGCGTCGCCGCGCTGGGAGTTGCTGCGCGCGGCGCGGTCGTACGCGCTCTCGATGGACCTCACACAGCTGCGGGTGGCCGACTACGACCGGTTCGGCGAGACCCTCGACTCCGGCCGCACGCTGCTGGCCGGAGTGGTCCCCGCCGTCGATCCGGGTCTGCCGCAGAACCAGGTGACCGACGACCTGGTCACCCGGCTGACCGGCCTGATCGACCGGATCGGCCTGCCGCGCGGTGTGTTTCGCGAGCAGTTGCTCGTCACGTCGACGTGCGGTCTCGCCGGTGCGACGGTCTCCTGGGCGCGCGCCGCCCTGGCGATCTCCACGACCGTGGCGGACGCCCTCACCACCGCGTGACCACCCGCGTGACCCGCGCCGTCGATCGGTGAGAATCGGAAGCGCCGTCGTCACGGCAGGCGGTGGCTCTCCTCCTGGTGCGCCAGGAGGCGCCCGGCGAACGACACCCAGTCGCCGGACTCGGCGTCGTCGAGCAGGGCCCGATGCTCGTCGAGGACCTGCCGCGGCTGACCGGTGATGGCCGGGGTGCTGCGCAGGATCGAGAGCATCTGGCGGTCCTGGAGCCGGTCGTAGAGGTCCAGCAGCACCGCGTTCTGCGCGAGCCCGGCGAAGCTGCGGTGAAATTCCATGGCGGCCCGCACGAAGGCGGGGAAGTCGCCGGCCTCCAGTGCGCGTTCCTGCGCGGCGAGACTCGGGGCGAGCCGGGCGCGGAGGCCCCGGCGGGCCGCCTCGTCGGCGAAGTGCACCCCGGCCGTCTCCAGCGCGTTCCGTGCCTCGGCCGCCTCCCGGACCTCCCGCGGACTGAGCTCCCGGACCAGCGCGCCGCGCTGGGGATAGATGGTGAGCAGCCCTTCGTCCTGCAGGAGCCGCAGGGCCGCGCGGATCGGGGTGCGGCTCAGCGCCAGGTCGGCCGCGAGCGCCGACTCGCTAAGCATGGTCCCGGGGGGATAGGTGCCCGACAGCACCGCCGAGCGGATGTGCGCGAGCGCGCGATCGGCCGCCGAAGCCTCGCTCATCGGTCACCTTCCTCCCGCTGTTCCCTGTCAGACGAGCCTATCGTCGTGGCCGCGGACGGCCCGCGTCCGGAATCCGGCTTGCGCATCTGGGATCCAACTAGGATCCTAGTCGTTGTGAACGACGCCCCGAACTCCGCCGCCGCGGATCCCGTGCAGATCGGCCCCGCGGAGATCGACGCGGGGGCGATCGATCGTGCGGAGATCGATCGCGTGCAGCGCCGGACCCTCGCCGTGGTGGTCGCCAGCCAGATCCTCGGCGGCGCCGGTCTGTCGGCCGGAGTGTCGGTCGGCGCGCTGCTCGCCAAGGACATGCTCGGCTCGGATGCGCTCAGCGGGCTGCCCGCCGCGCTGTTCACGCTGGGCTCGGCGCTCGCCGCCTTCGGGGTGGGCCGGACCGCCCAGCGGCGCGGCCGCCGGGCCGGTCTGGCGCTCGGCTTCGGCGCCGGTGCGCTCGGCGCGGTGGGGATCCTGGTGGCCGCGACGATCGGCAACATCCCGCTGCTGCTGGTCGCGCTGTTCGTCTACGGCTCCGGTACCGCCACCAATCTGCAGGCGCGCTACGCGGGCACCGATCTCGCCGAACCGCATCGGCGGGGCCGGGCGATCAGCGTCTCACTGGCGGCGACGACGCTGGGCGCGGTGGCCGGCCCCAACCTGATCACGCCGCTCGGCGACCTCGCGAAGACGCTCGGCATCCCGGTGCTCGCCGGTCCGTTCCTGCTCGCCGCGGTCGCGTTCGGTGCCGCCGGGATCTGCTTCCAGCTGTTGCTGCGCCCCGACCCGTATCTGCTGGCGCGACGGGTCGCCGAGGCGGAGGCGGCCGCGCCGGCCGGCGACGGTGTCCAGGTGGCCGAATCCGGCGTGGCGACGCTGCCCCGGTCGGCCCTGTACGCCGGTGCCGCCGTTATGGTCACCACGCAGATCGTGATGACCGGTGTGATGACGATGACGCCGGTGCACATGGTGGATCATCACCACGGTCTCGGGGCGGTGGGGCTGGTGATCAGCCTGCACATCGCCGCGATGTTCCTGCCGTCGCTGGTCACCGGCCCGCTGGTCGACCGGATCGGCCGCCTGCCGATGGCGGCGGCGTCGAGCCTCTGCCTGGCGGTCGCCGGGCTGCTCGCCTCGCTGGCGCCGGCCGGATCCACCGGCTGGCTGACGGTGGCGCTCATCCTGCTCGGTCTGGGCTGGAACTTCGGGCTCATCACCGGCACCGCGCTGGTCGTGGACGCGACGACGACCACGAACCGGCCCAAGACACAGGGCTCGGTCGACGTGCTCATCGCGCTGTCGGGGGCGGCCGCCGGTGCCCTCGCCGGGCTCTTGATGGCGGGCGCGGGTTTCGGCGCGGTCGGCTACGTCGGAGCCGCGGTGGCCCTGGCGCTGCTGCCCGGACTCTGGCTCGGTGCACGTCGCGGGGCATTCGGTCAGCACTGACGCCCGCCGCGGGTTCAGTACCGACCGGCGCGGAGACGACCGTCGTCGCGGGCGGCCCGGTCGTGTCGGTGACCGGCATATGCCGGGTCACGGGGGAAGATTCCCGTCGTGGCCCCAGATATGCCCATGGCCGACGGCGCCGGGTCGGAACGACCGGTCAGTCGGCCGCCGGCAACCGCGCGATGGCGCGTTTCGGGGCGATCTGGCGGAAGCTGGCGTCGAGCAGTTCGGCCACCTCGGCCCAGTCGACGTCGAGCGCCAGGTCGAGGCCGAGCCAGCCGTAGGCGCCGACATACGCGGGCACGTAGAAGCGTTCGTCCTGTTCCAGGGCTCGCCGCTCGCCGGGGTCGGGGATGAAGAGGAGCGCGTGATCGCGCCGGACCTTGGTCTCGCCCTTGCGCGCCCCGCCGTACATCGCGAACATCTTGCCGCAGCGGAACGTCGGCCGGCCGTGCGCGATCTTCTCGGTGGCCTCCGGCAGGGCGAGGGCGATCTCGCGCAGCTTGCCCAGGATCGGATCGGCGTCGTCGAACATGATCGGATGCGGCATGCCACCAGGGTAGGCGGGGCTGTCGGCGCCCGGCCCTAAGATCGTCTCGTGACGTCTCCCGAGCATGAATGGGCCGAGCTGGCCGCCGAGATCCGCGACCACCAGTTCCGCTACTACGTCAACGACGCGCCGATCATCAGTGACGCCGAGTTCGACACGCTGCTGCGGCGCCTGCAGGCCATGGAGGACGAGCACCCCGAGCTGGCCGTCCCGGACTCGCCGACCAAGCTGGTCGGCGGCGGCTTCTCCACGGCCTTCACCCCGGTCGACCACCTCGAACGGATGATGTCGCTGGACAACGTCTTCGACGACGACGAGATGCGCGCGTGGGTGGCACGCACCGAGGTCGACGCCGGTGCCGCGGAACCGGGCGGCGTCGAGTTCCTCTGTGAGCTCAAGATCGACGGCGTCGCGCTCGCGCTGACATACGAGAACGGCAGGCTGATCCGCGGCGTGACGCGCGGCGACGGCCGCACCGGCGAGGACGTGACGCTCAACGCCCGCACCATCGCGAACGTCCCGAACCAGCTGACTCCGGCGCCCGGCCGCCCGCTGCCCGACCTCCTGGAAGTGCGCGGCGAGGTGTACTTCCGGCTGGAGGACTTCGAGGTCCTCAACGCCTCGCTGGTGGAGCAGGGCAAACCCCCGTTCGCGAACCCCCGCAATTCGGCGGCCGGATCGCTGCGCCAGAAGAACCCGCAGATCACCGCGCAACGCAATCTGCACATGATCTGCCACGGCGTGGGGCGGATCGACGGCTGGCGCCCGGAGTCGCTGCACGACGTGTACCTGGCCCTCGGTGAGTGGGGTCTGCCCGTGTCCGCGCACACCTCGAAGGTGACCGGCGCCGACGCGATCCTCGACACCATCGCCTACTGGGGCGAGCACCGGCATTCGGTGGAGCACGAGATCGACGGGCTGGTGGTTAAGGTGGACGACGTCGCCCTGCAACGGCGGCTGGGGTCCACCTCGCGCGCCCCGCGCTGGGCGATCGCCTACAAATATCCGCCCGAAGAGGTCACCACCAAACTGCTCGACATCAAGGTCGGCGTCGGCCGCACGGGACGGGTCACGCCGTACGCCGACATGGAGCCGGTGCTGGTCGCCGGGTCGACGGTCGCTCGCGCGACGCTGCACAACGCCTCGGAGGTCAAGCGCAAGGGCGTGCTGATCGGCGACACCGTCACCATCCGCAAGGCCGGCGACGTGATCCCGGAGGTGCTCGGGCCGGTGGTGGATCTGCGCGATGGCACCGAGCGCGAGTTCGTGATGCCGACGCACTGCCCGGAGTGCGGCGCCGCGCTGCGGCCGGAGAAGGAGAGCGACGCCGACATCCGCTGCCCCAACGCGCACCACTGCCCGGCGCAGCTGCGGGAACGGCTCTTCCACCTGGCCGGGCGCGGCGGGTTCGACATCGACGCGCTCGGCTACGAGGGGGCGACGGCGCTGCTGGCGAGCGGCGTGATCGAGGACGAGGGCGACCTGTTCACGCTCACCGCCGACGACCTCGCGCGGACGTCGTTCTACACCACCACCAAGGGGGAGCTGTCGGCCAACGGGCAACGGCTGCTGACGCACCTGGAGACCGCGAAGGACGCGCCGCTGTGGCGGGTTCTGGTGGCGCTTTCGATCCGGCACGTCGGCCCGACCGCCGCTCGCGCGCTCGCCACCGCCTTCGGCTCGCTGGCGAAGATCGAGGCGGCGAGTGTGGAGGAGCTCGCCGAGGTGGACGGCGTCGGGGAGACCCTGGCCGCGAGCGTCCGGGACTGGTTCGAGGTGGACTGGCACCGGGAGATCGTCGCCAAGTGGCGCGCGGCCGGGGTGTCGATGGCCGACGAGGTGGACGAGTCCACGCCGCGGACGCTGGAGGGCAAGACCATCGTCGTCACGGGCTCGCTGAACGACTTCACCCGCGACGGCGCGAAGGAGGCGATCATCGCCCGCGGCGGCAAGGCGTCCGGCTCGGTGTCGAAGAAGACCGACTACGTGGTGATCGGCGACGCCCCCGGCAGCAAGGCCGCCAAGGCCGAGCAACTGGGCGTGCCGATCCTCGACGAGGACGCCTTCAAGATCCTGCTGGAGACGGGGCGGTCGGGGACGGAGCAGGAGGAGCCGGAACAGGAGGAGCCGGAACAGCCGGGGACGGAGGATCCGGAACAGGAGGCGCCGGATTCCTCCGGCGCCTGATACCGCGTCTGGCGAAGAGCGCGGGCAGCGACCACGTGGACGCCGCGGGCCGGGCGAGGACCGTCAGAACCGAGAGCACGATCATCGGCGGATACTCCCAGATCAGCTGATCGGCCTGCCAGTACACGGTGAGGGTGAGGGCCGAGACCACCGCGGCCGCGGTGGTGCCGATCCCGCAGATCAGCAGCACCCCGAGGGTCGCTTCCAGCAGCGGAACCACGACGCCCAGCACGCCGGCGTTCGGGGCCACCAGGTGATCGCCGAGCACGCGGTAGACGTCGGGTACCCGCGGGTTCGCGGCGATGCTCGACGTCACCAGCCGGATGTCGGCGGCGCCGAACCCCGCGTGATACTTCACCCACGCCTCGTGCAGCCAGAACGCGCCCAGCACCGTGCGGGACAGGCTCGCCGCCGCGTGCCCGACGGCCGGCGGCGGCCGGAGCCGGCCGGTCATGACAGCATCGCGGCGCCGAAGACGGCCTTGGCCTTGTCGCAGTGGATCACCACGTGGGTGTACTTCGCCGCGTCGGCGCCCGTCAGCGAGAACGACTGCGCGGCGCGGTCGTAGGTCACCTTGCCGAGTTCTTTGCCACCGCCGACCGCCGCCTCGTCGGTGCCGTCGGTGAGGTACACGTGCAGGTCAGGTCCCTCGTCGGAGTGGAAGCCGGTCAGCATGAGGGTGTCGCCGCTGATCGTCGCGGTGCCGGTGACCGACTTGCCGTTCTCGCCGGCGAACATGCCGGTGCGTTCGGCGCCGGTGGTCATCGGCATGGGGGCGCCCGTCGACGGCGTCATGGCGCTCATCGTGTTGCTCGCCATCGCGGGGTGGTCGTCGCTGGAATCGCTGCCGCAGGCCGAGACGGTCAGGACCAGGGCCAGGGCGGCGGCGCCGGCCAGGGCGCCGGTGGTGCGGGTTCGAGTCGTCATGGTGGTGCTCCTTCATCGGGGGAGACGGCGGAATTCCGGTGCCGCCGTCGTCGGACAAGGCCGAATCTAGGCACGCCAGCCGCGGCGCAGGGGAAACATTTCAGGGGCGTAAGAATTGCGGCGGTCCGGTGGGCGTCGTGCGGCGATAGCCTCGGAGGAGTGACGACGAAGCAGGCCGAAGTGATGGTGGTGGAGGACGACGCCACCGTGCGCGGCGCGGTGGGCGACTATCTGCGCGCCCACCGGTTCCGGGTCGTCGAGGTCGCCGACGGCGCGGCCGCGCGCACGGCGCTGCGGCAACGGATCCCGGATGTGGTGGTGCTCGACCGGATGCTGCCGCGGGTGAGCGGTGACGAGCTGTGCCGGCAGATCCGCGACACCCTGCCGCAGGTCGGGGTGATCATGCTGACCGCGCTGGGCGCGGCACCGGAACGGATCCGCGGTCTGGAACAGGGCGCCGACGACTACCTGACGAAGCCGTTCGCCATGCGTGAACTGTACCTGCGCATCGACACACTGCTGCGGCGCACCCGGGCGCGCACCGACGTCGGGCTGCTCGAGGCCGGCCCGTTCCGCGTCGATCCGGCGCACCGCATCGCCTACCGCGGCGGCGTCCGGATCGACCTCACCACCCGCGAGTACGAACTGCTCGCCTTCTTCGTCCAGAACCCGGGCCGGGTGTGCGGCCGGGACGAGATCATGGCGGAGGTGTGGGGCTGGTCGTTCGGTGACGCGTCGACGGTGACCGTCCACGTGCGCCGTCTGCGCGAGAAGATCGAGGCCGAGCCCCGCTATCCGCGGCACCTGCTGACCGAATGGGGCGCAGGCTACCGCTTCGTGGCCGACGACGAGCCGGGAGAATCCGGGGGGAACCGAGGATGCTGAGCGGTGAGGCCATCCTTCAGATCCTGCTCATCGCGGCCGGCGCCGCCGTCGCGGTGACGGTGGCCGGTCTGCTGATCGCCCGGTGGCGCCGCCGCGACAGCATCGCCGTCCAGCTGTGGCTGGTGGGACTCGCCGCCCCGTTGTCGATGGTCCTCGCGGTGACCGCCATCGCCGCGCAGATGTATGTGTCCCGCCACGATCTGCAGGTGCTGCTGTGGGTCGCCGGGGTCTCGGCGGTGCTGAGCGTGGCCGCCGCCCTGTTCCTCGGCTACCGGGTGCGGGCCGCCTCGGCCGGTCTGTCGGCGGCGGCCCGGCGCGTCGGCGACGGGCAGGTGGTCGACGCCGATCCCACCGTGTGGCGCGAGTTCGCCGAGGTCTCCCGGCAACTCGCCGCGGCCTCGCGGGAACTCGCCGAGGCGCGCCGCGCGGCCGAGGCGCTCGACGCCACCCGGCGCCAGTTCTTCGCCTGGGTGTCGCACGATCTGCGCACCCCGCTCACCGGACTGCGGGCGATGGCCGAGGTCCTGGAGGAAGGCGCCACCGACGATCCGCAGGAGTACTACCGGCGGATCCGGCTGCGTGTGGACTCGATGAACAAGCTGGTCGACGACCTGTTCGCGCTCGCCCGGCTGGACGAGGCGGGCCTGATCCTGCAGGTCGACGAGGTCGAGTTGCTGGACGTGGTGTCCGATGCGGTCGCCGAGATCGGTGACTACGCGGCCGAACGCCGGCTGCGGGTGGTGCACGACGGCGTGGCCGGCCGGGTGGTCCGTGCCGATCCGGCCGAGATGACCCGGGTCCTGGTCAACCTCCTCAGCAACAGCATCCGATTCGCACCCGCCGGGAGCGAGGTCACCGTCAGCGCCGAGACCGCGGATGCCGGTGGCACGCTGATCTCGGTGACCGATCGCGGTCCGGGTGTGCCGATCGATCAGCTCGACCGCATCTTCGAGGTCGGCTGGCGGGCCGACGCGGCCCGTGGCGGCCCGGCCGGCGAGGGATCGTCCGGCGATTCGCTGCCCGCCTCCGCGGGAATCGGCCTGCCGATCGTCCGGGGGATCGTCGACGCACACGGCGGCGAGGTGCGGGCGATCAACGGTCCGGACGGATTCCGGGTGACGGCCTGGCTGCCGGGCTGAGAATCGCCGAATCGAGGCGATCGTGCGCCATATCGTCGCTGGTCGTGGCGCTTCGCCGTTCGCTGGGCCGGTCGTGGTGCTTCGCGGCCGGCTGAGCCGACCGAGGTGCTTCGCCCGTTGGTTGAGCCGATCTCGGTGCTTCGTCGCCGGCTGAGCCGATCTCGGTGCTTCGTCGCCGGCTGAGCCGACCGAGGTGTTTCGGCCGCTGGTTGAGCCGATCGAGGCGCTAGCCGAGATCGAGTCGAAGCCGAGCTACGGCCGGCGTCTCAGCTCGCGTGCACCAGGCCCGAGATGATGCCCGTCAGGTGACCCAGGCGGGCGATCTCGGACGGCCGGAAGGCGGGCCCGCCGACCCGGCCGAGGAGGAGCGCCTTGACCCCGTCGCCCAGCGGAGCCGCGGCCAGCAGGGTGTCGTGTTCGCGCCACGGTCCGGGGATCCAGTCGGCGTTGGGGTCGAAGGCGCACGCGGCGGGCAGTGGCAGCCAATCGGCCTGCGTCAGCGGGGTCTCGGGGGCGCCGCCGCTGCCGGTCAGCGTCACCGCGTCCCGGCCGGTGCGGGTCACCACCATCGCCCACGACACGTTGAGGCTCCGCGGGGCCAGATCGGCGAGGACCTGAAGACTGTCGCGGCGGGCCGCGGCGACGGCGTCGATCAGCGCGAGTTCCTGGTGGAGATCGAGTTTGCCGGTGAACGGGCGCAGCGAGTCCACTTGGACGCCGGGCACGCTCTCCGCGGCGGTGATCAGGGTGTCCGGCAGCGCGCCGGTGGGCAGTTCCACCACGACGTCGTCGACGGCGTAGCCGGTGCCGCGTTCGACCACCTCGAGAGAGCGGATGTCGCCGCCGACCGAACCGAGGGCGGCGGCGAGGAGGCCGAGGCTGCCGGGCCGGTCGGTCAGGGTCACGCGCATCAGGAAGGACACTTCACCCATTATCGAGTCCTTTGTTGCGGGACTGTTACGCCGGAGTTCCGGCGGCCAGCGACACGACGCCCACGGCGGTCCCGTAGGCGCACACCTCCACGCCACCGCCGTTGGAGTACTCGGTGGTCTCGAAGCGGAACGCGACCACCGCGTTGGCGCCCTTGCCCTGGGCCTCCTGGGCGAGCCGGCCGAGCGCTTCCTGGCGGCATTCGTGCAGCAGCTGGGTGATTCCGCGCAGCTCACCGCCGGCCAGCGACTTGAGTCCCGCGCCGATGTTCGAGCCGATGTGGCGCGAGCGGACGGTGAGGCCGAAGACCTCGCCGAAGACGTGATCGATCCGGTAGCCGGGCAGGTCGTTGGTTGTGACGATCATCATGTCTCCACGGTACCGATCGGCGACACCCGCTGCCGGTGCCCGTCGCGCCGGGGGCCGCGGCGGGCGGCCGGGCGCTGACCGCCTACTCTGGGAGCATCGCAGCAGCCCGAGAGAGGAACGCTCTAGATGACGCAGTCCGAGCCCGCCATCAGCCGCGCCGAGGTCGCTCACCTGGCGCTCCTGTCGCGTCTGGCGCTGACCGACGACGAACTCGATCAGTACGCCGCCCAGCTCGATTCGATCCTCGGGCACGTCGCCCAGATCTCCGAGGTGGCCGCCGACGACGTCGCGCCGACGGCACACCCGGCCGACCTGCGTCACGTGGTGCGCGCCGATGTCGTCGTGCCCGGTCTGACGCCGGAGCAGGCGCTGTCCGGGGCGCCGGCCGTCGAGCAGGACCGTTTCGCCGTTCCGCAGATCCTCGGGGAGGAATGAGCACCGTGAGCACGCGTACCAGCAACGAGGTCACCGGCCTGTCCGCCGCGCAGCTCGCCGGCAAGATAGCCGCGCGCGAGCTGTCGTCGGTGGAGGCGACGCAGGCCCACCTGGACCGCATCGCCGAGATCGACGGCGAACTGGGCGCGTTCCTGCACGTGGGCGCCGACGAGGCGCTGGCCGCCGCCAAGGCCGCCGACGACGCGATCGCCGCGGGGGAGGCACCGTCGCCGCTGGCCGGTGTGCCGATCGCGCTCAAAGACGTCTTCACCACGGTCGACGCCCCCACGACCTGCGGCTCCAAGATTCTGCAGGGCTGGGTGTCGCCGTACGACGCGACGCTCACCCGCAAGCTGCGCGAGGCCGGACTGCCGATCCTCGGCAAGACCAACATGGACGAGTTCGCCATGGGCAGCTCGACCGAGAACTCCGCCTACCAGGTGACCCGGAACCCGTGGGACACCAGCCGCATCCCCGGCGGTTCCGGCGGCGGCAGCGCGGCGGCGCTCGCGTCGTACCAGGCGCCGCTGGCGATCGGCACCGACACCGGCGGCTCGATCCGCCAGCCCGCCGCGGTCACCGCGACCGTCGGCGTGAAGCCGACCTACGGCACCGTCTCCCGCTACGGCCTGGTGGCCTGCGCGTCGTCGCTGGACCAGGGCGGTCCGTGCGGCCGCACCGTGCTCGACACCGCCCTGCTCCACGAGGTGATCGCCGGATACGACCCGCGCGACTCCACCTCGATCGACGTCGCGGTGCCGCCGGTGGTCCGCGCGGCCCGCGAGGGCGCGGCCGGTGACCTGACCGGTGTGCGCGTCGGCGTCGTGAAGCAGTTGCAGGGCGAGGGCTACCAGCCCGAGGTGCTCGCGTCGTTCCAGCAGGCGTGTGAGACGCTGCGCGCGCAGGGCGCGACCATCGTCGAGGTCGACTGCCCGCACTTCGAGTACGCGCTCGGCGCGTACTATCTGATCCTGCCGTCGGAGGTGTCGAGCAACCTCGCGCGGTTCGACGCCATGCGCTACGGCCTGCGGGTCGCCGACGACGGCAAGCACAGTGCCGAGGAAGTGATGGCACTGTCCCGCGAGGCCGGTTTCGGCCCCGAGGTGAAGCGGCGCATCATGATCGGCACCTACGCGCTGAGCTCGGGCTACTACGACGCCTACTACGGCCAGGCACAGAAGGTGCGCACGCTGATCGCGCGCGACTTCGCCGAGGCCTTCGGGCAGGTCGACGTCCTGGTCTCGCCGACCACCCCGCAGACCGCGTTCAAGCTGGGCGAGAAGGTGGACGACCCGCTGTCGATGTACCTCTTCGACCTCTGCACGCTGCCGGTCAACCTGGCCGGGAACGCCGCCATGTCGATCCCGTCCGGGCTCGACGACTCCGGCCTCCCGATCGGCCTGCAGATCATGGCCCCGGCGCTGCGCGACGACCGCCTCTACCGGGTCGGCGCCGCCTACGAGTCGGCCCGCGGTCCTCTCGAGGGCTGAGCCCTCACTCGGCTCCCCGGGTCGGAAGGAATCGGCGCCACGAGTCCCTGTTCGGTGCCGTAGCGATGACCGAACCCGGCGGGCACGTCGCGTGATCCGACGAGGTCGATGACCGTGGCGAGTAGGGACAGCCCCGGCACCCACGGCGGCCGCGGGCCCGCCTCGCCGGTGAACACGTTCCGCGCCGGCGGACGCCACAGCAACGACCAGCTCAGCGCCGCGACCGGATCGCTGGGATTGTTCAGCACCACGCACGACGGGTCGTCGCGGCACGACGCCCCGCCGCCCGGCACGCCGACCAGCACGGTTCCGGCGAGCGGGACCCGGTGCTCGTGCGCCCAGCGTCGTGCCACCTGGGCGCCGGTCGCGCCGAGGCTCTGGCCGTACAGGTACACCCGCGGCCGCTGCCCGGGCGGGAGGGTGCCGATCTCGCGGCTCAGTGCGGCCACCAGCGCCGTCGCGCTCTGCCCGGCCCGCTCGGGTGACCGGACATAGGCCTGCCACGACGGCATCGCGCTGTACTGCACGGCGAGGACCCGCACGGATCCGCCGAAACGCTCGTCGAAGCCGCGCACTGCGCCGCCGTCGACCCATCCCGATCCGGTGGGCACCGCGACCACCACCGCACGCTGGTGCGCACCGCCGTCCGCGCGCCAGCGAGCGACGAGGTCGACGGCGCGTGCGGTGTCGGCCCGGCCGTCGAGACCCGCGTAATGGACCAAGGGCGAGTCCGGTACGTCGGGGGCGGCGTGGGCCGGTGAGCCGGGGGTGCCGAGCAACGTCATCAGCGCGACGACACCGCCGATCACCAAGCGCCGCCACGGTATCCACGCCACGAGTCCGATGACCGTCGCGGGTACCGCGACCGCGCCCAGCACCCACAGCGGACCGGCCGGAGGCAGGTCCATGGCCGATCGAAGCCGCTCTTCCCAGACCACCGCGGCGCAGAGGACCGCGGCGACGTAGACGCCGAGTGCCACCCGGACGATCCCCGGAAGCCGTAGCCGCCGGACCCGCCCGAACACGGCGGCGGACAGCAGCCCGATCAGTAGACCCACCGCCGCACAGACGGTCCCGGCCGTCGTCACGACGGCAGCCGAGCGGGGGAGGGCGCCCGGCGTCAACGACGCCGACCAGCCGAGCACCGCACCGCAGAGCGCCGCCGGACGCCGGTCCGCGTTCACGACAGCCCCGCCAGAGTCTCGCCCACTCGCACGACGACGCTCAGCGTGATCTGCGCGCCGGTCTCGCGCACCGGGGCGCCCCCGCGCTGCCGCCAGGTGTTGAGCGCCAGGCCGGCGCGGCTCAGCTCCGCCGCCGAATGACATGCCGGGTCGGTGCACGACCGGTGCATCGCCGAGACGAGCCGGGCGTCGAGTCGTGCGCGGATGTGCGGCGGCAGCGGAGTGCGCGTCTGCTCGGCGTACCGCAGGAGGTCGTAGCCGAAGTCGTGCATGCGGCACGCGGCCGCGAAGCGCGCGGGCAGCGGCACCGGTGACGAGCACGACCCGCCCGGGTTCACCGGCAGGCCGTCCTCCAGCGCCGGGCGGTAACCGAGCCGGGCGGGGAAGTCGGCGGGGATCAGCGCGAGAGCACTCGCCGGACGGGACCCGACGAGGGCCTCCAGCGCCGACGACGCCCCGGCACCAGGCAGGGTCGTGACCGCGGCGACGGCCACCGGTCGCCCGGTCGCCGGTGGCGGTGCGGTCGGCGGCCGGGCCGACTCGTGGCCGGAGAGGAAGAAGACGGCCGCGAGGCCGAGGAGGGCCAGGGCGGCAAGGGGTCGGTCGAACGGGCGGGGGCGAGGTGATCCGGACATGTCGTCGACGCTAGGAATGCCGTTCACCTGCACGGATCCCGCACGAGAGGGAATCCGGACGTGCTCGCGAAGGGGCCGCGCCGGGCCGGGTTCACCCCCGCGGGGGACCCCGGAATCCCCCTGCGGAGGGACGTCGCTCAGGCCGGAAGTCCCTACCGTGGAGGGCGTGGGAATACGAACGAGATACCGGTCCGCGCGCCGCCGCCTGGACCCGCAGCGGATCGCCGATCCGCAGCTGCGGACCTATGCCGCGAACCGCTGGAACCGGCTCACCCTGCTGGCCGCGGTGATCATGTTCGCGAGCACCTGGCCGGTGCTCGGCGAGACCCTGGCCATCCCGGCGTACGTGCTGCCGGTGCTGGCGCTGGCCACGGTGCTGCCGGTCGCCACGATCGCGGCCGGTCGCGCCGCCGTCCGGTTCGGCTGGGTCCTGATCGTCGTCGTCTGCCTGTTCACCTCGCTGCTGCCGCGCGAGGCCGGGCACGACGATCTGCGCGTCGCGGTACCGCAGTTCCTCGTGCTCATTGCGGTGACCTTCGCGGCGCTGGTGACCCAGCCGCTCGGCCGGGTACCGGTGATCTGGGCGGTCACCGCCGTCACCCTGCTGTTCGCGGTGCCGTGGCACCTGGCGCTGGGCTGGATCTTCGGGCTGACGGTGCTGGCGATCGGCGTGGCGTTTCTCCGCTATTCGGTGCGTTCGCGCCGGGAGATCGCCGCGCAGGCCGAGCAGACCGAACTGGCGCAGGCCCGGGAGGAGGTGCTCGCCGAGCGGGCGCGGATCGCCCGCGAACTGCACGACATCGTCGCGCACCGGATGTCGATGGTGGTCGTGATGGCGCAGACCGCGCGGTACCGGCTGGCCGTCGCCGACCCGGAGGTCCCGATGTCGCCGGCCGTCGTGACCGAGTTCGAGTCGATCGCCGTGGCCGCCCGGGATGCGCTCGACGAGGTCCGCGGCCTGCTCGGGGTGCTGCGCACGGACGACACCCGGGTGCCCGGCGACGATGCCGCACCCCTCGCGCCCGCGCCGGAACTCACCGACCTCGACGATTTGATCGGCTCGGTGCGTGCCGCCGGCGCGCAGGTCGACGTCGACTCGCGGATCGACGCCGATTCGGTCGGTGGCGCGGCCGGGCTGGTGCTCTACCGGATCGTCCAGGAGTCGCTCAGCAACGCGCTCCGGCACGCGCCGGGCGCGCCGATCCTGGTGACCCTCGAACCGGCCGAGGCCGACGATCGAGCCGCGGTGCGGGCATTGGTGCTGAACGACCCGCCCGGTGACGACACACAGCCGGCGCCGACCGCCGACGCGCCCGGCCTGGGGATCGCCGGTATGACCGAGCGGGCCACCGCGCTCGGCGGCACCCTGACCGCGGCACCGACCGCGGAAGGCGGCTTCGCGGTGACCGCCGTCGTGCCCGTCGGCCCCGAGAAGCACACGTAGAGTCTGCAGACGTGCCGACAACCGTGGTGATCGTCGACGACCAGGCCATGGTGCGCGCCGGATTCGCGGCGCTGCTGAACGCCGCGCCGGACATCTCCGTCCTCGGCGACGCCGCCGACGGGATCGACGGCGTCGACCTGGTGCGCAGGCTCCGGCCCGACGTGGTGCTGATGGACGTTCGCATGCCGCGCAAGGACGGGCTGTGGGCGGCCCGTCGGATCATCGAGGCCGGACTGCCGACTCGGGTGCTGATGCTGACCACCTTCGACATCGACGACTACGTCTACACCGCGCTCTCGATCGGCGCCTCCGGCTTCCTCCTCAAGGACGCACCGGCCGACGAACTGGTGCGCGCCGTGCGCGTCGTCGCCGCGGGCGACGCTCTGCTGGCTCCGTCGGTCACCCGGCGTCTCATCACCGAGGTGACCTCCCGGCGCACGCGGACGCCGACCGCCGCCGCGGACGTGCTGACGCCCCGCGAGCGGGAGGTGCTGATCGTCGTCGCCGACGGCAAGTCGAACGCCGAGATCGCCGCCGAACTGTTCGTGTCCGAGGAGACCGTCAAGACGCACGTCAGCCGGGTGCTGGCCAAGCTGGGTCTGCGCGACCGGGCCCAGGCGGTGGTCTTCGCCTACGAGAACGGCCTCAAATAGTTCGAGTAGTGACCAAATCTTCCGGCCCGGTGGCCCAGGGCCCGTCGATCTGATCGAATGGGGCGGACCGGTTCTTCCTACCCGCAAGCGATAGCGATCGAGGGGCGACGCAGATGGCTCGATACGGAATTCTCACCTCGGGTGGCGACTGCCCCGGCCTCAACGCGGTGATCCGCGGCATGGTTCTGCAAGGCACGGCGGTACACGGCCAGGAGTTCGTGGGTTTCCTCGACGGCTACAAGGGTCTGGTCTACGGCGACATCAAGCTGCTCACCCGTTCGGCGGTCCGCGGGATCTCCAAGAACGGCGGAACCATCCTCCGCACCAGCAGGTTCGGCCCGTACACGCAGCCCGACGGCGGACCGGACGCGATCAAGCGGGTCCTCGAAGAACTGGAGATCGACGGCGTGGTCGCGGTCGGCGGCGACGGCACGATGGCCGCCGCCAACCGGCTCCTGAACGACGGCGTCCCCATGGTCGGCGTTCCCAAGACGATCGACAACGACCTCGAAGCCACCGATTTCACCTTCGGTTTCTCCACCGCGGTGGAGATCGCCACCGAGGCCGCCGACCGGCTGCGCACCACCGGCGACTCGCACATGCGCTGCATGGTCCTCGAAGTGATGGGCCGGCACGCCGGATGGATCGCGATGTACGCCGGCATCGCCGCCGGCGCTCATTCCATTCTGATCCCGGAGGCCCCGGAGACCCTCGACCAGATCTGCGAGTGGGTGGTGCACGTCAAGGACCGGCGGCGCGCACCACTGGTGATCGTGGCAGAGGGGTTCACGCTTCCGGACATGGACGAGGCGTTCTCCGATCGCGGCCTCGACGAGTTCAACCGGCCGCGACTGGGCGGCATCGGGGAGATCCTGGCGCCGCTCATCGAGGAGCGCACCGGCATCACCAGCCGCGCGACCGTCCTCGGCCACATCCAGCGCGGCGGCGTCCCCACCGCCTACGACCGCGTCCTGGGCACCCGGTTCGGGCAGGCGATCAGCGATGTCCTGGCCGACGGCGACTGGGGCAAGATGGTGGCGCTGCGCGGCACCCAGATCGTGCGGGTGCCGTTCGCCGAGGCCGTCGGTCATACCAAGAGGGTCCCGCTGGACTTCTACAACGGGGCGCGGGCGCTGTACGGCTGATCCATGTCCCGACCGCCGCTGCCCTCACCGACCGACCAGGCCGTGCGCCTCGTCGACCTCGGCGTGCACGACATGCTGGGCATGCGTGCGGCCGAGTTCGTGTCGCGCGCCAGCGAACTGGAGCAACCCGGTGGTCCCGAAACGCTCCTGGCGATCGATCCCGCGATGCTGCCGCCGTCCCGTCTCGTGCCACTGATGCGCTTACCCGGATCCGGTGCGCCCGGGGTGGTCGGCGACGGCATGGCCGACCTCGACGCCTTCGCGCCGGTGCCGCCGATCGAGATTCCGGCCTGCCCGCTCTACGCCGTCATCGCGCCTGACCGCGGCGATGAGTTCACCGACGACTCGCCGAACGACGCGGTGCCGGTGATCGGTACCAGTGGCCGGTCGCCGTTGCTGCTGAACGAGGGGATCGCCTGGGTGCTGCAAAGCCCGGCCGTGCTGGAGATGGGGCACTGCTTCCTGGCCGCCGGTTCGCGACGGGTCACCGCGGACGGCCGGTACGACGCCCGTGTCCCCGCGGTCTGGATCACCGGCGGCCCCGGGCGCGACGGCGGCGGACGTCCGGCGGCGCCGCAGGTCGGCTGGTTCCCGGCCGGTGCCGGGCATCCGGGGCTCGGGATCGCCTCGGCGGCCCGCCGCCGCGGCGACTTCGCGGTCGAGACCGGCCAGTTCGCCGCGGTCATTCCCTGATCCTGTCGAGTACCCGGCTCTTGCCGGTCGAATCCTTCCGTCGGCTGAGCGATCCCGCGGACTGAGTGGCGCCGCCGGTCGAGCGGTCCCCGCCGGTCGAGCGGTTCCGCGGACTGAGTGATCCCGCGGACTGAGCGGTCCTTGCCCGGTCGAGCGGTCCCGCCGGTCGAGCGGTCCCGCCTGTTGAGTCGTTCCGCCGGTCGAGCGGTCCCACGGATTGAGTGGCCGTGTGGATTGAGCGGTCCCGCGGATTGAGTGGTCCCGCGGACTGGGCGGTCCCGCCGGTTGAGTCGTCCCGCCGGTTGAGCTTGTCGAAACCCCACCTCTTCGAGTCGAGATGCAGGAATTCTGGGGTGTCCCGGACCATGTGCCCGAGCGACCCCGTGATTCTCGACGATCTCGACCAGGGTGTCCGGCCCGGTATCTCAGTTCCGGGGAATGACGATCCACAACAGCAGATACAGCAGGAACTGGGGGCCCGGCAGGATGATCGACACCACGAACGCCACGCGCACCCAGGTGGCGTCGAGGCCGAAGTACTCGGCGATGCCGCCGCAGACGCCGCCCAGCATGCGATCGGTCCGGGACCGGGTGAGGCGGCGCGGACGACTGGCGGCCGCGACTCCGGCGCCGTTCGTCCCGTCGGCCCCGGCCGCACCGAGGGGCGGCACCTCCTCGGACGGCGGCACCTCGCCGGCGGCCGGCACATCGGCGGCCGTGAACTCACCGCCGGCCCGCGGAACGTCGGCGGCCGGCGGGCCGGAGGGATCGGCCGCGGGAACAGGTGCGTCGCCGGGCTCGGTGGAATCGGGCTCGGCGGCTCCGTGCTCGGTGGAATCGGACACCGGCGCGGATTCGGGCGCTGCGTCGTTGTCGTTGCTGTCGTTGCTGTCGTCGGGGAGCGGGGGATGGGACATGGCGGCCCTCCTGGGGATCGTCGTCCGCCGTGTCTCGGCGAAGCTGTCGACCTCGAAACTACGGCCGCGCGGCCGCGGTGGGATCGGGAGAATCCCGGAGATCGTCCCCCAGATACGATGGACCGCATGAGTGTGGCTACCGACGAACTGATGGACTTCGACGAGGTTCTCGAGCGCTTCGACCCGGTGATGGGCATGGAGGTGCACGTGGAACTGGGCACCGCGACCAAGATGTTCTGCGGCTGCCCGACCACGTTCGGCGGCGAGCCGAACTCGCAGGTCTGTCCGGCGTGCCTCGGCCTGCCGGGCTCGCTGCCGGTGGCCAACGCCAAGGCCGTCGAGTCGGCCGTGCGCATCGGGCTGGCGCTGAACTGCTCGATCCGCGAGTCGAGCGTCTTCGCCCGGAAGAACTACTTCTATCCGGACCAGCCGAAGAACTACCAGATCAGCCAGTACGACGAGCCCACCTCGTACGAGGGCTACCTCGACGTGGTCCTCGACGACGGCACGCCGTGGCGCGTGGAGATCGAGCGCGCCCATATGGAGGAGGACACCGGAAAGTCGCTGCACGTCGGCGGCGCCACCGGCCGGATCCACGGGGCCAGCCACTCGCTGCTCGACTACAACCGCGCGGGTGTGCCGCTGGTCGAGATCGTCTCCAAGCCGATCGTCGGGGCCGGGGAGCGGGCCCCCGAGGTCGCGCGCGCCTATGTGACCGCGCTGCGCGATCTGCTGCGCTCGCTCGAGGTCTCCGACGTCCGGATGGACCAGGGCTCCATGCGGTGCGACGTGAACCTGTCGCTGATGCCCAAGGGCGCGAGCGAATTCGGCACCCGCACCGAGACCAAGAACGTCAACTCGCTCAAGAGCGTCGCCGCCGCCGTCACCTACGAGATGCGCCGCCAGGGCGCGGTGCTCACCGCGGGTGGCGAGGTGATCCAGGAGACCCGGCACTTCCACGAGACCGACGGCACCACCTCGGCCGGCCGCCGCAAGGAGACCGCCGAGGACTACCGCTACTTCCCCGAGCCCGACCTGCCGCCGGTGATCTGCGAACCCGCCTGGGTCGAGGACCTGCGCGGCACGCTGCCCGAACTGCCGTGGGTGCGCCGCGCTCGCATCCAGGCCGAGTGGGGCGTGTCCGACGAGGTGATGCGCGACCTGGTGAACGTCGGCGCCGTCGACCTCATCATCGCCACCGCCGACGCCGGTGCGAAGCCCGACGCCGCACGTAGCTGGTGGGTGTCGTTCCTGGCGCAGCAGGCGAACACGCGCGGCGTGGAACTCGACCAGCTCGCCATCACCCCGGCGCAGGTCGCCGAGGTGATCGGTCTGGTCGACGAGGGCAAGCTGACCAACAAGCTCGCGCAGCAGGTCGTGGTCGCGGTGCTCGACGGCGAGGGCGAGCCCGCCCAGATCGTCGCCGACCGCGGACTCGAAGTGGTGCGTGACGACTCCGCGTTGCAGAAGGCCGTCGACGACGCCCTCGCCGCCAACCCGGACATCGCCGACAAGATCCGCAGCGGCAAGGTCCAGGCCGCGGGCAAGATCGTCGGTGACGTCATGAAGGCGACTCGCGGCCAGGCCGACCCCGCCCGGGTCAAGGAACTGGTCCTGGCCGCTTGCCAGTAAGCGCCCCTGGGTCGAGCAGGTCCGCCATGCGCGCCTCGCAGCATCCCAGTCGGCCACCGACTGTTCGACGCCGACTGTCCATCGCCGGCTGAGCCGTCGACGAGCCCGCCAGGGCGAGGCGAGGTGTCGAAGCCACCCTTCTAGTGCCCGGCTCTCACCAGGCCTCGGCCGCGTAGCAGCGAGTCGACGCTTCTATGTTCGTTGTCAAGCGGCAGCGGGGAGCTGGTGGTCGTGGGTGCCGCTGATTGCGTGTGTGGGGCCGTGTTCGAGGAGTTTGAAGATCTCGCGGGCGATGTAGCGTTTGAGGAGTCGATCGATCGCGCGTGGGGTCTTGCCGTCGGTGGTGCGTTTGGTGATGTAGTCCTTGGTGCGTTGATCGTGACGTTTGCGGGTCAGGGCGATGGTGTGCAGGGCGGAATTGAGTTGTCGGTCGCCGCCGTAGTTCAGTCGCCACGCCAGTGATTGGCCGCTGCCGATCGGTACGGGACTGGCTCCGGCGATCGAGGCGAAGTGGGCCTGGCTGGCGAACCGGCCCGGGTGCGACCAGACCGTCAGGATGCGGGCGGCCGTTACTGGCCCGACGCCGACGACGGCGAGCAGCTCGGGCCGCCAGGAGGCCACGACAGCGCGCAGGCGCCGCTCGTTGGCCGCCAGGGCCTTGTGGCATTCGATGATCTCGTCGGCCAGATCGGTGGCCGCTGCCACGGCGATCGCTGAGTGCCCGGAGCCGGTGAGGCCGCCGTCGGCGATGGCTCGGATCTGGGTCATTGTCAGCTTCTTGCCGGTGTCTGCCACCAGGCCCAGGGTCCGCACGATCGCGTTCAGCGTGTTGATCATCGCCGTCTTCTGCCGGGACTTCTGACGCCGGGAGATCAGCAGAACTTGCAGGTCAGCACGCGTTTTTCCCTGGCGTGGCTCGGTGAGTTCGGCGAGGGAGCGTTCCAGGACCGATCGGGCGGGGCGTGTCAGATGGTCTGTGTAAGTCGGGAGGGTGAGTCCTGAAAGGAACTCTCACTGTGACCATCGATGATGTGACTGTGGATCAGTCACGAGAAGAGCGGCGTCGCCGCCAGAACGAGGCCACCGATGCGCTCATCGCCTCGGGTGCGCTCGATGATGTCCTTGCCAAGATCGATGGCGGCGAGCCGTTGACCGGCGAGGGCGGTCTGCTCGGGTCGCTGATGAAGGCGGCCCTGGAGCGTGGTTTGAACGCCGAGTTGAGCGATCACCTCGGGTACGAGGCCGGCGACCCGGAGGCGTCGTCGTTTCCCAACTCCCGTAACGGTTACGGCACCAAGACTGTCGCCACCGAGGTCGGGGACGTGGAGTTACGTATCCCGCGTGACCGCGACGGCTCGTTCATCCCGATGCTGGTCCGCAAGGGCCAGCGCCGTCTGGACGGTCTGGACGCGATGATCGTCTCGCTCTACGCCGGCGGGATGACGATCCGCGATATCCAGCACCATCTGGCCTCCACGATCGGCACGGACCTGTCGCACGAGACGATCTCGAAAATCACCGAAGAGGTCGCCGACGAGGTGATCAAGTGGCAGCAACGTGACCTCGAACCGCTGTACCCGGTGATGTACCTCGACGCGATCGTGGTCAAGGTCCGTGACGGCGGGCACGTGATCAACAAGTCCGCGCACCTGGCCGTCGGTGTCGACGTGGACGGTATCAAGCACGTCCTGGGGATCTGGATCGCGCAGACCGAGGGCGCCAAATTCTGGGCGTCGGTGTGCGCTGAACTCCGTAATCGCGGCGTGCAGGACGTGCTGATCGTGTGCTGTGACGGGCTGACCGGGTTCGCCGACGCGGTCGAGGCGACCTGGCCGCAGGCTACCGTGCAGACGTGCGTGGTCCACCTGATCCGGGCGTCGATGCGGTTCGTGTCCTACGGTGACCGCAAAGCCGTCGCTGCCGCCCTCAAACCGGTCTACCAGGCCTCCAGCGCCGACGCTGCTCTCCAGGCCCTGGAGGAGTTCGACGCCTCCGAACTCGGGCGCCGCTACCAGTCGACGGTGCGCAGTTTCCGCGACGCCTGGGAACGGTTCACCCCGTTCCTGGCGTTCCCGCCGGAGCTGCGCCGGGTGATCTACACGACCAACAGCATCGAATCGTTGAACTACCAGTTGCGCAAGGTCATCAAGAACCGCGGGCACTTCCCGAACGACGCAGCCGCCGTGAAGCTGCTGTGGATGGCGATCGGCAACATCGAGGACAAACGCGCCCGTGAACGCGAGAAGGAGAAAGGACTACCCGCCGATCAACGCCGAGCCCCCGGCCGACTCGTCGAAGGCCAAGTCACCACGAACTGGAAACGAGCATTGGAACAACTCTCCCTGATCTACCCCGAACGAATCAACCATCACCTCTAACCCGAACACCCGAACGACATACACAGAAAACTTGACAGGCTCATCGGGCGGCGCGTATCGCGTCGAGGCCGTCGGTCTTGCCGGTGCCGCGGCGGGCCTTCTTCGATGACGCCCGGGCCTCGGTCACCGCCACGCCGGCGGTGCCGGCGGCCTGCGCCAGGGTACGGCCGTAGGAGTTGGTGCCCTCGATCGCGGCCAGCACCCGGGCGCCGGCGGTGTGACGGCCGATCCAGGCCAGCGCCTTGGTGAAACCGGCGCTGGTGACGGCGAACTTCTCCGGCCGGGCGAGCACCGCACCGGTTCTGGCGTCGATGATCGCGTACAGATGATTTTTGGCGTGGGTGTCTACGCCCACAACGTAGTCATACTGTTCTGAAATACTGGTCACAGCGGACCTCCCTTGACTCATGTCCAGCACTTTCGACAGGGACGGGTCGTCCGCTATCGGTCGGTGCCGGTCAACCGCAAACGGCTGCGGCGAGACAGGTCTCTAAGGAGTCACGCTGGACGGGCTTCTATTCAGTCATCGCCGCAGAGGGCGACCGGCACCGGCCCCGCCGGGTGGACAAGTCGAAACCCAGCCAGCCCAGCACCAAAGCCAGACGGCAAGACACGGAGTAGCCACACCCGGCCAGGCCGGTACCAGCATCCCTCAACCGACTCACTCGCCGACCACGATCTATTAGAGACACGGAAGCAGCGTTCGCGAGCGCTGCTTCCGTGCGCGCACGCTGCTACGTCCACTGCCCGGCCAGTCGGGCTCGCGGCGGATGTCGATGGATCAGCGCCTGTCGTCGCTCTGCGACTGCGGAGCGTAGAGGGCGACGACGTCGTTCGTGGTCTTGGCCGGAGCACCGGACACCGTCTTGTTGATGGTCGCCAGCTGGACCGCAGACCCGGTGCTGGTCATCCGGCCGACCGCGCCGTACTGCTCCTTGACGTCGGACGTCTGCGGCTGACCGACCGACGGGCTCGCGTTGGTCGGCGCGGCGAGGCTGTCGATCCGGAATGCGCGGGCCATCGACACCGAGATGATCCCGGCGGAGACCGCGCAGCCGGTGATACCGGGCCGGTCCGCCCACGTCCACAGTGTGCGGAGGCCGGCGGGCTCCACCTGCTGGAGGCGGTCACCCGCGGCGCCGCTGTCGGCGACGTAGAGCTTGCCGCTCTCCGGATCCGGGCAGAGCGCCACATTCGCGCCGAGCCCCGACGCCAGGATCTTCGGCCGCGGGTTGGTCAGATTCGGGTCGATGGTGAAGACCTTGCCGGCGAGCGATCCCGGATCGCCGGCCGCACCGGGGTTCCCGGCGTTGCCGGTCGCCACGCGCAGCTCGGTGGGCGACGCGAAACTGATCGACCCCATGTTGCCGGTGGCGCCCTTCGGGATGCCGGTGAGGATCGCCTTCACCGCGTTGCCGGGCGCGATCCGCACGATCCGGTTGTCCGAACCCGTGGAGATCAGCGCGTAGATCAACTGGTCCTGCTGGTAGGTGGGGGACAGCTCGAAGTCGATCAGTCCGCCGTCACCGCTGCCGTCGACCGGCACCGTCGCGATGGTGCGCTGCGGACCGTACCGCTTGGAAATGATGATCTTGCCGGTCACGCGCTCGGCGACATACGTCGACCGGCCCTCCGGATCGGCCGGGCGGACCCCGCCCGTCGTACCGAGACACGTCGCGATCACCGCCGGATTCGGGTCGACGCACGGACCGGTCGGGGCGGGGCCGGTCTCCGTCGGGTCGGGCGTCCGCGGAGTCTCCGGCGCGCCGCCGCCCCCCTCGGGGATCGAACTGAACGGGCCGGCGTTCGCGGTGTGATCCTGCTCGCTGAAGTCGGCGCAGCCGGCGAGCGTCGCCGCGGCCAGGGTGGCGGCAGCGACGAGCGCGGCGGCGCGCGCGGCGCCGGGGAACGACAGGGGCATGAGACAACAGTATGCGATCGTTACCAAATCGTCGGGTGGCGATGGCTCGACCTGCGCTCGCGCGGCCCTACAGTCGGAGGAGTGAGTAGTTCAGACGACACCCGGCCGCCGCGGAGACCGCAGCCCGATCGGGACTCCTTCTACGACAAGCACGCGCGCAGCGCGTCGCGGGTCGTCGCGGACAGCGGTGGCGAACTCCCCGAAACGATCATCATCGACGGCTCGTCCGCCGCGGAACTGCCGACCGTCGAGTTCACCTCGACGGCCGCCGACCCCGCCGACCCCGCCGGCGAAGCCGGAAAGCGCGCGAGTGCGCCCGATCACTCCGGAAGCGAGGGACCGGACGACGCTCTGCCCGCCGCCGAGAACGTTCCAGCGCCGCTCGCCGACGACGCGCCGCCGGTCACCGAGCGCGTCTCCGCGACCCGGATCGACGTCCGGTCCGCCGGCGACGCCGTCGTCACCGAGCCCTTCACCGATGCCGCGGACGGTGACGACGCCGACGCGCGGGAACGTCGTGCCCCGGCACATCTGACCGAGGACCCGCTGCCGTACATCGAGCCGACCCACACGGCGCCGCTCGTGATCCCCGACGACGAGGCCGACGTCGCCGGACCGCCCGCCGCCTACTCCGAGGTGCCCGCCGACCGGTACGACGACGACCTGGCCGTGCCGGTGACGGTGCCTGGCCGTGGAACCCTCGACCTCGGTCTGCTGATCCTGCGGGTCGTCGTCGGACTGGTGTTCTTCTTCCACGGCCTGCAGAAACTGACGACCTGGCGCGGCGGCTTCGGGGTCGACGGCTTCGCGGCCTATCTGACCAACAGCCCGCAGCCGTCGCTCGGCTTCAACTCCGACGCGGCACACACGCTCGCGCTCGTCGCCGGCCTCTCCGAGTCGATCGGCGGCGCCCTCCTGGTCCTCGGCCTGCTCACCCCGATCGCCGGATCCGCCGTGCTCGGCGTGATCATCGTGGCCATGACCTACAAGGTGACCCTCGCCGGTGGCCTCTGGTTCTTCGCCGCGCAGGGCAACGGCAACGGCATCGAATACGAACTGGTGCTGGCGGCGACGTCGATCGCGATCATCCTGTGCGGTCCCGGCACCTACTCCTTCGACCGGCGCTGGGGCTGGGCCCGCCGCCCGGCCTGGGGGTCGTTCGCGTGGCTGATCATCGCGATCGCGGCGAGCGTGGCGTTGTGGATCGTGTTCAATGGGGCCAATCCGCTCGCTCGCGCCTGACCTCGGTTTTGTGTGGGCGCAGGCGCGTCGGGCATGGTTTCTCGGCCCTTCGACCGCGTGTCGTCGCAAGCTCCGCCACGCATGCTCAGGAGGGGCCAGTCCTCGCTCCTTGATTCGAGCGAGCGCGCCAGCGCCCAGAATGGGCTGCGGAGGGCTCGAAACCATGCCCGACGCGCCTGCTCGCTCGTCGTGGGTCAGGCGTGGGCGAAGGGCACTCGTTTGGCTGGCCTGGCGAGGTGGCCGTGACTCGAGAGGGCTGTGGCGGGCCAGAACAACTCCCTCACGCCTGAGCTTTGTTTGTGGGCGCGAGTGCGAGAGGCGTTGTTCTTCGGCCCTTCGACCGCGTGTCGTCGCAAGCTCCGCCACGCATGCTCAGGAGGGGCCAGTCCTCGCTGCTTGTCTCGAGACGGCGCGCTGACCTCTAGGTAGGGCTGCGAAGGGCTCAGAACAACGCCCCTCGCACCCGCTCGCTCGTCGTGGGTCAGGCGTGGGCGAAGGGCACTCGTTTGGCTGGCCTGGGCGAGGTGGCCGTGACTCGAGTAGGGCTGCGGAGGGCTCGAAACCATGCCCGACGCGCCCGCTCGCTCGCTATCGGTCAAGCGTGCGGCGGGCTCCGAACCGCGACCGATGCGGACGTTGGGCCGGCTCGTCGGGCCTTCTGGCCGCCAGAAGGCCGAATCGGTGCTCGTGTGGAACACCGATTCGGCACTTTCGAGACCTATGCGCCGAGGCTGTTGACGCCGTGCCGGTGGAGAAGGACGCGCGCGGCTGCGGCAGGACTAGATTGGCCAGCATGCGGCGGTTCATCGTGAGCATGCTGGCGGCGGCGATACTGCTCGACGCCGTCTACTGGACGCTGTGGTTCGCCGACCGGTCGGCGATCGCGAGCCTGGACACCCAGGCCTACTACCAGTTCGAGAACGCCTTCCCGCTGGCCGACGCATGGCTGGGTCTGACCTGCGTGATGGCGCTGGTGACGCTGCTGCGCGGTAGCGAGCGGGCGCTGTTCTGGCTGATCGCCGCCGGGTCGGCGGGCGTCTACCTCGGCAGCATGGACCTGCTTTACGACCTGGAGAACGGGATCTTCACCACCGGCGGGGGCGGCGCGTTCGAGCTCGTCATCGTCATACTGACGTGGGCGTTCTCCCTGACCGTTCTGAGCTGGCCGTGGCGGCACCGCGAGGAGTTGCTGGGCAGACGGGAGACGGAGGAGTGACGATGGACATCCGACGAGGCGTGGCCGCGGGCGTTCCCTACGCGGCGATCGGGTCGGGTCCACCGGTGCTGGTCAGCGCCGGACTGTGGCCGACGACCGGCGTCGGCAGCGAGGCCATGGTCAGCGGCGCGATCGGCCCGCTGAAGACGCTCGCGGGCGAGCGCACCCTGGTCGTCGTCAACCGGCGAGGCGGCATGCCCGCGGACCTCGGAATGCGCGGGATCGCCGCCGAGTACGCGGAACTGATCCGCGAGGAGTTCGGGGGCCGGGCGGACGTGCTCGGCACCTCCACCGGCGGCAGCATCGTCCAGCAGCTGGCCGTCGACCATCCCGATGCGGTGCGGCGGCTGGTCCTGATCAGCACCGCCTGCCGGCTCGGACCGGAAACCAAGCACTACCAGGCCCAGACCGGGCGTCTCCTTCGCCGGGGCCGCACCCGCGCGGCGATGGGCGTGGCGATCATGGAGTTCATGCCGCGCGGGCTCGGACCCCTCGGCCGGGCCACCGGGTGGATCACCGCGCGCCGGCTGGTTCCCGACGACGACGCCGCGGCCGATCTGGCGACGACGCTCGAAGCCGAGGACCGGTTCGACCTGGCCCGACTCGCGCCGCCGATCTCCGTGCCGACGCTGGTCGTCGGCGGCGGGAAGGACAAGTTCTACGACCGCGCCATGTTCGAGGAGACCGCCGCACTCATCCCCGGCGCCCGCCTGCTGATCGTCGCGGGCAAGGGGCACATCGCGGTGACCAACTCGGCGGCGGCCCAGACGGCGATCGCGGACTTCCTGCGCGGCGAGTAGCGGCGCGGCGCCCGATGCGCACGGCCCCGACCCGCGGTGCGCGGATCGGGGCCGGATCACCGATTGATCAGTCGACGACGCGGACGGCGCCCTTGTCGGCGGAGCTGGCGAGCTTCGCGTAGGCGCGCAGCGCCTTCGAGACGGTGCGCTGCCGGTCCTTGGGCTGCCAGGGGTGCTCGGAGGCCTCCATCTTGGCGCGGCGGTCGGCGAGCGTCTCGTCGTCGACCAGCACCTTCAGAGTGCGACTGTGGACGTCGATCAGGATCTCGTCGCCGTCCTCCACCAGGCCGATGATGCCGCCGGCGGCCGCCTCGGGGGAGGCGTGGCCGATCACCAGGCCCGACGAACCGCCGGAGAACCGGCCGTCGGTCACCAGACCGCAGAACTTGCCCATCCCGGTACCCTTCATGAAGGCCGTCGGGTGCAGCATCTCCTGCATGCCGGGCCCGCCCGCCGGACCCTCGTAGCGGATCACCAGCACCTCGCCCTTCTGCAGTTCCTTCGAGAGGATCGCGTGCACCGCGTCCTCCTGGCTCTCGACCACGCGGGCCGGGCCCTGGAAGTGCCACAGCGATTCATCGACGCCCGCGGTCTTCAGGATCGCGCCGTCCTCGGCGAGGTTGCCGTGCAGCACGCACAGGCCGCCCTCGACGGTGTACGCGTGCTCCTTGTCGCGGATGCAGCCTCCGGCGGCGTCGGTGTCGAGCGATTCCCAGCGGTTCGACGTGGAGAACGGCTCGGTGGTGCGCACCCCGCCCGGCGCGGCGTGGAACAGCTCGAGCGCCTCGTCGGTGGCGGTGCCGCTGCGGATGTCCCAGTCGGCGAGGTAAGCGTCGAGTGACGGGGCGTGCACCGGGTGCACGTTCTTGTTCAGCAGGCCCGCGCGATTCAGCTCACCGAGGATGGCCGGGATGCCGCCCGCCCGGTGGACGTGCTCCATGTAGTAGTTCGGCGAGTTCGGGGCGACCTTCGCCAGACACGGCACCTTCCGGGAGATCGCGTCGATGGCGTGCAGGTCGAAGTCGACCTCTCCCTCCTGCGCCGCGGCCAGGATGTGCAGCACCGTGTTGGTGGAGCCGCCCATCGCGACGTCGAGCGCCATCGCGTTCTCGAAGGCCTCGCGGGTGGCGACGCTGCGCGGCAGCACCGACTCGTCGTCGTTCTTGTAGTACCGGGTGGCCAGGTCGACGATCAGCTTGCCGGCCCGGCTGAACAGGTCGCGCCGTGCGGTCTGGGTGGCCAGCGTCGACCCGTTGCCGGGCAGCGAGAGGCCGAGCGCCTCGGTGAGGCAGTTCATCGAGTTGGCGGTGAACATGCCCGAGCACGACCCGCAGGTCGGGCATGCCGAGCGTTCGACCTCGAGGAGCTCGGCGTCGTTCACGTTGCTGTCGGCGGAGGCCGAGATCGCGTCGATCAGGTCGGTGCCGGGGCGCACGACACCGTTGATCACGACCGAGGTACCGGCCTCCATCGGGCCGCCGGAGACGAACACGGTCGGGATGTTCAGCCGCATGGCGGCGTTGAGCATGCCGGGGGTGATCTTGTCGCAGTTCGAGATGCAGACCAGGGCGTCGGCGGTATGCGCGTTCACCATGTACTCGACCGAATCGGCGATGATCTCCCGGCTCGGCAGCGAGTACAGCATGCCGCCGTGACCCATCGCGATGCCGTCGTCGACGGCGATGGTGTGGAACTCCTTGGCCACGCCGCCCGCGGCCACGATGGCCTCGGCGACGATCTCGCCGACGTTCTTCAGGTGCACGTGACCCGGCACGAACTGGGTATACGAGTTGGCGATCGCGACGATCGGCTTGCCGAAATCGTCGTCGGTCATTCCGGTGGCGCGCCACAGGGCGCGGGCGCCGGCGGCCTCCCGGCCGACGGTGGTGGTGCGGGACCGCAAGGCTGGCATTGGTGTCCTCAGAGGTTCGGTGGTGAGGTCTCCGGTCGGGCTGGACCGAGAAATCCGGTACCGGTCCAGTTTACGCGCCCACCGCGATGATGATTTCGCGTCCCGGCTGGGTGGTGCTCAGAAGGGAGACACAGGTCCGGGCTCTACGGGCCGGGCAAGGATTTCGATGACGTCGTGGCCGTGGCGCGCGACAGTGGGATCCAGCGCGCGCCACGCTATGTGGCGGCTGTCGGAGAGCGCGCCGGCGAGCGCCGCGATCCGTCGGCCGTCGCTGCCGCGCATGCGTGACCGCTCTCGACGAGGGTTTCGTATCGCCGCGGCGAGGATCGCTGCGTCGGTCAGATGGCGGTCACCGTCGCGATGATCGGCGATATACGCGGCCCCTTTGAGGACGAGTGCCGCGAGCGAGTCCGGGACGCTGATCGTCTGGGCTCTCCCGTCGACGTGCACGACGCAATTCACCGTGCGGCGCAGAGCCGCGGTGCCTCCGGGTACGGCGAATACCGGGAATCCGCGGACCGGTGGCGGCAGCACCCGTGGAGCGGCATGGTCGGCGACCATCACGTCGATCTGGTCACGGGCTCCGGTCGACGGGTCGACGCGCGCGAACCGATGAACCGAGTCTCCGAGCGAGGGAGGCTGGAGGGCGAAACCGATGGACTCGACCGCGAAGCGAGTGCGGCTGAACGTCGTCGCCCCCGTCTCGATGTGCAGCAGCATGTCGACGTCGTTGGTCGGTCTGATCAACGGCAGACCGGCATGCGCGGCATGGACCTGCACCATCAGCCCGCCGATCATCGTCCAGTCGGTGTGGGGAGAGACCGACAGCACTTCGGACACGAGCCGCCATGTCTGATCCCAACCGCCGGCCGGGGTGGGGACCGTCCAGGTCTCGCGATCAGCGGTCATCGCCGGTCTCGAAATCGGCCAGTAGTCGTGCCAGCCAGCCGAGTCCGGAACGACGCACCCGGGGATCGAGGCTTTCCGCGAGATCGACCGCGATCGCGGCATCGCGGAGTCGGCCATCGGCGAACGGCTCGCCGAAGACGACGGCCCGGAGGGTGACGGCACCCGACTCGTCTGGAATGAGGCCGAATTCGGCGACATAGCGGGGCAGGCGGTCCGCGGTCAGATAGCCGTCGACCGTTCCGTCGGAGACGGCCGACAGGCCGAGACGGTACAGCCGATCGGCGTCGACGGACGTTCCGGTCGGTACGACGGCCGCACGCAGGTCGTCGGCGATCTCACCGACGGCGCGGAAGCGATGCGCCCGTGCTCGGTCGGCGACCAATCGCACGACATCGTCGGCCGAGGACTTGCGCAGGACGGTGCGGACCCGGGAGCGACGGTCCGCCGCCAGCCACGGTGCACGTCCACCGGACAGCAGGTCGAGCGCCCCCCATGCGGCGGGCGCGGTGAAGACCCGGCCGTGAGCACGAGGTGTCTGGGCGAATCGCTGCACCGCCACCGCGTCGAGGAGCAGATTGCGGCCGACCCTGTGAACGGGACCGAGCCGGTCGGCGTGCGCGAGTTGCGCGACACGCCGCCGCCCGACGCCGAGTGCCTCGGCGGCCTCATCAAGGGTCATCCGGGTCATGCTTCATATCTTCTCTTATTGGAACATATGAAGCAATATCACCTGGTGAAGTGTCGCTGTTGTCCCGGTCTCGCCTCGAGCTGGCATAGGTGAGGCACTCGATCACAGCCGCGGTGGTCGCGGTCGACGCGGCTGTGAATCGGCGTCACGCGGCGCGGTCAGATGCCCAGCACGGCCTTGGCGATCATGAAGTAGATGATCAGGCCGGTGGCGTCGCAGAAGGTGGAGATGAACGGGGTGGAGAAGACGGCCGGGTCGACGCGGATGGTCTTCGCGACCAGCGGCATCAGGCCGCCGACGGTGGCGGCCATGGTGCACACCGACACGATGGTCAGGCCGATCACGGCGCCGATCTCGAACTCGTAGGCCAGCCAGGCGACGCCGAAGCCCACGACACCCAGCGCGGCGCCCATCGTCAGACCGACCCGGATCTCCTTGCCGGCCACCCGGAACGCATCCCGCGGGGCCACCTCGCCGACGGCCAGCGCGCGGGTCACCGTGGTCGCGGCCTGCGATCCGGTGTTGCCGCCGATCCCGGTGAGCAGCGGGATGAACAGGGCCAGGGCCACCTTCTGCTCCAGTGTGCCCTCGAAGATCTCCAGCACGTTGACGGTCAGGATCGCCGAGACGGCCAGCACGAACAGCCACACCACTCGCGAGCGGGTGATCGCGAAGATCGACGCGTACAGGTACGACTCGCGCAGCGGTTCGCGTGCACCGGCGCGTGCCTCGTCGACGTCGCGGGCGGAGTCGACGATCTCGATCGCGTCGTCGAGGGTGAGGATGCCGACCAGCCGCTTCTCGGCGTCGACGACCGGCATGGCGGAGATCCCGCGGTCCACGCAGCGCTCGGCGGTGGGCTCGGCCTCGTCGTCGGCGTGCGCGTAGATCGGCGGCTTCGCGATCGGCCCGACGGGCGCGCCGGGGTCGGCGAGCAGCAGGTCGCGCAGGCTCACGACACCCAGCAGCCGCCGGGACCGGTCGACGACGGGCACGATGTAGATCGACTGCACCTCGTGGCCGCGCGCCCGGACCCGGTCGAGCACGGTCGCGGCGGTGTCGTCGGCGAACGCGTGGATGAACTCCGGGCTCATCCGGCGGCCGACGCTGCCGCGCGGGAAGCCGAGGACCACCGCGGTCAGTTCACGCTCCTCGGGGGAGAGGCCGCGGATCAGCTGCTTGGCGACCGACGCCGGCAGCTCGTCGAGGAGCGCGGCGCGGTCCTCGGGTTCGAGGATGTCGAAGGCCGCGGCCACCTCGGTCGTCCCGAGCTCGTGGATCAGCACGGCCTGGGTGTCGGCGTCGAGGTCGTCGAACACGGCGAGGGCCTGCTCCTTCGCCAGCAGCCGGAAGCCGATGGAGCGGCGGCGTGGGGCGAGTTGTTCGAGGAGCGCCGCGGCCTCCTGCGGGGCCAGCGGGAGAAGGATCGACGACGCGGCGGTGAGATCGCGTTCCCGGAGGGCGTCGTCGAGCGAGCGGAGCGTCGTGGCGGCGGACATGCCGTCGATTGTCGCGTACGCCGGTGGAAGGAACCGTGGCCGCGGGGTGAACGTCCCGGGGCCGACCGGTTACGCGGCGACGGCCAAGACTCCGATGTAGGCGATCACGCAGAGAAGCCACAGCAGGGGAGCGAGCAGAATCAGCGCGCCCGCGACGATCGCGAACCCCGAGAGCGGTGTGGTGGCGCGGTGGCGACGGCGACCGGCCCGATCGGGCCCCGAGTCCCTGGATGCCGAGGAACAGGCCCGGGATCACCAGCAGGACCAAGGTGCCGCCGAGCGCGCCGAGCAAGGTCGACGCGATCCCGGTGGTCGTGACCACCGCCGCCGCGACGGACCAGGGATTCAGCGGGGCGGTCCCCGGCGACTCGGCATCACCCGGAGCGCCCGGCGCGGGCGGCGCCGGGTGGGGAGCGGCGGTCATCGCTGCGGGGTCAGTCCTGCGCGGCGAGCCGGGCCTCGCGCTCGGCGGCGAACGGATCGGGAAGCGCACCGCCGGAGATCTTCGACAGGACCGGGAGATCGTCGAAGGTGACGGCGGGCAGTCGTACAGCGGAGCCGTCCGGCCGGACAGCGCGGGCCGCGCCCCACTTGGGGAAACGCAGGCCGTCGATCTCCGACCATTCCAGGCGGCTCGTGCCGACGGTGTGCACCGCGGTCAGGCCGTCGCGATCGGCCACGGTCTTGATCCGGTGGATCCACCAGATCTGCAGCACCGGCAGCGCCAGCATCCAGCCGAAGCCGGCGACCGACACGCCCATCATCATGATGGCGAGCAGAATGGTCACCAGGATCGTCAGGTACGCGAGCCGGGAGATCGCGAAGGTCGCGGTGTCGGCGGCCGTCGTGGCACGGGCGGAAGCGGGATCAGGCACGACTCCATTGTGTCACTTGACGAAGTTCCCCCGTCGTCCCGCTCGCCCGGCGACGGCCTCCCTCTCCCCGGTGACGACCTCCCGCCGTGTCCCTCGCCGGGGATTTGACGCGGCGCGGACCGCTGCCTTACCTTGTGACCGTGATGAATACGAACCTTCTCGTAGTAATCGGTCGGCGCGTCTACGCCTGATCGGTCACTTCGCAGACCTTTCGAACTTCATCGACGCGCCCCTCGCACAGCCTGTAGCTGTCGGGGGTTTTTTCTTGTCAGGACCAAGAGGATGAGGACTCCAGCAGTGAGCACTCCAACAGCCCGCGGGTCGGCGCGGCCGCAGTCGCCGTCGACCGAATCCCTGCGCTCCGGCCGCACCGTGGCCCCCGAGCGCGTGACCGGCGCCCAGTCCGTCGTTCGGACTCTCGAAGAGCTCGGTGTCGACACCGTGTTCGGCATTCCCGGCGGTGCTGTACTCCCCGTCTACGACCCGCTCCTCGACTCGCAGAAGGTGCGCCACGTCCTCGTCCGCCACGAGCAGGGCGCCGGACACGCCGCGACCGGCTACGCGCAGGTCGCCGGTCGGGCCGGCGTCATGATGGCCACCTCCGGCCCGGGCGCCACCAATCTGGTGACCCCGCTGGCCGACGCCCAGATGGACTCGGTCCCGGTGGTCGCCATCACCGGTCAGGTCGGCCGCGCGCTGATCGGCACCGACGCCTTCCAGGAGGCCGACATCTCCGGCATCACGATGCCGATCACCAAGCACAACTTCCTGGTGAGCGTCGCCGCGGACATCCCGCGCGTCATCGCCGAGGCCTTCTACATCGCGGAGAGCGGCCGCCCCGGCGCCGTCCTCGTCGACATCCCGAAGGACATCCTGCAGGCCCAGACCACCTTCTCCTGGCCGCCGCAGATCGACCTGCCCGGCTACCGTCCGGTCACCAAGCCGCACGGCAAGCAGGTCCGCGAGGCCGCGCGCCTGATCTCCCAGGCCCGCCAGCCGGTCCTGTACGTCGGCGGCGGCGTGATCAAGGCCGACGCCGCGCCGGAACTGCTCGAACTCGCCGAGCTGACCGGGATCCCGGTGGTCACCACGCTGATGGCGCGCGGTGCCTTCCCGGACAGCCACGACCTGCACATGGGCATGCCCGGCATGCACGGCAGCGTCGGCGCCGTCGCCGCCCTGCAGCGCAGCGACCTGCTGATCACGCTCGGTGCCCGGTTCGACGACCGCGTCACCGGCCGCCTCGACTCGTTCGCGCCGGACGCCAAGGTGATCCACGCCGACATCGACCCCGCCGAGATCGGCAAGAACCGGCCGGTCGACGTCCCGATCGTCGGCGACGTCCGCAACGTCATCGTCGACCTCATCGAGGAGCTGCGGAACGACGGCGCGGCCGGCGGCACCCGTGCCGACCTCACCGCCTGGTGGACGTACCTGGACGACATCCGCAAGACCTACCCGCTCAGCTACGACGGCCAGTCCGACGGCTCCATGTCGCCGGAGTTCGTCATCGAGCAGCTCGGCAAGGCCGCCGGCCCGGACGCGGTGTACGTCGCCGGCGTCGGTCAGCACCAGATGTGGGCCGCGCAGTTCGTCAAGTACGAGAAGCCGCGCACCTGGCTCAACTCCGGGGGACTGGGCACCATGGGCTACTCCGTCCCCGCCGCGATGGGGGCCAAGGCCGCCGCGCCGGAGAAGGAGGTGTGGGCCATCGACGGTGACGGCTGTTTCCAGATGACCAATCAGGAGCTGGCCACCTGCGCGATCGAGGGCATCCCGATCAAGGTCGCGCTGATCAACAACGGCAACCTCGGCATGGTCCGCCAGTGGCAGACCCTGTTCTACGACGAGCGCTACTCCAACACCGATCTGGCGACGCACTCCCGGATGATCCCGGACTTCGTCAAGCTCGGCGAGGCCCTCGGCTGCGTCGCGATGCGCGTCGACCGCGAGGAGGACGTCGCCGAGGCGATCGCCAAGGCGCGCGAGATCAACGACCGCCCCGTCCTGATCGACTTCATCGTCGGCAAGGACGCCCAGGTGTGGCCGATGGTCGCCGCCGGCTGCGGCAACGACGAGATCATGGCGGCCCGGGACATCCGGCCGCTGTTCGACGAGGACGAGTCGGCCGGGGACACCCCGGCGGACATCCACGACACCATCGCCCGTCCGCGCGACGAGGCATCCGAAGGGAGCGACTCGTAATGAGCACCCATACGCTGAGCGTCCTGGTCGAGGACCGGCCGGGCGTGCTGGCCCGGGTGGCGAGCCTGTTCTCGCGCCGCGGCTTCAACATCACCTCGCTCGCGGTCGGCCCGACCGAGATCAAGGGCATGTCGCGCATGACGATCATGGTCTCGGTCGACGACTTCCCGCTCGAACAGGTCACCAAGCAGCTCAACAAGCTGGTGAACGTCATCAAGATCGTCGAACAGGACCCGGACTTCTCGGTCTCCCGCGAACTCCTCCTGGTCAAGGTGCGGTCGGACGCGACCAACCGCGCGGAGATCCTCGACGTGGTGACACTGTTCCGCGCGAAGGTGATCGACGTGGCGCCGGAGTCGGTGACCGTGGAGGCCACCGGCACCTCCGACAAGCTCGAAGCGCTGCTGCGCATGCTCGACCCGTACGGCATCCGGGAGATCGCCCAGTCGGGCGGCGTCACCCTCGGACGGGGACCCAAGAGCATGTCCGTCAACCGCTGAGTCCAGAATCAATAGCAAGCACACATCAACGCTCCCCCGTGCGGTGGAGCACATCCGAAGGGAATTCACTGTGGCAGTGGAGAAGTTCTACGACGACGACGCCGACCTGTCGATCATCCAGGGCAAGAAGGTCGCCGTGATCGGTTACGGCAGCCAGGGCCACGCGCACTCGCTGTCGCTGCGCGACTCGGGCGTCGACGTCGCGATCGGCCTGCGCGAGGGCTCGCCGTCGCGCGCCAAGGCCGAGGAGCAGGGTCTCAAGGTCATGACCGCGGCCAAGGCCGCCGAGTGGGCCGACGTCATCATGCTGCTGGCCCCGGACACCAGCCAGGCCAAGATCTTCACCGAGGACATCGAGCCCAACCTGAACGACGGCGACGCGCTGTTCTTCGGGCACGGCCTGAACATCCACTTCGGTCTGATCAAGCCGCCGGCCAACGTGACCGTCGCGATGGTCGCGCCGAAGGGCCCGGGTCACCTGGTCCGCCGTCAGTTCGTCGACGGCAAGGGTGTCCCGGCGCTGATCGCCGTGCACCAGGACCCGACCGGTGAGGGCCAGGCGCTCGCGCTCAGCTACGCCAAGGGCATCGGCGGCACCCGCGCCGGCGTCCTGAAGACCGACTTCAAGGAAGAGACCGAGACCGACCTGTTCGGTGAGCAGGCCGTGCTCTGCGGTGGTACCGAAGAGCTGGTCAAGACCGGTTTCGAGGTGCTGGTCGAGGCCGGCTACGAGCCGGAGATGGCCTACTTCGAGTGCCTGCACGAGCTGAAGCTGATCGTCGACCTCATGTACGAGGGCGGCATCGCCCGGATGAACTACTCGGTGTCCGACACCGCCGAGTTCGGCGGCTACCTGTCGGGCCCGCGCGTGATCGACGCCGGCACCAAGGAGCGCATGAAGGAGATCCTGGCCGAGATCCAGGACGGCACCTTCGTCAAGCACCTGGTCGCCAACGTCGAGGGCGGTAACAAGGAGCTCGAGGCGCTGCGCAAGCAGAACGCCGAGCACCCGATCGAGGTCACCGGCAAGCAGCTGCGCGACCTGATGAGCTGGGTCGATCGCCCGATCACCGAGACCGCCTGATCATCTGCTGATCGAGCGGCACCCGCCGATCGAGCGGCACCCGCTGATCGAGCGGCACCCCCGCTGATCGAGCGGAGTCGAGATCCCCCGGCCCCCGCGTCCACGACATGTGGACCCGGGGGCCGTTCGCATCAGCGCTCGATCACCTCGAGGCCGGGGATCGCGGCGGCCCGCCCGCTGAGCCCGGCCCGGCCCGCCCGTTGAGCCCGGCCCGCCCGTTGAGCCCGGCCCGCCCGTTGAGCCCGGCGAGGCGCCAGCCGAGCCGGTGTCGAAACGCCGCTTTCGAGTCGGGAGGTGACACCCGTAGCTCGAAGCAGGTCGGGGAGCTGATGACGAGATCATCAAAGCCGGTCAACTCGGGCAGTGGCCGAGCCGCCGCTGTAGTCACGATGTTGGTGTCGAACAGGCCGATCACCCGGGAGCCCACGGATCTCGCGAGGTGGACTCTGCGCGCGCCGTGTCTACCTCGGAGACCCAGGAGTCATCGCTGAGCGGGGCGTCCGCGTACACGGCCTTGGCCTGCTCGGCGGTGACTCGTGCCCGTGGCTCGCCGATAGGGACGAGTTTGCCGACTATTCGCCGATTTCGCGTGATGAGCACTTCCTCGCCATGCTCGACGGCGTCGAAAGCGGCGGTCGGATGCTGGCGCAGCTGCGCGACACTGATCCGGATCGTCATAGAAGTACCTCACGAATCAAGGATGTAGATATTCTAGCTCTTCGTCACAGGGTGGTCGGCAACGGTGTCTGATGCCGGTGGGAGCCCAGGCATGTGACAACGACCGTTACCATGGCAGTCCGGCCTCCGTGATCTGCGGCGGCACATCCGAGTCAAGGAGTTTCCAGTGGGCGAAGTCAGCCATTCCGCCGTCGTCAAGGCGCCGCGCGAGACCGTGTTCGCGTACGTGAACGACTACCAGAATGTGCCCGACTACTTCTTCGGCATCAGCAAGTTCCGGCCGGTCACCGACCAGACCGAAGGACTCGGCGCGGTCTTCGACACCGCGATCAAGATCGGTCCGAAGGAGCTGAAGTCGCGAACCAAGTGCACCGAGTGGGTGGAGAACGAGCTGATCAGCCTCGAGTCGGTCTCCGGACTCAGCTCGGCGACCCGGTGGAGCTTCAGCGACGGCGACGAGGAGGGGACCACCAAGCTCGACGTGGTGTTCCGGTACTCGCTGCCCGGCGGCCTGGCGGGCAAGATCCTCAGCCCGCTGATGGGACCGTTCGCCGACCAGGCGGTGAAGCACACCGAGAAGGTGGTGCGCGAGAAGACCGAGGGCTGATCCCCGAGTCAAAAGTCTCGACGGCCCCGCCGCCTCCGCGGCGGTCGTCCACACCCCGGGCCTCGGGCCCGTCACCTGCATGATTCGCCGTATCCCGGTGCCGACGCCGCGCACCGGGGTACGGCGAACGTCGTCTCCGGGGCATCGGCGCTCGGCGGCGGTGCGGGGAGATTCCGCAAAGGTCTTGTGACAGTGCAATGGCATTGTTAGATTGGGCATGCGCTCGAAGAAAGAGCCAGTTCACAACATATGCAATGTCACATGACAGACATCAAGCCCCGCCGAATTTCAGGAGGCCACCTATGACCCAGCAGCCCTGGCGCGGAATCCACGTCGCCACCGCCCTGCCCTTCAACGACGACCTCTCGATCGACTGGGATGCCTGGGCCGACGAGGTCACCTGGCTCGCCGCGAACGGCATGGACGGCGTCACCCCCAACGGCTCGCTGGGCGAGTACCAGACCCTGACCCCGGAGGAGCGCTACAAGGTCGTCAGCATCGCCACCGAGGTGGCCCCCGAGGGCTTCCGCGTGATGGCCGGCTGCGGCGCCTACGGCGCCCTCGAGTCCGTCCGCGCCGCCGAGCAGGCCGCCGAGGCCGGCGCGCAGTCGATCATGCTGCTGCCGCCGAACACCTACCGCGCCGAGCGCGAGGCCGTCGTCGACCACTACCGTCGCGTCGCCGAGGTCGGGCTGCCGATCGTCGCCTACAACAACCCGCTCGACACCAAGATCGACATGAAGCCCGACCTGCTCGCCGAGCTGCACGGCCTCGGCTACATCAAGGGCGTCAAGGAGTTCACCGGCGACGTCCGCCGCGTCTACGAGATCAAGGAACTGGCCCCCGAGCTGGACGTCCTGATCGGCACCGACGACGTGCTCCTCGAGGTCGGCCTGGCCGGCGCGGTGGGCTGGGTCTCCGGCTACACCAACGCCTTCCCGAACGCCTGCAAGAAGCTGTACGACCTCGCCACCTCCGGGAACCCGACCGACGCCGTCGAGGCGCTCGGCCTGTACCGCGACCTGCACCCGCTGCTGCGCTGGGACTCCAAGACCGAGTTCGTCCAGGCCATCAAGCTGTCGATGGACATGGTCGGCCGCAAGGGCGGCATCTGCCGCCCGCCGCGCACCCCGCTGTCGCCGGAGATCACCGCGCAGGTCACCAAGGCGACCGAGAACGCCCTCGCGGCCGGGTACAACTGAGGCAATGGGCACCCTGGACTTCCTGAACGCCGAGCGACTCACCGAGCTCGCGTCCGAGGCCGACGCGGTCGACTTCCTCTACGACGCACTCGCGTCGGGACGCGTCGACCCCGAACTGGACGACCCCCGGTTGTTCTCGCCCGCGCCGGGTGGCGAGTTCCTGCTCATGCCGGGCCGCGACCCGGAGTACTCGGGCGTCAAGCTGCTGACCGTCGCGCCGGACAATCCGGCGCGCGGCAAGCCGAAGATCCAGGGTGTCTACGCCCTCTTCAGCAGCGACGACCTCGCTCCGCTGATCCTGCTCGACGGCCCGGAGCTCACGCTGCTCCGGACGCCCGCGGTCACCGTCCTGGCCGTCCGCGGGCTGCTGGACGCCGGCCCGGGCGAGGGCTTCGGCGAGTACGACCGGCCGCTGCGGGTGGTCGTGTACGGCACCGGACCGCAGGCGCTGCGCCACCTGCATGTGATGCGGACGGTGCTCGGCCCGATCGACGCCGCGGTGATCGGGCGTCGCCCCGACCGGGTCGACGAGCTCGTCGCGCAGGCCACCGGTGACGGCCTGCGCGTCCGCGCGGGCACGCCCGACGACGTCCGCACCGCCGAGGTGGTGCTCACCGCCACCAGTTCGACCGAGCCGGTTCTCGACGATGCCCTCGTCGGCCCCGACACGGTGATCGCGGCGATGGGCGTGCACGGCCCGGACAACGCCGAACTGCCGCCCGAGCTGGTGCTGCGCGCCGACGTCGTCGTCGAGGCACGCGGGGCCGCCATGCGCGAGTCCGGCAATCTGCTGCGGGCGCGTTCGGTCCAAGACTGGGCCGGGCAACCGCTCGCCAACCTCGCTGACCTGGTGACCGGGAACTTCCGGCGCCGCCCGGGCGCCCCCGCCGTGTTCTCCGGCGTCGGCATGTCGTGGGAAGACCTGGTCGTCGCCTCCGCGATCTATCAGCGCCATCACGCCGGCCGCGCCGGTCGCGACGTCCCGCCCGCTGATCCATCCTGATCCCCTTTCGAGTAGGAGACCCAAGCTCATGAGCACCACCTCCACGCAGATCGACGACCTGGTCGCCGCCGCCGTCGCGGCCGGGGACGAATGGGCCGGTTACGACCCGGCCGGCCGCGCCCGCGTCCTGCACGGCGTGGCGGATGCGCTCGATGCGGCCGGCGACACGCTCGTCCCGATCGCCCAGCGCGAGACCAACCTCCCCGAGGGCCGCCTGCGCGGCGAGCTCAAGCGCACCACCTTCCAGCTGCGTCTGCTGGCCGATGTCGCCGCGGCGGGGGAGCACCTCGACGTCCGCGTCGACCACGCCGACGCCGACTGGCCGATGGGGGCCCCGCGCCCGGACCTGCGCCGCACCTGCGTGCCGCTCGGACCGGTCGTGGTCTGGGGCGCGTCGAACTTCCCGTTCGCGTTCAGCGTCGCCGGCGGCGACACCGCCTCGGCCCTCGCCGCCGGCTGCCCGGTGATCTACAAGGCCCACCGCGGCCACCCGGATCTGTCCGATGCGACCGCCGCGATCGTGGTCGACGCCCTCGCCGCCGCGGGTGCGCCCGCGGGTCTGTTCAGCGTGATCCACACCCAGGACGAGGGCCGCGCCGCCCTGACCCATCCGGCCGTCAAGGCCGGCGCCTTCACCGGCGGCATCCCCGGTGGCCGCGCGCTGTTCGACCTCGCGCAGTCGCGCCCCGAGCCGATCCCGTTCTACGGCGAACTCGGCAGCGTCAACCCGGTCTTCGTCACCGCGGCCGCCGCGGCGGCGCGCGGCCAGGAGATCGTCGACGGCTTCGTCGCCTCCTTCACCATGGGCCAGGGCCAGTTCTGCACCAAGCCCGGCCTGTTCCTGGTGCCTGCCGGTTCCGGTCTGGCCGCCAAGCTCGGCGCGGCCGTTCTTCCCGAGGGGCACCGCCTGCTCAACCCGGGTATCGCCGACGGTCACCACGAGTCCCGCGAGGAACTCGCCGCCCGCGACGACGTCTCCGTGCTCGCCGGTGGCGGCGGCGAGGTCGACCCGCCTTCGGCCACCCTGCTGGCCACCGCCGCCGCCGACCTGCTCGCGCACTTCGAGGAGATCTTCGTCGAGTGCTTCGGGCCCACCGCCGTCGTCGTCGACTACGACGACGAGGCCCAGCTGCTCGACGTGGCCCGCGCGCTCGACGGTCAGCTCACCGCCACCCTCGCCGCGCAGGACGACGACGCGATCGTCGGCCCGCTCGCGAACATCCTGGCCCGCAAGGCCGGCCGCCTGCTCTGGAACCAGTGGCCCACCGGCGTCTCGGTGACCTACGCGCAGCAGCACGGCGGGCCGTACCCGGCCAGCACCGCATCGGGCACCACCTCGGTCGGCACGGCCGCCCTCACCCGCTTCGTCCGGCCGGTCGCCTGGCAGGGCTTCCCGCAGCAGTTGCTGCCCGGGGAACTGCGCGACGATCAAACCGTGCCGGCTCCGCGCCGCATCGACGGCGTGCTCCAGGCGGGTCCGGGGCAGTGAGGACGTCGCACGTCTACCACGCGGTGGACTCGCACACCGAGGGCATGCCGACCCGCGTCATCACCGGCGGGGTCGGCGTGTTCCCCGGCGCGACGATGGCCGAGCGCCGCACGTGGTTCATGGAGAACAACGACGACCTGCGCCTGCTCCTGATGCGCGAGCCGCGCGGCCACTCGGCGATGAGCGGCACCATCCTGCAGCCGCCGACCCGGCCGGACGCCGACTACGGCGTCCTCTACATCGAGGTCTCCGGACTGCTGCCGATGTGTGGTCACGGCACCATCGGCACCGCGACGGTGCTGGTGGAGACCGGGATGGTCGAGGTGACCGAGCCGGTCACCACCATCCGTCTCGACACTCCGGCCGGGCTGGTGGTGTGCGAGGTGGCGGTGACCGACGGCCGCGCCGAATCGGTGACGATCCGCAACGTGCCGTCGTTCGCGTACGGGCTCGACCGCACGGTCGACGTTCCGGGTTACGGCGAGGTCGGCTACGACATGGCCTTCGGCGGCAACTTCTACGCGATCGTCGACCTCGACTCGCTCGGCCTGCCCTTCGAGCGCGCCGCCAAGCAGCGGCTCCTCGACGCCGGTCTGGCGATCATGGACGCGATCAACGAACAGGACCGGCCGGTGCATCCGGAGCGGCCCGACATCGTCGGCTGCCACCACGTCTACCTGAAGGCACCGGGCAGCGACGCGAAGCACTCGCGGCACGCGATGGCGATCTATCCCGGCTGGTTCGACCGTTCACCCTGCGGCACCGGGACCAGCGGCCGGATGGCGCAGCTGCACGCCCGCGGCGAACTTCCGCTGCACACCGACTTCCTGAACGAGTCGTACATCGGCAGCCGGTTCACCGGTCGGCTGGTCGACACCACCACCGTCGGCGACTTCGAGGCGGTGATTCCGACCATCACCGGCCGCGCCTGGATCACCGGCACCGCGCAGTACATGCTCGACCCGACCGACCCCTTCCCGACGGGATTCGAGCTGTGAGCGCCGCCCGCGTCGCCGCCGATGTCGTGGTGATCGGGGCGGGTGCGGTCGGCGCGGCCGTCGCCTGGTACGCGACGCGTGCCGGGCTGTCGGTGACCGTCGTGGAGCGCGGGGCCATCGTCTCCGGCTCGTCGAGCGCCTGCGAGGGCAACCTGCTGGTCTCCGACAAGGAGGCCGGTCCGGAGCTCGATCTGGCGCTCTACTCGCACGACCTGTGGGCCGGTGAACTGCTGGAGTACCGGGAACTGTGGGAGTTCGACTTCAAGGGCGGTCTGGTGGTCGCGTCGACCGACGCGGGACAGGCCGGACTGGCCGAGCTGACGGTCCGGCAGCGGGCTGCCGGGGTCGTCGTCGACGACGTCCCGCTCACCGAGGTGCCGACGCTGGAACCCCATCTGACCAGGGACATCGCCGGCGCCGCCTACTACCCGCAGGACTGCCAGGTGCAGCCGGTGCTGCTGGCCGCCCACCTGCTGCGGATGGCGCGCGAGGGCGGGGCGACGGTGCTGACCGACACCCCGGTGACCGGTCTGGTCCGCTCCGGCGACGCCGCGACCGGCGTGGTCACCGGCCGCGGCACGATCGCCGCGCCGATCGTCGTGAACTGCGCAGGCGCGTGGGCCGGCGAGGTGGCGGCGCTGGCCGGCATCTCGATGCCGGTGTTCCCGCGCCGCGGGTTCGTGCTGGTCACCGAACCGCTTCCGCCCACCGTGTTCCACAAGGTGTACGCGGGCGAATACGTCGCCAGCACACAGAGCAGCGACGCCGGACTCCAGACGTCCACGGTGATCGAGAGCACGCGCGGCGGCACCGTCCTGATCGGTTCGTCGCGGGAACGCGTCGGTTTCGACCGCGCGCCGTCGCTCCCGGCGATCCGGGAGATCGCGGCCAAGGCGCTGCGCCTGTACCCGGCGCTACGCGAGGTGTCGGTGATGCGCTCGTACCTCGGCTTCCGGCCGTACTGCCTGGACCATCTGCCGGTGATCGGCGACGATCCGCGCGCGCCGGGCCTCTGGCACGCCGCCGGACACGAGGGTGCGGGCATCGGCCTGTCCGTCGGTACGGCGAAGCTGCTGGTCCAGGCGATGACCGGCGCGCCGACCGATCTCGACCTGACCCCGTTCGCCGCCGACCGGGCGACCCTGCAGGAGGTGGCACATGCCTGAGACCGCCCGTTTCACATTCGACGGCCGGCCGATCGACGCGCGTCCCGGCCAGACCGTCGGCGCGGCGCTCATCGACGCCGGTGTCCGGTCGTGGCGCAACACCCGGTTCGGCGATGCGCCCCGCGGCCTGTTCTGCGGTATCGGGGTGTGCTTCGATTGCCTGTTGACGGTCGACGGCGCGCCGAATCAGCGCGCGTGCATGGTTCCGGCGCGTGCGGGCATGACCTGCGAGAGCGGCGGTATCCGGGAGGTGGATTCGCGTGACTGAACAGCAGACGTACGACGTCGCGGTCGTCGGCGCCGGGCCCGCCGGACTGGCGGCGGCGGTCGCGGCCGCCGAGGCCGGCATGCGGGTGGCGCTGATCGATGCCGCCGCCCAGCCGGGCGGTCAGTTCTGGCGGCACCCCGATGAGAACGTTCCGGTCGCCGACGAGGGCCGTGGACAGCATCTGTGGACGCGGTTCACCGCGCTGCGCGCGCGGCTGCGCGCCCAGCACACCGACGGTCCGGGCCGCGGCCGGATCGACGAGCACTTCTCCCGGCAGGTCTGGTTCCTGGAGCCGCCGACCGCGGACCGGTCGAGGTTCGCCCTGCACCTGACCGGGTCGTTCGCCGGTGCCGGACGCGGTGAGTGCGTCGCGGCGTGCGCGGTGATCCTGTGCCCGGGCGGGTACGACCGGCAGCTGCCGGTGCCCGGCTGGGACCTGCCCGGCGTGATGGCCGCCGGCGGCGTGCAAGCGCTGCTGAAGGCCAACCGCAGCCTGGCGGGCACCCGCGCGGTGGTGGCCGGGACCGGGCCCTTCCTGCTTCCGGTGGCGGCCGGGCTCGCCCAGGCCGGCGCGGACGTGGTCGCGGTCTGCGAGGCCGCCGGGGTGGTGCGCGGCTGGTCCCGCCGGCCGCTCGACGCGGCGGCCGTGCCGAGCAAGGCCCTCGAGGGCGTCGAATACGCGTATCACCTCGCGCGTCACCGCATCCCCTACAAGACACGAACGGTGGTCACCGAGATCACCGGCGACGATCGGGTCACCGCGGCCCGCCTGGCGCGGGTGGACGCCGCCGGCCGGGTGATCCCCGGATCGGCGCGCACCGTCGAGGCCGACCTGGTCGCCTTCGGCTGGGGTTTCACCCCGTCGATGGAGCTGGTGCTCGCGGCCGGTGCGTCGACCCGGGTCGACGTCGACGGATCGCTGGTGGCCGTCGTGGATCACCGGCAGCGGACCGGCGTCGACGGCGTCTACGTGGCGGGTGAGGCCACCGGTGTCGGTGGCGCCGCCCTCGCCCTCGCCGAGGGGGAGCTGGCCGGTCTGACCGTCGCCGACGACCTCGGATTCGCCGCGCCGGATGCCCGCGCGGTGCGGCGGCTGACCCGGAAGATCGGCAACGGACGGCGCTTCGCCGCCGCCATGCACACCGCGCACCCGGTGCCCGGTCACTGGCCCGAACTGCTGCGGTCCGACACCGTCGTCTGCCGCTGCGAGGAGGTGAGCTACGGCGACCTGTGCACGGCGCACGACGACCTCGGCGCCGACGACCCGCGCCTGGCCAAGCTCGTCGCGCGGCCCGGGATGGGCTGGTGCCAGGGCCGGGTCTGCGGCTTCGCGACCGCCTGCATCACCGCCCGCGACGGTGTGCCCGGCGCGCCGGAGCTGGCGTCGGTCGCCAAGCGCACCATCGCCGCGCCGATCACGGTCGGCGAACTGGCCGGGGCGAGCGAATGAGCGGGGCGGAGGCGACGGTGAACATCACCAATCTGCGCCAGTTCGCGACGCTCAGTCTTCGCGAGCAGGTGACCCGCGCGCTGCGGGCGGCCATCGTCTCCGGTGAACTGGCCCCGGGCGAGGTCTACTCGGCCCCGGCGCTGGGGGAGCGGTTCGGCGTGTCGGCGACACCGGTCCGGGAGGCGATGCTCGATCTGGTGCGCGAGAACCTGGTCACCACCGTGCCCAACAAGGGCTATCGGGTCACCGAGGTGGGCGAGGCCGAACTCGACGACATCACCGAACTCCGGATGCTGATCGAGCCGGTGCTCACCGCGCAGGCCGCGCTCGCCATCCCGGACGAGGACTTCCCGGAGCTGCGTGCGCTGGCCGACGCGATCGTGGAGAACGCCGCGGCCGGTGACCTGGTCGCCTACACCGAGGCCGACCGCGCGTTCCACCTGCGCATCCTCGGGTACGCCGGCAATGAGCGCGCGGTCGCGGTGATCTCCGAACTGCGCGCCAACACCCGGCTGTTCGGCCTGGCGGGTCTGGCCGAATCGGGCCAGCTGACCGAGTCGGCGCGCGAGCACTACGCCATCGTCGACGCGCTGGCGGCCCACGACCCGGCGGCCGTCGAGGTGCTGCTGCGCGAGCACATCAGCCAGACCCGCGGCCGCTGGGCCACGTCGTAGGCGGCGGGCGGATTCTCGCCCGCTGACTCGGTGGGTCGCCGAGGGACCCGCCGACCGCTACCGGCGCGGTGCGGCGCTGGGGTTCACCGCGGTGCTCGCCGAGGAGCCGGTCGGCCCGCGAGCGGTCGCCGACACCGCGACGACCGTGGTGCGGTTGCCGGTCGATGTGGCGATCGGTGCGTTCACCTCGCGCGGTGGCGCCCGGTTCCTGTCCGAGCACATCACGCGGGTGCGCGGACTCAAGGCCGCGCAGCCGATCTACACACTCGTCGCCGACCTGGTGCAGCAGGAGCCGCTGGTGGTGGGGGAGGCGACGCCGGTCACCGAGGTGGCGCGGCGGATGACCGAACGGGCGCTCCCGTACGCCGCGGTGCATGCCGGGGATCGCGGATTCGGTCTGGTGACCGACGAGGCGCTGCGCCGCCGGGTCCTCGCCGAGGGCCTGTCCCGGCAGACCCCGGCCGGCGAGGTGATGGCGTTCCCCGCCGCCACGGTGCCCCGCATCATGCCCACCGGCGACGCGCTGATCGAGATGCTCGACCGCGACGTCGAATTCCTCCTGGTGAAGGGCGACGACGGCCGGCTGGTCGGCGCGGTCGGGGAGCGTGACTTCATGCTCGCGCCCACCACCGCGGGCGTCAGCATCAACGAGCAGATCCGCCAGTCCCACACCGTCGCCGACCTGATCCGCCACGCCCGGCGGGTGCCGGCGATGCTCGGCGACCTGCTCGCGCGCGGTCTGGCCGCCGATCGTGTGATCACCGTGAACTCGGCGATCGTCGACTCGATCATCCGGCGCGCCATCACCCTGGTCTTCGCCGAGCGCGACGACCTGTCCGTCGATGCGTTCACGTGGCTCTCCCTCGGCAGCAACGGCCGTCGCGAGGCGGTGATCTCGTCCGACGTCGATGCGGCGGTCACCTTCGCCGACGAGTACGAAGACGAGATCCCGAGCTACCGGGAGGCGTTCGCGGCGGTGGGTGAGGTGCTCACCGAGTGCGGGATCAGTATCGATGCCAATCGCGCGTTCCCGTCGCACAAGGGCTTCTCCCGCACGCATTCGCAGTGGCGGGCGGCGGCGCAGGGCTGGCTGGCCAACCCGCAGGCCAACCAGGGCACCATCATGGCGTGCCTGATGGTCGACGCCCGGCCCATCTTCGGCGATCCGAGCCTGCCGGAACCGGCCCGCGTGTTCAGCGACTTCAACAGTCACCCGGCGACCGTCGAACTGCTGCTGATCGATTCGCTCTCGCGCCGTGCCCGGCTGATGTCGGTGCGCGACCGGATCACCGGCCGCGGCGAGACCTTCGACATCAAGGCCCGCGGCCTGCTGCCCATCGTGAACGTCGCACGCTGGGCGGCCCTGAGCGTCGGCTCGGCCGAACTGCACACCACGAACCGGCTGCGTGTCGCCGCCGGGTCCAAGGTGCTGTCCGACCGGTCCGCCCGCCGCCTCGTCGAGGCGTTCGACGAGCTCCAGCTGCTCCGCCTCGAGCATCAGCTGCGGCAGACCGAGGAGGGCCGGACGCCGGACGACCTGATCGACCTCGATGAGCTGACCCCCATTGAGCGCAGCGTCATCGAGCAGACGGTCCGGGAGATCGCCACCGTGCAGCGGCACATGGGCCGGGTGGCGCACATGGTCTCCGGTCAGGCCCTGGCCGATCAGGGCAAGCCGGCCGGGAAGCCGCCGGTCACCTCGCCCGCGCCGGCCGCCGTCGCGGCGGCCGACAAGAAGCCGGAGAAGAAGGTGCGACTGCCCGGCGGGCTACGGCCGGGTAAACGCTGACCGGACCGTTTCCCGCACAGACCGCCGGTGGCAGCACATACTGCAACTAGGCATCACATAATGCAACATCATGAACCATGACCACATGAAGGAGAGGTATCTATGAGCCAGGTCGTCCAGGGAGTCATCGCCCGCGCCAAGGGTGCACCGGTGGAACTCGTCAACATCACCGTGCCCGACCCCGGGCCGGGCGAGGCCGTCGTGAAGATCCTGACCTGCGGTGTCTGCCACACCGATCTGCACTACCGCGAGGGCGGCATCAACGACGAGTTCCCGTTCCTGCTCGGCCACGAGGCCGCGGGCATCGTGGAGACCGTCGGCGAGGGCGTGACCGAGGTGGAGCCGGGCGACTTCGTCGTCCTCAACTGGCGCGCCGTCTGCGGTGAGTGCCGCGCCTGCCGCCGCGGCGAGCCGAAGTACTGCTTCAACTCGAAGAACGCCGAGCAGAAGATGACCATCGCCGACGGCGAGGGTGCGGGCACCGAGCTGAGCCCGGCGCTCGGCATCGGCGCGTTCATCGAGAAGACGCTGGTCGCCGCCGGACAGTGCACCAAGGTCGACCCGGAGGCCAGCCCGGCCGCGGCCGGGCTGCTCGGCTGCGGCGTGATGGCCGGCCTCGGCGCGGCGATCAACACCGGTGAGGCCGGACGCGGCAAGTCCGTCGCAGTGATCGGCTGCGGCGGCGTCGGTGTCGCCGCGATCGCCGGTGCTTCGCTGGCCGGTTCGATGCCGATCATCGCGGTCGACATCGACGCCAAGAAGCTGGAGAAGGCCAAGGAACTCGGCGCCACCCACACCGTCGACTCGTCGAAGGTCGATCCGGTCGAGGCCATCGCCGAGATCTGCGACAAGTACTACCCGGGCGCCGAGGGCGCCGACGTCGTCGTCGACGCGGTGGGCCGCCCGGAGACCTGGAAGCAGGCCTTCTACGCCCGCGACCTGGCCGGCACCGTGGTGCTGGTCGGCGTGCCGAACCCGGAGATGAAGGTCCCGGAGATCCCGCTGATCGACGTCTTCGGCCGCGGCGGGCAGCTCAAGTCCAGCTGGTACGGCGACTGCCTGCCCAGCAAGGACTTCCCGATGCTCGTCGACCTGTACCGGAACGGCCGGCTCGACCTGGACGCTTTCGTCACCGAGGAGATCGGCATCGGCGACGTCGAGGCCGCGTTCGAGAAGATGCATCACGGCGATGTGCTGCGCTCGGTGGTGGTCCTCTGATGCCGGCACGCGTCGACCACGCGGTGACGTCCGGCACCTTCAGCCTGGACGGGGAGACCTTCGACGTCGACAACAACGTCTGGGTGATCGGCGACGACACCGAGTGCATCGTGCTCGATGCCCCGCACTCGGTCTCCGAGATCCTGGACGTCGTCGGCGACCGGAAGGTGCTCGCCATCGTCTGCACCCACGCGCACGACGACCACGTCCGCTACGCGCCGGAGCTGGCCGAGGCGACCGGCGCCCCGATCTGGCTGCATCCCGACGACGCGCCGCTGTGGGAACTCACCCACCCGGGCCGGTCGTGGGACGCGGACCTGGCCGACGGGCAGGAGATCGAAGTCGGCGGCACCACGCTGACGGTGATCCACACCCCCGGCCACGCGCCGGGCGGGGTGTGCCTCTACGCGCCGGACCTGGGCGCCGTGTTCACCGGCGACACCCTGTTCCACGGCGGCCCGGGCGCCACCGGCCGGTCGTTCTCCAGCCGCGAGGTGCTCGAGGAGTCGATCCGCGATCGTCTCTACGGCCTCCCGGACGAGACCGTCGTGCACACGGGCCACGGCGACGACACCACCATCGGCGCCGAGAAGGCCCTCCTCGGCTGACCGCCGCCCTCGAGCCCCGGACCGCGGGACGCGGCAGAACTCCGTGACCGGATACGCAAACGACGAAGGGCGGCCGGGGAGCCCCGGACCGCCCTTCGTCGTCTGCTGTGCGGCGTCGGTCAGACGACGCGGAAGTTGCCGTAGCCGTGCTGGTTCAGGCGCTTCATGATGACGTTCATGTTGGTACCGGTCTCCGGGCCGAGGCAGGAGACGAAGTAGTAGGCGTTGACCATGCCGACCAGCTTGGTGCCCACGACCACCGGGCTGCCCGAGTCGCCCTCGATCACGCACATCTGCGAGAAGTGCGCGACGTTGTCGGAGAACCAGGTGACACCGCAGGTGTGACCGGTGGTGCGGCCCTCCTTGCAGATGACGGTCGGGAAGTTGACCGGTGCGGTGCTGATGCCGGTGATGGTGACGCCGCCGACGGTGCGGACCGGGCGGACCTTGTCCGGGTAGAGCTGGATGACGGCGATGTCCAGGTCGTCGTCGCTCACGACGAACTTGCCGATGTCACCGCGGTTCGGGTACTGCTCGGACAGCACGCGCTGGCCCACCTTGCCGCAGTGGCCTGCGGTCAGGGCGATCAGCTCGCCGCGGTGCTTGCCCGAGGTGGGCCGGCCCACGGCGGTGACGGTGCACGCCGCCGCGTTGTTGCCGCCCTTGAGGATCAGGATGGGCGTACCGCCGCCGACCGCCGTCTTCGGGGGTGCGGCCTGCGCGGTGCCCTGTCCGACGCCCACCAGGGCGATGATCGCGGCGAAAACCGCCGCGAAGACCAGGATGGTCTTCTTCATGTAACTACTCCGCTCGCTTGTCCCCGGCACAGCGGCCGGAGCATGGGACTGCCTCACTCTATGTGAAGGTCTCGCCGATCCCCGTCATCGGAAAGCACAGCGCTATCGGGCTGTGACAGAAATGAGACACCGCGGTCAATATACCTGGCACGCCGTGTCGCACACCACAGTCGCAGGTGGGCGGGTGTGCCCGCACAGGTGGCGCCGCCTAAAGTGGTCCCGACAGACGCGTGTCTCTGCGCGCCGCCGTCATCCGGACCGAAGAACCCGATGAATCTGGAGAAACCATAGTGACCGCACCCGGCCGTCCTGTTGTTCTGATCGCCGACAAGCTCGCCCCGTCGACCGTGGAGGCACTCGGCGGCGACGTCGAGGTCCGCTGGGTGGACGGTCCGGACCGCCCGAAGCTGCTGGAGGCCGTTGTCGACGCCGACGCGATCCTGGTCCGCTCGGCCACCACCGTCGACGCCGAGGTGCTCGACGCCGGGCCGAAGCTGAAGATCATCGCCCGCGCCGGTGTGGGCCTGGACAACGTCGACGTCCCCGCCGCCACCGAGCGCGGCGTCATGGTGGTCAACGCCCCGACGTCGAACATCCACTCCGCCGCCGAGCACGCCGTCGCGCTGCTGATGTCGGCCGCCCGTCAGGTGCCCGCCGCCGACGCGACCCTGAAGGCGAAGACCTGGAAGCGGTCGTCGTTCAGCGGCGTCGAGCTCTTCGACAAGACCGTCGGCGTGGTCGGCCTCGGCCGTATCGGCCAGCTGGTCGCCGCCCGCCTCGGCGCCTTCGAGACCCACCTCATCGCCTACGACCCCTACGTGTCGGCCGCCCGCGCCGCGCAGCTGGGTATCGAGCTGGTGAGCCTCGACGAGCTCCTCGAGCGCGCCGACTTCATCACCGTGCACCTCCCCAAGACCAAGGAGACCGCCGGCCTGATCGGCGCCGAGCAGCTGAAGCGCACCAAGGAAGGCGTGATCATCGTCAACGCCGCGCGCGGCGGCCTGATCGACGAGGCCGCGCTGGCCGAGGCGATCACCTCCGGGCACGTGCGCGCCGCCGGCCTGGACGTCTTCGCGACCGAACCGTGCACCGACTCGCCGCTGTTCGACCTGGATCAGGTCGTGGTGACCCCGCACCTGGGCGCTTCCACCGCCGAGGCCCAGGACCGCGCGGGCACCGACGTCGCCAAGAGCGTGCAGCTGGCGCTGTCCGGGCAGTTCGTGCCCGACGCCGTCAACATCACCGGCGGCCCGGTGGACGACGAGGTGGCCCCCTGGCTCGACCTGTCGCGCAAGCTCGGCCAGCTGGTCGGCGTCGTCGCCGACGGCCAGCCGACCAACATCATCGTCGAGATCCGCGGCGAGCTCGCGGCCCGCCCGGTCGACGTGCTCGGCCTCTCGGCGGTCCGCGGCCTGTTCTCCGCCGTCGTCGACGAGCCGGTCACCTTCGTCAACGCGCCGAGCGTCGCCGCCGAACGCGGCGTCAGCTACGACGTGGTCACCGCGAGCGAGAGCCCGAACCACCGCAGCATGATCGACGTCAAGGCCGTCTTCGCCGACGGGAGCCAGGTGAACGTGGCCGGCACCCTGACCGAGCCGCGCGAGGTCGAGAAGATCGTGAACATCAACGGCCGCAACTTCGATCTGCGCGCCGAGGGCAAGAACCTCATCATCAGCTACACCGACCAGCCGGGCAGCCTCGGCAAGATCGGCACCCTGCTGGGCAACGCCGGTGTCGACATCGTCGCCGCCGCGCTGGCCCAGGACCTGGAAGGCCCCGGCGCCACCACCATCCTGCGCGTCGACCGCACCGTGGATCCCGAGGTGGTCGAGGCCGTGGGCCAGGCCGTGTCGGCCACCCTGATCAAGCAGGTGGACTTCTCGTGAAGCTCGCGGTGATTCCCGGCGACGGCATCGGCCCGGAGGTCGTCGGACAGGCCCTGACCGTGCTCCGCAAGCTGCACCCGGAGGTGGAGACCACCGAGTACGACTTCGGCGCCCGCCGCTACCACGCGACCGGCGAGTTGCTGACCGACGACGACGTGGCCTCGCTCCGCGAGCACGACGCCATCCTGCTCGGCGCCATCGGTGATCCGTCGGTGCCGTCGGGTGTCCTGGAGCGCGGTTTCCTGCTGAAGCTGCGGTTCATCCTGGACCATCACGTCAATCTGCGGCCGTCGACGCTCTTCGAGGGCGTCGCCTCGCCGCTGGCCGGCGACCCGAAGATCGACTTCGTCGTGGTCCGCGAGGGCACCGAGGGCCCGTACACCGGCAACGGCGGCGCGATCCGCGTGGACACCCCGCACGAGGTGGCCACCGAGGTCAGCGTCAACACCCGGTTCGGGGTGGAGCGCGTGGTGCGCGACGCCTTCGCCCGCGCCCAGGCGCGCGGTAAGAAGCTGACCCTGGTGCACAAGACCAACGTGCTCACCTTCGCCGGCTCGCTGTGGGCTCGCACCGTCGAGGAGGTGGCCGCCGAGTTCCCCGAGGTCGCCACCGACTACTGCCACGTGGACGCGGCCACCATCTACCTGGTGACCGACCCGGGCCGCTTCGACGTGATCGTCACCGACAACCTGTTCGGCGACATCATCACCGACCTGGCGGCGGCGGTCACCGGCGGTATCGGCCTGGCGGCGTCGGGCAACATCGATGCCACCCGCGCCAACCCGTCGATGTTCGAGCCGGTCCACGGCAGCGCCCCGGACATCGCCGGGCAGAACCTGGCGGACCCGACCGCGGCGATCCTCTCGGTCGCCCTGCTGCTGCGTCATCTGGGCGACGACGACGGTGCCGCCCGCATCGAGGCGGCGGTCGCCCGCGACGTCGCCGCCCGCGGCGACGAGCGCGGCTCGACCACCGAGGTCGGCGAACGGATCCTCGCCCTCGTCTGATCGTCGCTCCCTGAGCCGGGCGTGACCGCCGCTCCCTGAGCCGGGCGTGACCGCCGCTCCCTGAGCCGGGGCGAGGCGATAGCCGAGGCCCGAGTCGAAGGGTCGGCCCCCGGATGAGAGAAGCTGTGGCACAACGGATTCGCGTCCTGATCCCGGCGCTGCTGACCCTCGTGGTCGGCGGCGCCGGGATCGGCTGTCTCATGGCCTGGCGGCACGACCTCCCCGACCCGGTGGCCACCCACTGGAGCGGCCGCACCCCGAACGGTTTCACCTCGGTGACCGGCATGTTGTGGACGTACGCCGTGATCACCGCGGTGGGCGTGCTGCTCTGCCTCGTCACCCTGATCCGCGCGGTGCCGTCGATCGCGCAGCGTCTCCTCGCCGGGATCGGTTGCGGTACCGCCGCCTTCGTCCTGATCCTGATGACCTTCGTGGCGGGATCGCAGCGCGGGGTGGCCGACGCGGCGGGCGAGCACATGCCGTTCTGGGTGATCGCGCCGTCGTTGATCGCCGGTCTGCTGCTCGGCGCGGCCGCCGCGTGGTCGGTGCCCTCGCGGCCGACGGGCAGATCGTTCGATCCGGTCGGCAGCGTGCCGGCCGGCGACGATCCGCCGCCGCTGCCCGCGCGCTGGTCCGGCGGCGGCGTCGAGGTGCGGCTGGATTCGTCGGGAGTCGTCTTCCGCGGACTGTGGGGCCTGGTGCGGATCACGGTCCCGCTGGACCGCGTGGTGCGCGCCGAGGTGGTGCCGGTCGACCCGTTCCGCGACTTCGGCGGCTGGGGGTATCGAGTCGCGTCGTTCGGAAAGCTGAAGGGCGCCAAGGGTTTCGTCTGGCGCGGCGGCGACGCCCTGCTCGTCGTCTATTCCGACGACGGTGGCCCGGACTCGCAGCGCCGGGAGATCGCGGTACTGCGCGAGGCCGCGCCCGTCGCCGCGGCCGCCATCAATGCGACGATTCGCGGCCGCCGCCGGCCACCGCACCGTACGGAGTGAGACCGCCGGTCCCGGCTCCGATCCGATACGCTCGCCTCATGCCCGACGCGGGCCGCGGGCCGGGCAGGTCAAGGGGAGGGATACGCCGATGGCGCAGGACGAACCTACGGCGGTGACGCCGCCGGATCCGGAGCCCGGCTTCGCCGAGCGGGCCCGCGATCGCCTGCACGTGGCGCTGCTGTGGGGAATCGCCCTGGCGGTGCTGGTCGCGCTCTACTTCATCCTGGCCGCGTTCCTGCCGCGCTGGTGGGCGGGCCGGATCGGCGATGCCGTCGACGGTTCGTTCGCGCGGGGGACGTCGACCGGCCTGCTCATCGGCGCCTTCGGCATGGCGCTCACGCTGATCTTCCTCGGCTTGGCCGGGCTCAGTCTGGTCAAGCGCAGCAAGATCCCGGCGATCATCTTCGCCGTGCTGGGCCTGCTCGCGGCGATTCCCAATCTGCTGACCCTGTCGGTGGTGGTGGGCGACAGCAACGCCGCGCACGCCGGTGAGCGGATCTTCGACGTCCAGGCACCCGCGTTCCGCGCCGCGAGCGTCTGGGTTGTGATCATCGGGGCGGTCATCGGCCTGGTGGTCTGCTTCTACCTCGTGCGCTACGTCCGCCGGGGCGAGCAGCTGGCGGAGGCGCGGGCGGCGCTGGACGCACAGAAGTAGCGCGGACGCCCGGCCTCACGGGGCGAGGACGGCGGCCTCGGCGGCGAGAGCGGCGCGGACCGCGGACAGCGCGGGGTCGTCGCCCTGGGACGACCGCGCCGCGGTGAACACCGACCGCAGGGGATCGCCCGGAAGGTCCACCAGCCGGAGTTCCGGCCGGCGGCCGGCATGCACCAGGCCGGGCAGGAGGGCGACGGCGTTCCCCGACTCGATCAGCCGGACATGGGCCTGCAGGTCGGCCGTCTCGAACCGGACGTCGGGCTCGAAACCCGCACTGCGGCACAGTTGTTCGGCCCAGTGCCGGGAGGCCGCTCGCCGCGGCTCCATCACCCACGGCAGCCCGGCCGCATCGGCCAGCGTGGCGACCGCGTCGAATTCGGGTCGGCCGGCGGGCACCGCGAGCTGAATCCGGTCGCGGGTCAGCGGCTGACGGTCGAGGCCGCTGAACTGCACCGTGGCGTGCCCCGGATACTCCTCGGCGATCACCAGATCGAAGCCGCGCGCCCAGGTCTCGAAGTGCGCGGTCTCCGGCTCGTGCTGCACCACGTCGATGCGCAGGTTCGGGTGCTCGGTGCGGAGCCGATCGAGTACCTGCGGCAGCAGCGCCAGCATCACGGTCTGGAACGCGGCCACCCGGACGGTGCCGCTCACCGTGCCCTGGTGCCGCCGGATGCCCGACTCGATGCGTTCGATGTGGCTGAGCAGATCGTCGGCCTCGGCGGCGAGGTACTTGGCGGTCGCGGTCAGCGCCAGGTGGCGCCCGCTGCGCTGGAACAGCGGGACGCCCACTTCCCGCTCCAGCTGTGAGAGCTGCTGGGACACCGCGGACGGGCTGTAGTTGAGCGCCTCGGCGACGGCGATCACGGTGCCCCGCGACGACAGCTCGCGCAGCAGACGCAGCCTCTTCACTTCCAGCATCGGCGGCCTTCCGATCGTCGTCTCACCATTCGGTTCTCCTTAACGATATTGCACAGATAATTCCGCTGTGCTTCATTGGCGGCAGGGGTGACCATGGCTTCATCAGGCCGATGGACGTGTGCGGGAGCACATGCCGAGCACAGAAGAGGACGACATGACGAACGCGATCGAGGCGCAGCCGCGGGTACGGCCCCAGGACCTGGCCGACGACGCCATCGCGCTGGTGCAGCGCTGGCTGACCGAGGCCGAGCGGTATCCGGTCGACGCCTCCGCGAAGCGGCTGACCGGCGTCCTCAGCGACCCGAACGGCCTGGACTTCACCGTCGGATTCGTCGACGGCGTGGTGCGGCCGGAGGACCGCCGGGCCGCGGCGAAGAAGCTGAAGAACCTCGCGCCGCTGACCCCGAAGTTCCTGCCCGCACCGATGCGCGGCGCGGTCTCGCTCGGCGGGGTGATGGCGCAGTCGCTGCCGGGTGTGGTGGTGCCGACCGCGCGGCGCGTGCTGCGCGAGATGGTCAGCCACCTCATCATCGACGCCTCCGACGACAAGCTCGGTCCGGCGATCGCGAAGATCAAGCGCGACGACGTCCGCCTCAACATCAATCTCCTTGGCGAGGCGATCCTCGGCGAGCACGAGGCGGAGCGCCGGCTCGCCGGGACGCACAAGCTCCTCGGCCGGCCGGACGTCGACTACGTCTCCATCAAGGTGTCCTCGACCGTCGCGCCGCACAACCACTGGGCCTTCGATGAGGCCGTCGCGTCGATCACCGAACAGCTGGTCCCGCTCTTCGAGCGTGCCGCATCGGCGTCGCCGAGCAAGTTCATCAACCTGGACATGGAGGAGTACAAGGACCTCGGCCTCACCATCGCGGTCTTCAAGAAGATCCTGGACCGGCCCGAGTTCGCGTCCCTCTCGGCCGGCATCGTCCTGCAGGCGTACCTGCCCGACGCGCTCGGCGCGATGATGGATCTGCAGGACTGGGCCGCCGCCCGCGTCGCGTCCGGCGGTGCGCCGATCAAGGTGCGCGTGGTGAAGGGCGCCAATCTCCCGATGGAGCACGTCGACGCGGCGATCCACGGCTGGCCGTCGGCCACCTGGGGCTCCAAGCAGGAGTCGGACACCAGCTACAAGGCGGTGCTCGATTTCGCGCTCGACCCGGCCCGGGTCGCGAACGTGCGGATCGGGGTGGCCGGGCACAACCTGTTCGACGTCGCCCTCGCCTGGCTGCTCGCCACCCGGCGCGGCGCGCAGGACGGGATCGACGTCGAGATGCTGCTCGGCATGGCGACCGCGCAGGCCGAGGCGGTCAAGCGCGAGGTCGGCTCGCTGCTGCTGTACACGCCGGTGGTGCATCCGCAGGAGTTCGACGTCGCGATCGCCTACCTGATCCGCCGCCTGGAGGAGGGCGCGAGCCAGGAGAACTTCATGTCGGCCGTCTTCGAACTGAGCGACGACGCCGGCCTGTTCGCGCGGGAGAAGGCGCGTTTCCTGGCCTCCCTCGACGACCTGGCGGCGATCACCGCCGACGGCGACCGGCAGCACTATGCGGTCCCCGAGCCCAACCGCCGCCAGGACCGCGGCCACTACGACGCCGACGGGGCGCAGGCCCGCGCCGACGCTCTGGTCGCCGCCGGGGCCCGCGGTGAGTTCGACAACACCCCCGACACCGACCCCGACCTGCCCGGCAACCGGGCGTGGGGACGCGCCATCGCCGGCCGGATGGTCGGCTCGACGCTCGGCACCGATCTCGTCGCGTCGTCGATGGTCGACGACGAGGCCGCTCTCGATGCGGTGATCGCCGCGGGTGTGGCCGCCGCCGACGACTGGCAGTCGCTCTCGGCCGACGAGCGCGCCCGGATCCTGTACCGGGCCGGGGAACGGCTGGAAGCCCGGCGCGCCGATCTGCTCGAGGTGATGGGCTCGGAGTGCGGAAAGACCCTGGACCAGGGCGATCCGGAGGTCTCCGAGGCGATCGACTTCGCCAACTACTACGCCATGCTCGGCCAGCTGCTGGAGCAGACCGACGGCGCCGCGCCGCGGCCGCGCAAGCTGGTCGCGGTGATCCCGCCGTGGAACTTCCCGGTCGCGATCCCGGCCGGCGGCGTCTTCGCCGGCCTCGCCGCGGGCAGCTCGGTGATCATCAAGCCGGCGTCGAACTCGGCCCGCAGCGCCGCGGTGATGGTGGAGGCGCTGTGGGAGGCCGGGGTGCCGCGCGAGGTGCTGCAGTTCGTGCAGTTCGCCGACCGCACGCTCGGCTCCGAGCTGGTCGCCGACCCGCGCGTGGACCGGCTGATCCTCACCGGTGCGTACGAGACCGCCGAGAGCTTCCGTGCGCTGCGCCGTGACCTGCCGATCCTCGCCGAGACCAGCGGCAAGAACGCGATCATCGTCACCCCGTCGGCCGACCTCGACCTGGCCGCCAAGGACGTCGCGCTCTCCGCGTTCGGGCACGCCGGGCAGAAGTGCTCGGCGGCCTCGCTGGTGATCCTGGTCGGCTCGGTCGCGCGGTCCAAGCGCTTCCGCGGCCAGCTGATCGACGCCGTGACCTCGCTCAAGGTCGGCACCCCCGAGCACCTCGAGACGCAGATGGGCACCATCATCACCGCGCCCTCGGGCAAGCTGCTGCGCGGCCTCACCACGCTCGGCCCGGGGGAGAGCTGGCTGCTCAAGCCCGAACCGCTCGACAGCGACAGCCCGCTCGCCCTGGACAAGAAGGGCGGCAACCGGCTGTGGAGCCCGGGGGTGCGCGACGGAGTGCGCCGCGGCTCGGAGTACCACAAGACCGAATACTTCGGTCCCATCCTGGGCATCATGACCGCCGAGACGCTCGACGAGGCGATCGACATCGTCAACGAGATCGACTACGGCCTCACCAGCGGCCTGCACTCGCTCGATCGCGACGAGCTCGCGACCTGGCTGCGGCGGATCCAGGCGGGCAACGCCTACGTCAACCGCGGCATCACCGGTGCCATCGTGCGGCGCCAGTCGTTCGGCGGCTGGAAGAAGTCGGCGATCGGCGCGGGCACCAAGGCCGGTGGGCCCAACTACCTGCACGGTCTGGTCGACTGGGTCGACGCTCCGGTGACCGCCGGGGCCAACGCGCCGCGACCGGCCGCGGCCCCGTTTCTCGCCGCGGCCGAGCAGGCCGGGGTGACCGGTGCCGACATGTCGTGGCTGTCGTCGGCGCTGGCCTCCGACGCCGCCGCCTGGATCGACGAGTTCGGCATCGCCCGCGACGCCTCGCAGCTGGGCGTCGAGCGGAATCTGCTGCGCTACCTGCCGGTGCCGGTGACCATCCGGGCCGCCGCCGACGCGCCGCTGCACCAGTTGCTGCGCGTCGTCGGGGCGGGGCTGGCCGCGGGCGGGCGCCCGACGGTCAGCACGCCGCTCGCCCTGCCGGAGGCGGTCCAGTCGGCGCTGCGCGCCGCGGGCGTCGAACTGCGCTACCAGGACGAGGCGGGCTGGGCCGATCACCTGCGGGCCCTCGCTGCGCGGGACGGCGCGGACGCGAGCGCCCGGATCCGGATCGTCGCCGGTCCCTCGCGGGAGGCCCAGGTGGCGGCGGTGTACGAGGCCACCGACGGAAAGCCGGATATCGCCGTCTACGGCGGCGAGGTGGTCTCGGCCGGTCGCGTCGAGATGCTGCCGCACCTGCACGAGCAGGCCGTCTCGATCACCGCGCACCGCTTCGGCACCCCGAACCACCTGTCGGACGGGCTGATCTGATCATGACCGAACCATCGAATCGCCCGGTCCGCACCGTCGACTACCACACCGCGGGGGAGCCGTTCCGGATCGTCGCCGAGCCGCCCGTGCCGATCGACGGGGACACCGTCGCGAACCGCCGCGTCTCCGCCGTCGACGACGCCGGCGTCGACGGCCTCCGGAAGCTGCTGTGCTTCGAGCCGCGCGGACACGCCGACATGTACGGCGGCTTCCTCACCCCGCCGGACGACGACGGCGCGCACCTCGGGGTGCTGTTCTGGCACAAGGACGGGTTCTCCACCGCCTGCGGTCACGGCACCATCGCGCTCGGCGTGTGGGCGGTCGAATCCGGGCTCGTCGCGCCGTCGCCGACCGGAGTGACCGACGTGGTGGTGGACGTGCCGTCCGGCCGGGTGACCGCCCGCGTGCACTCCGACGGCGACCGCATCGGGGCGGTCGACTTCGTGAACGTCCCGAGCTACCGCCTGGCCGCGGACGTCACGGTGAACACCTCGCGCGGACCGCTCACCGTCGACATCGCCTTCGGCGGCGCGATCTACGCGCACCTCGATGCGGCGAGCGTCGGCCTGGCTGTGACACCGGAGCACTACCAGGATCTGATCGCGCTGGGCCGTGAGATCAAGTGGAAGCTGAACGACACCCCGCTGGCCCGGCACCCCGGCGACCCGCGGCTGAGCGGCATCTACGGGACCATCATCTACGAGGACCTTCCCGCCACGGAGTCCGGCGATCCGCACCAGCGGAACGTCACGATCTTCGCCGACGGGGAGGTGGACCGCTCACCGTGCGGCTCCGGCACCTGCTCCCGCGTCGCGGTGCTGGCCGCGCAGGGCGCGCTGGCACCGGGCCAGACGCTGGTGCACGATTCGATCGTCGGCACCCGCTTCCACGCGACGATCGTCGAGGAGACCGTGGCCGAGGGATTCTCCGCGGTGATTCCGCAGGTCACCGGCATGGCCTACCGGACCGGCTGCAGCGAGTTCGAACTCGACCCGGACGACCCGCTCGGCGCCGGTTTCGTCCTCCGGTGACCCGGCCCGAGCCCCGCCCGTAGAGCCGCCCCGAGCCCATAGCCCGTTGAGCCGCCCCGAGCCCCGCAGGGGCGAGGGGCGAGTCTCTAATAGGTGGTGATCGGCGAGTGAGTCGGTCGAGGGAGACTGGTTACTGGTTCCGTGGGTGTGAACCGCCCCGGCATGTCCGGAGACTCCGTTCCTTGGGAAGGATGGAGTCATGGCAGGGAGTACGTCGAAGAGGTACACGGCCGAGCTGCGTGAGCGGGCGGTCAGGATGGTTGGCGAGATCCGGGCCGACCACGAGTCGGACTGGGCGGCGATGAGGCAGGTCGCGACGCTGCTCGGGATCGGGACGCCTGAGACGGTGAGGAAGTGGTGTCGTCAGGCCGAGGTTGATGCCGGGCAGCGGGTTGGGACGACGAGTGAGGAGTCAGCGGAGCTGAAGCGGTTGAAGCGCGAGAATGCCGAGCTCAAGCGGGCCAACGCGATCCTCAAGAGCGCATCGGCTTTCTTCGCGGCCGAACTCGACCGGCCACAGCGCTGATCGTGCGGTATATCGACGAGCACGTCGGTGACCAGCACGAGGAAGGTCTGCGATGGGGTGTCGAGTCGATCTGTGACCAGCTCACCGAGCTGGGCGCCAAGATCGCCCCCGCGACCTACTACGAGCACCGCTCCCACAAGCCGTCCAAGCGTGAAGTGCGGGATGAGGAGTTGAGGCCGAAGGTGGCCAAGGTTCATGCCGAGAACTACGGCGTCTACGGAGCCCGGAAGGTTTGGCTTCAGCTCAACCGGGAGCGCACCGCTGATGCCGAGCCGATCGCTAGGTGCACGGTGGAACGGCTGATGAGCGACCTCGGTCTTCGTGGCGCGATCCGGGGCAAGGTCAAGCGCACGACGATCGCTGATCCGAAGGCGAAGCATCCCGGTGACCTCGTGGGACGTCAGTTCGCGCCGTTGGCGCCGGACCGGCTATGGGTGGCCGACTTCACCTACGTGTCGACGTGGGCCGGCTGGGTCTACGTGGCGTTCGTGATCGATGCCTACGCGCGTCGGATCATTGGCTGGAGGTCGTCGACATCGATGACCTCTCAGCTGGTGTTGGACGCCATCGACCATGCTGTGTGGACACGGCAGCGGGAGGGCCGGCCGGTGGCCGGGGTGGTCCAGCATCACGACCACGGCAGCCAGTACACCTCTGTGGCCTACAGCGAGCGGCTCGCCGCTGACGGAATCCGTCCCTCGATGGGGGTTGTCGGATCGTCCTATGACAACGCGCTGGCCGAGTCGATCAACGGGCTCTACAAGACCGAGCTGATCAAAGCCAGAGGCCCGTGGCGCACCGTCGACCAGGTCGAGGTCGCCACCGCGGAGTGGGTCGACTGGTTCAACCACCGAAGGCTCTACGAGTACTGCGGCGACATCCCGCCAGCAGAGATGGAGACTGCGCACTACGCTCAACAACCGACCCCGACACTCGTCGAGGTCTCAAACTAGAAAGTCTCCGGACATGCCGGGGCGGTTCAGGTCGCCGCCGTAGTTCAGTCGCCACGCCAGTGATTGGCCGCTGCCGATCGGTACGGGACTGGCTCCGGCGATCGAGGCGAAGTGGGCCTGGCTGGCGAACCGGCCCGGGTGCGACCAGACCGTCAGGATGCGGGCGGCCGTTACTGGCCCGACGCCGACGACGGCGAGCAGCTCGGGCCGCCAGGAGGCCACGACAGCGCGCAGACGCCGCTCGTTGGCCGCCAGGGCCTTGTGGCATTCGATGATCTCGTCGGCCAGATCGGTGGCCGCTGCCACGGCGATCGCTGAGTGCCCGGAGCCGGTGAGGCCGCCGTCGGCGATGGCTCGGATCTGGGTCATTGTCAGCTTCTTGCCGGTGTCTGCCACCAGGCCCAGGGTCCGCACGATCGCGTTCAGCGTGTTGATCGTCGCCGTCTTCTGCCGGGACTTCTGACGCCGGGAGATCAGCAGAACTTGCAGGTCAGCACGCGTTTTTCCCTGGCGTGGCTCGGTGAGTTCGGCGAGGGAGCGTTCCAGGACCGATCGGGCGGCGCGTATCGCGTCGAGGCCGTCGGTCTTGCCGGTGCCGCGGCGGGCCTTCTTCGATGACGCCCGGGCCTCGGTCACCGCCACGCCGGCGGTGCCGGCGGCCTGCGCCAGGGTACGGCCGTAGGAGTTGGTGCCCTCGATCGCGGCCAGCACCCGGGCGCCGGCGGTGTGACGGCCGATCCAGGCCAGCGCCTTGGTGAAACCGGCGCTGGTGACGGTGAACTTCTCCGGCCGGGCGAGCACCGCACCGGTTCTGGCGTCGATGATCGCGTACAGATGATTTTTGGCGTGGGTGTCTACGCCCACAACGTAGTCATACCGTTCTGAAATACTGGTCACAGCGGACCTCCCTTGACTCATGTCCAGCACTTTCGACAGGGACGGGTCGTCCGCTATCGGTCGGTGCCGGTCAACCGCAAAGGGACTGCTGCACGTTTAGGTGACATCTGATCTGGCTTGCCTGGGAGGGTGGGCCTGGAAGGATGGCCATCGTGCCCAAGCCCTACCCGTCCGAGTTTCGTGACGACGTGGTTCGCGTCGCTCAGAACCGTGAACCTGGAGTGACGATCGAGCAGATCGCGAAAGACTTCGGGGTCCATCCGATGACGTTGCAGAAGTGGTTGCGTCGAGCCGAGATCGATGAGGGCGCCAGGCCGGGTCAGTCTCGGACCGAGTCCGCGGAGATCCGTGAGCTGCGCCGACGGAACCGGCTCCTCGAGCAGGAGAACGAGGTGCTGCGCCGTGCGGCGGCGTATCTGTCGCAGGCGAATCTGCTGGGAAAAGGCTCTACCCGCTCGTGACCGAGCTCGCCGCCGCAGGGGTTCCTGTGACGGTGACGTGTCGGGTATTGAAGCTCTCCCGCCAGCCCTACTACCGGTGGCTGGCCAACCCCATCACCCCGAGCGAGGTGGTGCAGGCCTATCGCGCGAACGCTCTGTTCGACGCCCACCGGGACGACCCTGAGTTCGGGCACCGGCTCCTGGCCGACGAGGCCCGCGGCAACGGCGAGGCGATGGCGGACCGGACTGCGTGGCGTATCGCCTCGACGAACGGCTGGTTCAGCGCGTTCGGCAAACCCAAGCGCAGCAAGGCTCGCAAGCCCGGCCCGCCCGTGCACGACGACCTCTGCGCCGTCGTCGACGAGCACGGCCGGACACGGCACGTGTTCGCCGCGGACGCACCGAACCAGCTGTGGCTGACCGACATCACCGAGCACCCGACCGCGGAGGGCAAGCTGTACCTCTGCGCGATCAAGGACGCGTTCAGTGGCCGGATCGTCGGGTACTCGATCGACTCTCGGATGAGGGCCCGATTGGCCGTCCGAGCGCTCGAGAACGCCGTCGCGATGCGCGGCGATGTCGCCGGCTGTGTGGTGCATTCGGACAGGGGGTCTCAATTCCGAAGCCGCAAATTCCGGCGCGCTTTGACCCGTCATCGCATGGTCGGAAGCATGGGAAGAGTCGGCTCCAGCGGAGACAACGCCGCTATGGAAAGCTTCTTCGCGCTGCTGCAGAAGAACGTCCTCGACCGCCGCTCCTGGACCACCCGAGAACAGCTGCGCACCGCGATCGTCACCTGGATCGAGCGGACCTACCACCGCCGCCGCCGGCAAGCCCGCCTCGGCCGTTTGACGCCCATCGAATTCGAGACCATCATGACCAACAGCGTCGCTCTCGCAGCGTGACTACAACCTGTCACCTAAACGTGCAGCAGTCCCTACCAGCATCCCTCAACCGACTCACTCGCCGGCCACGATCTATTAGAGACACGGTCTGCGCCTAGCGGCTTGACCGGCTCAACGGGCTGGTACCAGCCCGTTGAGCCGACACCGAGCCCGATAGGGCGAGGTGCCGAGTCGAAACGACCCCTTGGTCGGCTCGTCCTCGAAGGCTCCGCCGTCGGTTAACGCTCACCCGGCACGTCGACCGGCTCCTCACGGGGCCGCGGGTCGCGGGGGATCAGCGGCAGCGCCAGAATCGGTGCGGCGGCGACGATCCCGAAGACCGCCGGATAGCCCAGGCGCTCGATCATCGTGCCCAGAATCGGGGTGGTGACCGCGATGGTCACGTACTGCGCGGTGTTCTGCACGCCGAGCGCCCGGCCGCTCCACGACGGTCCGGCCCACTCGGCGATCGCGGTGAACGCCAGGCCGTTGTCGGCGACGGTCGCGATGGTGGCGAGCACCATGATCGCGGGGGCCAAGACGCTGCCGAACTGGTCGGCGACCGCGAGTGCCGCCATGGTGAGCGCCGCGGCCACCGCGATCACCCGCACCGGCCGCATCCGGGAACCCCACAGATCGGAGGCGCGGCCGGCCGCGATCCGCCCGCCGGCCGCGAACACCTGGGTCACGGTGACCAGGACGCCCGCGCTCAGCGGCGTCCAGCCGTGGCCGGTGATCAGCCAGGCCGGGACGAAGGTCCACAGCATGGACTGACCGATCACCAGCAGCACGCTGAAGCCGTGAATCCGCCAGAGGTATCCGCTCGACCGGTACGGATTGCCGGCCGGGGCGGCGGCCGGTCCAGACGTCGGCAGCGTCGGATCCACGATGCCGAAGTACACCGCCAGCAGGCCGATCGCGGTGACCGCGACCGGGACCGCCAGCGCCGCAGCCACGCCCGCCGTCGCGGCGATGACCGGCACGGTCAGTGCCAGGACCGCGATGCCGAGCGGCTGCGCCATCTGCCGCACGCCCATCGCGGTGCCGCGCTGATCGGCCGGGAAGAACCCGACCACGATGCGTCCGCTCGCGCCGTTGGCGGCACCCGATCCCAGACCGCCGACCAGCAGCGCCGCGCCCAGCGCCACGGTGCCCGCGTCGGTGGCGACGGCGACCACCGCGCCGATGGTGCCGGCCAGCGTGATCAGTATCGACACCAGCAGGATGCGCCGCTCGCCGTACCGGTCGAGCGCCAGACCCCACGCGATGATCGCCACCGTGAGGCCGACCGTGGGCACCGCGGCGAGGGTCGCCGCCGAGCTCAGCGACATGCCGCCGTCGTGCAGGGCCGGGATCACGTAGGCGAAGCCACTGGTGGCGGCGGTGGTCGTCATCGCGGCCACCAGTGCGCACACGAGAATGGCCCATCGGCGCCGGGTGGAGAGCGTCGCCGCCTCGATCGTCATGGCCTGGCTCCTTCCACTGGCACGGCCAGAATCTCAAATAATGAAACTAATGTTTCACATTGTAGTACAGGTGGCGAACGGTCCGACGAGGCAGGGGCACGGTCCGGCGGATCCGCCGGTGCCTCGGGAAAGCAGCGGGCGACATGCCCTAATCTGGCCCCATGAGATTGGGGCGTGTCGCAAGCCGGGACGGGGTGGCGTTCGTCGCCATCGAAGGTGACGAGGGCGCCGAGGTCGCCAGGGAGATCGCCGAGCATCCCTTCGGGGAACCGACGTTCACCGGGCGAACCTGGCCGCTCGGTGAGACGCGGATGCTCGCGCCGATCCTCGCGTCGAAGGTGATCTGCATCGGCAAGAACTACGCCGATCACGCCGCGGAGATGGGCTCGGAACCGCCCGCCGACCCGGTGATCTTCCTGAAGCCGAACACGTCGATCATCGGTCCCGGGGCGCCGATCGTGTGCCCGCCGTCGTCGAACCGGGTCGACTACGAGGGTGAGCTGGCGGTCGTGATCGGGCGGCCCTGCAAGGACGTGTCCGCCGCCAAAGCGGCGAGCGTGATCCTGGGGTACACCGTCGCGAACGACGTGACCGCGCGCGACCAGCAGCAGGCCGACGGGCAGTGGACGCGCGGCAAGGGCTACGACTCGTTCTGCCCGCTCGGTCCCTGGATCGAGACCGCGCTCGACCCGTCCGACCTGGCGATCTCCACCACACTCGACGGTGAGACCCGCCAGTCGTCGCGGACCTCGCTGATGCTGCACAGCGTCGGCGAGATCGTCGAGTGGATCTCGCGCGTCATGACGCTGCTGCCCGGCGACGTGATCCTCACCGGCACCCCGGCCGGGATCGGCCCGATGACCGCGGGGCAGACCGTCGCGGTGACCGTCGAGGGGATCGGGACGCTCAGCAACCCCGTGGTCGACAAGTGACCCGGCCGGCGCAGGCCCGGCCGGTGTCGGTGCCGCTGAACGGCATCTCCCTCTCGTACACCGACGCCGGGTCCGGCCCGCTGGTCGTGATGGTGATGGGCACCGGCAGTCCCGGGCGGGTCTGGCACGCGCACCAGCAGCCCGCGCTGCTGGCCGCCGGCTTCCGGGTGGTCACCTTCGACAACCGCGGCATCGCGCCGACCAGCGAATGCGCGGAGGGGTTCACCCTGGCCGACATGGTCGGCGACACCGCGGCGCTCATCGAGCATCTCGGCGCCGGGCCGGCGCTGGTGGTCGGCACGTCGCTCGGCGCGCGGATCACCCAGGAGCTGACGTTGGCCCGCCCCGATCTGGTGCGCGGGGCGGCGATGCTCGCGACCTACGGCCGGTCCACCCCGATGCTCGACGCCTTCTCGCACGGCGAGCGCGCCCTCTACGACCTCGGGATCGAACTGCCGCCGGAGTACTACGCGGCGGTCACCGCGCACCTGAATCTGTCACCGGCCACCCTCGCCGACGACCGGAGCGCGCGCGACTGGCTCGACATCATCGGCTTCGGCGGCCAGGCCCGCAGCGCCGGGGTGCGGGCCCAGCTGGCCCTGCACGAGCGCGAGGAGCACCGGCTGGCGGCGTACCGGGAGATCACCCGGCCGACGATGGTGGTCGGGTTCGCCGACGACCGGACGCTGCCGGTGTTCCTGGCCCGCGAGGTGGCCGAGGCGATCCCGGGTGCGCGCTACGAGGAGGTGGAGCGCACCGGTCACTTCGGCTACCTGGAGCGCCCGGAGACCGTCAACGAGCTACTGATCGACTTCCTTCGCATGGTCGGCCAGAGCGGCCAGTAGCGCCGCTCCGGTCACCGCGTCGTCGACGACGACGCAGAACTCCCGATCGCCGGTGCGGTCGACGACGATGCCCTCGCCCGCGCGCGGCACCACGCCGGTGCGCCGCGCGGTCACCCGGATGCCGTAGCCGCCGAAATCACCGATCGGGTGCACCTCGGAGTTCACCCGGACGTCGACGATCTCATCGAGCGGTACGTGCAGGCGCGGGAAGCCGGCCAGGGAACGGACCTGCAGGCCGTCGGCGGAGACCCGGACCCGGAAGGCGATGGTCGCCACCGCGGCCACCACGATGGCGACGGCGATCACGGCGGCACCGATGACGATCGCGGCGCGCTGACCGTCGGCCCAGCTGTAAAGGGTGGTCAGGAGCGCCACGACGAATCCGGCGACGGTGATGGCGAGGAGGCTGGGCGACGCGGTGGTGGTCCGCAGCCAGACCGTGTTCTCCCCGGCCTCGAGCGGCAGCGGATCGACCGCGACCGACCGGTGGGATCGCGGCGCCTGCGGCAGCAGGAGGCCGGCGAGGGCGCCGACGGCCACCGCCAGCAGGCCGGCGACCGCCACGACGGTCACGATCGGCACCGAGGCGTCGTCGCCGGTCTGGTACCAGACGCTGCCCGTCAAGGCGATCGCGACCAGGATCGACGATCCGAGGGAGACCCCGCCCAGGAGCCGGTAGACGGCGCCCGCGTCGCCCTCGGCGATCGGCTTGACCGCGGGCCCCGCGGTCAAGCCGATCAGGCCGAAGCCGAGCAGGGCGGTGACCAGCGGCGCCGACCAGGCCGGCAGCCGGCGGTCGGGATCGCCGTGCAGATTCCAGTGCACGGCGATGTCGGCGGGCAGGGAACCGAGCAGTGAGATCTGCACGATGGTGGCCACGCCGACGATGAGGGCGGGGATCACCACGGCGACGGTGACGAACGCGATGAGCGGTCGTCGTCGTGCCAGTTCGTCGTCGGTCAGCGTGCGCCGGGCCGGATCATTCGGGGACATGCGAGGCCTCCTTCACGAGGGCGGACAGGGTTTCGGGGCTGATGTGCAACGTCGCGGCCTTGGCGGTGAGGGCGCGGATGTCGCGGTCGAGTGAGCGCAGACGGTCGGCGGCCTCGGTGATCACCGCGCCTCGTCCGCGGCGCAGCTCCACCAGGCCCTCGTCGCGGAGATCCTGATAGGCGCGAAGCACGGTGTGCATGTTCACCTCCAGGGCGGCGGCCACCTCGCGGGCCGGTGGCAGCCGGTCGCCGGGGGCCAGCCGGCCGGCGCACGACTCGGTGCGGACGGAATCGGCGATCTGCGCGAAGATCGGCGCGTCGCTGTTCGGCCGGATACGGAACAACATGTCGTTAATTCTAATTTAACTAGAACAACTAGGCAAGATCGGGGGCTCCGGCCGGGCACTCCCCGGTGTCCGGCGATTCCGCCGTTCCACTACGCTGACCTGCATGACCGTCCGTGTTCGCTTCTGTCCCTCGCCCACCGGAACCCCGCATGTCGGGCTCGCCCGGACCGCCTTGTTCAACTTCGCGCAGGCCCGTCACGACGGCGGGACCTTCGTCTTCCGCATCGAGGACACCGACGCCGCGCGGGACAGCGAGGAGAGCTACGAGGCGATCCTCGACGCGCTGCGCTGGCTGGGCCTGAACTGGGATGAGGGGCCCGAGGTGGGCGGCCCGTACGGTCCGTACCGGCAGTCCGAGCGCAAGCAGCTGCACCTCGACGTCGTCGACCGGCTGGTGGAGGCCGGCTTCGCGTACGAGGCGTATTCGACGCCGGAGGAGGTCGAGGCCCGGCATCGGGAGGCCGGCCGCGATCCGAAGCTCGGTTACGACAACTACGACCGGACCCTGACCGACGAGCAGCGCGCCGCGCACCGCGCCGAGGGCCGCAACCCGGTGATCCGGCTTCGCATGCCCGACGAGGACATCACCTGGACCGACCTGGTCCGCGGCGAGACCACGATCAAGGCCGGTGTGGTGCCCGACTTCGCGCTCACCCGCGGCAACGGTGATCCGCTGTACACGCTGGTCAACCCGGTCGATGACGCCATGATGAAGATCACACACGTGCTGCGCGGGGAGGATCTGCTCGCGTCGACGCCGCGGCAGATCGCGCTCTATCGTGCGCTGATCGAGATCGGTGTGGCCGACGCGGTGCCGCAGTTCGGGCATCTGCCGTTCGTGATGGGCGAGGGCAACAAGAAGCTGTCCAAGCGTGACCCCGAGTCGAACCTCTTCCATCACCGCGACCGTGGCTTCATCCCGGAGGGGCTGCTCAACTACCTGGCGCTGCTCGGCTGGGGCATCTCCGGCGACGACGACATCTTCACTCTCGACGAGATGATCGCCGCCTTCGACGTGCGCAACGTCAACTCCAACCCGGCGCGCTTCGATCAGAAGAAGGCCGACGCGATCAACGCCGAGCACATCCGGCGCCTCACTCCGGCCGACTTCGCCGGGCGGCTGCGGCACTTCCTGGTCGAGCACGGTCACCTGGACGAACCGATCGACGACGCCGTGTTCCGCCCGCTGGCCGACCTGGTGCAGACCCGCGTGCAGGTGCTCGGCGATGCCTGGGGCCTGATCAAGTTCGCCTACGTGTCCGACGACGACTTCACGTTCGACGAGAAGTCCGCCGCCAAAAACCTGACCGCCGATGCGGTGCCGGTGCTCGACGCGACGATCGCCGCGTGCGAGGGCGTCGCCGAGTGGACCACGCCCGCGCTGGAGGAGGCGCTGAAGGCGGCGCTGATCGACGGCCTGGAGCTCAAACCGCGCAAGGCCTACGGTCCGGTGCGGGTCGGCGTGACCGGTGCGGCGGTGAGCCCGCCGCTCTTCGAGTCGATGGAGATCCTCGGCCGCGAGAGGACGCTGCGACGGTTGGCACAGGCCGGAGAGGTCGCGGCCGCGGCGTCCTGACCAGCCGATTTGCGAGGGAGGGGGAGGGTGTTGGTAATCTCTTCTCCGTTGTCCGGAACTGCGCGGAGCACCAGCGAAGCGAAGTCCGGGAAACCCCTTGGGGTATGGTGTAATTGGCAACACAGCGGTTTCTGGTACCGCCATTCTAGGTTCGAGTCCTGGTACCCCAGCAAAGCGGATCGCTTCGGCGAGAAGCTTTACCAGAGCAGTTGTTCTAGGGCCCCGTCGTCTAGCGGCCTAGGACGCCGCCCTCTCAAGGCGGTAGCGCGGGTTCAAATCCCGTCGGGGCTACCATAATTGAACAAATGCAGTCCAGGCTCCCGTCGTCTAGCGGCCTAGGACGCCGCCCTCTCAAGGCGGTAGCGCGGGTTCAAATCCCGTCGGGAGTACGTAAAGGAATGTGGCCCCGGTTCGCACAGCGAACCGGGGCCACATTCCTTTACGTATATCGAACACCGCGATTTGAGGAGGAGCGAAGCGACGGAATCCCGTCGGGCCCTTGGGAAGTGTGCCGTCTAGAGACGGGCATTTGAGGAGGAGCCCTTCGACCGTGTGTCGTCGCTCCGCTCCGCCACGCATGCTCAGGACAGGCTCCGCGACGGAGTCCCGTCGGGCCCTTGGGAAGTGTGCCGTCTTGAGGAGGAGCCCTTCGACCGCGTGCCGTCGCTCCGTTCCGTCACGCGTGCTCAGGACAGGTTCCGCGACGGAGCCCGCCCGTGATTCGAGCCCTGCCTCCCGCGTACGCGACACCCGGTCGGGCGCCGCGACAGTCGGTCGAGAAGCGACACGGGCGGTTGTCGCGTCCTCTCCGATCGTCGCGGGTACATTCCGGCTGTCGCTGACGGCAATGGCTCGAGGAGTGGCGGCCCCGCCGGGATCGCCGACCGGGACTCGTCCTCCGTGGGGGACCGAAGACGGTCTACGGCGGAGGACGAGTTTCGCTGGAGCGTGACTCGGGAGTGGTGCTCAGGAGTAGTACGGCGCGGTAGAGCCGGACAGCGGGAGTTCCGGGAGGTTCAGCTTGCGGTGGTCCCACGACCGGATGCGGTCGGTGACGATACGGACGGCGACGCGCTTGTGCATCATCGCGTCGACGGCGGGCCGCAGGTCGTCGGTGTACGGCCCGTTGTAGCGCTCCCAGACGCTGATGCCGGCGCGGAGGCAGGTGTCGGGATCGTCGTAGATCTCGGCGACGCCTTCGAGGGAGACGCCGCGCAACTGGTCGTAGGTGAGGCCGTCTTCGATCATCACGGTCACGCGCGGGTCGCGGCGCAGGTTGACGGCCTTCTGCGACTTGGCCTTGGTCTCGAACCAGAGTTCCCCGTCGATCACGCCGTACCACATGGCGACGAGGTGCGGCCGGCCGTCGGCGCCGAGGGTGGCGAGGGTGGCGGTGCGGTTCTGCTCGATGAAGCGGGCGATCTCGTCGTCGGACATGACGATCTGGCTGCGCTGGTTGGTTCCCATAGGCCGACGCTAGCGCAGCGGCGGCGGAGAGTGGCGTGGACCACCCCCGCGGGGGACTACAGTCGCGCGCCGATCCGTTCGGCGGCGGCGACGAGATCGGCGGCCCAGCGCTCGCCGGGGCGGCGGCCCATCCGGTCGATCGGGCCGGAGACGCTCACCGCGGCGACGACGGCGCCGGTCCGGTCGTAGACCGGAGCGGACACGCTGGCGACGCCGTCGGCGCGTTCGCCGGCGCTCTGGGCCCAGCCGCGGCGCCGGATCTCGGCGAGGTGGCGTTCGGTGTAGACGGCGTCGGCGAGGAGATCGTCGCGCACGGCCGGGTCGGCGAAGGCGGCGAGTACGCGCGCGGCCGAGCCCGCGCTCATCGGGAGGCGGGTGCCGACCGGGACGGTGTCGCGCAGACCGGTCGGCGGTTCGACGGCGGCGATGCAGATGCGTTCGGCGCCCTCGCGGCGGTAAAGCTGCACCGATTCGCCGGTCGCGGTCTGCAGGCCGGGGAGCACCGGCAGGCCGGCCTCCCGGACCGCGTCGGGGGCGCCGGCCGCCAGTTCACGCAGGGCGGGTCCGGGGATCCAGCGGCCGGTGGCGTCACGGGTCAGCAGCAGGTGCGTCTCCAGGCCGACGGCCAGCCGGTGCGCAGTGGCGCGGGGCAGGCCGGTGGCTTCGGTGAGCTCCGCGAGATTGCACGGCTGGGCCGCGACGGTGTGCAGAACGAGGACCGACTTGTCTAGCACGCCGATTCCGCTAGTATTTCCCATACGGCGATATTAGCCGTCCATATATTGAGATAGCCAGTCCGGCCGGCGACAGCCCCGAAGCCGTCGGACCCGGTGAGAAAGTCGAGTGAGCTCATGACTGAGTCGGAAGCACGCCGCGCGCCCCGCACGCTGGCCGAGAAGGTCTGGGACGACCACGTGGTGGTCCCCGGCCGGGTCGACGACAACGGCGAAGTGGGACCGGACCTCATCTACATCGACCTGCACCTGGTGCACGAGGTGACCAGCCCGCAGGCGTTCGACGGCCTCCGGGTGGCCGGCCGCCCGGTGCACCGGCCCGACCTGACCATCGCGACCGAGGACCACAACGTCCCGACCGTCGACATCTTCAGCCCGATCGCCGATCAGGTGTCCGCGCTGCAGGTGGAGACCCTCCGCCGCAACTGCGCGGAGTTCGGGGTCCGGCTGTACCCGATGGGCGACGCCGACCAGGGCATCGTGCACGTCGTCGGACCGCAGCTGGGCCTCACCCAGCCGGGGATGACAGTGGTGTGCGGCGACAGCCACACCGCCACCCACGGCGCCTTCGGCGCCATCGCGATGGGCATCGGCACCTCCGAGGTGGAGCACGTGATGGCCACCCAGACCCTGTCGCTGCGCCCGTTCAAGACCATGGCGATCAACGTCGACGGTGAGCTCCCGCCCGGCGTCACCGGCAAGGACCTGATTCTGGCGATCATCGCCCAGATCGGCACCGGCGGCGGCCAGGGTCACGTCCTGGAGTACCGCGGCTCCGCCATCGAGAAGCTGTCGATGGAGGCGCGGATGACGATCTGCAACATGTCGATCGAGGCCGGTGCCCGCGCCGGCATGATCGCCCCCGACCAGGTCACCTACGACTACCTCAAGGGCCGCTCGCACGCCCCGAAGGGCGCCGACTGGGATGCGGCCGTCGAATACTGGGACAGCCTCCGCACCGACGAAGGCGCGGTGTTCGACCGCGAGGTGCACATCGACGCGTCGTCGCTCACCCCGTTCGTCACCTGGGGCACCAATCCGGGACAGGGCCTCCCGCTCGGCGCCGACGTGCCGGACCCCGCCGACATGCTCGACGAGACCGAGGCGCTGGCCGCGACGCGAGCGCTCGAGTACATGGATCTGACCCCGGGCACGCCGCTGCGTGAGGTGGCGGTCGACACCGTGTTCATCGGTTCGTGCACCAACGGCCGGATCGAGGACCTGCGCGCCGTCGCCGAGGTGCTGCGCGGCCGGAAGGTGGCCGACGGGGTGCGGATGCTGGTGGTGCCGGGCTCGATGAAGGTCCGGGCGCAGGCGGAGGAGGAGGGTCTCGGCGAGGTCTTCACCGAGGCCGGCGCCGAATGGCGGATGGCCGGATGCTCGATGTGTCTCGGGATGAACCCGGATCAGCTGGCGCCGGGCGACCGCTGCGCGTCGACGTCGAACCGAAACTTCGAGGGACGCCAGGGCAAGGGCGGCCGCACCCACCTCGTGTCGCCGGCCGTCGCGGCCGCGACCGCGGTGCGCGGCACACTCTCCTCGCCCGCCGATCTCGCCTGACACCGACCGAAGAAAGACGATCATGGAACCCTTCATCTCCCACACCGGTATCGGAGTCCCGTTGCAGCGCAGCAACGTCGACACCGACCAGATCATCCCCGCCGTCTACCTCAAGCGCGTCACGCGCACCGGTTTCGAGGACGGCCTCTTCGCCGGTTGGCGCACCGATCCGGACTTCATCCTGAACAACGAGCCGTGGAACTCGGGGTCGGTGCTGGTCGCCGGCCCGGACTTCGGCACCGGCTCGTCGCGCGAGCACGCCGTCTGGGCGCTGATGGATTTCGGCTTCCGCGTGGTGATCTCCTCGCGCTTCGCCGACATCTTCCGCGGCAACTCCGGAAAGGCGGGACTCGTTGCGGCACAGGTGGATCAGAGCGATGTCGAACTGATCTGGAAGCGACTCGACGCCGAACCCGGCCTCGAGCTGACGGTCGACCTCGAATCGCGCACGGTCACCGCGGGCGACCTCGTCGTGCCGCTGCAGATCGACGACTACACCCGCTGGCGGCTGATGGAGGGGCTCGACGACATCGGGCTCACCCTGCGTGAGGTCGACGCGATCACCGAGTTCGAGAGCAAGCGGCCCTCGTTCAAGCCGGTCACCCTGCCCTGAGCCGTGTCTCCTGAGTCTCTTTCCGGTCCTCGGCGGCCCGCTCGCTGAACGCCTGGCGGCGTCATCGTCGGTCGGTATAGCTCCGCTATGCCTCCCTCCTCCGCCTTGCCGGCCGCCCAGCGGCTCCACCGATGCCTACGGAGAAGACTCAGGAGACGCGGCCTAGCTGTACTTCCCCGTGAGGTTGTGAACGCGGGCTGAGGGGACGAGGCCGCCGATCCCGGTGTGGGGTCGGTGGTGATTGTAGTGGTGCAGCCAGTGCTGGTAGGCCGCTGCGCGTTCGGTGTCACTGGTGTACGGGGCGGCGTAGGCCCATTCGGCGGCCAGCGTCCGGTTGAAGCGTTCGACTTTCCCGTTGGTCTGGGGCCGGTACGGCCTGGTCCGCTTGTGCTTGATACTCGGGCCCAGGGCCGCGGCGAACACACGCGAGCGGTAGCAGGATCCGTTATCGGTCATCACCGCGGTCACGGTGACTCCGATCTCGGCGAAGAACGCGTTGGCCCGTTCCCAGAACCCTGCCGCGGTCTCCTTGCGTTCGTCATCGAGGATCTCCGAATACGCCACGCGCGAGTGGTCATCGACGGCGTGGTGCAGGTACCGGTAGCCCCGCGATCCTGCTGCGCCGCCGCGGGCAGCCTGGTCACGGTGCCGCCCGGCTCTGAGGTCCTGGGCCGAGCCGCGTCCATGGACCCGCCATCCGCCGCCGTCAGGGATTCGGCCGAGTTTCTTGATGTCGACATGGACCAGCCGGCCGGGACGGTCGACTTCGTACCTCTTGGGCGCGGGCCGGCGCACCGGCAGCCCGGTGGCCTGGTCCAGGTGCGCCAGCGGCGGCATCCGGTACCGAGTCAGGACCCTGCCCACGGTCGAACGCGGAAGCCGCAGGTGGTAGGCGATGCGGTGTGGTCCCCAGCGGCGAGTGAACCGCAGACCGATGATCCGCCGCTCGGTGCGCCGGTTCAGACGCGTCGGACAGGTCTGGGGACGGGAACTACGGTCGGTCAACTCCTGACCGGCGCGGTACCGGTCGGCCCATCGCTTGGCCGTGGCCAGGGAAACCTGGAACCGTTGCGCTGCCCGCCGCAGCGGCCAACCGTCCTCGACGATCAGCACCGCCAGGCGTCGTCTGCCCTCCGGCGTCAAGGGTGCGTTAGCGTGGACCATGAAGACCTCCGTGGCTTGATGTCAGTGTGGTAACCCACATCCTGCCCGGAGGTCTTCACTTCACCTCAGATGTTCACAACGTGTCGGGGAAGTACACCTAGCAGTGGCGACGCCGAATCCCGGTCCGCCGGTGAACCCCGGTATTTACCCAGACTTGCTCGGGTGGTAAGGGATTCGGCGTTGCGCCCACGATTTGGGCGTATGCCGTTTACCGTGTGGAACTAACCGGCGCGGCCGGTGATTCAACTCACGCGGAGGAACGCATGAACAAGGCCCAACTCATCGAAGAGCTGACCAAGCGCCTCGATGCCGACCGCAAGACCGCCACCGAAGCCGTGGAAACCCTCATCGACACCATCGTCCGCGCCGTCAGCAAGGGCGAGAGTGTCACGATCACCGGCTTCGGTGTCTTCGAAAAGCGCAGGCGCGCACCGCGTGTCGCGCGCAATCCTCGCACCGGCGAGACGATCAAGGTGCGCGAGACGTCGATCCCGGCGTTTCGTCCCGGGGCGAAATTCAAGGAGATCATCTCCGGCAGCCGGAAGCTGAAGGCGGGGGAGTCCGCGGTGAAGCGCACCTCCGATCCCGAGGCGCCCGCCAAGAAGGCGGCCGCGAAGAAGAGTGCGGCGACGAGTGCCGCGGCGACGAAGACGGCCGCGAAGAAGAGCACACCGGCCAAGAAGTCGGCCACGAAGACGACAGCGGCCAAGGCCGCTCCCGCCGCCACGAAGGCGACCGCCGCGAAGAAGTCCGCGCCCGCCAAGTCGGCTCCCACCAAGTCGGCGGCCACGAAGTCGGCGGCCACGGCGCCCGCCAAGAAGAGTTCCGCGGCGAAGAAGACGGCGCCCGCGAAGAAGACGACCGGGGCCGCCAAGACCGCGGCCCCCACGAAGACGACGGCCACCAAGACCGCCGCCAAGACCGCGGCGGCGAAGAAGACCGCGGCACCCGCCGAGAAGGCCACCGCGGCGAAGAAGACCACCGCCGCGAAGAAGACCACCGCCGCGAAGAAGACTACCGCCGCGAAGAAGACCACCGCGGCTAAGAAGACCACCGCCGCCAAGAAGACGACGGCCGCCAAGAAGACGACGGCCGCCAAGAAGGCTCCGGCCAAGTCCGCACCGGCCAAGCCCTGATCCCGAACCACTGAAGCACCCCCGATCACGAAAGGATCGGGGGTGCTTCAGTGCTCAGCGGAGGATCAGTGCCCGTTCTTCCCCGGGAACGGACTCGGGAGGTGGTCGGCCTGGATCAGCGTCTCCCCGCGCAGGGTGAGGATCCACACGCTGCCCTTGCGATTGCGGGACGCGGGCAGCTCGACCTGGTCGTCGGCCGCCCACCGTTTGAGCAGCGGTGCGATGGCCCGGCCCTGGCTGCACACCACCCGGACCCCGGCGACCGGGGCCGCCAGTGTCCGCAGGCGCTCCCGCGCCTCGGCGGGATCGGCCGCGTACGCCTCCTCGGTCAGCGCCGGTTCGACGACGATGTCCGCGCGCAACTCCTGTGACAGCGGCACCAGGGTCTGCACACAGCGCAGCCGGTCCGCGGCGTGCAAGTGCCGCACGCCGTACAGGCCCAGCACTCCCACCAGGGCCTCGGCCTGCGCCTCACCCTCGTCGTCGAGCGGGCGCTGGGTGTCGTCGCCGGAGAACCGGGTGCGTCGACCGGCCTTGGCGTGCCGGACCACGACCAACTGGTGCAGGTCCCGGACATCTTGTGCGGCAAAGGCTTTCAGCACCTTGCGGTCCGCGCCGTACGACACGGTGCGCTGCGCGCCGTCCACCGACAGCCACTGGATGTCGTCGGTCTCGTGGTTGGCGACGAACCGCCCACCGGTGGACTCCATCGACCAGTAGGCGACCTTCTTCCGGACCCCGGGCTTGAGCGAGTAGCTCACCGTTTCCAGTGCCCGGCCGATACGGCCGTCGTGCCCGGTCTCCTCGGTCACCTCTCGGGCGGCCGTGGCCACCAGCAGTTCGCCGTCGTGCGCCTTGCCCTTGGGCAGCGACCAGTCGTCGTACCGCTTGCGGTGTACGACGGCGACCTCGACCTTGCCCGCCGCGGAGATCCGCCAGAGCACCGCTCCGGCGGCCCACACGGTGCGGGTGGCTGAACTCATGCGCCGGAACCCGAATCCAGCAGGCGCCGTGGACGATTCATCATCCGGCGCTGGTGGTCGCGCACCTCCTCGCCGGCCGCGGGCGACGCGGTCCAGGATCCGTCGGGCTGCAGTTCCCAGCACCGGGTGCGCGGATCGAAGGCCGAGTCGAAAATGTCCTGCAGATCGGCGGCCAGCCGCCGATCACGGACCTGTGCCATCACCTCGACGCGGCGGTCGAGGTTCCGGTGCATCATGTCGGCGCTGCCGATCCAGTACTCCTCGGCGGCGCCGAACACGAGGATCCGCGAGTGTTCCAAGAACTGGCCGAGGATGGAGCGGACGGTGATGTTCTCGCTCAGCCCGGGAACGCCCGGACGCAGCGCGCAGATCCCACGCACGAAGACCTCCACCGGCACACCGGCCTGCGAGGCGCGGTAGAGCGCGTCGATGACCTTCTCGTCGACCAGGGCGTTCGCCTTGAGCTGGACGCGCGCCCGGGTGTCGCCGGCCCGGCGGGCGGCCACCTCGCCCTCGATCCGCTCGATGATCCCGGAGCGGATCCCGTGCGGCGCCACCAGCAGATTCCGGTACTCGGTCTTGCGGGAGTAGCCGGTCAGCGTGTTGAACAGGTCGGTGAGGTCCGCGCCGAGCTCCGGGGCCGCGGTGAACAGGCCCACGTCCTCGTACAGCCGCGCGGTCTTCGGGTTGTAGTTGCCGGTGCCGATGTGGCAGTAGCGGCGGATCGTCGAACCCTCCCGGCGGACCACCAGGCAGGTCTTGCAGTGCGTCTTGAGTCCGACCAGGCCGTACACCACGTGCACCCCGGACTTCTCCAGCTTGCGCGCCCAGCGGATGTTGGCCTGCTCGTCGAACCGGGCCTTCAGCTCGACCAGCGCCACCACCTGCTTGCCCGCGGCGGCCGCGTCGATCAGCGCGTTGACGATCGGGGAGTCGCCGGACGTCCGGTACAGGGTCTGCTTGATGGCGAGCACCTGCGGGTCGGCGGCGGCCTGCTCGATGAAGCGCTGCACGCTGGTGGAGAACGAGTCGTACGGGTGCTGCACCAGGACGTCGCCCTCCTGCAGCGTCGCGAAGATGCTCTTGGGCGTCTCGCGTTCACCGAAGGCGGGGTGCGTCTTCGGAACGAAAGCGGGTTCCTTGAGCGCGGGCCGGTCGACGCCGTAGACCTCGAACAGCGAGGTCAGGTCGAGCAGGCCGGGTGTGGCGATCACATCGGCGGGGTCGACGTCGAGTTCGCGAAGCAGGAGTTCGAGCATGTGCTCGCTCATGTCGTCGCCGACCTCCAGGCGCACCGGTGAGCCGAAGCGGCGTCGTGCCAGCTCGCGTTCCAGCGCCTGGAGCAGGTCCTCGTCGCGGTCCTCGTCCACCTCGAAGTCGGCGTTGCGGGTGACCCGGAAGACGTGATGCTCCACCACGTGCATCCCCGGGAACAGGTACTCGAGGTTGGCGGCGATCAGCTTCTCCAGCGGTAGGAAGATCGCCGGCTGGTGACCGTCGGCGCCCTCCGGCTCGTCGCTCGGGATCAGGTGGTCGACGCGGATGAAGCGATTGATGTTGTTGGGCACCTTGACCCGGGCGAAGCGTTCACCTTCGCTCTCGTCGCGGACGGTCACCGCGAGATTCAGCGACAGGCCGCTGATGTACGGGAAGGGATGCGCCGGATCCACCGCGAGCGGAGTGAGGATCGGGAACAGCTCGTTGTGGAAGTGCTCACGCAAGCGCACCTGCTGGAGTTGCGTGAGGTCGTCCCAGTCGGCGATGTGCACGTCGGCCGCGGCGAGGGCGGGGAGCACCGAGTCGAGGAAGACACGCGCGTGCCGGTTGGCGATCTTCTGGGTGCGGGTGGCGATCATGTGCAGTTGCTCGCGCGGCGAGCGGCCGTCGGCGGAGCGGACCGAGAGGCCCGTCTCGTCGCGTCGCTTGAGGCCGGCGACGCGGACCATGAAGAACTCGTCCAGATTCGAGGCGAAGATCGCCAGGAACTTGGCGCGTTCCAGCAGCGGGAGCGACGAGTCCTCGGCCAGGGCCAGCACCCGGGAGTTGAAGTCGAGCCAGCTCAGTTCGCGGTTGAAGTAGCGCTCGGCGGGCAGGTCCGCGGACTCGTCGGGATCGACGGTCTCGGCGGGCAGGGCGGCGGGCAGATTGGTGCTCGAGTCATCGGTGGTCTCGTCCGTGGCGGTCACTCCGCCATTCTTCCCTATCAGCGGCGATTACGTGCGACGTCCCTGGCCCGCGGATCGAGCACGGCCGGCGCGGTGTGCGGGCCGAGGCCGAGCAGGGTCGCCGCCCGCAGGTCGGCGGCGGTGTCCACGTCGCAGCGCAGGTCGGGCCAGCGGGTGCGCGCGGGATCGAGTTCGACGGCCCCGGCGCGCCGGTGAGCGGCGGCCGAACCGGGCCCGAACGCCGGTGTGAAGACGGCGCCGGAGGCGACGGCGAGCAGCGTCGTCCCCTCACCGGCCCGGTCGGACACGAAGGCGACGGTGTGGCGCGCCGCCGAATCGACGGCCGCGCCGAACGACTCGGGGGTGAGAGCGGGGAGGTCGGCCTGCAGATAGACGACGGCGTCCCCGGGCCGCGCGCGCCGTGCGCCGTGCGCCAGGGCGGCGTTCAGGCCGGGTGCCGCGGGCTCGTCGCACGTGTCGATCTCCAGTCGTCTGGCCGATCTCCGGACGCGGGGATCCGGGCTGACGACCACGATCCGCGGTGCGCCCGCGCGCCGGACCGCGCCGACGGTGTCGGCGAGCATGGCGGCCACCAGTTCCTCGCGCTCGGCGTCCGACGACGTGGCCCCGGCGAGCCGGCTCTTGGCCAGGTGCAGGTGCTTGAGCGCCAGCACCACCGTCATCGGGGAGGACATGGGCACCATGGTGCCCGGCGCCGCGCGCGGCGGCCAGCGCGGGGCGGGCGAAAGCGGCCCTGACCGGGGTGGCGGTCGATACTCTGAACCGGAATCGTTTCGGTGTACGAACAGGAGTGGTGCGGTGCGCGCGGTGGTCATGGGTTCGGGTTCGTGGGGTACGGCGGTCGCGAAAGTGCTGGTCGACGCCGGGAACGATGTCACGGTGTGGGCGCGTCGGCCGCAGCTCGCCGAGCACATCACCACGCAGCACGAGAATCCCGGCTACCTGCCCGGCATCGCGCTGCCGGAGTCGCTGAGGGCCGTCTCCTCGGTCGAGGAGGCGCTGGCCGGTGCCGAACTGGTGGTCTGCGCGGTGCCCTCGCAGGCGCTGCGGGAGAACCTGAGCCAGTGGAAGGAGTTCCTGCCGCCGGACGCGATCCTGCTGTCGCTCGCCAAGGGCGTCGAGATCAGCACCGGCGAGCGGATGAGCCAGGTGATCAAGGAGGTCACCGGGTTCGACGATGCGCAGATCGCGGTGCTGTCCGGCCCCAACCTGGCCCGCGAGATCGCCCTGGAGCAGCCGGCGGCGACCGTGATCGCGTGCAGCGACGAGGGGACGGCACGCCGGGTGCAGGAGGCCTTCGGGGCACCCTACTTCCGCCCGTACACCAACACCGACGTGGTCGGCACCGAGATCGGCGGTGCCGCGAAGAACGTGATCGCACTGGCCTGCGGCATGGCCTCGGGCCTCGGGTTCGGCGAGAACACCCTGGCCACGCTGATCACCCGCGGTCTCGCCGAGACCATGCGGCTCGGCGTGGCCCTCGGCGCCGACATGCGGACCATGGCCGGTCTCGCCGGGATCGGCGACCTGGTGGCGACCTGCTCGTCGCCGCTCTCGCGCAACCGCACCTTCGGCGCCCGCCTCGGTGAGGGCGCGTCGCTGGAAGAGGCGCAGGCGGCGACCAACGGGCAGGTGGCCGAGGGCGTCAAGAGCTGCCGGTCGGTCCGGGCCCTCGCCGCCGAGCACGGCGTCGAGATGCCGCTCACCGAGGCCGTGTACCAGGTCTGTCACGAGGGTATGGCGGTCCCGGACATGGTCGGCATGCTTCTCGGCCGCACCCCCAAGCCCGAGGTCTGATCCTCGACCGGGCCCGTGTCGCGGGTCCACTGGCGTGTCGAAGGTCCCGTACGGCTCGCGACACGTCAGTAGACCCGCGACACGCAGCAGGATCAGGTCTCGCTGAACGACTGCCAGCCGCGCAGTCCGGTCACCGGGGCGCCGTCGACCGTCACCGCCGGACCGGCCGCCGTGTCGTCGACCGCCATGGCGTCGCCCGGGACGCGAGTGCTGACCGTACCGATCGTCGCCCACCCGTCGGGAACGGTCCCGGGAGCGAACGCGGCAAGCAGTTCGTGGTCCTCGCCGCCGGTCAGGGTCCAGCGGACCGGGTCGACGCCCAGTTCGGCGGCCAGCTCGTCCAGGCCCGCCGGCCGCGGGACGGCGGCACCGGCCACATCGAGGGCCAGTCCGCTCGCGCCGGACATGGTGATCAGCTCCTCGACCAGGCCGTCCGAGACATCGGTCATCGCGCGGGCCCCGGCGCGGGCCGCGCGCGGGCCCTGGGACAGGTCGGGGGCCGGGAGCCGGTAGTCCTCGACGAGCGCCGAGAACCGTTGTGCGAGTGCGGGATCGGCGCCGTTCTCGATCGCCGAGAGCACCGCGAGACCGCCGGCCCCACCGCCGAGCGGACCGCTGACGGCCAGCACGTCACCGGGCTGTGCACCGGCCAGCGTCACCGGCGCCACCCCGGCCAGCGTGCCCACGGAGGTCACGGTGAGGATCACCGTGGGACACGAGACCAGATCGCCGCCGAGGACGCGCCCGCCCAGCCGATGCGTCTGCTCGACGATACCCTCGTTGAGCGCGAGGACCCGATCGACCGGTGTCTGCGGCGGACAGCCGATCGAGACCACCACCCCGCGCAGATTCCCGCCCATCGCGGCGATGTCGGCGGCGCTCTGCACCACGGCCCGGGCGCCGATCGGCCCGGGCGCCGACCAGTCGAAACGGAAGTGGCGGCCGGCCACAGCGGTGTCGGTGCTGACCACGACCGGCCCGTCGGCGCGCAACACGGCGGCGTCGTCGCCGGAACCGATCACCACGTCGCCGTCGGCCGCGGGCGCCTCGGCCCCGGAACGACGCGCCGCCGCCGCGGTGAACAGCGCGATCAGCGCGCGTTCACCGACCTCGCCGACCGTCGCCCGGCCGTCCCGCCCAACCTTCTGCACCGGCCCGACACTACCGCCGATAAGGTCTCTGCCATGACCGAGAGTGAGCAGACCGGCCGGGAGCCGCGGCTGAGTCCCGCCCTCATTGCGACGCTGGTCGCGATCCCGGTGATGGTGCTCGCGGGATTCATCGCCTTCGCGGTGCTGCGGATCGACCGGGCGTCGACGGTGCCGATCGAGGGCTACTCGACGTCGAGCGAGAACGCCGATCTCTGCGGCCCGCTGATCGCGAAGCTGCCCGAATCGTTCGACGACTACCGGCACAAGAAGGTGGACGGCAACACCGTGACCTGGACGTCGAACAAGAACGGCGACTCCGGGGATCCGCTGATGCTGCGGTGCGGCGTCGCCCGCCCCAAGGATCTCGCGCCCACCAGCGCCCTGCAGGTGATCAACGCCGTCCAGTGGTTCATGACCGACTCGGACACCTCGCGCGGGCAGGCGTTCGTGGTCGTCGATCGTCGGCCGTACGTGGCCGTGTGGGTGCCGGTCGGGTCGGGGAACGGCGCGCTGACCGACATCTCCGGACTCGTCGCCGGCCTGCCCGAGGCGCCGCTCGACTTCGGGCACTGACGCCGGTGGTTAGATCGACCCATGGCTGTCTACGCTCTCGGTGATCGCGCACCGACTCTCGGCACCGATGTCTACGTCCACCCCGACGCGACCGTGATCGGTGACGTCACCCTCGGTGACGGCGTCTCGGTCTGGCCCGGCGCGGTGCTGCGCGGCGACTACGGGACCATCACCGTCGGGGCACGCACCAACATCCAGGACGGCACCATCGTCCACTGCACGTTCAAGGACCCGACCGTGATCGGCGCGAATTGCGTGGTGGGGCACAACGCGCACATCGAGGGCGCGGTGATCGGCGACGACTGCCTGATCGCGTCCGGCTCGGTGGTGCTCAACGGTTCGACGATCGGCGCGGGCTCGGTGGTCGGCGCCGGCGCGGTGGTGCCGTACAACACGCGGATCCCGGCGCGGGCGATGGCGGTCGGGGTGCCGGCCAAGGTGCGCGAGGGCGTCGAGGTTCCCGAGGGGCACACCGCGGGCAACACCGAACTGTACTTCCAGAACGCGCAGTACTACGCGCGTGAGCTGCGGAGGCTCGACTGATGGCCGCGCCGCTCGCCGAACTGATCGATCCCGGCTGGGCCCGGGCTCTGGCCCCGGTGGAGGGGCGGATTGCCGAGATGGGGCAGTTCTTGCGCGCCGAGAACGCCGCCGGCCGCGGATACCTCCCGGCCGGGAAGAACGTGCTGCGCGCGTTCACTCAGCCGTTCGACGACGTCCGCGTGCTCATCGTCGGCCAGGACCCGTATCCGACGCCCGGCCACGCCGTCGGCCTCAGCTTCTCGGTGGCCCCGGACGTCTCGCCGATCCCCAAATCGCTGATCAACATCTACACCGAGTACTGCGACGACCTCGGGTACCCGCGGCCGTCGAACGGTGACCTCACCCCGTGGGCGCGGCAGGGCGTCCTGCTGCTCAACAGAGTGCTCACCGTCTCGCCGGGCGACGCGGCGTCGCATCGCGGGAAGGGCTGGGAGGAGGTGACCGAGTGCGCCATCGCGGCGCTCGCCGCGCGCGACGAGCCGCTGGTGGCGATCCTCTGGGGCAACGACGCGCGGCGCGCCGCGCAGTGGCTGCCGGATGTGCCGGTGATCGAGTCGGCGCACCCGTCGCCGCTGTCGGCGTCCCGCGGCTTCTTCGGTTCCCGGCCGTTCAGCCGCGCCAACGAGGATCTGCTCGACCTCGGCGCCGAGCCGGTCGACTGGCGCCTCCCGTAACCTGCGCGCCGGATTCCGTCCCGTCACCTGGAATCCGTTCGCCCACCCGGTCTATTGCGGGTGGGCGGACGGAAACCCGGTGGCTGGGCGGACTCGGGGTGGGTGGACGGAATCCGGCTGCTGTCGCAGGTTCAGCCGCGTGCGCCGGGGAAATCCGGCGCACGCTTGGCGACGAAGGCGTCCACGCCCTCCATGCCCTCCGCGGTCACCGAGAGGGCGGCGATCGACTCGGCTTCCGCGGCGAGCTGTTCGGCGAGGGTGTTCGACGCCGACGAGTACAGCAGATGCCGGATCGCGGTGTGCGCGCCCGACGGGCCCGCGGCGAGACCGGCGGCCACCTCGCGGGCGCGGCCCGCGACCTCGTCGTCGGACGCGGTGATCTCGCTGAGCAGGCCCAGCTGCACCGCGGCCGGCGCGTCGATCACCTCGTCGCGCAGCAGGATGGAGCGGGCCTTGCCGAGCCCGACGATCCGCGGCAGCAGCCACGACATGCCGCCGTCCGGGGAGAGACCGATCCCGGGGTATGCCGGACGCATTCGGGTGGCCGGGCCGCCGATCGCGAGGTCGGCGTGCAGCACGAGGCTCATCCCGGCGCCCGCGGCCCAGCCGGAGGCCGCGGCGACGACCGGCAGGCGCGTCGAGTACAGGGACGCGATGAGGGTGTGCAGGTCGTGCGCGAGGCCGCGGAGATATTCGCGGCGGTCGTCGGCGGCCGCGAAATAGGCCACGTTGCCGCCGGCGCAGAAATTCTTGCCCCGGCCGGTCAGCAGCACGGCGCGCGCCTTCAGGCTGCCGCGCATCACCTTCTGCAGGGCCTCGTTCCCGGCCAGCACGGCGCCGTGGTCCAGCGCGCTGCCCGCGGTGGAGAGGGATACCGCGATCTCCAGGACCCCGTCGTCGTGGAGAATGGTCAGATCATCGCTCATGGGCGCCAGCATAGCCACCGGCGGCGGGTGCCCGCGCCGTGAACCAGGGAGGACCCCGAATGACCTATCCGCAGAGCCCACAGCCGCCCGGTCCCGGGGGCGCGGTGCCGCCCGGCGACGGCCGTCACCGGGCGATGCTCGTCGTCGCCGGGGTGGTCGGGGCGGTGGTGCTGGCCCTGGTGATCGTGCTGATCGTGATGGCCGCGCTCGGCGCCGGGTTCTTCGCGTCCACGCGCGACGACTCCGCCGAGGCGTCCGGAACGGCGGGTGCCCCGGTCGCGTCGGCGGCTCCGGCATCGACGGTCTCCCCGGTAGGCGGGGCGCCGGTGTGTGTATTCAACGCGGGCACCCAACCGGGGCTCGCCGACTCGATGCGGCAGGTGTTGACCTCGGCCGGCTACACCGTCACCGAGACCGGGAACCTGGCAACGTCGTCGATCGCCGAGAACACCGTCTTCTACGTGCCGGAATCGGAACCCGAGGGCCGCGCCCTGGCCGGCCGGGTCGGGGCGGAGGCGATCGAGCGGCCGTCGTCCTTCACCCGGTGCCCGGGGCAGCTGGTGCTCGTGATGGTGCAGTCCTGATCCGGCTGTGGGAACCGAAAAACCCGAAATCGCCGCTCGGCACGAGGCCGGGCGGCGATTTCGGGGAATGCGAGTGCGCGGACTAGACCGAGGTGGTCTTGCCGGCCTTCAGGCACGACGTGCACACGTTCTTGCGCTTGCGGTTGCCCGGGGCGACCTCGACGCGAACCGACTGGATATTCGGGTTCCAGCGACGGTTGGTGCGACGGTGCGAGTGCGAAACCGACTTGCCGAAGCCGGGGCCCTTGCCGCAGATGTCACAAACGGCAGCCATGTCGAACTCCCTTGGTTGAAAATGATCGGTGGTCTTCACCGGTCGGGGGCGCAGTGAAGCGCCGCCACGACAGGCAACCCGACAAGACTAACCGGCGGGCCACCGGAACGACAAATCGCGGCGGGGACCGCGGAGCTGACCGGCCCCGTGTCGGTGCCGCCAAGTAATCTCTGACTCGGGCCGGCAGTCGCGGTCGGCGAGGAAGGGGGACGACGGTGCAGCGAATCGGTCACGGCGTGCCGCTGAGCCCGGGGCTGATCCGGGACTGGGCCGGCGCCTGCGCGGAGGGTCTGGAGACCCAGCGCGCCGAGATCAACGACCTCAACGTCTTCCCGATCCCGGACGCCGACACCGGCAGCAATATGGCGTTCACCATGGCCGGTGCGGTCGCCGCGCTGGACGACGCGCCCGGCGACGTCGACTTGACCACGCTCACCCGCACGCTCGCCGACGGTGCCGTCGCGAGTGCGCGGGGAAACTCGGGCATCATCTTGTCGCAGATCCTGGTGGGGCTGGCCGACGCCGCCGATCTGGCCGCCGCCGAGGACGACGCGCGCTTCACCCGGCTGGTGATGAACGGCTTGCGTCTGGCGTCGCTGTCGGCCCGCCGGGCGGTCAGCATCCCCCGCGAGGGCACCGTGCTGACCTTGCTGGCGGTGGCCGCCGACGTGGCCGCCCGCGAGGTCGAGGCGAGCCCGGCAGATCAGGTGCGGGCGGTGGCCGACGAGTGCGCGGTCGCGCTGGAAGCCACCACCGAGCAGATGATCGAGCTGGCGAACGCCGGCGTCGTCGACGCGGGCGCCCGCGGATTCCTGGTGATGCTCGACGCGATGGTGCTGGTCGTGACCGGGGTGGCCAATCGCCGCCGCTCCTACCGGGGGTCGATGACCGACACCGGGCACAGCGGCTCGGACTGCTCGGGTTCGGGCGACACCGACTTCGAGGTGATGTACCTGCTTACCGCCGCCGACGGGACGCGGATCGGCTCGCTGCGCGACGAACTGAACGATCTCGGCGACTCCGTGGTGATCGTCGGGGACAGCTCGGCCGGTGGCGAGCAGTTCTCGGTCCACGTGCACACCGACCTGCCGGGTGCGGCGGTGGAGGCCGGGCTGCGGATCGGCGAGGTTCGTGACATCCGGATCAGCTGCTTTCTGCTCGACGAGGTCCGCAGCCAGCCCGGCGCCACCGAGCCGCCGCCCCGGCACAAGCGCGCCGTGCTGGTCCTCGCCCGGGGCGACGGCGCCGAGGCGCTGTTCACCGACGCCGGGGCGATCGTCGTGCGCGCCGATCACGGCGTGCATCCGGCGACGGTCGCCGAAGCGATCCGGGCCGCCGACAGCGCGCACACCGTGGTGATGGGCAACGGCATGATCGCCTCGGCCGATCTGGTCTCGGTGGGCGCGGAGGCGCGGTCGGCCACCCGCTCGCTGGTCTTCATCCCGACGGCGTCGATGGTGCAGTGCCTGGCGGCGCTGGCCGTGCACGATCCCGGGGAGTCGCCCGATGTGGACGCCTTCGCCATGGCCGAAGCCTCCGGCGCGACGCGCTGGGGCTCGCTGCGCACCTCGACCGGCAAGATGATGACCCTCGCCGGGACCTGCGAGATCGGCGACACCCTCGGCCTGATCGGCTCGGACGTCCTGGTGATCGCACCCGAGCAGACCGGCGCCGCGACGGCCCTGGTCGACCTCATGCTGGCCACCGGCGGCGAACTGGTGACCGTGCTGGCCGGCCGCGAGTTCGGCGACGACGCCCGCGCGCGGCTCGTCGATCACGTGCACCACCAGTACCCGGGTATCGAGCTGACGATCTACGACGGCGGCCAGACCGACCAGCTGCTGCAGATCGGCGTCGAATAGCGCCATGGACCACGCCGGACTGACGCTCACCACCGAGCTGGCGCACACCGCGCTCGAGCCGAAGCTGGTCGGCAAGCTGGCCGACCTGGAACTGGTGACCGTCGGCGAACTGCTGCGCTACGCCCCGCGCCGGTATCTGGCCCGCGGCGACGTCTCCGATGAGGAGATGCCGGAGGAAGGCACCTGGATCAACATCGTCGGGAACGTCATGCGCGCCGAGAACATCCCGATGAAGCGTAAGCCGGGCAGCTTCCTCAAGGTCACCGTGAACGACGGCCGCCGCACCTACGAGGCCAGCTTCTTCAACGCCCGCTGGATGAAGAAGCGCCTGCTGCCGGGCATCCGGCTCGCGCTGGCCGGCACGGTGAAGTACTACCGCGGCCAGATCCAGCTGTCCCATCCGCAGTGGCTGATCCTGCCCGACACCCCCGACGAGAAGGTGGTCGGCACGACGATGCTCGCCGAGCTGGTGGCCGACGAGACCGAGCACGACCCGGATCACGTCGCGTCGCCCGAAGACCTCGCCCATTTCTCCCGCGACATCGTCCCGATGTACCCGGCCACCAAGGACATCCAGACCTGGGAGATCTGGCGCGCCGTGCGCCGGGTCCTCGCCGACCTGGGGCCGACGCCCGACGCGCTGACCGACCCGCAGCGGCTCGCACGCGGCCTGATCACCTCCGACGAGGCGATCCGCAAGATCCATCTGCCCGACTCGCAGGCCGATCTCGCGCTGGCCCGGCAGCGGCTCAAGTTCGACGAGGCCCTCGCCGTGCAGACCGCCCTCGCACAGAACCGGATCGCCGCCGGCACCGAGGCGGCGCACGCCTGTCCGCACGTGCCGGGCGGTCTGGAAGACCAGCTGCTCGCCATGCTGCCGTTCGAACTCACCGCGGGACAGCGGGAGGTGCTCGGCGAGATCGGCGACGACCTCGCCGCCCAGCATCCGATGAACCGCCTGCTGCAGGGCGAGGTCGGCTCAGGCAAGACGCTCGTCTCGCTGCTGGCGATGCTGCGCGTCGTCGACAACGGCCACCAGTGCGCGATCCTCGCCCCGACGGAAGTGCTCGCCGCACAGCATTACCGGACCGTGATGACGATGCTCGGCCCGCTGGCGCGCGGCGGCCAGCTGGGTGCGGCCGACGGCGCGACGCAGGTCGCGATGCTGACCGGGTCGCAGCGGACCGCCGAGCGCAAGCAGAATCTGCTCGACATCGTGACCGGGCAGGCCGGGATCGTGATCGGCACCCATGCGCTGCTGGAGGACAAGGTCGAGTTCTTCGACCTCGGGATGGTCGTGGTCGATGAACAGCACCGCTTCGGCGTCGAACAGCGCGACGTGCTGCGTGCCAAGGGCCGCGTGAACCGGCCGCACTTCCTGGTGATGACGGCGACGCCGATCCCGCGCACCGTCGCGATGATCACCTTCGGCGACCTGGAGACCTCCACGCTGAGCGAACTGCCGCGCGGCCGGCAGCCCATCGGCACCACCGTGGTCCCGATGGGGAAGCAGAACTGGATCGATCGCGTCTGGGAGCGGGCCGACGAGGAGATCGAGCAGGGCCGCCAGGTGTACGTGGTGTGCACGCGCATCGGCGACGAGAAGTCGAACGCCGAGGCCAAGGAGGTCTCGGTCCTCGATCAGTGGCAGGAATTGACCGAGTCGGGGCCGCTGGCGAAGCGCAGCGTCGACTATCTGCACGGCCGGATGCCGGCCGACGAGAAGAACGAGGTGATGGACCGGTTCACCCGCGGGGAACTGGACGTCCTGGTCTCCACCACGGTCATCGAGGTCGGCGTCGACGTGCCCAACGCGACGATGATGGTGATCGTCAACGCCGAACGCTTCGGCGTCAGCCAGCTCCACCAGCTGCGCGGCCGCGTCGGCCGTGGCCGCCACGCCGGGCTCTGCCTGCTGATGACCACCGCGGGGGAGGGGACCGGGGCGCTCGCGCGGCTGCGGGCCGTCGCCGGTTCCAACGACGGCTTCGAGCTGGCCCGCATCGACCTGGAGGCGCGGCGCGAGGGCGACGTGCTCGGGTCGGCCCAGTCCGGCGGCGTGTCGTCGCTGCATTTCCTGTCGTTGCTCGACGACGCCGACGTGATCTCCGACGCCCGGGAACTCGCGACCGAGATCGTCTCCGAAGACCTGTCGCTGGCCGAGCACCCGGCCCTCGCGGCGCTGGTCGACTCGATCCTGCTGCCGTCGAAACTGGGGTACCTGGAGAAGTCGTAGGTCCGAGCCCTGCGGCATGACGGTCGAGCGAAGTCGAGACCCCTCGCACCGGTCGAGCCTTCACCGCCGGCTGAGCCCTTCGACTCCGCTCAGGAACCACCGGTCGAGCCTCGTGCTGAGCATGCGTGGCGGAGCCTGCGACGACACGCGGTCGAAGTACCCGCCAGGGCGAGACCGAGTCGAAGCCACCCCGCAACCGCATGGAACCGGCAAGCCTCCCGCTGCGTCTAAGTCTCGTGAGAATCATGACGCTGCGCAGGGACATCGAACGACGGCTGGCGACTCGCCGTCACGTCCGCCACGACGGCCGGATCCGGCTGACCGGACGGCACTGGGCGTCGTTGACCGGATTCGCGGCGACCGCGGTCATCGTCGCCGCCGGGATCGGCTGGCACAGCGCGCCGGGGGCCGCCGTCGACCCGGTGCGCGTCCGGCTCGCGCGCGAGGCCCTCGCGACGCTGAGCGTGGTTCCGCGGCGTCCCCCGCACGACACGGCCTATCACCGCGAGGCGTTCGGCCCGGCCTGGACCGATGCCGCGGGCGTCCCGGGCGCGGGCAACGGCTGCGACACCCGCAACGACGTCCTCGCCCGCGACCTGGCGGTCGCGAAGTCGGTGGCCGCGCAGACCTGCCGGAGCGCGGTCGCCGCCGGCCGCTTCCGCAGCCCGTACACCGGCCGGGAGATCACCTTCGCGCGGGGCCGCGGCTCGGCGGCCGTGCAGATCGACCACATCGTGCCGCTGGCTTACGCCTGGGACATGGGTGCGGCGTCGTGGGAGCCGGCCCGGCGGGTGGCTCTCGCGAACGATCCGGCCAACCTGGTCGCCGTCGACGCGGCCAGCAACCAGGCCAAGTCCGATCTGGAACCCGGCCGCTGGATGCCGCCTCTGCGCGGCTTCGCCTGCCAGTACGCGATGCAGTTCGCGACGGTCTCCGCCGCCTACGACCTGCCCGTCGACGAACGCTCCCGCGACGTGCTCGCCGCGGCGCTGGGGAAGTGCTGAGCGTTCACCGCCCGGCGGTGTCGTCTCCGCGCGCCGGATCGTGGGGGTCGTTCGCGGGCGGTGCGGCGGGTGTCTGCGGCCCGTATCCGCCCGCGGGCGGGTACGGCGTCGGATATCCGGCCGGGTAGCCGCCCACCGACGGCGGGTATCCGCCGGGCAAGGGCTGCGCGGCCGTCCTGGCCCGGCCGGCGCCGACGATCCAGAGGATCACCCCGACGATCAGCAGCAGCGCGCCCAGTCCGCCGCCGAAGACGGCGAGCATCACTCCACCCGCACCGCTCAGGACCCCGCGCACCGAGACCGGAGGTGCGGCCACCACGTTCGCGCCGTGGCAGTCGATGTAGTAGACGCCGTCGGCCGTGGCCCGGTAGGCGGCGAACGACCCGATGCTGCCGCCCTCATAGGTGAGCGAGGTGTCCGGATCCGGGCGCGGTTCGACGGTGCCGGGATCGAACGAGCACGACGGCGCGGGCGCTGCCGTGTCCGACCGCGAATAGAGCACGATGACGTCCCCGCTCTCGGCCAGGTACGGGGTCGGTGCGCTCTGAATAGTCACCGCGCGGTCGGTCACGTCGGAGATCGTCGAGAACCCGCGCACCGCCAGGACCACGCCGACCGCCACGCAGATCACCGCGATCAGCAGTCCAGACCAGGTCAGCCACTTACCCGTCGTCTTCATGTCCCGATCGTCGCACGGACCGGCCCGGCCGGAAAGGCCTGACCGCCGCCGATCCGGTCTCGGCGAAAGTCGTCCCAACCGTGGAGTAGTAGCGGGTGGTCTCCGGAAGATCCGGCGGGCGACCTGGGCCGATGTGCTGTGCAGGTATGCATCACGAGAAGGTGACGTCACGGTACGGACAGACGGCCGGACGCACTCCTGGACGACGACGTGGACGGCGAAAGAGCGGGCCTGTCGGCAGCGTCTAACCTGGACCTCATGACCGAGACCACACAGGACGCCGCCGAGGTCACCGACATCGCGGCCGTCGTTCTCGAGCAGGCCCGGGCCGCCAAGAAGGCCTCGCGCACGCTCGGCACGCTCACCACCGCGGAGAAGAACGAGGTGCTCCTCGCCGCGGCCGAGGCCATCGACGCCGCGGCCGAGACCATCCTCGCGGCCAACGCCGAGGACGTCGCGCGCGCAGAGGCGGCAGGCACCGAGGACTCGCTGATCGACCGGCTGCGCCTGACGCCGGACCGCATCACCGGGATCACCGGCGGCCTGCGGCAGGTGGCGGCGCTGCCCGACCCGATCGGCGTGATCGTGCAGGGCAAGACGCTCCCGAACGGGCTCGAGCTGCGCCAGGTCCAGGTGCCGCTCGGCGTGGTCGGCTTCGTCTACGAGGCCCGGCCGAACGTCACGGTCGACGGCTTCGGGATCTCGTTCAAGGCGGGCAACGCGGTGCTGCTGCGCGGGTCGTCGTCCGCGGCCAGCTCCAACGCCGCGCTGGTCGAGGTGCTGCGCGGCGTGCTGTCCGACCACAAGGTGAACCCGGACGCGGTCGCACTGCTGCCCAGCCACGACCGGTCCAGCGTCACCGCGCTGATCCAGGCGCGCGGCCTGGTCGACGTGGTGATCCCGCGCGGCGGGGCCGGGCTGATCGCGACCGTCGTGGAGAACGCCAAGGTGCCGACCATCGAGACCGGTACCGGTAACTGCCACATCTACGTGCACTCGGCGGCCGACGTCGACACCGCGACGCGGCTGATCGTCAACGCCAAGACCCGCCGTCCCAGTGTGTGCAACACCGTCGAGACGGTGCTCATCGACCGCGCCATCGCCGGCGACGCGCTCACCCCGATCGTCGCGGCGCTGCAGTCGCAGGGCGTCACCATTCACGGCGAGGAGCCCGGCATGGTCCCGGCCACCGAGGACGACTGGCACGCCGAATACTTGTCGCTGGACCTCGCGCTGAAGGTGGTCGACGACCTCGACGCCGCCGTCGAGCACATCGACACCTACGGCACCGGGCACACCGAGGCCATCGTCACCGCCGATCAGGCCGCCGCCCGGGCGTTCACCTCGCGCGTCGACGCGGCCGCGGTGATGGTCAACGCGTCCACCGCGTTCACCGACGGCGAGCAGTTCGGATTCGGCGCCGAGATCGGCATCTCCACCCAGAAACTGCACGCCCGCGGGCCGATGGGACTACCCGAACTCACCTCGACCAAGTGGGTCGTCTGGGGCGACGGTCAGGTGCGTCCGGCATGACCGCGACCGTGCCCAGCGGTGTCGTGCCAAGCTTCACCGACACCCGCGACGTGGTCGCCAAGCTGCGCACCACCGGCTACCTGGCCGACGAGGCCACCGCCACCGCGACCTACCTCGCCGATCGTCTGGGCAAGCCGCTGCTGGTCGAGGGCCCGGCGGGCGTCGGCAAGACCGAGCTGGCCCGCGCCATCGCCGGTGCCACCGGAGCCGATCTCGTCCGCCTGCAGTGCTACGAGGGGATCGACGAGGCGCGCGCCCTCTACGAGTGGAATCACGCCAAACAGATCCTGGCGATCCAGGCCGCCGGGCAACGGGACTGGGACGCGACCAAGGACGACATCTTCTCCGAGGAGTTCCTGCTCGCCCGTCCGCTGCTCACCGCGATCTCCCGCACCGAGCCGACCGTCCTGCTGATCGACGAGATCGACAAGGCCGACGTCGACATGGAGGGTCTGCTGCTGGAGATCCTGTCCGATTTCGCGATCACCATTCCGGAGATGGGCACGGTGGCGGCGCAGCGCCGCCCGATCGTGCTGCTCACCTCCAACGCGAATCGGGAGCTGTCGGAAGCCCTCAAGCGGCGCTGCCTCTACCTCTACATCGACTTCCCGGACGCCGACCTGGAACGCGAGATCCTCGCCTCCCGGGTGCCGGACCTGCCGGAGAATCTGGCCGCCGAGGTCGTCCGGATCGTCGGGGTGCTGCGCGAGCTGGACATTCGCAAGAAGCCGTCGGTCGCCGAGACCATCGACTGGGGCAACACACTGCTGGCGATGGTCGCCGGCACCGAGGTCGCCGAGCACGACGGCCGGGTGTCGAACTCGATGCTCAAGCGCACGCTGGGCGTCGTGCTCAAGCACCGGGCCGACGTGCTGACCGCCGTCCGCGAGCTGAAGCTGGACTGACGTGCCCGCCTCGTCGCCGCCCGCCCCGGAGTCTGAGCCGCCGACGCCGCGCCCCGAGCCGCCGAAGCCGCGCCCTGAGCCGCTGACGCCGCGCCCTGAGCGCGTCGAAGGGTCCACCACGACACTGGTCGACACCCTCACCGGATTCGTGGAGGACCTGCGCGGCCGGGGAATCGTGGTGGGACCGTCGAACCTGATCGACGCCGGCCAGGCGATGGAGGTCCTCGACCTCCTCGACCGGGAGAGTCTGCGTGAAGGCCTCGCGGCGACGCTGCTGTCCGACCACCTGCACCGCGACACCTTCGACCTGTGCTTCGAGTTGTGGTTTCCGCTCGGGCACACCGCCCGGGCCGGCGCGATCGAGGTACCGCTCGACGACGCGGGTCAGGTGGACGTCGACGCGATGCGGGAGCTGACCGCCGAGGTGCTCGCCGACGACGACGCGATGACCGACGGGCGGTTCGACCAGTTGGTGGCGCTCGTCGTCGACCAGCTCGGCCGGTACGAGTCGGCGCGCGGCGAGAGTTTCTCGGTGTATCAGGCGATGTCGGCGATCTCGCCGCAGACGCTGATCGCCCAGATCGCGGCCGCGATGGCCGCCGGGATCCCGCGCGAGGAAGGCCGCCGGGCCGGCGACGATGCCCTCAACCGGCGCGCCGCGCGCGGCGCCACCCAGCGCTTCCGGGCCGCTGTGGAGACCGAGGTGCAGCGCCGGATGTCGGCCCTGCGCGGCCGCGACGAGGTGGCCGCCTACGCCGTCCCCAAGCTGCCCGAACAGATCGACTTCTTCTCGGCCAACCCGCAGGACATGGCCAAGCTGCGCCGCACCATCGATCCGATCGCGCGGCTGCTGGCGTCGAAGCTGGAATTCCGGCGCCGCCGCAACCACCGCGGCGCCGTGGACATCCGGTCCACGCTGCGGGCGTCGATGTCGACCGGCGGGGTGCCCATCGAGCTGCGGCACCGGAAACCGCGCCCGGGCAAACCCGAGCTGGTGGTGATCTGCGACGTATCGGGGTCGGTCTCCGGCTTCAGTTCGTTCACGCTGCAACTGGTGTACGCGCTGCGTCAGCAGTTCTCCAACGTCCGGGTCTTCGCGTTCATCGACACCGTCGACGAGGTGACCGACTACTTCGACCGCTCACACGCGGACGACCAGTTCGGTGAGCGCATGGCGACGATGCTCACGCAGGCCCGGATCAGCACCCGCGACGGACACTCCGATTACGGTCACATGCTGCGCGGATTCGCCGAGAACTACCTCGACTCGCTCACCCATCGCGGGGCGCTGCTGATCCTCGGCGACGCCCGCAACAACTACGCGCTCTCCTCCGTCGACGCGCTGGAACGGCTGCGCGATCGGGTGCGCAACGCGTACTGGCTGAACCCGGAACGCCGGGAACTGTGGGACACCGGAGACTCGATCGCGGGCAAGTACGGGGAGGCGATCGACATGTTCGAGTGCCGCAACGCCGAGCAGCTCGCCCAGGTGATCGCCAACCTGCTGCCGGTGTGACCGGCACTCGATGCGTAAAGTCCAGTGACATGTCCGACCACCCGCACACGCCGCGCCGCATCGGCGTCATGGGTGGCACCTTCGACCCGATCCACAACGGCCACCTGGTAGCCGGCAGCGAGGTGGCGCATCGGTTCGGCCTGGACGGAGTGATCTTCGTCCCGACCGGGCGGCCCTGGCAGAAGGAAGGCCACGAGGGGCTGGCCTCGCGCCGGGTCACCGCCGCCGAACACCGCTATCTGATGACGGTGATCGCGACCGCGTCGAACCCGCACTTCACCGTCAGCCGCGTGGACATCGACCGCGACGGCTTCACCTACACCGTCGACACCCTCCGCGACCTGCGCCGCGAGTACCCGGACGACGAACTGTTCTTCATCACCGGTGCCGATGCGCTGGAAACCATCCTGACCTGGCAGAATTGGGAAGAAGCGTTCGAGCTGGCGAACTTCATCGGGGTGTCCCGCCCGGGATACGCTCTCGACGCCACCCACCTGGCCGAACACCTGGCGACCAAATCGCCGCACGCACTGCAGATGATGGAGATTCCCGCCCTGGCGATCTCCTCGACGGACTGCCGCAGGCGCGCCGCGGACGGTCGCCCGGTCTGGTATCTGGTACCCGACGGAGTGGTCCAGTACATCAGCAAACACGGCCTGTACCGAAAGGAAACCACGTGACCGCCACCGCAGAAGCGCGCGAACTCGCGGCCATCGCCGCCCGTGCGGCCGCGGCCCGCAAGGCCGAGAACGTCGTCGTCATCGACGTCTCCGAACCGCTGGTCATCACCGACCTGTTCGTGATCGCGTCGGCCGACAACGAGCGTCTGGTCAACGCGATCACCGAGGAGATCGAAGATCGCGTGCGCGAGGCCGGCCATCAGCCGCTGCGCCGCGAGGGCACCCGCGACGGACGCTGGGCGCTGATCGACTACGGCGACGTCGTCGTGCACGTGCAGCACGATGACGAGCGTGACTTCTACGGCCTCGAGCGCCTGTGGAGCGACTGCCCGATCGTCGAGATCGACGGGCTCGACGAGGCCGCGGCGTCCGCCGACGGCGCCGGGGCATGACCTTCGAACCAGACCAGGGCGACACCAGCGTCGAACGGCTCACGCCGATCGTGCGGCGGCTGGTGCTGCTGCGCCACGGACAGACCGAGTACAACGCCGCCCGCCGTATGCAGGGCCACTTGGACACCGACCTGACCGAGCTGGGAGTCGTGCAGGCGCGGACCGCCGCGGCCGAGCTCGCGTCCCGGTCGCCCCGGGTGATCCGTTCGTCGGATCTGCGCCGCGCGCACGACACCGCCCTCGCACTCGGGGCGGCCACCGGGCTGCCGGTGACCACCGACCGCCGGTTGCGCGAAACGCATCTCGGTGACTGGCAGGGGCTGACCCATGCCGAGGTCGACGCGTCGATGCCCGGTGCGCGGCGGATCTGGCGTGACGACGCCACCTGGACCCCGCCCGGCGGTGAGAGCCGGGTCGAGGTGGCGGCGCGCTCGGTCCCGGTGGTCACCGAGCTGCTGGCCGAACTCGACGGCTGGGGCCAGGGCGAGAACGCCGAGGCGCCGGTGATCCTGGTGGCGCACGGCGGGGTGATCGCGGCGATGACCGCGGGACTGCTCGGGCTGCCGGTCGCGAATTGGCCGATCCTCGGTGGCCTGGCCAACACCAGCTGGGTGCAGCTGTCCGGGCACAGCCTGCCCGGCGAGGAACCGACCTGGCGGCTGGACGTGTGGAACGCCACCGCGCAGCCGAGCGGCACCGGGGTCCAGTAGTGGCTCCGGTGGCGTCGACGGCGGGGGAGCCCGGGACGATCCTGGTGCTCGCCGACTCGCTGTCGTTCTACGGGCCCGGCGGGGGACTGGCCGCCGACGACGGGCGCATCTGGCCCAACCTGGTCGGCGCCGACACCGGCCGCGACGTGGAACTGTTCGCGCGCATCGGGTGGACCAGCCGCGACATCTGGTGGGCCATCACCCAGGATCCCCGAGTGTGGGCCGCGCTGCCCAAGGCCGACGTCGTGGTGCTCGCCTTCGGCGGTATGGATTCGTTGCCGTCTCCGCTGCCGACCGCGCTGCGGGAACAGATCCGCTATGTGCGCCCGGCGGCCCTGCGCCAGAAGGTGCGCGACGCCTACGGCTGGGTGCAGCCGCGACTGTCCTGGGCGGGCTGGCCGATGGCCCTGCCGCCGCGGGTGACCGTCGACTACTACGAGAAGATCCGCGGGGCGATCGTCCACCTGCGGCCCGGGCTGCCGATCCTGGTCGCGCTGCCGCCCACCCACGCCAGCCCGTACTACGGTCACGCCCACCCCGGCCGGGTGCCGACCAGTGCGGCGATCGCGGGCTGGGCCGCCGAGCACCGTCTGCCGACGGTCGACTTCTATCCGGTGACCGCCGCCGACTTCACCGACTCGCCCGGGGAGATGAACCCCGACGGGATCCACTGGGGCCTGCACACGCACCGGGCGATCGCCGCCCTGGTCGCCCCCGCCGTCACGGACCTCCTCACCGGACCGGCCGAGTCTCCATAGCGGCCACTACCTCCCAACGGTCTTCTCCCCGTTACGGTCGACTTCCCGCGGGGCTCACCACGGTGGTCGAGCGGAGTCGAGACCTTGGCCCTTAGGACGGGATCTCAGGCTAGTCTGCTGCGCGGTGGCTGTTGTACGACCGCGCGACAGCAGGGTGTCAGCCGAGGCGTGCGCGCCGGACGCGGATCGCCGCCACGATCTTCTCGACACAACCGATCGGATCCATGGTGATCTGGCGCCACGTGAACGGAAGCACCAGCCACCCCGCCGCGGCGAGGGCCGCGGCCTTGGCCGCATCGGACTCGAATCGATCGTGGTCGCGGTGGTAGGCCCAGCCGCTGATCTCTACCGCCACCCCTCGGCGGGCGAGGCGAAATCGATCCGCCGGCGTCCGAACGGGAGTTGCTGCACCCAACCGCCGATCTTCTCGGTACGCAACCGCTTCACGAACACGCGCTCGCTCTCGGCTTCGCTGTCACACGAGGCGGCTTCCAGATACGGCAGCGCGGCCCGGATCCCGGGCCGGCGTCAATTGCGCTCGAACGCGCGCTGCACGGCCTCGACGGTGACCTGGCCGGTGTGCAGCGCGCGGTCGAAGAACGCCTGGGGATCGTCGAGAAGGGCCACCGCCAGCAAGAACCGTGAGCGGGCGGTGGGTCACCCGGATCCCGCGCAGCGTCTCGACGTCCTCGGGCGCAAGCTCCCGGCGGACGAGGTCGGTGGCGAAGGCGCCGAGCTCCGGCCGGTCACGGTGGGCGGCGCGGACAGCGTGATCGCGGCGGGAAGGTCGTCGAGCATCCCGTGCCAGAACGCCGCGGCGGTGTGGTCGGCGCCGGCGCGGTGAACGGCGACCGCGGCGCGGAGCCTGGCCGCGCCGGTGAGATCGTGCGTGCCGCAGAGGTAGACCCCGGGAGTGAGCCGGCGCCGGGCGCCGCTGTCGATCCTGGTGTGGATCGCCGCTCGGGTCATCCCGAGTTCGACGGCTTCGGTATGCGTGATGATCCCGTCGTGGTCGGCGATCCGGCGAGCGACCCGCGTCGCGACGATGTGCCGGTCCGCACGCCGGTCCGCACGCCGGGTCGCGCGATCGGTGCTCGCCGGATCGACTGTCGGTGCTCCGGCCGAAAGCGGTGGTCCCATGCCTGTTTAGACGCGCCGCCGGTGCATCCGGTTCCATTCCGGTCGCCGTCTGCTGTCCCGTGGCGGCTGGGCGACCACCGGACAGCAAACGAGCCCGGCGATACCGGCAATCCGAACCGGGGGCCGGGCCCCGGGGTGGTGCGGCTAAGTTGTAGGAATGTCTGTCATCGTCGTCACCGATTCGTCTTCGCGGTTGCCCGCGTCACTGGCGGACCGCTACGGCATCCGGCAGGCGCCGCTGCACGTGTACATGCCGGACGGCACCGAGTACCTGGAGGGTGTCGACCGGATTCCCCGGAGCGTGGTGTCCACCTCCGGGGTGACGACCTCCGGCGCCAACCCGCAGGATCTCACGGAGCTGTACCGGGAGGCCCTGGAGCGCAGCGACGGCGACGGGGTCGTGGCCGTCCACATGTCCCGGAGGCTCTCGGGTACCTGGGCGGCGGCCCGGCTGGTAGCTGAGGAACTCGGCAGCGAGCTGCGCGTGGTCGATTCGCGCGCGGCGGGAGTCTCGGTGGGTTTGACGACGCTGGCGGCCGCCCAGACCGCGGCGGCCGGCGGCGATCGGGACGAGGTCTACGAGGCGGCCGTCCGTGCCGCGGCGACCGCTGAATCGCTGATGTGCGTGCAGACCCTGGAGAACTTGCGGCACAGCGGCCGTATCAGCGCCGCGAGCCACCTTCTCGGGTCCGCACTGTCGATCAAACCGATCCTGAACATGGCCGACGGCGTCCTCACGCTGAAGGAACGGCAGCGCACGATGACCAAGGCGATCGCCGCCATGATCGACGACGTCGTCGAGCTGGTCGGTGACGACGAGGTGACCGTCGCGGTCCAGCACTGCCAGGCACCCGAACTCGCCGTCGAGGTCCAGGAGAAGGTGGTGGCGCGGCTGCCGCACGTGACGTCGTCGCTGGTTGTGGAGCTCGGCATGGTCCTCGGTGTTCACGTCGGCATGGGCGCGGTAGGCATATCCATCGGCCGGGGTCTAGACCCCCTCGACTGAACCTGTGGATACCGCCCGGTATCCACAGGCCGGCGTCCGGGGGTCTGTCGCCGTGGCGGGCCGGTGCCTAGCGTCGGCCTATGGCCAGGAGAACGAACAGCCCCAGCGGTGGACTGGACCGCGTGCTGCCCGCGCGATCAGCCGCCCGACCGCCGCGCCGGAGTCTCGACGACGAGCCACCCGCGCGACGGGCCGCCGGGAGTCTCGATCCAGAGGAGTGGGGCGCCACCGCGATGCCGAGCTGGCTCGATACCGCGGCCGGCCGCCGCGCCTGGGCCGGGCGTCGTGCGCGAGAGGACTCCACCGGACAGCCGGATTCCGATGCCGGAGGCGAGGACGGGTTCGAGGACGACGATTGGGCCGAGGCGGAGGACGAGGCGTCGCCCCGGAGGACGGGGTTCGGGCACTGGGACGAGGTGCTGGATCCGGCGGTCGACGGCGGGGACGATCGGCGCGACTCCTATCGGATGGGCGGGGACCGGGACGACGACCCGGACGACGATGATCCGGATCACGACCCGGACGACGATTGGGCGCGCCCGGCGCGGCGATTGACCATGCTGCCGCCCGCCGCGATCGCGCTGATCGGGGTGGGGGTGATCGCCTGCGTCGTCGCCGGTTTCGCGCTCTTCCGCGACAGCGAACCGGCGACGCCGCTGGTGAACTTCCCCGCATCGGCGGGACCGTCGTCCGGCGTTCCGGCGAGTGGTGGGGCCGAGCCGACCGGTGACGCCGCGGAGATCGTGGTCAGTGTGGCCGGACTGGTGAACCGGCCCGGCCTGGTCACGCTGCCGAAGGACGCGCGGGTGGCGCAAGCCCTCGATCGGGCCGGCGGTATCCGGGAGCGGGCGGATGTGCTGAGTCTGAATCTCGCGCAGATCCTGCACGACGGCGACCAGGTCCTCGTGGGCACCCGCGAGGACGGACCGGAGTCGGTGCGCAGTGCAGTCGTGTCCTCCGGTGCGGGCGGCGGCTCGGGCGCCGGTGTCGATGCCGGTGGCGGCGGGCCGGGCGGGACCGCCGGCGGCAAGGTGAATCTCAACACGGCGACCGCGACCGAACTCGACGCGCTGCCCGGCGTCGGGCCGGTCACCGCGCAGGCGATCATCGCCTGGCGGGAGCAGCACGGCCGGTTCGCCTCGGTGGAACAGCTCGGCGAGGTCGACGGGATCGGCTCGGCGCGGCTCGCCAAGCTGCGCGACGCCGTCACGGTCGGTTAGGGGCCGGCGATGGGCGTGGATCTGCGGCTGGCCGGCCCGGCGGCCGCATGCTGGGCCGTGGTGGCCGTCGCTCTCTGCGTTCCTCTCGCCGTCACCTTCTGGCTGGTGGGCGCGCTGGCTGTGCTCGGTCTGACGATTTGGATCACCTTGCGGCACAGCCGAACCGGTGTGGCGGTGACCGTCGCGGGAATCTGCGGACTCGCGGCGGCCGCGGCGACGGTCTGCGCACTGCGCATCGGGATCGCCGAGAGCGCGCCGATCCACCGGGACGGTGGCAAACCTGTCGTCACCCTGCAAGTGACCGGTGACCCGATGATCGGCGCCCAGCAGTCGTTCGCCCGATTGCCGGTGCGCGTGCTGACGGTCAACCGCGTGCGCACCCGGCCGGTCGACGCTCAACTGCTGCTCCGTACCGGACAGCTTCCGGAGACTGTTCCCGGACAACGACTCTCCGTCCGTGTCCGGGCCAAACCGCCACCCGGCCGGGCGGCCGATCGCCTGCTGGCGGCGCACCTCACGGCACTCGGCGAGCCCGAGGTGATCGGCCGCGCACCGATCTGGCAGCGGTGGGCGGGCACGGTCCGGGAGAGGCTCGCGGCGACGGCGGCCCGGGCCCTGCCGCCACGGGCGGCCGGCCTGTTCCCCGGCCTGGTGCTGGGTGACACCGGCGACCTCGATCCGGAGCTGCGGGAGAACTTCCGGGCGGCCGGTCTCACGCATCTGATCGCTGTCAGCGGGGAGAACAAACGATAGCAAGAGTATTGTCGGGCGTGTGCGAGCGATCATCTACTGCCGCGTCTCCTCCGACACCAGCGGGCGCGGAAAATCGGTCTCCGAACAGGAGAAAGAGTGCCGCGACGTCGCCGCCCGAGAAGACTGGGACGTCGCCGAAGTGCTCGTCGACAACGACGTCGGCGCCTCACGCTACTCCCGTGGCGAGCGCCCCGCCTACGATCGCCTGCGCGGGATCCTCGCGGCCGGCGACGTCCTCGTCACCTGGGAGGCCTCACGCGCCCAGCGAGACCTGCGCGCCTACCTCGACCTGCGCGAGCTGTGCGCCGAGCGTGGCATCCTGTGGTGCTACTCCGGGAAGATCCACGACCTGTCCCGCGGTGACGACCGCTTCGCCACCGGCCTCGACGCCCTGCTCGCCGAGAAGGAGGTCGAGCAGACCCGCGACCGTGTCCTGCGCGCTGTGCGCGCCACCCGCGAGGCCGGACGCCCGCACGGGAAGCTGGCCTACGGCTACCGGATCATCCGCGACGAGCACACCGGGCGGTCCATCACCCGCGTACCCGATCCCGACACCGCGCCGATCGTGCGCGAGGTCGTACGCCGACTCCTTGCGGGGGAGACGATCTACTCGGTGTGCCGCGACCTCAACGCCCGGGAGGTGCCTCCACCGAGGCCGCGCCGTGACGGCACCGTCGGCGCCTGGATCCCCACCACGCTCCGCGAGATCGCCCGCAATCCGACGTACGCCGGACTCGTCACCCACCGCAAGAAGATCGTCGGAGAAGGCGTCTGGGAGCCGATCATCACCCGTGACGAGCATGAGAGGCTGGCGGCGGTGCTTTCTGATCCGTCGCGAACGACGCGGCCGCCGCGCGGTTCTCAGCCGCGATGGTTGCTCACCGGGATTGCGGAGTGCGGGCACTGCGGGGCGCCGATGACGAAGATCAGCAACCGTGGCGCGACGTCGTACATGTGCAAGGGCAATCAGCCGACCGGGGGCCGGCGCTTCTGCGTGTGCCGCGTCATGCACAAGGTCGACCCGTTCGTCACCGAGTCGGTGCTGCGGCGCCTTGAAGGCCAGGATCTGGTGACCGATCGCGCATCCTCGGACGCCGACTATGCGGCCGCCGTGGAAGAGGTGCGGGCGCTGCGCCAGCGCCTCGACGGTTTCGTCACGGCGGCCGCGGCGGGGGAGGTGTCTCCGGTGTCGCTCGCGCGGATCGAGGCTACCCTGATGCCGAAGATCGAGGCCGCCGAGCAGCGGGCTCGCGCGCGCGTCTCGTCGCCGATCGTCGCTGCCATGATGGGTCCCGACGCCCGCGCCCGGTGGGATGATCTGTCCCTGATGCGGCGGCGCGACCTGATCCGCGCGATGGTCGAGATCAAGATCTTCCGGATCGGCACCGGCCGGCGGATCTATCCGGCCGGTGAAGGCATCGAACTGACCTGGAAGTGACCGGTCACCGGGCTGCCGGTAGCGGCGGCCCGGCGATGTCGAGGAGCCGTCGGTCGGCGTCGGGCAATGTGCTCATGCCGACTCCTCGCGCGGCATGATCCACGACCAGTCGCCGTCGCAGGCGTGCTCGATCTCGGCGACTTCGAGCGGATCCAGGTGCTGCATGCGGGTCAGCGCGGTCTGCTGATCTACCCACAGGTGCTCGGCGAGGGCGGGTAGGTCGGGATGGCGCAGCCACCGGAACGCGTCGACCAACTGGCCGAGAGTGATGAGCCTGCGCGCGGTCTCCTGCTCGACGAGCGACTCTTCGACGGCAGGGCTGGGGTGCTCGGCGCCGCGGCGCTCGATGTGCACGAGCTCGTGCGTGAGGGTACACCTGCGCTCGGCCTGCGTTAGCCGGTGATCGAGCAGGATCTCCATCCCGGACAACCTGCCCATGCGCCCGGCCGGCAGCGGAGTGTGGAGCACGACGACGTCGGGATAGCGGTCACGCAACCACCGCCACGGATGCCACAGGATCATGGACCGGGACGGTAGCGGAAGGCTACGACACGAAACGGCGCTGACCAGGAATTACAGGCGTGTAACTATCGATCGACTTCATCTCCTGGACGAGATCGCCGAGTTCGGCAGTGGTCACCGCCTCAACGATCGCGCCGAACGTACTCTCCGGGCTCAGTCCGAGTTCGTCGAACGTGAACCGGCGGTCGGTCGTACCGATAGTGGAGTCATGAAACGGCACTGTCACGAGGGCATCGTCTCCGAGGTGCTGGGCGACTGAGGCGCACCCGCCGCGCCGCGGCAGCTGGTCCTCGATGTCGGCCAGGGTGTCAGTGCTCGTGACGGCGATGAGGAGCCGCTCGCCCGTTGGCAGAACCGGTTCGCGATCCCGGTATTCACCCCACCCGTATATGACGCCGGTGTTCAGGCGATTCGCGGCCTCGATGCGGGCGCTTTCACCCTCGCCGATCCTCCAGCGGATTCGGTACGGGGCGCCGCATGGGTCGACTGCCACGTGCTCTTCATGGAGGACGAGACGAGGGTCATCCAGGCCGGTGATGTCGACGCCGGCACCGAGAAGCATTGCGGTCAGCTCGCCGAGTAGCTGCTCGCTTGTGGGGCGTCCACCGACGATCGGAACTTGGGGGCTCCGGACCGACCAGCCGTTTCCGTCGCCGTAGTCGGTGAGGATCAGGTGGATCGCGCGCGCACGGCGTGACTCGATGATCGCTTCGACTGTGCTGGTCGCGCGCAGGGCGCGTTGCGCCTCATCCGCGGTGAAGCCGAGGAAGTCGTCGAGCGACAACTCTGGGCCTTCGCCGTCGTGCCACCGGTCGACCCAATCATCGATGTCGGTGGGCCGGGCCTGGTTCGCGAGGCAAGCATCGACGAAGGTGGTGTGCTGCTCAGACATCGATACTCCTTCCTCTTTCTGCTGTTCCGATTCTCTCACCAGTGTCAACGTCGAACACCCCGATATGCTTCCCGCGCTTGTTGAAGCCCTCGACGTGCCCGTGCCGCTGGTCGTACTCGTACAGCGTGCCGTCCGGTCCACGCCATCGTTTGGGTGTCCGCTTCGGCACGACCTCCAGTGTGTCCAGGAAGTCTGGTGGGCGCCGCGGCTGGTAGTGCCCGGGCTGGCGGGGGACGACCAGTGTGAGCGCTTCTGCCTCATCGAGCCCGACATCTTCGACGAAGATCCAGCGGAGTTCGACCGGCGTGATGACCTGCTTGTTGTTGTACGCCCACCTGATCGTCGGGCGTCCTGCCGCGATCAGCCACACCTGGTTTCCCGAACGGGACCGCGCACTCGTCGTGTAGCCCAGTTCGCGGCGCAGAATCCCGAGGACGTACGACGCTTTGTGCGATGGCCACGACTGCGCCATCTACGCAGGGTCCTCGTCGTCGCCCGGGATACGGTCCGGCGGCAGTCCGGGGTCTTCGTACGCTCCGGGGTCGCCGGGGGCGATGTTCGGGTGGCGGGTGCGGTAAGAGGCCAGGTCGTAGTCGGACTGGCGGGGCCCGTCGCCCGCCTCTGCCTTCTGTCCGCCTACGTGGTGAACAACGAGGTTGTAGCCGCTTTCGAGGTGGGTGGCCGTGCTGGCCGGCGAGCTCCCCGAGGTGAACATGATCCGGAACTTGTCGGGCATCGTCTCTGGCCAGGTCAGGAACGCGCTTTCTAGTCGGTCCTGGACGATCGAGACGAGGTTGTCGAAGTTCCAGTCGATCGGCGCGCCGGCGTCCGCGGCCTCGTCGCGTTGGGCGAGGACGTCGTGAAGGATCGCTTCGATCTGGGAGCGTGCCAGACCGATCGGTGCACCGGTCTCCGGCGGCTTGATGAGGAGGGTGCCGTCGCTGTCGATGGTGACCCGGATCTTCTTGTCTTCTGGCTCGGGCGCGCGCGGTGTTCCCGGTTCCGGGGCCGGCGGATCGGCGTGGGCGGCTGTTCGTTCATGGCGGTTGAGCTCCTGTCGTTGGGAGACCAGCAGCCGGAGGAAGTCGATGGCGACTCGACGTTCGTGTGGCTGGAGGTCGTCGACGCCGACGGGTAGCTCGGAGGCGAATGGTGGTCCGTCTGTGCGGCGGCCGGCGGCGGCGAACGCAACTTGATCAGGCACCTCTGCGAGGTAGGCGACCGCTCGGATCACCTCGTCGCTCACGGGTCCGCTGTGGCGGCCGCGGGCGATGTTGTTTGCGGTGGCCCGACTGATCCGCATCCCGCGCGGATTCTTCTCCTCCGCGCGGGCGACCTTGTCCTCCATCTGGCGATAGCTCATCCCGGCGTCGCGCGCCTTCTGGATGAGGTCCTGGAGGGTTGTTGCGTTCACGGCAAGAATCGTCACTCTCGTTGCTCTAGTTGCGCCACGCCGGAATCCTCGTCACTGGAAACCAACAATCGAAGTCTTGCACGTCAAGCCGCAAAGAAGACGGTTGACAGTCTGGCAACCAGTTGTCTAATATCCAGTTAGACAGTTGACATGCCGCCAACCGGAGGGGTAGCACTTATGAGGGCAAGACAACGACCGCCACGACAGAAGGACTGCTGGATGGAGGTTCGAGATCCGGCTCGGCTACGGCGGGCGCGGAAGCAGAAGCGGCTCACGCAGCGCGAGCTGGCGTTCCTCGTCAAGAGGTCGCACACGACGATCTACAAGCTCGAATCGGGTGCACTGAAGACGATCACCGAAGACCTTGCGATCTCGATCGCGGCCAGGCTGGACCAGCACTGGGAGGATCTCTTCATCGATCACGAGGAAGTCGTCGCGCCGCAGGTGTCTAATGTCCGACAGGACGAACGCCAGACCGCGTAGCGCTCACAGAAACGGCCGCCACCCGGTGCAACGGATGACGGCCACGACGAACTCGGGAAGGAGTTCAACACCATGCACGATACCAACCAACTCGCGTTCAGCGGCACATCGCCGTTCGACGCGATCATGCAGACCCGCCCCGACGGGTCCAAGTTCTGGCCGGCGCGCAGCCTCATGCCGCTCATGGGCTACGACAAGTGGCAGAACTTCAAGGCCGTGACCGAGCGGGCCAAGAAGGCCGCAGAGAACGTCGGCGTGGACATTGCGGCGGAGTTTTCGCAGGTCACCCAGGTTATCGAAGCCGGTAATCTGGGCATGACCGAGCGAGTCGACTTCGAGTTGTCCCGGTTCGCGGCCTACCTCGTCGCGATGAACGGCGACCCGAACAAGCCCGAGGTCGCCGCCGCCCAGGGATACTTCGCGATCCGCACCCGGCAGGCCGAGACCGCCCGCCCGCAACTCACCGACGACGAGGTCATCCACCAGGCCCTCGTCATCACCACCGGACGCGTCACCGCCCTCGCCCAGCTCGCCGGGCGTCTCGCTACCGAAGTCGCCGCCCAGGCGCCGAAAGCCGAAGCCTACGACGCGTTCATGGACGCGACCGGCTCCCACAAGCTCGCCGCCGTCGCGAAGATGCTCGGCTGGGGTCCGGTCATCATGAACCGGGAGTTGCGCAAGCTCGGCGTCCTGCGCCGCGACAACCTGCCGATGGCCAGGTACGCGCACCACTTCAACGTCGTCCCGCAGACCTACACGCGGCCCGACGGGCAGGTCGTGCCGACCGCCACCACCTACGTCCTCCCGTCGGGCGTCGAGTTCCTGCGCCGCAAGCTCGCCGGGATCGAGGTCCCCGAGCAGCCGGTCACCGTCGCGGCGCTGCCGGTCGCCGAGCCGCAGATGATCGGCGGCGGGCGATGAGCGAGGACCGCGAGCAGTGGGAATCCGAGCGCGATGTCGCCGACGAGCAGCCGCCCGCCCGCCTGGACGGCGTCGAGGTCTCGCCCGTCGTCAACGGCGCCACCATCGACCCCCGGGACGTGTCGGCGGACGCCTTCGGCGACGACGAGTACCTGTCGCTGACGATCCCGGTGCCGCAGCTGGGCGTCATCGAGACCATCGAGCTCGCGATCCCGCGGTCGCGGCTCCTGGCCATCCTCGGCGGTGCATCGTGAGCACCACCGATTGGAAGCGCACTGTGCGGGCGTGGGCGCGCGAGCAGCAGGCCACGCACGCCGTCATCGCCGGATGCGGCGCCGAGACCCGCCTCACCATCGGAGCCTGCCTCGGCCGGATCGCCGCGGTGCATTGCGGCGTCGACGCCGGATCGGTCATCGCCGACGTGCACGGCAACCAGGTGCGGGTGCGGCGGCCCGGCGGGAAGGCCCTCGCGATCCTGCACGACCCGACCCGCCGCGAGCCCGACGGCTACGACCCCGACACCGGGCGCCAACGGTGGCGGCACATCCGGACCGAACGGCCGACGCCGTGACCGGCCGACACGATCCGGAACGCTGGCCCCTCGCACCCGGCAACGCGCCGCCCGAGGTGGAGGCACGGTTCGCCGCCGAGGCCGCCGCCTGGCCGGAACCGTCCGCGGAGCTCCGGGATCAGGTCTCGGGGATCTTCCGCCGCGCCGGACTGAAACGGGCGTCATGACCAGGCCGAATCCGACGCTCTGCCCCGCCCGCATCCGCCTCAACCCCCAGAGCCAGACCCCCATCGTCGTCGCCTGCGAGAAGAGCGCCGGCCACCTCGACGAACATCTCGCGGCCAACTACCGCTGGACCACCACCAAGGACACGAAATGACCGACCACACCACCGACGCCCCACACCGCGGCGCCGCACTCACCCGCCAGCAGGTCCTCGACATCCTGACCGAAGCCCACAACAGCAACGCTCGAGCCAACCTGCGCGGGGCCGACCTGCGCGGGGCCGACCTGCGCGGGGCCGACCTGCGCTGGGCCAACCTGCGCGGGGCCGACCTGCGCGGGGCCGACCTGCGCGGGGCCAACCTGCGCGGGGCCAACCTGCGCTGGGCCAACCTGCGCTGGGCCGACCTGCGCGGGGCCGACCTGCGCGGGGCCGACCTGCGCGGGGCCGACCTGCGCTGGGCCAACCTGCGCGGGGCCGACCTGCGCGGGGCCGACCTGAGCGGGGCCGACCTGCGCTGGGCCAACCTGCGCTGGGCCAACCTGCGCGGGGCCGACCTGAGCTCGAGTTGCCAGGTCTTGTCGGTGACGGGGCTGCCTTCGGGTCACGCGATCCTCGCTCCGCTGCCCGACGGCTGGCGACTCACGGTCGGCTGCTGGTCCGGCACCATCGCCGAGCTGCGTGCACTGATCGCGGCCGACGACGGCTGGCCCGAAGCGCGCGGCGCACAGATCGCCGCACGACGGCCCATGCTGGCCGCCCTCGCCGACATGTGCGAGGCGTGGGCGACCGATCACGCCGACGTCCTCGCCGAGATAACCGCCAAGTGGGGAACCGAGACCGAGGCGGATGCCTGATGTTCACGCTCGTCGCTACCGCCATGACCATCGCGCTCCTCGCCGGTCTCGCACTCGGCCTCGCCTGGCCGCGCGAGCACCCCGGCATCGACCGCGAGCGGCTGCCCGACCACCTCGCCGACGGCCCGATCGGCCGCATCATCGACCACGGGCGGTGGATCCGATGACCGCCGCGCCCGCCACGTTGCCGCCGTCGCTGGTCCGGCGCGCCGCCCGCGAGCGCGTCGGCCTGCTGCTGGAGCAGCTGGACGCCCGCTGCGACCGCGACGGCCTGGACTCGACGCTCGTGCGGATCGCCGACACCCGCGGCACCCGCCACGTCGTCACCGTGACGAATCTGCGGACCGCACACCAGATCCAGGTCCACGCCGGCACCCGCGCCGAAGCGGTCGACCTGGCCCTCGACGAACTCAACCGACAGGACAACCTCCGATGACCGAGCAGAATCCCGTGACCGCCGAACTCGACGGCCTCACCGCACTCGGCAGTGCCATCACCGCCTGCTGCCAGCGCCTCGACGCCCACCTCGCACATCAGACGGCCGGCGCCACGCCCGTGCTGTCGGCGGCGGGGGAGGCCGACCTCACACCGGTGGCCACCGAGCTGACCGTGCTGCGCACCCTCACCGACATGATCAAGGCCCTGTCCGATGTGGCCGGGCCGATGAAGACGCGCGTGCAGGACGCGATGGGTGACGCCGACACCGGCGTCCTCGACGGCAGGCCCGCCGTCACCTGGAAACCGGTCAAGAGCCGGCGGTTCGACCAGAAGGCGTTCAAGGCGGTGCACCCGCAGCTGGTCGCCGAGTTCACCATCGTGACCGAGTCGCGGCGCTTCACGGTGGTCGACTGATGGCGACGTCGACCGTGCACGCGGACCGTATCCGCGAAGTGCACCTGCTGACCCGTCAGGGTGTGGGGCCCCTGGACATCGCGGCCCGGCTGGGCATCACCGACAGGACGGTCCACCGGCTCCGCGCCGAGCCCCAGCCCGAGCCCCAGCCCGAGCCCCAGCCCGATCCGGGTGAGCGGGCGCTGTGCCGCAAGTTCCCGCACGTCAACTTCACGCCCAACAGACGCAAGGACGCCACTGAGGCGATCACCGTCTGCTCCTGGTGCCCCGTCCGCCGCGATTGCGCGCGCCTCGCGCTCACCTACTACTACGCCGGAGGTGTCTGGGCAGGCGTCTGGATCAGCGACAACCACCGGCCCGAGACGAGGCGGCAGCTCGCAGCCGTCGCGAACGGCGGTGACGCCCGATGACCGGCAGCAGCCCGCGCGTCGATCCCGACCAGATCACCGACAAGCTTCTGGCCGCCGAGTGGCGGCACTACGCCGGCTACGGCTGGACCGACCAGCAGATCGCCGACCGCCTCGGCGTCACCCTCGAATCAGTGCAGAAGGCGGCTCAGCGGGGGAGGGCAGCATGACGGCGCTGCCCGGACTCCCCGAGCACCTGCGGACGCTGATCGTCGACGGCCACAAACTCCACCCCCGCAGCCAGCAGATGAGGCTGGGACCATCGGAGATCGGCAACCCGTGCGCCCGCAGACTCGCCTACGGCCTCATCGAGGCCCCGAAAGCGGGCGGCTTCGACGACCCCCTGCCGTCGATCGTCGGCACCGGCATGCACGCCCAGCTCGAAGAACTCGCCGAACGCGCCAACACGCGACTCGGCTGGCCCCGGTATCTGACCGAGCGCCGCGTCGAGATCCGGCCCGGCCTGACCGGCTCCTGCGACCTGTACGACGTGCAAGAGGCCGCCGTGTGGGACTGGAAGGGTCCGTCGACGAACCGGCTGAGGCACTACCGCGACCACGGCCCCAGCGCGGTGTATCGCACGCAGGCGCACCTGTACGGCCGCGGCTACCGCCGCGCCGGATTCCCGGTGAAACAGGTGGGGATCGCGTTCCTGCCGCGCGGCGGCTGGCTCAAAGACGCCCGCGCCTGGACCGAACCGTACGACGACACCGTCGTCGACACCGCACTCGACCGGATCGACCGGATCCTCGTGCAGCTGCTCGACCTCGACGCCGAAGCCCACCCTGAGCGGATCCGCGACGGCTGGACCGCGGGCGGACACCAGATCATGCCGCCCATCCCCGCCGACACGACGGACTGCTTTTTCTGCAGCTACAAGGCGCTGCCCGGCACTGACCTTGCGGCCGCCCCGTACGCCTGCCCCGGCGCCGGGATTCCCGCGCCCTCCAACGTCTCCGAGGTATCCGCCTCGGAGCTACTCAACGCCTGAGACCAGGCGAAACACAAGGAAGAGAGAGTTCACAAAATGACCGAATGGGAAACCATCGATGTCCCCGCCGGCGCCTTCATCGGCTGGGGTAACACCCCCGGCCAGGCCGTGACCGGCAAGGTCCTGACCTTCGATCCGGCCGGCGCACAGGACTACAACGGCAATGTCTGCCCCGAGCTCGGCCTCGAACTGGTCGAGCCGGCCGCGTCCTACAACAAGGCGGGGGAGCGTTTCGACTACGCCACCGGAGATCTCGTCAACCTCACCTGCGGGGCGACGAACCTGAAGAGAGCGGTGATGGCGGCGTCCCCGTCCGCCGGGGATCTGGTCAAGATCACGCTGCAGGAGATCAAGCCGCTCAACGGCGGACGGTCGGTGAAGATCTTCGATCTGAAGATCGCGCGCGGCGCCGGGGGCGCGTCCACTCCGGCCACCCCCACTCCGCAGGCTCCGGCCGCTCAGCCCGCCGCGAACACGCCGCCGACGCCCCCGGCCCCGGCGGCAGGCGAGCCGGTCAAGCCCGACAGCTTCCCGCAGGAGGTGTGGGACACCCTCGAACCCGCGGCGAAGACCGCCGTCCTCGCCCAGCAGTAGACCCCCACAAGAAAGAAGGAATTCCCCATGTCCACCACCACCGATCAGCAGAAGACCGACGAGGTCACCGACTTCGCCGTCGTCCTCACCCAGCACGCCAAAGGCTCCACCCTCCGCGAAGCGTCCCGCGCACTCGCCGAGGTCGTCGACGGCGCGATCGCCACCAACAAGAAGGGGCACGTCACCATCAAGCTGTCCATCGAACCGGTCGCCGACGGCGGCGCTGTCAAGCTCCGCGGCACCGTCACCAAGTCGGTCCCCGAGGACCCCACCGCCAGCGTGTGGTTCGCCGACGGTGACGGCCACATCTCCCGCGACAACACCGGCCTCTACACCGAGCGGGGCCTGTGACCATGGCTTACGACAACACGCCGAGCTTCGACCATTTGCCCATCCCCTTGACGTCCGACCTCGTCAAGACCGAGCACGGACAGGTCGTGTTCACCGCGGTCAACGGAGCCGGCGGCCTGGAAACGAAGGTCGTCGACCTCGTCGACGGGGCGCCCGGCGCGTTCGCGCCACGCACCCCGGACGTGCGGACCGTGATCGACCGGGACAGCTTCGGCCGCGAACTGCGCCGCCGGGGCCTCGACAGCGACGGCACCGTGTGGGCGTCCCGCGCCAAGGGCCGCGTGACAGCCGTCTACAACGACCTGTCCACCGACCTGGACGACGCGTACACGCGCCGCGACGACCGGCTCATGCTGCAGTTCGTCACCGACCCCGACTGGTCGACGTTCGGGAACGTCGCCGACGGGCAGTACCACGGGCAGGAGGAGTTCGGCGACCTCCTCGACGACGCCGGCCACCTGATCATCTCCCATCAGGCCGCTGACCTCGTCGAACTCGCCGATTCGATCCGGGCGACGAGCTCGGGGCATTTCGAGTCACGAATCCAGCGGTCCACCGGCAGCCAGTCGGTCGGTTGGTCCGAAAGCGTCGAAGCCCGCGCCGGCGCCGCGGGCGACCTGGAAGTGCCGAAGGTGGTGGTGTTCCGGGTCGCCCGCTTCGAGGACTTCCCGACCGTGGACCTCGTCTGCCAGGTGCGGCTGCGGGTGAAGGGCGGCCAGTTGCTGCTCGGCCTGTTCCCGCGCCCGTACGAACACCTCCTGCGCGAGCAGTGGCAGACCGTGATCGGTGAGCTCGGCGCCGAGATCGGACGCGACATCTACGCCACCGCATAGCCGGGGCAGTCCCGCCGCGGTGGCGCACCCGCAGGGGATACGCGGTGCGGCCGGTCCGACTCCGGCACGGGACACCACAACCACAGCCATATCGGAAGGAGCACACCATGATGTGTACGCACCAGCAGGACCTCGCTGACGCCGCGAGACAGGCCGTGTGGGACAGCGAAGCCACCCGGACGCGGCGCGAGCCGACCCGCGAAGAGATCGCGGCCGACTCGGTCGGCGAGTACGGGGACCCGACGTGACCGCCCCGACCGAGCCGCGGCCGGGCGAAATCTGGCTGACGGCGCTCCCGAACGGAAGCCAAGACACCACCGAGTACCGGGCGACGGGCTGGCACTGGCCGGTGAGCGGCGCCCGCTGCTCCATTCATAACCGGAAGCCGATCCGGCGTATCGGCTTCACCGCCCCGCCGGCCGATCGGAAGCCGCAGGACGTGCTGCGTGAGGCGGCACTGATCGTGTCGACGCACGGTATCGGCTACAGCGCCGGGGTCGCTGCGCTCTGGGTCGGTGTCACCGGCGACCACCCTGCATACCCCGCCACGACCTGCCAGGAGGACAGATGACGCCCGACAGCTGCCCACACCGCACCAACACGGCCGTCCCCGCCCTCTGCGAGAGCTGCGCCCACCCGCACCCACCAGTCCTGTGCCGCTACTGCGGGATCCGCATGAGCAGCAGCCAGGACCAGGCGATCGGCGCACACCTCGACTGCCTCATGCACCACCACTACGACCTCCGGAAGGCCAGCTGAACAGTGCCCGGACCCGACACCCTCGACCTCGCCGGCCTCCTCGACCGCCTCGGCCACCAGCTCGTCGCCCTCTGCTGGAAACCCCGCGGCGCCGACAACCAGTTCCACACCCTCATCACCACACCCGCCGACGCCGCCACCCACCTCACCGGGCTGCAAACCTGCGACGTCTGGTACTCGGTCAACCAGCCCGCCGGACCACCCGGGCAGCGGCCGCGCGGCGGCGCACAAGACGTCACCCACCTACGCGCACTCTGGGCCGACCTCGACATCAAGACCGGAGCCTTCACCGACGAACCCACCGCCTGGGCCTGCATCGACGACCTGTCAGTCATCCTCGGCGACCACCCCGTCGCCGTCGTACAGTCCGGCCACGGACTGCAACCCGTCTGGGCCATCGACCCCGACGACACCCCACTCGACACCTCCGACCAGCGTGCCCGCGCCGTCGCCGTCCTCAACCGCTGGCGGCGCCTCGTCGAAACCGTCGCCGCACGCCGCGGCGCACAGGTGGACGCCGTCTTCGACCTGCCCCGTATCCTGCGCGCACCCGGCACCATCAACTGGAAGTCCACCCCGGTGCCCACCTCGTGCGAGCCGCGGCCCGGCGCGCCGATCACCCTCGACCAGATCGAAGACGCCCTCGACGAATACGGCGTCACCGCCCTCGATAGTGACCCCCTCCTCGACCAGCCCGTCGACACATCGACCTGGACATGGGCCGACGACCCCTGCCCCTACGCCCGCGACATGATCACAGGCTGGTCCAGCGACACACCCAGCGCCAGACACCCCTGGCTCCTCGCCCAAGCCACACGCCTGGCCGTCGCCCACCGCCACGGATGCCTCACCCCAGCCGACCACCAGCGCGCCATCGACACCCTCACCAGCCGCATGCAAGACCTCTGCGCTGCAGGCGGCAACGCCCGATCACTGACCGGCGCCGAAGTCCGCTCCGCGCTCGCCTGGGGTGAGAGCCGCGCCGCCCTCCTCGGCGACGGCCAGATCGCCCGCGAACTCGGCGGCCACGACCACACCGTCAAACTGACCGTCATCGAAGGCGGCGACGCGATCGCCGCCACCTTCGGCACCGCCACCGCGGCGGCGCCCGCCGGCGCCACGGCCACCGCGGCCCACCTCGCGCCCGCCGGTCAGCCGCTGCGCACCACCCTCACCGACGATGGCAACGCGCGGCGCTTCGTCCACCACCACGGCGACCACCTCCGCTACTCGGCGGCGCGCGGCTGGCTCGACTGGGACGGCACACGCTGGCGCCTCTGCGAAGACGACGCACCCGCCATCCAAGCCGCCCGCGACATCGCCGCGCGGCTCCCCGAAGACACGAAAGAGCAGGCCAGACACAAGACCCGCACCCTCAACCGCGGCGGAATCGAGAGCATGGTCGCCCTCGCCAGACGGGACCCGATCGTGCGCGTCGCCGCCGACCAGCTCGACGCCCACCGCATGCAGCTCAACACCCCCGACGGCACCCTCGACCTGGTCACCGGCCAGCTGCACGAGCACCGGCCGGCCGATCTGCACACCAAGATCACCGGCACCGGCTGCGACCCGGCCATGTCGACACCGCGCTGGTTGCAGTACCTCGACGACACGTTCGGCGGCGACACCGAGATGATCGGCTTCCTGCAGAGGCTGCTCGGCTACGCCGCCACCGGCGTGGTGCGCCACCACATCCTCCCGTTCCTCCACGGCGACGGCCAGAACGGCAAATCGGTGCTGACCGACATCCTGGCGGGCGTGCTGGGGGAGTACGCCGTCGTTCTGCCGTCCAACGTCCTCATCGCCCACCGCTACAGCCACGACACCGAACTGTCCAAGCTCCCCGGCGCCCGCGTCGCGATCTGCTCCGAAGTCCCCACCGACGGCAGCTTCGACGAAGAGCGCGTGAAAGCCCTCACCGGCGGCGACCGGATCTCCGCACGCGAGCTCTACAAGAACCCGTTCGAGTTCACGCCGTCGCACACGCTGATCCTCGCCGGAAACCACCAGCCGTCCGTCGAGAGCGGCGGCCGCAGCTTCTGGCGCCGTACCCGCCTCATCCCGTTCGCGCACACAGTGCCCGACGAGAAGAAGATCGACGGCCTCGGGCAGATCCTCGTCGCCGAAGAAGGCCCCGGAATCCTCGCCTGGATCGTCGCCGGCGCGATCGCCGCCCGCACCGGCCTGCGTGAGCCGGAATCGGTCCTGGCCGCCACCCGCACCTGGGAGGCCGAGGAGGATGCGTTCGGGCAGTTCGTCGCCGACAGCCTCCACCTCGCGCAGGGCAGCGACATGGTCAAGGTCAAGACCACCGATCTGCGCAAGGCCTACAGCTCGTGGTGCCGCGACAACGGGCGCAGCGAGATGGGTTCCCAAGCGTTCTCCCGCGAACTCGTCAAGCGCACAGGGGCGCGCGCAAGCCGATCGCACGGGATCCGCTACTACCTCGGCGTCGCACTCATCGACACCGCGGCGAGCGAAGAGGAGGACCGGCGGTGGGGCGCATGAACCTATTCACGCAGGCTCAATGCAAAGTAGCGCGCGCCGCTGGATCGGCCCCGCTCGACTCCAGCGGCTACGAACGCGGCCGACAGTTTCGGATCTCCAGGCAGGTCGACGCTTCGATCGGCGGCCCAGCTACGCGCGTCATCGAACAGTTCCGAGGGGCGAGTTCGTCCTTCGGGGACCGTTCGCTCGACAAGGTATGTGCGCAGCTGCTCTACGAGGTTGTTCGACTGGTAGCTATACGACCTCTTATCTGCCTGGACGATCAATCCGGCCCCGCAGTTTGGGCAATTAAAGTGACTCATAGTGTCGCACTATACCGGCACTGTTCGGCGGTTGTCCACAGGGCGGCGCTTCGGCACCCAAATGCCGCCACTTCGGCACCCGCGAATAAAGATGGGTGCCGGAGCGGGTGCCGCGGGTGCCGCACGGGTGCCGCCACATTTTCGACTTCGGCACCCGATGAAATTGCGCAGACCAGCACAAACACCCCACGGGTGCCGCGGGTGCCGCGATGTGAAAAACCTACATATAGCGCGCGAGGGCGGACCAGGGGAATTAGCAGGAGCAAGCACCTCTGGATGCGCTACGGGAGTAACAATTCGCAAGCTTCGGCACCCGCGGCACCCGCGCCGACTTATCCACAGGCGGCCCGACATGGCCAATGACCGTCACGCCTGCCCCGACTGCGGCGCATCCCACGCCATCCGCACCCCCAGAAAGACCCGCACCCAGACCGCGCTGAAGGACACCACCGACCTCACCCCACGGCTCTGCGGCGGCTGCGGCTCACCCGTCCTCGCCGGCCGCGTCGAAGGCCTCGACCTCACCCTCGACCCCCGACCCCTCAACCACCTCGGCGCAACCACCATGCAAGCCCTCGGCCGGCTGATCATCATCCGCGCCGGCGCCCGCGGCAGACTCCGCAACCACGCCCAGCACTGGCCGCCCAGCGACGGCCGCTACTGGCACACCAACCACCGCTGCGGCCATCCGATCCCGCACGAGCTCGGCGACGCCGGAATCGACCGCACCCTCCGCGCCAATCAAGCAAACCCGCCATTCCCTGAACGCCCGCCCTTCTGACCCAAGGAGACCTGAACCATGACCACCCACCGCCTGTTCGTCCCCGGACACCCCGCACCGCAAGGCAGCAAACGCCATGTCGGCCGCGGGATCCTCGTCGAATCCTCCAAGCGCGTCGCGCCCTGGCGGGCGGTCGTCGCCCTCGCCCTCGGCCAAGCCATCGCAACACCGCTCGCCGGAGCGATCAGCCTGGACGTCGAGTTCGTCATGCCCCGCCCCAAGTCGACACCGAAACGCCGCACCCCGCACGCCATCAAACGCCCCGACCTCGACAAGCTGCTCCGCGCCCTCCTCGACGCCGGCACCAAGACCGCGTGGTGCGACGACTCCCAGATCGTGCACATCACCTCAGCCAAGCGCCTCGCCGAACTCGACGAACAGCCCGGCGCCCGGATCATCATCACCGAGATCGGAGACCCCGCGTGAACGACGCCGAAGCCGGCCTGCCCGCCGTCCGTGCCGCCCTGGAAGATGCCGTCCACGCGCTGGTCGGCCGGACCACCGACCACATCACCCGCGGCGACGGCACCACCGAACTCGTCTTCGGTGCCTCGATCTACGTGCAACTCGTCGAGCGCCGCGCGGGCGCGCAGGGCACACGCAACGGGAGCCACGCCCGATCCATGCCCCCGGTCGTGCTCGACGTCATCGATCTCCTCGCCGAGATCGATGCGACCGTGCCTTCCTGGCTGCCCCGCGAGGCTGCCCGGCCCGCCCGATGGGTCGGTCCCGAGTCCACCATCAACCGGCTCTGGGCCCTGGCAGACGCGCCGTGGCGCCCGCAAGACGTACCCACCCTGCGCACTATCACCCCCGTCATCGAAGCGTGGACCACCAAGGCCCTGGCCCTCATCGACCCACCCCGCCGCTGGACCATCCCCGCCCCCTGCCCGGCCTGCGGCGCCACCACCGTCTACCGCCCCGACAGTGCGGGCGAGGTGGTGCGTCAGCCGGCACTGCAAGTCACCGAGCACGGCTGCCAATGCCAGCACTGCAAACACCTGTGGGAACCACAGCTGTTCGCACACCTCGCGCGCACACTCGGCACGCTGCCCGACAACGTGCTGCGATGACCGCCGAAGATGTGGCACACTGGACGCACGGCACACGTGTCTCCAAAACCGGACGAGCAGCACGCTGATGAACGTCAGAAGCGCCAACGGACACCGAAGACGACAAGTCCGCGCGCGAGTACTCCGCGAAGAAACCCACTGCTGGCTCTGCGGCGAATACGTCGACCAGTCGATCAAGACACCCGACGACCGCTCACCTGAAGTCCATGAGCTCATTCCCGTCAGCCGCGGCGGCTCACCCACCGACCGAGCCAACTGCCACCTGACCCATCGCGCCTGCAACCAGAAGCAGGGCAACAAACTCGACCCTGTCGAGCACCAGCCGCCACTGGCACCGGAACGACGAACCGAACGGAGATGGTGGCCGTGAACAAGCTCGTCGACACCCTTCTCGCCCAGGCCCGCAACTGCCGCAAGGACGCCCCGCACTCACCACGCTGCCCCCGCTGCCGGCGCGGCACCCCGGTCGCGGCCGGACGCGAGACCCAGGGGGAGTGACCCCTACCGGGCCCCCACGGCTCCTTCTCGGCCATAGAGCCTTTCTCTCCCCGTATCCCCCTCCCGGGGTCTTGACCTGTACCGATTGGAGGTGACGTTGTGCCGCCGAGGAAGCGAACCATGACGCTGAAGCAGGCGGTGGCCTCCGGCGATGTGCTCGCGATGCTGAAGGCGCAGCGCCGCCTGATCGCGACGTCGCTGGTGGAGGCCGCGGAGAACACGCGGCCGCAGTTCAACAACGAGCTGAACAAGCTGCACGCCCTGATCCGTGATGAGGAGGAACGGGTGGCGGCGCTCGCGCAGGCCAAGGCCGACGCCGATGAGTCGGCGGCCGCGGCGTCCGACGATGACAGCTTCGACCCGCTCGACCTCTGACGACCAGACCGTCGTCGACTTGGGCCGGGCGGCCCTGCTGGACAAGCGCCCGCTGTCTCCGACTCTCCGGGAGGCTGCGACGCACCTGATCCTGCCGGACGGGATCGTGCGCACGTTGTGGCCGCGGGTCAAGTACCGGCTGGCGACGATGGGGGTCACCCTGGATCGCTGGCAGGAAGGGTTCTGTCAGGCGGCGCTCGGGCTGCGCGAGGACGAGTCGTGGGCGTGCGGCGTCGACGGCGTGTGCGCCTCGATTCCGCGACAGGTCGGCAAGACGTTCTTGATCTCGCACGTACTGATCGCGCTGTGTATCGAGTTTCCGGGCCTGCGGTGCGTGTGGACCTCCCACCATGCCCGGACGACGACGGGCACCTTCCGGAGCGTGCAGGGCGCGGTGCGGCGGCCGGCGGTCGCCGCGCACTTGAAGAAGGACCGCTCCGGCGGTATCCGGACGGCCAACGGCGAGCAGGAGATCGAGTTCGCGGGCGGGTCGATCATCATGTTCGGGGCCCGGGCACTCGGCTTCGGCCGCGGCATGCAGGCGATCGACGTCGAGGTGTTCGACGAGGCGCAGATCCTCGGCCTGAAGGCCCTGGAGGACATGGTGCCGGCCACCAACGCGGCGAAGAATCCGCACGGCGGGCTGCTGTTCTTCATCGGGACGCCGCCGCGGCCGGTCGACGACGGCGCCGCGTTCACTGCGAAGCGGGCTGCGGCGCTGGCCGGGGACGCCCCGGACGGCATGTGGGTGGAGATCTCCGGGGACGAGGACCTCGATCCGTACTCGCCTAAGCAGTATCGGCGGGCGAATCCGTCGTATCCGCACCGTGTGGGTGCGACGGCGATGAAGCGCATGCAGAAGAACCTCCCCGACCTCGGGGCGTGGCAGCGTGAGGCGCTCGGGATCTGGCCGAAGGACGTCGTCGAGCGGGTGCTTCCGGAGTGGCCGGAACGGGCAGGGGCGGGGCCGGCCGCGGACACGGCGCCGGACGCGTTCGGTGTCGACCGGGCCGAGTCGGGCGAGATCTCGGTGTGCGCGGCCTGGGCGACCGAGTCCGGTGTGCACGGCGAGGAAGTGTTCTCCACACGCAGCCTGGAAGCGGCGGCGGCGTTCCTCGACGAGGCCGCCCGGCCACGGGATCAGATCCTGTTCGACGAACACTCCCCCGCTCGCGCGCTCATGCCGCTGCTGAAGCGGCGGCGGATGCGCGGGGCGAAGATCGCGCGCGTCGGTGACCTGATCGCCGCCTGCGCGTTGGTGGAGGCCGGCATCGACGAACAGACCCTGACCCACGCTGGACAGGAAGTACTCGCGCGCGGGATCGCGAACGCGATGAAGCGGCCGATCAAGACCTCGTCGGGTGGCTGGGTGTGGGCCAGCCGCGGAGACAACCAGCCGATCCACGCACTGAACGCTTTCAGCCTCGCGGTACTCGGGGCGTCTCAAACACTCACAGGAGGCACGTCGGGCGGCCGGGAGGCCGTCGTGGTGTGACCAGCAAAGGGGGACTGGTGGGTGAGTCCCTGATTTCGGCGTCGGTGCCGATCGTGCCCGGTCTGTCGGGCGACGAACAGGCCGCGCTCGCGCGCCTGGAGAACAAGATCGCGGCGCGCCGTACCCGCAACGGACTGCGGACGCTGCTGTACGAGGGCAAGTACGCGGTCGACAAGATCGCCGACGTCGTCCCGCTGCAGTACGGGCGGACAGCGAAGGTGATCGGCTGGCCGGCTAAGGCCGTGGACCTGCTGGCCGAACGCACCGTGCTGACCGGCTTCGACTGGCCCGACGGCGACAACGACGAGCTGGGGCTCGGCGAGGTGTGGACGAGCAACGACCTGGCCGTCGAGGCGCCCATGGCCGCGGTCTCCTCGCTGCTGCACGGGGTGGCGTTCCTCTCGTGCACCGCGGGTGACAAGCAGCTGCTGGAACCGGCCGCGCAGATCCACTGCACCGCCGCGACGGACGGTTCCGGGGACTGGAATCCGCGGACCCGCTGCCTGGACAGCTTCCTCGACGTGCACGAGCGCGACGAACTCGGCATGGTGACCACGTTCACGCTCATGGCCGACGGGCAGATCGTCACCGGCGCCCTGGCCGATGCCCGCTGGACCGTCGAACGTCGGCCCTACCGTGGCCGCGTCCCGGTGGAGCCTCTGGTGTTCCGGCCCCGGCCGGGGAAGCGGCTGGGGACCTCGCGGATCACCCGCCCGGTGATCGGGCTGACCAACAGCGCCATGCGGGTGGCGATGCGCATGGAGGGCAACGCCGACGTCTACAGCCTGCCGCAGCTGTTTCTCCTCGGTGCCGACAGCCGGATCTTCAAGAACCCCGATGGGACGGTCAAGACGTCGTGGCAGATCGCGCTGGGGCGGATGTTCGGCGTCCCGGACGATGACAAGGCCGCCAACCCGCGGGCCGCCCTGCAGTCGGTGCAGGCGGCCAGCCCGGCACCGCACATTGAGCAGCTGCAGCAGTATGCGCAGTTGTTCGCCGGTGAGACCGCGATCCCGGTCGCTTCGCTCGGCGTGTCCGGGCTGGCGAACCCGACGAGCGCCGACAGCTACATCGCCTCGCGCGAAGACCTGATCGCGACGGCCGAGACCGCCACCGACGTCTGGGGCGGCGCGTGGGCGCGCACCATGATGCGCGCCGCGGCGATCGTGAACGACGTCGACGTCCCCGACGAGCGGTGGGCGTCGGTCGTGCCGTTGTGGCGGCCGCCGCAGCACCAGTCGCGGGCGGCGATGGCCGACGCCGGCGCCAAGCAGCTCGGCGCCGTGCCGTGGCTGGCCGAGACGAAGGTCGGTCTGGAACTGGCGGGACTGTCCGAGGATCAGATCACCCGGGCCCTCGCTGAACGCGAGCAGGTCAAGGGCGGCCAGGTGCTTGACCAGCTGCTCGCCGCCGGTGAGCCTGCCGACCAGACCGGCGCCACCACCGATCCGGCGGCCGACGATGCCGACCCGGCTGCCTGAGCTCGCTCGGCTCAACGACGTCGTGGCCGGGCGCGGCGCCCGGATCGCGGGCCGCGCGTACGTGAACTCGGCGAAGGTCGGCGGCCCGCGCGAGCGCAAGACCGCGCTGGCCCTGGCACTACCGACCATGCTGGGTCCGGTCGGGCTCGCGATGAGCGAGGGCACCCGGCAGTGGTACGCCGCCCAGCCCGGCGGCACCGACGGCTTCGCACCGCAGCTTCTGGAGGAATCCGCCCGCCAGTTCACCGCCGAATACCTGCGGGTGTTGTTCGACTACGCGTCCACGCGCTCGGACCCGCGCGCCGCGTTTGAAGCCGGGATCGACCGGCGGCTGCGTAACGTCTCCCGCGATACCGTGCTGGCGAACGCTGCCGCTGAGGGTGCCCGCTGGTACCGGCACGCCTCGGCGAACGCGTGCGGCTTCTGCCGCATGCTCGCCACCCGCGGCGCCGTCTACACCTCCGCGCGCGCGGCCGGTGAGATGAACCGCTACCACGACCATTGCTACTGCCAGGCCGTGGCCGTCCGGCCGGGTGACACGTACACGCCCATGCCGTACATCGCGGAGTGGAAGAAGGACTACCAGGCCGCCCGCGACGCCGGCCTGACCAAGCCGGGCGACATCGCGAAGTTCATGGACGAGGTGCCTGGTGCTCGCCGGGATCCGGTGAAGCTGGCGAAGGCGAAGGCCGAGAAGCGGGCCAAGGACAAGACACCGCAGCCAGGCGGAGACGGCAAGGACCCGAAGGACCCCAACGGCCCCGGCGGCAGCAAGACCGGTTCCCCTGGCCACGACGCCAGCACGGCGTACTGGGAGGCCCGAAAGCAGGCACTTCCCGTTGACTTCCACGGCGACCACATCGAGCCACATGAGATTTCGTTCGTCGAGAAGTTCCTGGACACCGGAGAGCGCATGCAGTGGATACCGCTTGACGAACGGCGCCGTCCGACAAACGACTTCATCTGGACGAGCAACGGCAACATCGAGGTCGAAGTCAAGCGCACCAAGAAGCCCACATACAGTGCCATCCACGGCCGGATCGTGAGCGCGGCGTCCAAGGCCGCCAAACATGGCGTAGTCAAAGACAACTTCATTGCCGACCTCGGTGAACTACCGCTCACTGACGAGTTGGCTGCTGAACTCTCCGAATACAACGTCGGACGTCGGAAGTACCGGCTGAATCGGCTCTGGGTGATGTCACGCGGGAAATTGACCGAGATCGACCTCAAAAAGTAGGTGCGGGCCGCAATGCCCACATGAAATGTGGGGGCGCACCCGCACTTCCGATCATACAACAAGCCACCCCGCACGCATTCGGCGTGACGGGGATTCACTCGATTGGAGTGTTCCGTCATGGGCGATACGTCCACCACCGCCGATCAGGCGACCACCGCAGCAGTCACCCCGGCCACTGCGGCCAATCCGGCAGCGCCTGCTGCTCCCGTGGCACCTGCTGCACCGCAGGCCCCGGCCGCACCGGCCGCTCCCGCGGCTCCTGCCGCGTCGCCGGACCCGATCCGGGTGCCCGACGATCATCCGCTCGTCACCGCCCTCGCGGCGCAGAAGACCAAGACCGCTGATCTGCAGGCCAAGGTCGACCAGATCCCGGCCACCGTCGCCGCCGATCTGCGGGCGCACCTGATCGCGGTGCACCAGCTCGACGAGGCCACCGCGTCCACGCTGATCACCGGCACCACGCCGGAGACGGTGCTGGCGCAGGTGGCGGCAGTCGCCGGGCTCACCGCCCCGGCCGGCGCCGCGGCGCCGCGCCTGGGCACCACCAATTCCACTCCGCCGTCGGAGGCGGCCGCGTTCGTCGGCCAGCTGTTCGGCGGCACCGACTCCTAGAAGGAGAACCACCTCATGGCCGTGATCGATTCGGCGGGGCTTGTTCTGCCCCGCGACATCGCCGACACGATGATCCGCAAGACCCAGGACGGCAGCGTCGTCGCGCAGCTGTCGGCGTCCGAGCCGTTCCGGTTCGGCAACACCGACATCGTGACGGTGAACCAGGTCCCCAAGGCCGAGTTCGTCGGTGAGGGCGCCGACAAGGGCTCGACCGTCGAGACCTTCAGCTACGTCACCGCGACCCCGAAGAAGGCGCAGACGACCCTGCGGTTCAACGAGGAGGTGCAGTGGCGCGATCAGGACTACCAGCTCGGCGTCCTGAACGAACTCGCCACCGCGGCGGCCGAGTCGCTGCCCCGCGCCCTGGATCTGGCGGTGCTGCACGGCATCAACCCGCTCTCGGGTGCCGCGCTGTCGGGCAGCCCGGCGAAGCTGGCCGACGCGGCCACGGTGATCACCGCGGCCGGTGCTCCGGAGGCCGAGGTCGAGGCCACCATCGCGGCGCAGCTCGCCCCGGGCGGTTTCCCGACCGGTGTGGCGCTCTCGCCGGACTACGCGTTCGCCTACGCCACCCAGCGCTACCCCGAGGACCACGCCCGCGCCGGTGAGCTCGTCAACCCGGGCCTGCCGCTGAACCCGCGCGAGGTCGGTTCTATCCGGGGTCTGACCGCCGCGGTATCGGATACCGTCGCCGCGCCGGAGGCCGCCAGCGCCGCGGCGAAGAAGATCAAGGCGATCGTCGGGAACTGGAACGCCGGTGTCCGCTGGGGCGTCGCCCGGCAGCTGCCGGTCGAGATCATCAAGTTCGGTGACCCGGACGGGCAGGGCGACTTGAAGCGCAAGAACCAGATCGCGCTGCGTCTGGAGACCGCGTGGGTGTGGTACGTCGACCCGACCAAGTTCGCGCTCGTGAAGGCCGCGTGATGAAGCTGTATGCGCCCCGCACCGGGGTCGAAGCTCAGGTGGCCGACGACGCCCTGGCCGAGAAGCTGCTCGGGGAGGGCTGGACCAAGACGCGGCGTAAGCCGAAGACCAGCCCACCGGCCGGCACGGGCGAGGAGTAGGCCATGCCCGTGGTGACGCTGACCGCCGACGACATCACGCCGTTCGTCGAGATCGAGACCACGAAGCTGGCCGCGATGATCGAGGACGTGGTCGCGATGGCGGTCAGCGTCGCCCCGTGTATCGCCGACGACGCGTTCGCGCACGACAAGGCGGCGCGGGCGATCCTGCGCGGCGCGGTGCTGCGGTGGCACGCCGCGGACTCCGGGGCGATCACCCAGCAGGCCGCGGGCCCGTTCTCGCAGACGATCGACTCCACGACCCGCAAGTCGGGTCTGCTGTGGCCGTCGGAGATCGCCGCGCTGCAGGACCTGTGCCGCAACGCCACCGGCGGGGACGGGTCGGCGTTCGCCGTCGACACCCTCGCCGCACCGGTGAGCGTGGCGCACGCCGACATCTGCTCGATCTGGCTCGCCCCGGCGGCGGGGTGTTCGTGCGGGGCGTGGCTCGCCCAGGGCTCGGCACTGTGGGAGCGGGCGTGAGTCTCCCTGCCCGTTACGTCATCGAGGTCCGTGAGCTGATCGACGGTCCGCTCGACGACTTCGGCGACGCCGGACAGATGTGGTCGGAGTGGGCGCCCCACCGGATCATCGGCTGGGGCGTGCCGGCGACGGCCGAACCGAAGACCGCCGGCCACGACCGCGTGGTCGTCGACCTGGAACTGTATGTGCCGACCACCTTCCCGGCTCTGTCTCATCGCGGTCAGGTGCGCCTGGGCGGCGCCGTCTACGACGTGGTCGGCGAGCCCGAACGTTGCGACGGCAATCCGTTCGGCTGGAACCCGGGCGGCACGCTCAACCTGCGAAGGGTGGTCGGGTAGATGCCCAAGAAGATCAGGTTCAACAAGAACGCGTTCCGCGAGATCATGACTTCGCCGGAGATGGCGCAGGCCGTCGGCGCGGAGGTCGGCCGGATCGCCGGCCGTCTGGACCCTGACGACTACGAACACGTCGTCGAGCCCGGAGGCGACCGCGTCCGCGGCGCCGTCTGGACCAAGACCGACAAGGCCAAGCGGCGCACCGCCCGCGACGGTGAACTCCTGCACGCCCTCGGCGGCCACCAGTGACCGTGCGGTTCGGCAAGCCCGAAGCGCAGATCGTGCGGCTGCTCGCCGCGCGCCTGCCGGGCGTGGCCGTGGCCACCCGCGCCCCGCAGACCCTGCCCGCGCTGTTCGTGCGGCCGGTCGCGATCGGCGGCTCGGTCCGCACCGCGGCGCTGTCCCAGCGACTGGTGCAGCTGCACTTCTACGCCGCCACCGCCTCGGCCGCGGCCGACCTCGCCGAGACCGTCCTGGCCGCGCTCGTCGCCGCCGGCCAGGACCCCACCGAGAAGACGGTGCGCCGGGTCGACGTCGTCGGCGAACCCGCCGCGTACCCCGACCCGGACACCGACCGGCCGCGCTACAGCGCGACCGTCGCGCTCTGGCTGCGCGGCACTCCGCAGCCGTAGCCGCCACCCCCATTTGACTTCCTGACCGCGCCAGGTCAGGGCGCCGGGACCACCACCAATCACTCCACGAGAGGACCTTGATCATGGCGAACTCTGCCAACGTCACCGCCGTCATGCCCCGCGCCACCGGCGCGATCCGCAACGCCCCGCTGGGCACCGCGGGCCCCGATGACGCCGACACCGACCTCGACGCCGCGTTCGTCGACCAGGGCTACGTCGGCGAGGACGGCATCACCGAAGCCAACTCCCGCGACACCGACGCCAAGAAGGCGCTGGGCGGCGACACCGTCCGGGTCCTGCAGACCGGCTACGACAACACCTTCACCATCCCGCTCATCGAGGACAAGAACGTCGAAGTCCTCCGGCGCGTGTTCGGCGCCGACAACGTCATCGTGTCCGGCGACAACGTCACCGTGCGGAAGAACAAGAAGATCCTGCCGCGCGAGGCCTGGGTCATCGACCTGGAAGACGGCGAAGACCTGATCCGCACCTACATCCCCGAAGGCCAGGTCACCGAGGTCTCCGACGTCACTCTCAGCCACGGCGACATCGTCACCTACGAGCTGACGGTCACCGCGTACGCCTCCGACGTGATCGACGGCGACACCAGCCGCCAGTACCGCTACCGCGGCGTGCTGCCGGCGCCGGAGATCGTGAAGGTGTTCACCCTCGACGGCGGCGTCACCGCGTACACGGTCACCGTCGACGGCCAGACCACCGCGTCGATCGGCACCAAGACCGCCGCTGCGCTGCGCAGCGCGCTGGAGGCGCTGCCGAACGTAGGCGCCGGAAACGTGACCGTCACCGGCAGCTCCGGCGGCCCGCTGACGGCCACCTTCACCGTCGCGGTGACCGCGGTGTCGGCGTCGGGCACCGGCGGCACCGTCACCGTCGCCTGACCCATTCCTGCCGGCGAGGTACTCGCTGGTCCCGGCTGCCTCGCCGGCGGGGCTCCATCCGGGCCGGGACCAGCAAACCCCCACCAACTGTTGAAAGGCCGGGACCATGACCACCGAGAAGTTCCACTACACCCTCCCCGACGAGGCGAAGACGCAGATCACGCTGCCGCGGTTCAAGCAGATCCCCCTCGGCGTGATGCGCCGCCTGCGCAAGGAGTCCGACAGCGAGCAGCTGTTCGGCCTGTTCGAGGCGCTCGTCGACAAGGGCCTCATGTCCGAGGCCGACCTCGGCGCGCTCGACGACATCGGCCTCGGCGACATCGAGAAGCTGATGGACGCCTGGCAGGCCGACGGCGGGATCACCGCGGGGGAATAGCCGCCCTCGCCCGGATCGCCGACGAGCACACCAGTGCGCTCAACGCCGACCTGATCCGGGCAGGGCTGCGCCTGCGGGACGCCGGTACCCCGGCGTTCGACCTGATCGACCTGCGCGACTTCATCCGGCACAGCCCGGAGACGTCCGCGCTCTACACCGAGATCCACCCGCCCACCGAGGAATCGGTGTGGACCCTCGACCTGCTCCTCATGGCGGCGATGGTCGACGAACTGCGCTGGCTGCACTGGGCGAAGACGAAGGCCGGTGCGAAGGGGCGCGACGCCCCGAAGCCGATCCCGCGGCCGGGGATCGAACCGGCCGAAACGAAGGTCGTCGGGTCGACGTCGACCCCGCTGGACCGGGCCCGCGATCGCTACACGGTCAAGCGCAGGCCGGCGGCATGACCGCAAGCACTCGAAGGAGGTTCACATGGCCGTGAACTTGGCGACCGCCTATGTCGAGGTGATCCCTTCGATGAAGGGATTCTCGGGCCCGGTGAAGGCCGCATTCGGCGACATCGAGGCGCAGGCGTCGTCGTCGGGAGGCAAGTCCGGGGGCCTGTTCGGCGGGGCGTTCGGGAAGGCCACCAGCGGTCTCGGGTCGGCGATCAAGTGGGGTGTTGCGGGCGCTGCGGGGGCCGCGGGCGGCGTGGCGGCGGCGGCGTTCGTGAAGGGCTTCAACCGCCTGAACAACATCGACCAGGCCACCGCCAAGATGAAGGCCCTGAAGATGTCCACCAAGGACGTCGAGTCGGCGATGGCGTCGGCGAACAAGGCCGTCAAGGGCACCAGTTTCGGCCTGGATGAGGCCGCGGGCGCGGCAGCGATGGCGTCGGCGGCCGGGGTGAAGCTTGGCACCGACATGGACCGCTACCTGAAGATCGTCGCCGACTCGGCGGCGGTCGGCGGATCGAGTCTGTCGGAGATGGGCGCGATCTTCGGGAAGGTCGCCGCCACCGGCAAGCTTGACGGCGAAGTGATGGCGCAGCTGCTCGACCGGCAGATCGGGATCCTTCCGGCGCTGGCCGACAAGTACCACGTGACCTCCGAAGAGGCCGCGAAGATGGTGTCCGACGGCAAGGTGTCCTTCGAGGACTTCCAGTCCGTCATGGAGGGCATGGTCGGCGGCGGCGCGGAGAAGATGGGCAAGACGTTCTCCGGGTCGATGGCCAACATGAACGCCGCTCTGGGCCGTCTGGGCGCCAAGCTCCTGGCCCCGGTCTTCAACGCCGCGCCGCCGGTATTCGACGCGATCGGCAAGGGGATCGACTCGGTCGGGAAGAAGATCGAGCCGTTCGCCGCCGCGGTCGGCGACAAGATCTCGGGCCTGTTCTCCGGTGGTGGCGGGGAGGGCTTGATCGCGCCGCTGAAGGACGCGTTCGGCTCGATCCAGTCGATGGTGGCCGGGATCGACTTCGGCGCCATCGTCGACCGCCTGAAAGGCCTGGGCGAGCAGGCGATGCCGGTGCTGAAAGAGGTCGGGTCGTTCCTGCGGGAGTCCCTCGGGTTCGCGATCGAGCATTTGTCGGGGCTGGCGAAGATCTTCGGCCAGCACGCGGTCCGGGTGTTCAATGCGCTGAAGGGGCCGCTGAACTCGATCGGTGACACCATCAAGACCAAGGTGCTGCCCACGTTCAAGGGGATCGCCGAGTGGGCGCGCGGGCAGCTCCCGAAGGTGGCCGGCATCTTCAAGTCGGTGCGCGAGGTGATCTCCGCGCTGTCCCCGGTGGTCGCCAAGCTCGTCGGCCTCATCGCCGGCCGCCTCGCGCTGGCCTTCAAGGTGCTGTGGACGGTCATCAAGCCGGTGATCGCGATCCTCAAACCCGTCGTCGGGTTCCTGATCAGCGTGATCGGTGTCATCGCGAAGGTGATCGCCGGGCTCATCAAGGCGATCGCGCCGGTGGTGACATGGTTGCTCGACAAGCTCGCGAACCCGCTGAAGTCGATCTTCTCCGCGATCGGCGCCGTCGTCACCTGGCTGTGGCAGAACGTGATGCTGCCCGCGTGGACCGGGATCAAGGCCGCGGTCGGGCTGTTCTGGGACTGGCTGAGCGTCACCGTGTGGCCGCTGCTGAAGGCGATCTTCTCCGGGATCGGCACCGTGGTGATGTGGCTGTGGAACACGGTCTTCCAGCCTGCCTGGAACGGGATCAAGACCGTCATCGCCGCGGTGTGGGGATGGATCTCCGGCACCCTGTGGCCCGGCCTGAAGACGGTGTTCTCGGCGATCGGCCAGGTCGCCATGTGGCTGTGGCAGAACGTGATCGTCCCCGCCTGGGACGGCATCAAGACGGCGATCTCGGTCGCCCACGACGTCATCGCCGGCGTGATCGAGGGGATCAAGGGGTTCTTCCAGGGCGTCGCCGACAAGGCCGGGCAGGTGAAGGACTGGGTCGTCGGCAAGTGGAACGAGCTGATCGGGTTCTTCAAGGAACTGCCGGGCAAGATCGGCGACACTCTCGCTCGCGTGTGGGACGGCCTGAAGGACGGCTTCAAGGCCGCCCTGAACTGGATCATCGACAAGTGGAACAACTTCAAGATCCCCGCTGTGAAGGTGATGGGCAAGCAGGTCACCCCGGAGATCAACTTCCCCGACATCTCGCCTCTGGCGTCCGGTGGCCGGGTCCGCGGCCCGGGCGGCCCGACCGATGACCGGATCCCCGCGATGCTGTCGGATGGCGAGTACGTGGTGAACGCGGCGGCGGTCTCCAAGTTCGGCTACGGCTTCATGGACGCCATCAACGCCGGCCGCACCCCGATCTACCGGGCCGAGGGAGGTCCGGTCGGGCGGCTGGATGCGTGGAACGGTGGCGGCGGCGAAGCCAACTTGAAGGCGATCGCGGTGCTGGCGCGCCGCCTGATTCACAAGTTCTGGCCGCAGATCACCGACATCGGCGGCTACCGCGCGTCGGACCCGTACCCGGACCACCCCAGCGGGCAGGCGCTGGACATCATGCTCTCCGACGTGCTGACGGGCGACGCCGTCAAGGCGTGGCTGATGGACAACAAGGACGTCCTGTCGCTGAACTACACCATCTGGCAGCAGAAGTACGAGCCTGCCGAGGGCGGCGGCAACATCATGGAGGACCGCGGCAGCCCGACCCAGAACCACATGGACCACATCCATGCGCTGTTCGGGCAGATCGGGTCACCGCCGCAGGTCGACGTCGACGTCATCCCGCCGAACCTGAAGTTCCCACCGCACGTCCAGGCCGACACCCCCGCCGACAGCACCGACACGACGACCGGCACTACTGACACCACCACCTCGACGCCGGCCGACTCCGGCCCGCAGTTGTCGCCGCAGGCCGAGCGGGAGAAGAAGCTGGCCGACCGGATCACCGAGAACTTCGGCAACGCCGCCAAGACCGGCGTCGAAGGGCAGCTGCAGGACGCGCTGAGCGTGTTCTCGATCGGCGACTCCCCGCCGCTGCTGGCCGCCTACAACAAGTACCTGGAGGACAAGAAGGCCTACGACGAGTCCACCAAGCAGGGCTCGGGCACCTCGAAGCAGGATCAGCTGGCGGCGAAGCAGTCGTACGAGCAGGCCCAACTCGCCCGTAAACGCAAGTACGAGGACGATCTTGCCGCGGCGAAGGCCGAGTACGACAAGTACCCGAAGGCGCCCGGCGCGAAGACCAAGTACGAGGACCGCAAGCGTGAGCTGAAGCGGCAGTACGAGGACGACAAGCTCAAGGCCAAGCAGGACTACGAGCAGTCCAAGCTCAACAAGACCGGCGACGCACCGGCCGACGGTGGCGGCCCCACCGGCTCTCCCACGCTGGCGAATATGCCGAAGATCACCTACAGCCAGTCCGGCGGCGCCGAGCAGTGGCGTCCGCTGATGAAGTGGGCGATCGGCTACGTCGGCAAGGGTCTGTCGGCGGCCGCCGACCAGGTCGACGCTGGCGTCAAGCAGATCGACACCGAATCCGGTGGCGATCCTGGGATCACCCAGCAGGTGCAAGACGTCAACTCCGGCACCGATCCGGCGCTCGGGCTGCTGCAGGTGATCGGGTCGACGTTCACCGCGAACCGGGATCCGCGGCTGCCCGACGACCGCACCGACCCGGCCGCGAACATCGTCGCCGCGCTGCGCTACTACGTCGGGAAGTACGGCACCAACCTCACCACTACTTGGGGCCACGGGCACGGCTACGCCCGCGGCGGCTGGGTCCGTGGGCTGGGCACCTCGACGTCGGACTCGATCCGCGCCCGGCTGTCGGACGGGGAGTTCGTGCTGCGGGCAGCGGCGGCCCGCCGGGCGCCGCTGCTGGCCGAGGCGATCAATTCCGGCCGGGTCACCGACGCCGACCTCGCCCCGGGAACCGGCAGCGACCGGCGCCGTCCGGTGCAGCAGCGCACCACCAACGTCACGTTCGCGAACGAGTCCGAGTACTGGGAACGCGAGAAGAACCTGCAGCGACTGGCCGCTGCGCGAGGGGGGATCGGGTGAGCGTCAACGACGGTTTCGCCGTCACCGTCTACGGTGTCGACGGCTCCCGCTGGGACGTCCACGGTCCTCTCGCGGGCCGGCAGGGCGTCTGGCTCGGTGAGGGGCAGGTGCAGGCGATTTACGACGCGCCGATCGAAACACGCTGGGCGACGACCGCGGGCGGCCGCGGCGCCAGACCGCGGCGGCGCGTCTGGCTGCCGCGAGACTTCACCCTCGGGTTCCACGTCAATGACGACACCGCCGGCCGCCGCGAATCCGCTCTCGCGCTGGCGCTCGGCTCCGAACCGTACCCGTGGGACCCCGCCCGCCGGGCCGCGCGCATGGTGATCACCGCACCGCTGCAAGACGACGGGCCGCGGACCCTGTACTTCGAGGCCAAAGAGACCCCCGAACTCGTCGCCGACCAGGACACCCTGGCCGCCGAATACGCGAACACCCTCTACTCGTGCCGCGCCGGGCAACCCTTGTACGAGTCCGAACCGGAAGCGGTCGCCTTCGAGCAGTCCGGCACCAGCGGCGCGGGGACCGTGGTGCTGTCGAATCCGTCGGACACCGCATGTGAGTACACCGTCGAACTCACCCCGGCCACTTGGACACTCCCGGACCCGTCCTGGACGGGACAGGCCGGGGCGGTCGCGCCGGGCGGCCCGCACGCCGCGCGCACGCTCACCGCAGTGGTCGAGCCCGGCGACGTCACCGCCCGGTTCACCCGCCGCCGCGACCAGCTCCTCGCCCAGACCGCGGCCGGCACCAACCTCGTCGCCCGCCAGCAGGGCCGGTTCCTCGTCTACGACCTGCCCGCCTGGCTGCCGCCCACGCCGCTGCCGATCTCCTACACCGGCGCCCCGCCCGGCGGTGCACGCGCGGAGTACACGCTGCCGCGGCTGTGGACCCGACCGTGGGGCATGAGCCTGGCCGACCGGCCCGCCGAGGTGCTGCCGTGACCGCACTGGCCGACCAGCTCGCCGCCGGCCGCGCCGCGATCGACGCCGAGAACCAGCGCCTGGCTTTCGAGCGCATGCTGCCGCCGACGGTCTACCTGTACGACGGCCACCAGCGCCTGACGCATGTCCTCCTGGACGTCACCTCGGTGGAGTGGGAGGACATCGAGAACGACGTCGGTTCCCTCGTCGTCACGATCGACGAGACCCATCCGGCCGCCGACTGGATCCGCGACACCGACGGCCGCATCGCGCGCGGCGAAGGCGAGAACGTCCACGTCGAATACCGGTACGCCGGGACCCGGATCTCCGGGCGCGTCGACGAGAACGGTCTGGTTCCCGACGCGGGCGGGCATCTGGTGACCCTCACCTGCCTCGGCGAATACGAGAACCTGAAGATCCCCGTCTGGTCCAACCCGGTTCTGCCCGCGTGGTTCCAGTTCCCGCGCGTCTTCCTGCTCGCCGGGCCCGCGATCTGGTGCCTGAAGACGACGCTGATGCTGCAGCTGCTGCGGATCAACTCCTCGGCGTGGCAGATCCCGAACGACCCGATGAACCCCATGTCGTGGCTGGTGGGTGGCCTCGACATGTCCACCTGGGATGTCGTCGTCAAACCGACCACACTGCTGGAAGATCTCGACGCCGGCACTGTGTGGTGTCTGGTGAACTCACGGTTCCGGAACTGGACCGACCTGGCAGCCCCCATCCTCGACGACGCCGAACTGACCGTCGTCACCTACCGGTGGCGGGCCGGGGATCCTGAGCCGTGGCCCGGTGCCGTCATCGGCGACGGCGCGCTCGTGGTGGACATCGTCGACAACTCCCGCCACCGCGAAGGCGCGGCGAACGGCGGCACCGTCTTCGACGGTCTGACCCGCACCATGCGCGAGGCCGTCGGCGACCTCATCGAAGACACCGAGATCCTGCTCACGGGGGCGCCGCAGGGGATCGGCGCGGCCTGGGATGACATGTTCACCACCGCGCCCGGCTACCCGTCGATCCACATTCCCGACGACGGCGACGGCCGCGTCACCGTGCGCCGCCGCCCCGCGAAGGGCGGCATCATCACCATGGGCGGCCAATCCGCGCCCGGCGTGAACGAAGGCATCAGCGCCGGAGTGCAGGCCGGCGTGGACCTGCTCACCTCGAATCTGAACATCAACGGATACGGAGTCGGGCCGCAGGGCGGCGCCGTCGACACACTCCTCAGCCCGTTCTACTCCGACGTCGTCGCGGCATTCATGTCGTCGAACCTGCCGATCCGCAACGCCCGGACCGGCTCGTCGCGGCTGTACGAGATCATGCTCGACCTCCCGGGGAAGGCGTACACCCTCAGCTCGGTGATGGCGTTCCGCGCTGCGATCCGGGAGACCCGCGGCGGCCCGACCATCGACTGCGACTTCCCGTCGTCGGGGCCGTGGCTGCTCGGGCAGCCACGGCACGGCCATGCCTGGACTGGTCAGCCCGTCAGCTTCGAGGTACCCGGAGACCGGTCGGGGAAGGTCGAAGTTCAGCGGATCAAGCGGGTGTCGGGGAAGTGGGACGACAAGACCAGCCCCGACGACCTGTCCGCCACCTGCGGGGCGCGCGCCGACCGCGACCCCTTCGAGACCATCGCCGGCCGTATCCGCGACCTGGCCGAAGCAGCGAAAGACCTGGGAGTATGGGGATGAAACATCGTCGCACCGATCCGGAGTGCACGCAGTTCCGGCAGCCGCGGGGCCTGATCGCCCTGTGGTGGTTCTCCCGCCGCCGCGGCCTGATCTGCCGGGTGTGCGCGGTCGGCTATCCCGCGTGGGAGGCCTGACATGTGCGACCTGTGCACCACGCCGTTCGACGCGCTCACCGACGACGAGCTGGACCAGATGATCCAGGGACTGTCGGTCACCTTCGTGGCGCTGCCGATGGTCGTCGGCGCCCCACTGATCATGGATCCTGGCTACTACCTTGAAGTCGCCCGGCACCAGATCGAAGCCGGCGTCCGGATCTGCCCCGACCTGGCGATCAAGCACTACCGGCCGCCCGCCGACGACCGGCCTCTCGGCACCTGGATCTACGACGACGCCCACACCGAGACCGAGACCCCCGCCGAACGGATCCGGCGCGCGGTCCGCGAGCAGCGCGAGGCGTACGCCGCCGAGGTCGCCCGCCGCCGCGCCGCCGGGGACCTCCGACCCGAAACCCCCGTGATGAAGGAGAACTGACATGTCCGATCCGATCTGGCTTGCCGAGGTGCTGCGCGCCGCGGGCCTCAAAGTCGATGTCTTGCCCGGCGCGATGGACCGAGGTCACGGCGACTTCGGCGCCATCTGGGGTGTCGTCGCCCACCACACCGGCTCCAACTCGGCGACAGCGAACTCGATCGCGCACCATCCCGAACTCGGCCTGTGCTCCCAGCTCCACCTCGGCCGCGACGGCAAGTTCACCGTGTGCGGTGTCGGGATCGCCTGGCACGCCGGACAGGGCTCCTACCCGGGACTGCCCGCCAACAACGCGAACCAGGTGACCATCGGCATCGAGGCCGCGAACGACGGCGGCGGCTCGCCGGGCCGCCCGCACCGCAGCTCGTGGCCCGACGCCCAGTACAACGCGTACGTCACCGGTGTCGCGGCGATCCTCAACAAGCTCGGCCAGCCCGCCACCCACGTCATCGGCCACAAAGAGTGGGCGGGTGCGGCGCAGGGCAAGTGGGACCCCGGCGCCATCGACATGACCATCTTCCGCGCCGACGTGGCGCGAGAGCAGACCCGGCTGAAGACCGGTACCCCGACCAGTGGAGGAACCATGGCACTGACCCCCGAGCAGGACATCAAGGCGCAGCTGACCGGCAGCCCGAAGCCCGGTGAGTATCCCGGCTGGCCGCAGCTCGGCGGCCGCACCCTGGTCGACGCCGTCGCTGCGCTCGGCGCCAAACTCGGCGTCGACGGCTTCGTCGATCCGAAGGCCAAGAAGTGACCCCGGCGGTCCGGCAGCGCATCTACCTGGTGCTCACCGCCGCACTGCCGATCCTCGTCGCCTACGGTGTCCTCGCTGACACCGAGGTCGCGATGTGGCTTGCCCTCGGCTCCGCGGTCCTGGGCACCGGCGGCTTCGCGATGGCCGCCGTCAACACCCCGTCCGCCAGGCATCACGGAGACGAGCCGGAGTGAGGGACGTGAACGTCGACGACTGGCGCGAGGTGATCGTCTGGTTCCTCCTCGCGCTCCCGGCGATCATCGGTGCCGTCGCCGGCATTCTCGGCCTGCGCCGGGCGAAAGCGAACGGCCAGCACGCCGTCCAGACGGCCGAGGACATGCGCGTGGTCCGCGAGCAGGTGGAGAACACCCACACCTCCAACCTGCGCGACGACATCGACGTACTGCGCGACGAGGTGCGGGCACTGACCAAGCTGGTGACCCGGGTGGACGACAAGGCGTCGAGGATCGGCGACGAACTGCGCACCGAGAACAAGCTGCGCCGCGACGCCGACGCCCGCACCAACGGCAAGGTCGACGCCGCGATCGAATGGGCCACCGACGTCATCGCCAAACACCACCCGGAGGACTCCCGGTGACTCTGCCCGGCGGCCTGCCCGCCCTCTCGCCGTATTCGATCGTCGCCAACCAGCCGCCGTCCGAACTCGCCCCCGACCTGTCCGGCTTCTACGGCCTCACCGAGCAGCAGATGAAGGACTGGATCGAAGGGAACTGGCGCCCCACGTTCGCCGACGTAGGATTCCCCCTCGAAGTGCTGCGGTCGTTGCAGAACGCGATCGTGTCCGCCTTGACCGGCGACTTCGGGCCGTTCATCGACCTCATCGGCGAAGTCCCGATCCTCGGCGACGTCGTCGGCGCGATCGCGTCGTTCGCGAAGGTCGACCTGTCGCGGCTGACCAGCTCGCCCCGCGCTCTGCTCGCCGCTGGCAGCTTCGACGCGCCGGAGACGATCGTGTCCGGGTCGGGCTGGGCGTGGGATTCGGACGTGTACCGGACGGTGGCGCCCGGTATCCCGGCGGGCTCGGCGCGCTTCGACTGCGCCGGCGCGCGGGGCCTGCGCCTGTCGGACCCCGAGGCGGAGATCGATCCGGGTGAGGTGACGGCGCTGGAGGCGTGGGCGTCGTGGCGGGATGTCGTGTCCGCGGGCGGCCGGGTGCGGCTGCTGGTGCGCTGGTACGACTCGGCCCGCACGGTGATCGGCGAAACCGAGGTCGCGTCGATCGTGATCTCTGGGACCGCGGACTGGACGAAACTCTCGGGGTCGGCGACGGGCCCGGCCGGGTGTGTCGCGGGCCGGACGCTACTGCGTGTGGACGAGGAATGCTCTGCCGGCGCGGTGTGGGTGGATGACGTCGACTGGACGTCGACGCGGCAGTCGCTTCCGCAGGAGTGGGTGTCGGGGCTGACCGCGGCCCTGGCCGCGTTGGGCGCGGACGTGGCGGCAGCGGTGGGCTGGATCAAGAGCCTGATCGAGAAGCTGACCGGCCGCGCGCGCACCGAGATCACAGACGCGATCGCCGACGTGACCGAGTTCGCGGCACAGCTGAAGACCATCCTGTCCGGCGGGTCTGTGTCCTCGCCGCTTCCGACATTGGCTGGCGCGAGCATCGCGCAGTTGCGGACCATGCTCCAGCAGATCGCCGACATCCTCAACGGGCTCGTGGTGACCCCGATCAACTCTGCGGTGGCTGGGGTCGCGGACTGGTTCACCGGCCTGCTCGGCTGGCAGTCCACCACGACGACCAACGTGCAGGCGGCGCAGTCGACGGCCACCGCAATCGGCACGGGCATCGTCGAAGGCTGGGCAGGTGGTAGCTCGACCGGCGCCGACCAGAGCGTGTTCGACACGATGGCCGCTGTCCGCTCACTCGTCGGCGGCGACGGATACACGCGGGTCAACATCACGTCCTCAACGACGTGGACGAAGCCAGCGGGAACCACTGAGGTGATCGTGGTGGGGATCGCATCTGGTGGCAACGGTGCCGCCGGGGGCGATGGGGGTGGTGCCGGTGGCCTCGGCGGGGGACACAAGGTGCAGGCGCTGGATGCAGGCGCCTTCACTTCGCTTCACGTCACGGTCGGCGTATCTGGCCAGGCGACGCAATTCCGCTCGAATGGCCCGAGTGGGCCAGTCTTGATGGAAGCGATTCCTGGTGGCGCTGGCGCTATGGCGACGCAATTCGGGTATACGGGGAGCAACTCGCAGGCCGGTAATGGCGGTGCCGGGGGTGCTGGTGCAGGAAGCGGTGGGGGTCCTACTGCGGGATATTCGGGATCGGCTTCGGCTGCTGCGGCTGGCGGCGGGGGCGGAACAGCTGGCACTGTCGGCGTATCGGGCCGGGATGGCGGCCCAGGCACCGCCGGATCGAACGCTGGTGGGCAAGTGCCCTGTGGCGGTGGGGGTGCCGGAGGCGGTGGAGGTGGCGGAATTGTCAATGTGACATTCGCGACGGGGAAGAACGGCGGCCAGGGTGGTGCGGGCGGGTTTCCTGGTGGCGGAGGTGGCGGCGGTGGCGGCCGAGGCACTGCCGGATACGGCAACGGCACATCCGGATCCGGTGGTGCTGGTGGCGCCGGCCTCGGGATCATCTTCTACCGGTAGGACACAACCATGACTGAACTCATCGCGGAATCACTTCCGCAGTTCGCGCCGGCCACCAACCTGTACCGACTCGGTGACGGGCGGTATGTCCTCGTCACAGTCCCCGCCGACGCCATGCCAGTACCCGAGGGCGTTCTGCCGATCGTGTCCGGCTTCAAAGTCGCCCGCGTGGAGCCCGCCCCGACTGAGGTGTTCCTCGCCGACGAGTACGGCACACCGATCGACGCGGACGGTGATCCCGCTAACGGCATGACGCCGCTGCTGCGCTGCGCACCGGGCACGACGCACGAGGAGGCGCTCGCGCAACTCGGCGCGGAGGTGACCGGTGACGTGGACTGACATCGAGCCCGCGCCCCGCCACCCGCGTGGCTGGATCGACCCGGCGACACCGATCGAGCCACCCGCGCCGGTGCTGGGCTGGGTGCCGGTCGAGCACCGGCGGATCGTCGAGACCATGCTGGCCCGTGACACCGCCGCGGTCCGGGCGCGCCCCCGCGTGGTCGACCGGGCGCTGTCCCGCGACGCCGCCTCCGTGGTGCTGGCCGACCCGCTGCGCATCGTCGAGCGCGTGCTCGCCGCCGACCGCGTCGCCGCCCGCGCCCGGCTGCGTGGTGAGCACCGCGCGGTCGCGGCCGAGCGAGGGCGGGTCGGCCTGCACCCGGCCGAGCGGGCGGTCGCCACCGACCGGGCCGCGGCGCGGCTCGCCGCCATGGCGCCGCGCGTGCAGGCCCTCGCCGCCGACCACGCCGCCGTTCGACTGCGCACGAGCGGCGTCGATCAGACCCTCGCGGGTGAGCGCGGCACCGGCGGATTCCGGTATCAGGCGCCACAGCTGGTGGCCGTCACCGCGTCAGGCGCCGTCGCGATCCCTGTGTGGTGCCGGTGGATCGACGTCGTCTGCCTGGGCGCCGGTGGTGGCGGCGCCGCTGGTGCGCAGGGCTTTCCCGGTGGAGACGGGAACGGCGGACCGGCTGGCGGGTGGGCGGCGGTGCGGTGGGATCGTGGCGACGGCCGCAACCTGTGGCACCAGCTCCAGGTCACGATCGGCTCAGGTGGCAGCGGTGGACCACAGCCGGGCGGCGGCGGCGGGGCGGGCGGGTCGACGATCGTGCAGGCCCGCACCCCGGCCGGTGCCGTGTCCGGCGCGACGGTGACCGGCTCGGGCGGTGCGGGTGGTAGCGGTCAGTCGATCGGCGGCGGCGTCACGGGTGCACAGACCGGCAAAGCTCCCGGCAACTACAGCTTCCAGGGGATCTCCGCGGCCGGCGGCGGCACTGACGGCGGTACGCCCGGCGGCGGCGGGCGGGGTGGAGGCGGTAGCTTCTGGCCGGCCACGCCCGGATCCGGATCGACGGGAGGACGGGGGCAAGCATGGCTGATGTTCTCGATGTGACCCTGGAAGACCCGCCGGACGGCCAGTGGTGGCCAGCCCGGTTCGCCGCCGACCGCGACTGGTGCGACGACCGCGGCAGCGCGTGGCGCGCAGTCACCAACTACCCGAGTTTGCAGGCGCGGCGCCGCGGCGACGTCCTCGACCTGCGCGCCATCGGCACCACCGACATCCACTCCTACGACCTCGTCTTGACCGCGATCAGCGGCCAGAGCTTCTACATCGCCACCGAAAGGACAGCCTGATCATGGCTAACACCGACTGGACCAACGCCGAACGCCGCGCGGGGTGCGCAGCGCTGACCGCGCTCCGCAACATCATCGGATTGCGTACCAGCACCGGTGCCCTCGTCAAGAGCGGCACGACGCCCGTCACTGGGACCACGACCTGGGGTACACCGGCCGACTACACCGACGCCGGGGTCACGTGGGCGCGGTCGATCGGCTCCACCGTGCCCCTGGTGATTCCGGCCGGTGCTGTCGCGGCGGGCACGATCATCACCGAATATGCACTGCTCGACGGCTCCGGTGTGGCGGCCGCCGCGGTGCGGTGGCGCGCACTGCCGGTCTCCCTGACCGTCAACGACGCCGGGCAGTCGATCCCGCTCGACGTCACCCCGGAACTCTGGTTCCGCGGCGACTAAGCGGCTGGCCCGTCCCCGATGGGCACGTCGGTGTCGATCATGCCGTCACCGTTCTTGTCCCACCCGGGCGGGAGAGTCGACGACGTGCTCGGATCGGCAGGCTGCTCTTCGACAGTCGTCTCGGTAACCGTCGGAGTGACCGTCGTCGTGGTGCTCGTCACCTGCGGCGCGGTACCCCCGGCCGCTGTGATCGCGACCAGCCCGGCGCCGTCGCACGCAAACTCCTCACCGGTGCCTTCGACCTCGTAGTTCATCAGACACAGCGGTCGGCAAGATTGAGCAGCCTTCCGGCCGAACACTCCTACTTGGCCGGGTCGACCGACACGGTGATCCGCTCAGGCTGAGCGTCGTCGATGAGCGGAACGATCTTGTCGATGAAGCTCCGGCGGAACGCGCTTCGCGTGATCCGAGTCTTGCATTCGGGTGTCATCTGATCGTAGATCGAGGCGACGTCGTAGACGCCTCCGTCAGTTGCGTTCTCGCCCTCGAAGTTCGTCTCCCGGGCGTTATTGACGAGGGTGACGACATTTCCCGAAACCACGACAAGATTTTCCTTCAGAAAGGCGACATCGACGGGCTCTTTCGTCTGTGAAGGAATCTCGTTTGTGGTGCTGTCGTTGCTGGAGCATGCGGCGAGAGTGACTGCGAGAGCAACGACGCTCACGGTGACGGTGACGGTGACGGTCCTTCTCATGCCGGTGAGCATAGCCCGCCAGATGCCCGGAACTGGCGTTTCAGCGTCGCCCGACGCCCGACCCGCGCTACTCTCTTGTTTCAGTGGCCCCGCCAGGACTCCCCCCGAGTCGGGCGGGGTCACTTTTCTTTTACCTCCCAATCCAACCATCTCCGGGGCCAATTTCTCGATCGTGTGCGGCGCGGTGGTGCTCGCGGTGCGGCTGGCGGGGGCGTCGACCAGGCTCACCGTGGTGCTGGGTCTGGCCGTCATGGTGGCCTTCGTGATCCTGGTGAGGCCGACCGACAGCGTCTTGCGGGCCGCGGTGATGGGTGGGATCGGTCTCGTGGCTGCGCTGGCCGCCCGGCGTGCGCAAGCGCTGCCCGCGCTCGGCGCCGCGGTGATCACCGTTCTGCTGTTCTGGCCGCAGATGGCGCTGGCGCCCGGCTTCGCGCTGTCGGTGGTCGCGACCCTCGGGCTGGTGCTGTGGGCCGCGCCGCTTCGCCGGGCGCTGGTTCGGCGGGGCGTACCGGAGACGCTCGCGATACTGCTCGCGATGGCCCTGGCCGCGCAGATCCTCACCACTCCCATCGTGATCGCGATCTCCGATCGTCTCAGCCTGGTGTCGCTGCCGGCGAATCTGCTGGTCGCGCCGGTGGTCGAGGTGATCGCGCTGCTGGGTACCGCCGCGGCGGTGCTCGGGGCTCTCGGGCCTGCGGGTGGGCCGGGTGCGCTGATCGCCGAACTTCTGATCCGGGCGACCGGCCCGGAGATGTGGTGGCTGCTGACCGTCGCCGACGGGCTCGGCGGACGGCGCTGGGCGGCGCCGGAGGTCCCCGGCTGGCAGGCCGCGGTCGTGCTCTCCCTAACCGGCGCCGTGGCCTGGGCAGTGTGGCGAGCGCATCGGAGAGGAGGCGTCGGCAGCGCCACTCGGGTGGTGGGGCCCGGGGCGCCGACTGACTCCTCAGTGGCGCCGCGGCGCCGCGGGTATCCGTAGCGGGGCGAATCGATGCGGGTCGTGCCGAATCCGCCGGACTTCTACGCCGCGGTCGGGTCAGCGGGTACCGGTGCTGAGCTCGGCGATCTCCCGTCGCAGGTTCGCGCGTGCCGGGGCCTCCCAGAGATCCCGGGCCGGCGCGGAGCGGAAGAGGGCGTCGCGAGTGAGGAACTCGGCGAGGAGTTCGGCCCGTGCGCGGCGGAACAGCGGGCCCGGAACCTGCTGGTATTCGTCGCGGACGTTCGCGGCGTACTCGTCGTACCGGTCCGCATCGGCGCCCAGGACCGCCAGATCGGCGTCGGAGAGCGCGATCCCGTTGCGGTCGTCGGCGGCCGGGTCGTGCGTGAGGGTCAGTTCCACCAGGCGCACGACCTCGTCCCGGTCCGGATCGTCGGCGAGGAGGTCACGCGCGAGCGAGGCGGAGTCGTGCTCGTTGGTGCCGCTCAACGGCTCGTACACGGCATCGTGGAACCAGGCGGCCAGCACGGTGGGCCGCTCGTCGAAGTCCAGCCCGGCGGCGCGGAGGGCGGCCAGCCCCGCCAGTACCTCGTCGAGGTGCCGCCGGTCGTGGTGGCGGCGGTGCGGTTCGTCCCAGCGCCGGGCCAGGTCGTCGCGGATCGGGGCCGGAATCTCGACGTCCATGGCAGACCTTTCGGCGGGGATCGGGGGCGGGGTCATGCAGAGACGCTACGAGCTACCCCCGGGTAGACGGCGCAGGTGTCGGGCACCTCACAGGGGCCGGCCGCGAGTGCGCGACGCCGGAGGGCGCGGCGTCGTAGGCCCGTGGCACGATGGTGCCGTGACTGACCGCCTGTTTCTGCTGCTCGGCGACGACGACTTCCTGACCGGTCGGGTGATCAAGCAGGTGGCCGTCGAGCGTTCCCGCGCGGCAGGGGAGACCGTGCCGGTCACCAGGGTGCGCTGCGGTGAGGTCACCGGCCCCGAGCTCGCCGAACTGCTGAGTCCGTCGCTGTTCGCCGAGGAACGGATCGTGGTGATCGAGGCCGCGGCGGAGGCGGGCAAGGACCCGGCCGCGCTCATCACCGCCGCGGCCAAGTCGCTGCCCGACGGCATCACGATGATGGTGATTCACACCGGCGGAGGCCGCCAGAAGTCGATGGTGGGCGAGCTCAAGAAGGCCGGTGCCGCCGAAGTCGAGTGCGTCGCGCCGAAGTGGCCGTCCGAGCGCGTCGACTTCGTCCGCAAGGAATTCCGGAACCTCGGGGTCCGGGTGGGACCCGACGTGGTGGAGCTGGTGACCGACCTGGTCGGCTCGGATCTGCGGGAGCTGTCCGCCGCCTGCCACCAGCTGGTGTCGGACACCGGCGGACGCGTCGACGAAGCCGCCGTGCGCACCTACTACGTCGGCCGGCCGGAGGTGACCGGCTTCGAGGTGGCCGACAAGGCGGTCACCGGTGACGTCGCCGGAGCGATGGAATCGCTCGCCTGGGCCCAGCATCACGGGACCGCGCGGGTGCTGCTCGCGGACGCGCTCGCCGAGGCGGTGCACGCCATCGCCCGGGTACGCGCGATGGGGCACGCCGACAAGTACTCGATCGCCTCCGAGCTGGGCATGCCGCCGGGCCGCGTAGGGAAGGTCCAGTCGCAGGCACGCGCCTGGGACGCCGACTCGATCGGGCGGGCGGTGCTGATCGTCGCCGATCTCAACGGCGCGGTGAAGGGGCAAGCCGCCGACGCGGACTACGCGCTGGAGCACGCCGTGTCGACCGTCGCCCAGCTGCGTCCCCGTCGCGGCCGCTGACATACCCGGGCACGACATTCACCCCAGCGACCGCGTGGTCATCGCCGGGGTGAACGGTACAGCTGTGTCGCGAACGGCGACCGGGTCGCCGGAATGCGGCCGAAGCCGCGGGAGGTCAGAGCTTGTTGACCGCGATCGCCATGGCCGACTTCTTGTTGGCGGCCTGGTTCTTGTGGATGACGCCCTTGCTGGCGGCCTTGTCGAGCTGGCGGCTGGTGCTCGCGAGCAGCTCGGCGGCCTTGTCCTTGTCGCCACCGGCGACGGCCTCACGGAAGTTGCGGATCGCGGTGCGGAGCGCGCTGCGCACCGACTGGTTGCGCTGGCGACGAGCCTCGTTGGTCTTGTTCCGCTTGATCTGCGACTTGATGTTTGCCACGCGTGTCATCCCTTACATCGTTGTCGGCCGCACCGGTGCGACCGTAGCTTCTTCGTATCGAGTGCGGTGAGCGGTCGAGTGACGACCTGCGCCGCACCGGCTCGCCAGGATGGCCGGCCGGTGAAACCGCAACAGCGATCAAGATTACCAGCGCGGCCGATCTGCCCCAAATCCAGCGGCCGGACGCCTCCGCGGCGGGTCCGGCGCGTCGGCAACTCGGGCATACCGCCGCAAACTATGCTTATCGGCATTATGTCGATTGTCTACCTTCATGTCGGATTGCCCAAAACAGGGACTACGCACCTGCAAGACCGGCTGTGGGTGAACCGCGATCTGGCCCTGGAACGTGCCGGTCTGCTGTATCCGGGCGTGACCATGGAAGACCACTATCACGCCGCCGCGCACCTGCAACCGGAGCGCTACCTGGACTGGGCGACTCCCGATCGTGCCGGTGCATGGCCGCGGATGGTGGCCCAGATGAAGGCCTGGCCGGGCGTGTCGGTGATCTCGCACGAGCTGTACGCCAACGCGCAGCCGCGGCACATCGAGAAGCTCATGGATGATCTGTCGTTCACCGACGAAGTGCACGTGATCGTCACCGTCCGCGATCTGGCCCGCCAGCTGCCGTCGGTGTGGCAGGAGAACGTGAAGAACCAGCGCGCGGCGTCGTTCGACGAATTCCTCGCCTCGGTGGCCCGCTACCGCGACGCCGACCCGGTGGCCGACGGCTTCGTCGAGGAGCCGTTCTGGGAGTTCCAGGACTACGTCGCGATCGTGCAGCGCTGGTCGGCGGTGCTGCCGGCCGAGCGGATCCACCTCGTCACGGTGCCCGCGCCGGGCACCGGCGGACCGGGCGATGTGCTGTGGGAGCGATTCCTGTCCGTAGTCGGTGTCGATCCGGCGTTGCTGCCGAAGGAGGGGGAGCGGCACAACTCGTCGCTGTCGGCGGCACAGACGGAGTTCCTGCGCCGGCTCAATTCCCGGATCCAGCCGGGCAACATCGACTGGTGGCGGTACGAGTGGATCGTCAAGCGCCGCCTGATCGGTGAGGCGCTGCGCAATACCGGGAGCGGAAAGCCGCTCGGACTCACCGCCGAGCAGCGGGTGTGGGCGGTGGAGCAGTCCGACGACATGATCGCCGTCCTCGAGCGGGGCGGATTCGCGGTGTCGGGTACGCTCGACGACCTGCGCGTCGATCTCGGGGTCGACGCCGCCGAGGCCGCCCCGCCGACGGCGGAGGAGGCGCTCGACGCTGGGCTGGACGCGCTGGCCTACTGGATCAAGACGATGCCCAACCCGGAGCCGAAGCCGACCGCGAAGTCGCGGGCGCGTGATGTGGCGAGACGGGCCAAGCGCCGCGCGATCGGCCTGCGGGACCGGCTGGGCGTCTGACGGCCGGAGCGACGATCACCCGGCCGGCGAGCGCCCGGAGCGCGGCCGTCCGGGCGCGGGATACGAACGAGCCCGCCGCCCTCATGGGCGGCGGGCTCGTCTGCTTCGGTGAGCGGATGCGGCTACTTGTTGCAGACCGACGCCCGGATGTGCGAGCCGGCGCCGGCCTGGCGCATGGCGGCACGCTTGGCGCCGGCGCGGGTCTGGAAACCGCGGGCGGTGCCGACGGTGGTGCGTGAGTAGCCGAAGCGGTAGGCGACCGCGCCGCACGACCGATAGAAGGTGAAGTAGCCGCAGTGCGAGCCACACAGGCGCTTGGCGGCGTTGCGGGCCGCGGCCGAGCTGGGGTAGTTCCAGGCCTTGGCGGTCTTGCCGTTGTAATCCCAGGCGATGGCCGCCCAGTAGTTGGTGCGGGCCTCGGCGGCCGGCGTCGCGGCCGGGAGGAGCGTTCCGGCGGTGGCGATGGAGGTGGCGATGCCGAGTCCGGCGAAGAAGCGACGAGTTTTCATGCAATGAAACTAGCTGAGACAGACCTGAGAGCCGTCGCTCGCCGCGACGATTCGCGTAGATACGCCCGTGAACCCGGGTGCTTTCACCCGATCGGACTACGTAGAACTACCCAGGCCGGGGACGGCTGTGACGTCCGGATTCACCTGTCGAGAAAGAATCGCTCGGCCGCAGCGGCCGTGAGTCGGCCGACCCCGCTGCGTTCCGGCTTGAGTCCGTGATCGGCCTTCTCGACCTCGACGATCTCGACCGGACCCGCGAAGAGTGCCGCGGCGGCGGCGATCTCTGCGGAGGTCGCGAAGGCATCGCTGTGGCCGTGCACGAGCAGAGTCGGCGTCGTGATCCGCGGCAGATGCTCGACGCGCGACTTCTCCGGCTTTCCCGGCGGATGCAGCGGATAGGAAGTCAGCAGCAGTCCGTCGGCGATCAAGTCGTGCCCCGCGCCCGTCGAATCGTCCCCCGCGCTTGTCGAATCGCCCCCTGAGCTTGTCGAAGGGTATTCGGCGACGACCATCGACGCCTGCCGCCCGCCGTACGACTGCCCGCCCACGATCAGCGGGCCGTCCGGGGCGAGCGGCCGCAGCGCGGCGATCGCGGCCCGGATACCGTCGCGGTCGGCGGCTGCCTTCGAGGGTGACGGTGGCCCCTTCGGCCGCTGCTGCCGGTAGGGGAGATCGATCCGGGCAACGGTCAGCCCGCGCGCGGTCAGCGACTCCGAGAGGGTGCGCAGGAGCACGGAGTCGCGGTCGCTGCCCGCACCATGCGCCAGAATTGCCAGGCCGCGCGAGTCACAGTCCGGGCGGTCGACAGTGGCGTGGACATCGCCGGTCCGGATCACGCTGCTCGTCGCAGGCTTCACGATCGTGACCCCTTTCCGTGGCCTTCCGGTCGTTCGGACGGTAGCAAGTGCCCGGAATGCCTGCCACGGCCCGGGCGGGGGCGGTCTACATCCCCGGGAGGTGAGCCCGCGGGGGCGGGGAATCGTGGGCATCCGGGGGTTCGTGAGAAACTGAAGGTCGACTCGTCGCCGGACCCCGGCGCACCGGAGTACACCGCGGTCCGCCGCGGCGACAAATTCGCGGCCCGCCGCCGCGGCGTGCAAGGAGCAGTAGAGATTTCCACCTTCGCCGACCAGACGTTCACCGATCCCGCCCGGATCCGCAACTTCTGCATCATCGCGCACATCGACCACGGCAAGTCGACCCTCGCCGACCGGATGCTGCAGATCACCGGGGTGGTGGCCGAACGCGACATGCGTGCGCAGTACCTCGACCGGATGGACATCGAGCGTGAGCGCGGCATCACCATCAAGGCGCAGAACGTGCGGCTGCCGTGGAAGGCGAAGGACGAGAACGGTGTGGAGCAGGAGTATGTGATCCACCTGATCGATACTCCCGGCCACGTCGACTTCACCTACGAGGTCTCGCGCGCGCTGGAGGCCTGCGAGGGTGCGATCCTGCTCGTCGACGCCGCGCAGGGCATCGAGGCCCAGACCCTCGCCAACCTGTACCTGGCGATGGACAACGACCTCACGATCATCCCGGTGCTCAACAAGATCGACCTGCCCGCCGCCGACCCGGACCGGTACGCCGCCGAGATCGCGCACATCATCGGCTGTGATCCCGGCGAGGTGCTGCGCGTCTCCGGCAAGACCGGTGAAGGCGTCGCCGAACTGCTCGACGCGGCCATCGCGCAGATCCCGGCGCCCGTCGGCGATCCCGACGCCCCGGCCCGGGCGATGATCTTCGACTCCGTCTACGACACCTACCGCGGCGTCGTCACCTACGTCCGCGTGGTCGACGGCAAGATCGTGCCGCGCGAGAAGATCGCGATGATGTCGACCGGCGCTACCCACGAACTCCTCGAGGTCGGCATCGTCTCGCCGGAACCGAAAGCCAGCGCCGGACTCGGCGTCGGCGAGGTCGGCTACCTGATCACCGGCGTGAAAGACGTCCGCCAGTCGAAGGTCGGTGACACCGTCACCACCGCCCGCGGCGGCGCCACCCAGCCGCTCACCGGCTACCGTGAGCCGCGCCCGATGGTCTACTCCGGCCTCTACCCGGTCGACGGCTCCGACTATCCGGTGCTGCGCGAGGCCCTGGACAAACTGCAGCTCAACGATGCCGCCCTCACCTACGAGCCGGAGACCTCCGTCGCCCTCGGCTTCGGCTTCCGCTGCGGCTTCCTCGGCCTCCTGCACATGGAGATCACCCGGGAGCGGCTGGAACGCGAATTCGGCCTCGACCTGATCTCCACCGCGCCCAACGTCGTCTACCGGGTGATCATGGACGATGGCACCGAGCACGTCGTCACCAACCCGTCCGACTGGCCCGAGGGCAAGACCCGCCACATCTACGAGCCGATCGTCAAGACGACGATCATCGCGCCCAGCGAGTTCATCGGCGCCATCATGGAACTGTGCCAGTCCCGGCGCGGCGAACTCGGCGGCATGGACTACCTGTCGGAGACCCGCGTCGAACTGCGCTATACGCTCCCGATGGCCGAGATCATCTTCGACTTCTTCGACGCCCTCAAGTCGCGCACCCGCGGTTATGCCTCCCTCGACTACGAGGAGGCCGGCGAGCAGGAGGCCGACCTGGTGAAAGTCGACATCCTGCTGCAGGGTGAGGCCGTCGACGCGTTCAGCGCGATCGTGCACAGGGAATCGGCCTACGCCTACGGCAACAAGATGGCGCTGAAGCTGAAGGACCTGATCCCGCGCCAGCAGTTCGAGGTGCCGATCCAGGCCGCCATCGGCTCGAAGGTGATCGCCCGCGAGAACATCCGTGCCATCCGCAAGGACGTGCTCGCCAAGTGCTACGGCGGCGACATCAGTCGTAAGCGCAAATTGCTCGAGAAGCAGAAGGAAGGCAAGAAGCGGATGAAGACGATCGGCCGGGTCGACGTCCCGCAGGAGGCCTTCGTCGCCGCGCTGAGCACCGAAGCGGTGGGCGACAAACCCAAAGGGAAGTAGCGCCTCCGCGTTTTCGTGTGTGGTCGCGACGACGGCCATCGTTCGTCGGTGTCCTCGCCTGCTGGACTCTAGGACGAGGCGCTCGTTGCTAGCCGGGGCTGCGGAGGCCTCCTCATCGATGGCCGTCGTCGCGGCCTCTCGACGTCGGAGAGGGCGCCGCTTCTCGCCTGGCGAGGTGGCCTGGCTATCTCCGCCCGTTGAGCCGGTCGAGGCGCTAGCCGAGGCCGAGTCGAAACGACCACCCCGGGGTTGTGTCCTCGACCGTTTGGAGATGAACCGAACGGGAAGTAGCGCCTCCGCGCTTTCGTGTGTGGTCGCGACGACGGCCATTGTTCGTCGGCAGTCCTCGCCTGCTTACTTCGAGTGGGCGCACCCGTCTCTAGCTGGGGCTGTGGAGGGTTCCTCATCGATGGCCGCAGTCCCGCCCGTGCTCGACGTCGGAGAGGGCGCCGCTTCTCGCCTGGCGGAGTGACCTGGCCCTTCCGCTCGTTGAGCCGGCTTTCGCCGCCCGTTGAGCCGGTCGAGGCGCTAGCCGAGGCCGAGTCGAAACGACCCCCGATCCAGCGGGACCCGGGTGGATCAGCCGCCGGCCGCGAGGCGGCGCATCACCTGTTGCCAGTGGGCGACCGCTCCGTCGTCGAGGCCGTCGAATGCCGTCGCGAGCAGGTCCATCTGCAACGAGGTGAGCTGGTCTTCCAGGCCGGTGCCGGCGGGCGTGAGGGTGAGGCGGCGGATGCGGCGGTCGGTGTCGTCCGCGGTGACCGCGAGATAGCCGCGCTCTTCGAGGTCCTTGATCGGGCGGTGCACCGCCTGCTTGCTCACCTCGAGGACGGCGAGCAGGTCGCCGACGGAGAGGCCGGGGTCGCGGCGGACGAAGTGCAGGATCCGGTGATGGGTACGACCGAGGCCGAGATCGGCGAGGCGCCGGTCGGGCAGCGCGGTGAACGTGCGGTAGGCGAAGTACAGGTCTTCGATCGCCGAGCGCAGCAGTGCCTCACGATCTGGGTCAATCATCTTGACCTACTTCCTCCCGTCGTCCACACTAAGGGTCAATCTTATTGACCTATCTGAGGTGTGGCACATGTTCTCTCAGCGTATCGGCGGGCTTGCACCGTCGCCCATCCGCGCGATTCTGAGCGTGATCGACCGCCCGGGCATGGTGTCGTTCGCGGGCGGGCTCCCGGCGACATCGCTGCTGCCGGAATGGTCGGGGACCGTCCCGGCCGAACTCATGCAGTACGGCCCGAGCGAGGGGGAGCCGGAGCTGCGGAAATTGGTCTCGCGGCGGCTGACCGACCTGGGCCTCGATGCCCCGGCCGAGCGGGTGATGGTCCTCAGCGGGAGCCAGCAGGGGATCGACCTGGCCGCGAAACTCTTCATCGACCCGGGGACGCCCGTCGCCGTCGAATCGCCGACCTATCTGGCCGCGCTGCAGGTCTTCCGGTTCTACGGGGCGCGATTCACCGGTCTCGACGACCTGTCCGCCGCCGCGCTGGCCTACGTGGTGCCGACCTTCGGCAATCCGACCGGCGTGTGCCTGACCGCCGACGAGCGCGCCGGGCTGGCCGAGCGTTGTCTGGCGTCGGGCACCGTCCTCTTCGAGGACGACCCGTACCGGGAACTCGCCTACGACGACGTCGACCGCACCCCGATCGCTGCGCGGATGACCGGCGGATCGTGGATCTACCAGGGGTCGTTCTCGAAGACCTTCGCGCCCGGACTGCGCGTCGGCTTCCTCACGGCGTCGGCGGATCTGTATCCGTCGCTGGTGATGCTCAAGCAGTCCGTCGATCTGCACAGTTCACGGCTCTCGCAGCGGATCGTGTACGACGCGGTCACCGCGCCCGACTGGGATGCGCGCCTGGCCGGACTGGCGTCGTTCTACCGGAATCGCCGGGACGACTTCGAGGAGTTGCTGCGCCGTCACCTCGGCGGGCTCGCGTCGTGGACCACGCCCGGCGGTGGGCTCTTCTACTGGCTCCGGCTGCACCGGCCGGTGGACACCCGGAGCCTGCTCGACGAGGCGATCGCCCGTGGGGTGGCCTTCATGCCGGGCGAGGAGTTCTTTCCCGGTGATCCCGAACTCGGGACGATGCGCCTGAACTTCAGCCATGCCGCCACGGACGACGCCGACCGCGGTCTGGCGGTGCTGGCGGACCTGCTCCGCACTGCCTGCCCGGATTCCGTCTACCCGCTCGAATTCCGTTCCACCACCTGAAATAGACCGGGTGGGCGAACGGAATCCAGGTGGTGGGACGGAATCCGTCGAGACGGCGGGCGGCGGTGCCCTCTCGACGGATGGCACAGTGGTGCCATGGGCTCCGACGTCAATCCTGTTCTCGCCCCCTCCGGGCTGCCGTACGACCTGCCGGACTTCGCCGCGATCACCGACGACGACTTCCTCCCCGCCTACGACATCGCCCTTCCGGCGCACCTCGCCGAGGTCGAGGCGATCGCGGGCGACCCGGCGCCGCCGACCTTCGAGAACACCGTCGCCGCGCTGGAGCGCTCGGGTCGTCTCCTGGCCCGCGCCAACGGGATCTTCTTCAATCTCGAAGGGGCGGACAGCAATCCGCAGCGTGACGCGATCGCGCAGGACCTGGCGGTCCGGCTCACCGAGCATCAGAACGCGATCGCCATGAATCCACGGCTGTTCGCGCGGATCGCCGACGTCTACGAGCGTCGTGAGGCACTCGGGCTCAGCGAGCCGCAACGCCGGCTGACCGAGCATCGCTACCGGGACGCGGTTCGCGCCGGCGCGGCCCTCGACCCCGAGGGACAGGTCGAGATGCGGGCGATCTCGGCGCGGCTGGCCACGCTGAGCACCGAGTTCGGGCAGCGGCTGCTGGCAGATACCAACGACTCGGCCGTGCACGTGCCCGACGAGTCGGACCTCGACGGCCTGTCCGTCGGCGAGGTCGCCGCCGCCCGCCGGGCCGCACAGGAACGGGGACTCGACGGCTACCTGATCACGCTGGAACTGCCGACGAGCCAGTCGTCGGTGGCGAAGCTGACGAATCCGGCTGTGCGGCAACGGGTCTTCACCGCGTCGGTCGACCGGTGTGCGCGTGGCAACGAGAACGACACCCGGGAGATGATCCTGGAGATCGTGCGCTTGCGGGCGCGTCGTGCCCAGTTGCTCGGCTACGCGAACCACGCCGAATACGTGATCGCCGAGGAGACCGCGCCGGACCCGGAGGCCGTGGCGGGGTTGCTGCGAGAGCTGTCGTCGGCCGCGATGGCCGCCGGCGAGGCCGAACTCGCGCGGCTGACCGAGAGCGCCGGGGCGCCGCTTCAGCCCTGGGACGTGACCCACGCGCTGGCCGGCGGCGTGGATTCGGCGGAGCCGTCGGTCGACCGGCATGAGGATCCGACGACCGAGTTCGAGCAGTACTGCGAGCTCGACACCGTCTACCGCGACGGGATCTTCGCGGCGGCGGGCGAACTGTACGGGCTCACCTTCGTCGAACGTCCCGATCTGCTCGGGTATCACCCCGACGTACGGGTCTGGGAGGTCGGGGACGGCAGCGGTGCGGGAATCGGGCTGTTCCTCGGCGACTTCTACGCGCGGCCGTCCAAGCGTGGCGGTGCGTGGATGAACAACATCGTCGACCAGTCGGCCCAGCTGGGGACGCGGCCGGTGATCGTCAACGTCCTGAACTTGACCGCACCGGAGCCGGGGGAGCCGTGCCTGCTCACGCACGACCAGTTGGTCACCGCGTTCCACGAGTTCGGTCACGCGATCCACGGGCTGCTCTCCGATACCGAGTACGTCTCGCAGTCGGGCACGTCGGTGCCGCGTGACTTCGTCGAGTTCCCGTCGCAGGTCAACGAGATGTGGGCGCTGCACCCGGAGGTGACCGCGCGCTACGCCCGGCACTGGCGGACCGGGGAGCCCGCGCCGCGAGCACTGCTCGACGCGGTGCGGGCAGCGGGGGACATCGAGCCGGCGCACGCGACCATCGAGTACCTCGGCGCCGCCGCGCTCGACCTCGCTTGGCACCGGCTGAGCGTCGATGAGATCCCCGATGACGTGCTGGAGTTCGAGGCCGCGGCGCTCGCCGGGGCCGGGCTGGCGAGCGGCCTGATCCCGCCCCGTTACCGCAGTACCTATTTCAACCACGTCTTCGGTGGCGGCTACTCGTCGGCGTACTACAGCTACATCTGGTCGGAGATCCTCGACGCGGAGACCGAGCAGTGGTTCCGCCGGGGCGGCGGCTTGCAGCGCGAGCTGGGCCGGGCCTTCGCCGAGGCGGTGCTCTCTCGCGGCGACAGCGTCGATCCGGTGGCCGCGCACGCCGGCCTACTGGGGCGCCCGGCGCAGATCGGTCCGCTGCTGCGGCGGCGCGGCCTCGCGGCGGTCGGCGGCGACACGGCCGAGTAGCCTTGTTTAAGTCAGCGTGAGAATAAAGACCAGGGAACGATGAGGTAGTGATGGCCGGGTTCCTGTCGTGGTGGGACTCCGTGGAGGAGTGGCTCACCGGACTGCCGTACGTTCCCCAGCTGCTCGTCGTGCTCGCCGTGGTGATCCCGCTGGCGTCAGGACTGGCGTGGCTGGTGAACTTCCTGGTCGCATGGGTGTTTTCGTTGTTCGATCGGCGCGAGGTGGGCGACGATCACGGAGTTGGGATCTGATTCATGTTTCGCTCGAAGGTCACCTGGGCGCTCGCTGCGCTGCTGGTTCTGGTTCTCGTCGCCTGGTACCTCACCAGCTAGCGCACGACAAACCCGCTGCGGTCCGGTCGGTCGCCCGTCCGCGTGAGCGTTGAGCCGGCCGGTGGGCGTTGCTAGCTTTCTCCCGTGCCCAAGAACCGCTCCCGCCGACCGCTGCGCGCCGCGGCACCGCTGCGTTCCGCGACGACGCTCGTCGTCGTGGCCGCACTCGCCTGGCTGCTCGCGGCGTGCGGCGGAGGATCCACCGACACTCCCGGCGGCGTCGACATCTCGTCGGGCAGCCGCCATCTGAATCTCGTCGCCTACGCCACGCCGAAGCCCGGGTTCGACCTGATCATCCCCGCCTTCCGGGCTACCCCGGAAGGTCACGGGATCGGCTTCTCGCAGTCGTACGGCGCGTCCGGTGATCAGTCGCGGAAGGTCGCGCGTGGCCTGCCCACCGACGTCGTCAACTTCTCCGTGGCACCGGACGTCACACGCCTGGTGAAGGCAGGGGTGGTCGACAAGGACTGGGAGACCCAGGCACCGAATCACTCGGTTCCGTTCGGGTCGGTGGTCGCGCTCGTGGTCCGGCAGGGCAACCCGAAGAACATCCGCGACTGGTCCGATCTGCTTCGGCCCGGGATCACCGTCGTCACGCCGAATCCTGGTAGCTCCGGATCGGCCAAATGGAATCTGCTGGCGCCGTACGCCGCAGAGAGCGAGGGCGGGAAGAACCCTCAGGCCGGCCTCGACTATGTACGCGCCCTGGTCCGCGATCACGTCCGGGTGCTGCCCAAGTCCGGCCGTGAGGCGACCACGGCGTTCGAACAGGGGCAGGGCGACGTGCTGATCAGCTACGAGAACGAGGCGATCATGCTCAAGCGGCACAACGCCACCGCGGATGCCACGCAGCGCGTCGACTACGTGATCCCGCCGCAGACCTTCAAGATCGAGAACCCGGTCGCCGTCGTCAACACCTCCGATGACAAGCCCGCGGCCCGGACCTTCGTGAACTACCTGTTCACCCCGCCGGCGCAGCGACTCTGGGCGCAGGCCGGTTTCCGGCCCGTCGACCCGGCTGTCATCGCCGAGACGGCAGGCGACTTCCCGGGCCGGATCGAACGGCTCTGGACCATCGACGACCTCGGTGGCTGGAAGAAGACCGACAAGGCGCTCTTCGGGACCTCCGGATCGATCAGCAAGATCTACGACGAGGAGGCCGGCCGATGACCGCGTCCACGACCGCCGGGCAGGCCGTCGCGCACACCCCGGCGCCGGAGCCGGCCGGCGGACGACGCTGGCGCGCGGACAATCCGCTGACCCTCGGGGTGGCCGGGCTCTGGCTGACCGTCATCGTGCTGCTGCCGCTGATCGCGATCGCGTCGAGCGCTTTCGACGACGGCTGGTCCGGCTTCTGGGACGCGGTGACCGCGCCGGCGGCGCTCGACACGTTGCGGATCACCGTGCTGCTGTCGATCGCGGTGGCCCTGATCAACGTGGTCTTCGGCACCGTGATCGCCTGGGTGCTGGTGCGCGACGACTTCTGGGGCAAGGGCTTCGTCAACGCGCTCATCGACCTGCCGTTCGCCCTGCCGACCATCGTCGCCTCCCTGGTGCTGCTGTCGCTGTACGGGCCGAACAGCCCGATCGACGTGCACCTCGCGGCCACCCAGCCCGGGGTGATCCTGGCGCTGACCTTCGTCACACTGCCCTTCGTGGTCCGGCAGGTGCAGCCGGTGCTGATGGAACTCGATCGCGACGTGGAGGAGGCGGCCGCGGTCCTCGGGGCGCGCAACGCCACCATCTTCGTGCGGATCGTGCTGCCGGCACTGGCCCCGCCGATCCTGACCGGCATGGGCCTGGCGTTCACCCGCGCCATCGGAGAGTTCGGTTCGGTGGTCCTGATCGGCGGCAACATCCCGGGTAAGACCCAGGTGGCGTCGCAGTACATCCAGCAGCAGATCGAGGTGGACGAGCCGGTCGCGGCGTCGTCGGTGTCGGTGATCCTGCTGCTGATCGCCTTCCTGGTGCTGCTGGTGCTGCGCATCGCCGGACGGGTGCAGCAGCGTCGTGAGGAGGCGTCGGAATGATCGTGTCGCGCTGGACCCGCTACGGTTTGCGCGCCGTCGCGCTGGTCTACCTGCTGATTCTGCTGATCGTGCCGGTGGTGCTGATCTTCTGGCGCTCGCTGTCGCCGGGCCTCGGCCAGTTCTGGGACTGGATCACCACCCCCGCGGCGATCTCGGCGCTGCAGCTGTCGCTGCTGATCGTGGTGATCGTGGTGCCGCTGAACGTCATCTTCGGGGTGCTCACCGCGCTTGCGCTGGCCCGCGGCCGGTTCCCCGGCAAGGGTCTGATGGCGGCCGTCGTCGACCTGCCGTTCGCGGTGTCCCCGGTGGTGGCCGGCGTCGCCCTGATCGCGCTCTGGGGCAGCCACGGCTGGTTCGGCGGCGTCGAATCGCTCGGCTTCCGGGTGATCTTCGGGGTGCCCGGCATGGTGCTCGCGACGCTGTTCGTGACGCTGCCCTTCGTGGTCCGCGAGGTGGAGCCGGTGCTCCACGAGATCGGCACCGAGCAGGAGGAGGCCGCCGCGACCCTCGGGGCCAGCGGCTGGCAGACCTTCTGGCGGATCACTCTGCCGGCCATTCGGTGGGGCCTGACCTACGGTGTCGTCCTGACCATCGCGCGGGCCCTCGGGGAGTACGGTGCGGTGACCATGGTGTCGTCGAACATGCCGGGCGTCTCGCAGACGCTGACGTTGCTGGTCAACTCCCGGTACACCGACGACTACAACGAGTACGGCGCGTACGCGGCCGCCACCCTGCTGATGCTGGTCGCGATCAGCGTGCTGGCCGTCATGACCCTGATCGAACGACGGTCCCGCGGCCGCGTCGTCGACGCCGGCGCGCTGATGGCGCCCGAGTCCATCGTCGAGGCGGCGTTGCCCGTCGAGCCCCACTCACCGGCTGAACACGTCCCGCCGGTCGAGCCCGTCCCGCCGGTCGAGCCCGTCCCGCCGGTCGAGCCCGTCCCGCCGGTCGAGCCCCGTCGAGACCCCCATCCACGACGCCCCGCAGGCGAGGAGAAGTAGCGTGTCCATCACAGTCACCGGTGCCAATAAGCGCTACGGCGATTTCGCCGCGCTCGACGACGTCTCGATCGACATTCCGGCCGGGTCGCTGACCTCGCTGCTCGGCCCGTCCGGCTCGGGTAAGTCGACGCTGCTGCGGGCCATCGCCGGTCTGGACAGCCTCGACTCGGGCATCATCGCGATCAACGGCCGCGATGTGTCGAAGGCGTCACCGCAGCAGCGCGACATCGGGTTCGTGTTCCAGCATTACGCGGCGTTCAAGCACATGACGGTGCGCGACAACATCGCCTTCGGGCTCAAGATCCGCAAGCGGTCCAAGGCCGAGATCAACAAGAAGGTCGACGAACTGCTGGAGATCGTCGGGCTGGAGGTCTTCCAGAAGCGGTACCCGTCGCAGCTGTCCGGCGGTCAGCGGCAGCGCATGGCGCTCGCGCGGGCGCTGGCGGTGGATCCGCAGGTGCTGCTGCTCGACGAGCCCTTCGGCGCCCTGGACGCCAAGGTGCGCGACGACCTGCGGCGCTGGCTGCGGCAACTGCACGAGGAGGTCCACGTGACCACCGTGTTGGTGACGCACGACCAGCAGGAGGCGCTGGACGTCAGCGACCGGATCGCCGTCCTGAACAAGGGCCGCATCGAGCAGGTGGGCACGCCTGACGATCTCTACGACCGGCCGGGCAACGTGTTCGTCGCGTCGTTCCTCGGCTCGGTGTCCCGGCTCAACGGCCAGCTGGTCCGCCCGCACGACATCCGGATCGGCCGCACCCCGGAGATGACCTACCCGTCGGCCGATACCGGCCTGGACACCGGCGTGATCCGCGCGACGGTGAAGCGGGTGGTGAATCTCGGTTTCGAGACCCGCGTCGAGCTGACCGCCGCGAACACCGGAGAGGAGTTCATCGCCCAGATCACGCGCGGCGACCAGAACGCCCTGGAACTGGCGGCCGGCCAGACCGTCTACGCCCGCGCCACGGCCGTTCCGCAGCTCGCGGCGGAGTAGCCGCTCCCGGCCGACGTGGACCGACCAGCCGAAGGTCTCGGGCCGGCGACCGAGGCGGTGCGGCATCGGGTGGCGTGCGTGTGGAGGCCGGCCAGCGGGGACGACGGGCGTGTACACGCAACCGGTCAGCTTCGCCTGAGGCTGATCTGGAGGAGCTTCTGGCTTGATTTCGTCGCCACGTAGGCGAATTCGCTGTCCGGAGACATGGCGATGTAGATCGGTTCCGCGTTGGGCTGTGCAGCGGTGGCGACCACGCGATTCGTCCGGGTGTCGATCAGCGAGATCACGCCGTCGTGGCGGCTCACGACACCTACGTATCGTCCGTCCGGGGTGACGGAGACGTCGACGGGATCGACCCCGACCCGGACGTCGGCGGTGATCTTGCCGGTGGCCGTGTCGACCACCGACATGGTCTGCGGGGCGCCCGCCGCCGCCTCTGGGTCGGTGCCGGTGACGTAGAGACGCTTGCCGTCCGGGGAGAGGTCGAGCGCGGTCGGCCCGGCCGCGGGGCTCGTCTCCGGGAGGGGAATGGTGCGCGTCAGTGTGGAGGCTTTCGTATCGAAGACGGCGATCTCGGGATCGAGATGTGCCTTGGTCTGGGCCAGGTAGTAGACGGTGCCGCCGTCGGGACTAAGGGCAATTGCGTTGCGGCCGCGGGCGTACGTGTTCGTTCGCACGGACTTCGTCGGCAAACTGCCCGCGACGTCGACGACGGAGACGACGTCGGAGTCGCTGGAACCGAGCAGATAAGCGGTAGATCCGTTCCTGGACATGACGAACTCGCCGGCGATGTCGTTCCCGATACCGGAAGGCACTGTCTTGGTGACCTTCCGGGTCGACGAATCTGCGACACCGATCGCACCGGACCGGTCCTCGAAGAACAGATTCGGGCTATCGGGGGCCAGCGCGATCTGCGTGGCTTCCGGTTTCGGATACACGTTGGCGCCGCCCTGCTCGCCCAACGTCGGAATGTCGACGCTCTCGATCCAGTCCGCGGTGGGCACCCAGACGGTCCGGCCGTCATGGGCGACCGCCGGGCGGCTGACGGGAACATTGATGTCCATCTGCGCGGAAATCTCACCGAACGCGGAGGTGCGCGGCGCGGGCGTCGTGGTCTCCGCGGCGGTCGATTCCTCCGCTCCTGCCGGAACCGCAGTGCCATGAGTATCGCTCGCCGTCTGGCAACCGGTGAGCAGGACCGAGGCGGCCGTTGCGGCCGCCATCAATGACAGCGACACGGTTCCTGACGGACTTCTTCGACGATGCATGGCCGCCATTATTGTGCATCAATGCTCGCGCGTGGATCAGCGTCGAAAAGCGATCGCGGCGGAGTAGGCGCGCGGCACCGTTCGTCTCGTGTGACAGACCGCTCGGCGATTACTCGCTCCACCATGTGGCACTGAGTGCCACTACGGGCTACAGTGAGGGCAGCCACGACCGCTCCACGACTATGAGGGATGCCACATGACTCAGCCCGCCCGCTCCGGACTCGATACCGCGCTTACGCCGTTGCGTTTCCTTGAACGGGCGGCGGCGGTGCATCCGGGCAAGCTGGCCGTGATCGACGGTGGGCGCCGTCTCACCTACGGGGAGCTCGCCGTGGACGTGGTGACCCTTGCGAGCGCGCTGCGCGCCTCCGGGGTCGAGCCGGGTGATCGGGTCGCGTTCCTCGGTACCAACTCCGCGGAACTGCTGGCCGCGCACTTCGCGGTGCCGCTGGCCGGCGGTGTGCTGGTCGCGGTCAACACGCGGCTCGCCGCCGAAGAGGTGCGGTACATCTGTGATCATTCCGGCGCGGTGCTGCTGATCGGCGACGGCCTGCTGCTGGCGCCCCTCGAGGGCGTCGAGTTCGCGACGGTGCGCGAGGTGATCGAGGTGCCGTCCCAGGACGGCGAATACACCGGTCCGGCGCTGCGCTACGACGAGCTGATGGCGCGCGGTGACGCCGCGGCACGCTTCGAATGGACCGTCGGCGACGAGAACGCGGTGATCTCGATCAACTACACCTCGGGCACCACCGGCAAACCCAAGGGTGTCATGTACACCCACCGAGGTGCGTATCTGGCGTCGCTGGGCAACGCCCTGACCCAGGGGTTCACCATCGACACCCGCTACCTGTGGACGTTGCCGATGTTCCACTGCAACGGCTGGTGCGGGCCGTGGGGCGTGACCGCGATGGCCGCGACGCACGTGTGCCTGCGCGCGGTGCGTGGTGAGGATATGTGGCGCCTGATCGATACCGAGAACATCAACCGGATGTCGGGTGCGCCGACGGTGCTGACCACGCTGGCGACCGCGCCCGAGGCGCATCCGATGACCACCCCGATGGCGATCGCGACCGCGGGCGCCCCGCCGAGCCCGACCATCATCAAGGCGATCCGGCATCTGGGTATCGAGATCATCCACGTCTACGGTCTCACCGAGACCTACGGCCCGTACTCGGTGTGTGAGCCCGATCCGGGGTGGGCGGACCTGCCCGGTGAGGAGCTGTCGGTGCTGATGGCCCGGCAGGGGGTCGGCATGGTGACCGCCGAACGGCTGCGTGTGGTGCGCCCGGAACCGGTCGGCGGCGAACTGGTGGACGTGGCTGCCGATGGTGTGGAGATGGGCGAGATCGTGATGTGCGGCAATGTGGTGATGAAGGGCTACTTCGAGGCGCCGGAGCAGACCGCGGAGGCGTTCGCCGGTGGCTGGTTCCACTCCGGAGATCTCGGGGTGATGCATCCGGACGGCTATGTGCAACTCCTCGACCGCGCCAAGGATGTGGTGATCTCCGGTGGCGAGAACATCTCGACCATCGAGGTGGAGCAGGCCGTCGTCAGTCACCCCGCGGTGCTCGACGTCGCCGTGATCGGCGTTCCCGACGAGAAATGGGGCGAGCGGCCGAAGGCCTACGTGCAGATCGCGGAGACCGCCACGGTCACGGCGGACGAGATCATCGCGCACGTCAAGACCCGGATCGCCTCCTACAAAGCACCCCGCGAGGTCGAGTTCGTCGACGCGCTCCCCAAGACCTCGACCGGCAAGATTCGCAAGAACGAACTACGCGACGCCGCCTGGGGCGACACCCGGACTCGCATCCAGGGCTGAGGTGCCCCGCGGCCGGCTCGGTGAGACGCACGCCGGTCTTCGCGTTCAGCTGCGTTGTCCGGCTCTTCGCCTTTGAGAGTGAGTAGGTGACGGCGTGATGGGCTGGGGAGGGCCACAAGTTGCAGGTGGGTCCTGGGTGTGAGGATGAGAGTTCCTCAACAACTCACCGAGCACCACAGGACCCGTGACCGAGCCTACTTCCTATGTCGCTGACACGATCTGCCGAACCGTCGGTTCCTGTGGTAGGCGCCAGGACGATGGCGCGAATTGACGGCGTGACGCGAACCGATCGGAACCGAGAGTTCGAAGCATTGTGGATCGTCTCGACGTGAGTGCCAGAGAGGTCGTTTGTCCGAAACTTGGCGACGGAGGCAGCAACCTGCTTTCGGACGTTTGGGCTGCAGTGCTTGGAAGCCTTTCATGAAGCCCGCATGAATCGCGATCTCACGGGCCGTCGACATGAAGCGATTCTAGTTCGTAGCTGGCGAATAACGATCAACTCATCAGGTGAAAGACCGCCGGATATGCGACGGTGTCTGAAGCGCCGACCTCGTCGAGGGCCCGGGCCCCCAGGGTGCGTGCCGCGAGGTCTGGCGGTAGAGCAGTGGAGAACTTCAATCCATTCAGCGCGCCTGGATCGATGGTCGGCAGGGGCCATTCCGGCAGAGCCGACAGCTCGGCGAGTGCCGTCTGAATCTCTTGGACAGTCAAGTCTGAATGCAACCGGATGAACTCGGCGTTCGGCCGTTGCCGCGGAACCGCAATCGGGGTGGCGGCGGCGATCGTCCGGTTGGCCTTGACCCCCGCCCACGTCCACCATCGAACTGTGCCTGTGCGGTCGCGTTCGACAACGAACCGCGCAGGGTCGACATGTCCGCTGTGTTGTTCTCGCATGTCGGCGAGCGTGACCTCTGCTCGGCGGGTCAGCGTCACCCCATCTGGCGCGGAACCCAGGAGCACGTCGCGCGCAGCGCGGGTGATCTGCAGCGACGTGCCGTCGGGCAGTGACATCCACTTTGCGCGCCCGGCAATGTCGGTGGCCTCGACATAAACCCGTCGGCGTAGCCAGTCAATGTGCGTGACCTTCCACGATCTCCCGGCCAGTAGAAGCACCCGGGGGCCTTCTACGACATCAGTCAGCACGCTCGCCTCGACTGAACCGACCTCGTGGCGCCCGGCCAGCACCGTGAACACCGGGGGCGCGGTGAAGACTGCCAGCAACTCCATGAAATGGCGGCGGCCGAACCGCTTTTCGGCTTCGGGTCCGATAAAGGCGGTACCGGAATCGTGGTCGAGGAACCCCTCGCTCACGAGGTAGTCGAAGATTTCCGGCCCGTCGTCACCGAAAAGCGGAAGGGGGGCCCACTGAGAGTCCCAGCCCTGCAACGGGAGACGGCGAGTCTGCAATGCCGCGGCCAGTAGCTGCTGGGCGGCGATGTGGCGAGGTTCGGGCGGTGGGGTGACAGGTTCGACCCATCCGTCCGACCAGCATTTGAGCATGCCAAGAGTGGCAAGCAATGCATCGTCGGTGATGCCGAGAAAGAGGCAGTTGCGCACGGCACCGGGCCGCCGCCCGGTGCGTCCCAGTCGCTGCAGAAATGACGAGACGGTTCGCGGCGCGTTGATCTGGATGACGCGGTCGAGGTCGCCCACATCGATTCCGAGTTCGAGTGTCGACGTGGCGACGATGACGCAGTCACGCGATTCAGCGAAGGCCTGTTCGGATTCGCGGCGTTCGGCCGCGGACAAGGAGGAGTGCGAGACGAAGGTGGTGATCCCCCGCTCGCGGAGGCCGGCCGCAAGCTCCTCGGCGAGGCGTCGGGAATCGACGAATACCAGGCGCTTCTCGCCGGCGTGGAGTGCGGCGATTACTGTGGCGGCGTTTTGGATGCTGCCGACGGAGTCGACGGTGACCTCCGGAACCTTGGTCGCCGCGGGATCGGCGGGGGCGATCACCCGTCCGGGCCCGGTGTGGCCACCCTGCAGCCAGGTCAGCAACACTGCGGGATTGCCGACTGTCGCCGACATCCCGATTCGTTGCAGCCGACGGCCAAGCAGATCTTCGATCCGGGCCAGGACGGCGCGCAGATGCCAGCCGCGATCGTCGCCGGCAAAAGCATGGACCTCATCGACCACGACTGCGTGCAACCCGCCGAGCAGGGCTGCGGCGTCAACCCGCTCAGACACCAGCATCGATTCGAGCGACTCGGGGGTGGTCAGCAGAATGTCTGGCCGTTCCCGTTGGATCCGCTGTCGCGCCGACTGATTGACATCGCCATGCCAGGTTCGCGCCGATCGGCCCAGCCACGAAGCGTACTCGTCGAGCCGCGGCTGCAGATTGTTGAGCAGCGCCCGCAACGGACACAGGTACAGCACACTGACCCCGTCCCACCGCTGTCCCTGCATGCGGGTGAGGAGCGGAAACATTGCTGCCTCGGTTTTTCCGCCGGCGGTCGGGGCCAGCAAGATGGCATCCTCGCCGGCGACGATGGGGCCGGTCGCCTCGTTCTGCAACGGGCGGAGACCGGTCCAGCCCAGCGTATTGACGATGTGATGCTGGACCACCGGATCGAGTAGGCCGAATCCGTCCATCAGAGTTCGACGTCGTCGGCCGTGGCGGCCCGCGGGCTCACAGACCGCTCGGTATCGGAGATGGTGAGCGAATAGTGTTCGCGCGGAAGGAAATCGGGAAACTGGTCGACGCGATCGAGCACGTCGGCGACGAGCTTCTTGAGGAAGATTCGCGGCGAGACTCCCACGGTGCCGCCTAACTCGCCCGCCACCGCGACTGCGAGATCGCGCAGATAGCGGTCGTCGACCAACTCGCGGATTCGATCCGGTGCCGACGATCCCTCGGCATAGATGTCGCGCACCCGAACACCGACTTCCACCAGTCGCTCCAGATCGAAGCCGGTGAGCCTGATCTGTGGTGCCCGCGGGTTGTCGAAGCGCGGATCGGTGCCGAAGTCGGTGTGCAGCCGCTGCGCCAACGGCGGCAGCGTTTGCACGCCCTGACGGCCGTCATAGAACGCCGGGGTGCCGGTGATTACCAGGTACAGGCCCGGATAGCGTCCGGAATCGAGCTCGTCGATCCATTGGCGCAGGGCGTTGAGCGCCTTCGCTCGGCTGTCGCTGCGCATACGCTGCAGGGTCTCGACCTCATCGATCACCAGGACCAGACCCGGGTGCCGGGCACCTTTGAGGACGGTGAGCAGTCCCTGCAAGAAGCCCATCGCCAGAAAGTGATCGACGTCCTGGCGTACGCCGGCAGCACGCTTCGCGGCGGCTCCGACGTGCGGCTGACCACCGAGCCAGGCGATGAGTGCGTCGGCGGTGGGGGCGTCTTCGCGCTCGAGCGCGGCGCGGTAGCTGCGCAATACCATCGGATAGACGGGCGTGGTGGCCCCGACGGCAGCGAGCCGCTGCTCCAGCAACTCCTCGACCTGGCCGGCACGGGCTTCCTCGACACCGGCGGCAGCGGCCGCGTCCTCTTCGACGCCGTAGAGCCAGGCGTCGATCAACGGCCGGAAGGCGCTCTTGGCGAAGGACGCGGTCCGCAACTCTTCGATGGTGCGGCGGTACACCGTCTCCAGCTTGTGCAGCGGCGTCTCCAACTCGCTGATCTGCACTTCGGCGACGGCCAGCCCGCGTCGCATGGCGCGCTGCTCCACCCATCGAGCGAAGAACGTCTTGCCGGCGCCGTACTCGCCGCGCACTGCCTTGAACATCGAGCCGCCTGCGGCGACCGCATCGAGATCGGAGTCGATGGTGTCGGCGAAACGGTCGATGCCCACGGCCAACGCGTCGAGGTTGCCTTCCGGGACCGTGCCCTGGCGCAGTGATTGGAGAAGTTCTCGCCGACGTACCGGGGAGAGCGTCATCGCGGTACTCCGAACTGCTCGAACATGGTCTCGGCTTCCAGTTCCAGTTCTGTCCCGGTCACCGTCAGAACGATCACACCGTCGGTGTTGAGCACCTGCGCAAGGGACTGCACAGCTGGGCCGGCACGGAACGCCTTGACGTTCAACACGTGTGCGGCGCGGGTAAGGGGCAGCACACCCCCGGCGTCAATGGTCTCGCGCAGGAGCGTGGCGATGGAGGTCAGGTCGGTGCGGCGACCGTACTGCTTGTAGAGCCTCGTAAAGAGTTCGGTGGCGAGTAGTTCGGCAACCCGGTCACGACCGCCGGCCGGAGCGGCGTCCGGCAGTGCTTCGACACCGGATTCGGCGGGATCGGCGAGTTCGAACAAGCCCTCGGACTGAGCAGGCTGCGCGGCACGCGCCGATTTGCCGCGACGCTTCGGCGCGGTCTTCGTGGCCGGACCGGTGCTCTCGGCGGGCAACGACAGCGGTGACCGCACGTCACGCCCGGCCTCCCACCACGGTGGTGCGGCCAGCGGTTCGCCCACCGATAGCGACGCCTCGATCAGCTGCAGGTGCTCGGGAATCGCACCGTTGAGCAGAATCGCCACTGGAATCGCTACTTCGGCGAGTGCTCCGCCGCCGTGGTAGCCGGCTTTGAGCCCGGTGTAGCGGAGTTGCTCGTCGACGGCGAGGATGGCGCGGTGGCCGTCGCACAACACCCGCGGACCGTCGACCAGAACTTCGTCCTCGGCGACGTCGGTGTCGGCAGTGCGGTAGCGGGCGGAGATCCCAACGCCGCGCTGAACGCTCGGTTGCTCTCGGCGTTCCACCACATGTCCGTGATCGGACACCAAGACCACGGTGCGGCCGACGGCGGCGGCCGCCGAGAGCAGCGAGTCGAGCCGTTTGAAGCGGTCGGTGGTCCACACGGTGCCGATCGGATCGGAACGGTCGAGGGCATCGTCGACGTCATTGAGCACACAGGCGATCACCGGTCGCCCGCCGGTATCGTCCACCGCTTCTTGCACAGTGGCCGCCAGGGCGTTGGCCCGCGCGGCGGCTTCCATATCGGCCTTGTGAAAGAGCGCTCGCCCGGCGGAGGGTAATCCGTTGGCGGTGAGCCAGGAATCGAATCCGGCGCGTTCTTCGGACTGTCCACCCCGGGCCAGCCTGCCGGACAGTAACGAGCACCGTGAGAACTCGGTCACCGATGGCAGCGCAGACAGCGCGACGGTCACCGGTTCGGTGTCTTCGGGCAGACACACCGTCCACTGTGGCAGTGTGCGCCGGACGGTGTCGGCGACGAGTTCGTTGGCGGACGAACCGCTCATGCCGTCGGCGACGATGAGCAGTACGGGCGACGGGGTAGAGCCACCGGGGCGGGGTCTTGTCAGGGGGAGGACCACCCGCGTGAGAAGGTCCTCGACGTAGGTCGGCGCGTCGGCTCCGGTGCGTCGCTGGCCTCCGTCAGTCTGCAGGTGGCGGGCGAACTTGCGATCCTGCTCGGCGCGCCGAGCGCGAGCGGCCGTCACGATCCGGTGGGCGGCGTCGGCGAGTTGTGGGTCGGTGGCACCGACAAATACCTCGTCGACGGCGCCGTCGACCCACGACAGGTCGTCGCGATAATGCCCTAGCCATCCGGCCGTCGACGACGGGGTGGCGTCCGGGCTCCGCAACCAGCGCAGCAGGCGCAGGGTTGCGGCCCCGACGCGGACGTCGCGCAGTGCGCCGGCGCTGTCGGGCCGAGCGAGGCGGTGTGCGGTCACGTCGGCCCAGCAGTTCTCGACCGCGGCGAGATCGATGGCATCGAGTTCGGCGGCATCGAGGGCCTGTGCGAACCTGGCGAGCCGTGCGGTCAAGCCCGGCCGCAACACATCAGATCGGCCGACCAGAGCGGAGGCCTGCAACTGTGTGACTAGGTCTTCGGCGGTGCGCAACGTCTCCTTGTCAGCGCCGTCGGCCACCGCGAGGCTTGCCGTGTTTCCCCAGGCGAGCAGTTGGTTTTCGGTGATGGTGCGCTGGCCGAGCTGAACCTCGAGCAGGGTGCGGGAACGGATGATCTCCTCAGGCGTAGCCGGGAAACCGGCCGCAGCGCTGCCCGAGTCGTTGAGGAGGGCGGCGACGAGCCCGAGCGGAACCAGCCGTTGTGGCCCGACGGTCTGCCAGACAGCGCCGAAGACCGGGCCCAGCGCACTCAGTCGTCCTTCGAGCCAACGGTAGAACTCCGTGAGGAGGGCCTGGTCGGCGGTGTCCTGCCAGGCGGTGAACTGTGCCGTCCGGTCAACGTTGGTCGACCACACCGCGACGTTGAGTGGGGTCGGATCGGTGGTGAAGCCGAAGTTGTGACCGGCGATCACCCGGAACAGGTGGTCGGAGGTCAGGACTCCGTTGGGCGCGGGTTCTGGTGCGGGCGGCAGATAGCGAAGTGCCGCACGGGCGGCGGTGTTCTGCAGGGACAACAGGTCGAACTCTTGGCCGGTAGCGTGAAACCGGCTGCGCAGCGCGGGCCATGGATCGAGGTTCGAGACTGTGCCGACGGTGAGGTGATCGACGACTCCGGTCGGCAGCTCGCTGGGTTGCCGGTCGGTGAGGGCGATCACCCAGTCGACGCTGTTCCGTTCGAGCATCGCGTCGCGGAGTGCCAGGACGCTGGGCGCGGTGCGGATCCGCAGACTGCCGTGTTCGGTGTCCAGGGTGGTGTCGCCGTCCCATTCGGGTCGGGCGGCCACCGCTAGCACGCCACGCTGATGACCTTTCTCACGCAGCTGTCCGATCAGCGTGAGTAGGCCGGTGAGGTCGGCGCGGGGAAGGGGCGTCACGAGGGCACTCGGGTGATGGTGACGGTGAACTCGGCGTCGGGGTGGCGGGCCAGCAGGGCGGCGAGTTTCGTCTCGATCGCCGACTTCACCGATGCGGCGGACACTGTGAAGGGCGGGATCTCCGCGATTTGCGGGGCAGGGGGCGCGACGGTGACGTCGTCGGGCGCGATGGGCGGCGTACTGGTCGGGTCCGTCTGCGTGGGTGTCGCCGCGGGTGTGCCGGCCACCAGCCATGCGTCGCGGCTCCGGTTCGCCTGCCCGAGAGCGGCGGGCAGTGAGTGGACGAACTCCTGCGCAGCGACGGCCCGGGACAGCTCGTCGAGGATGGCGCGGGCCTGTGCGCCGCGGTCACCGCCCAGCTTGGCGCCCGAATGCAGGACATCCCAATGGTTCGCGGGCAGTGACTCGAGAGCCGATTCCACCTCGGCTGCGGAGGCCAACGACTTTCCTGCCTCGATATCGCTGCCGTGCAGCGAGGCCTGCGCGATCACGTCGACGAGGACGAGGTTGGAGGCTCCTTCGATCTTCACCTCGAAGAGGTCGAGCAGGTCGGCGGCCAGGGCGTGGCGTCCGACCTGCAGGTCCAGTCCGAAGGACTCGTAGGCACGTCGCAGCGCGGCGACGAACGGTCCGCGCCCAGTGAAGCTCTCGGCGCGATACCTGCGGACCTGGTCGGCGAAGACCGCCAGATTGGTCGCGGTGAGGTAGTCGTTGACGGGCTGGCCGGTCCACTCCTTCCAGCGGCGGACGGCCGTATTCCACACGTGTGCTTCAGGGAGCGGTTCCAGTCGCAAAGTGGTGCCCGGGCGAATGCTCCCGATCGCCGGTTCGGGCAGCGGTGACGAGTGCAGGAACCATGAGCGTTTGGTCTGCGCCGCCCACGCCGCCGCGATCAGGTCGATCATGTCGTCGTTCAGACCGCGGTTCGGGCCGCTCGCGCGGATCGCTTCACGCACCACCGCGATGTCGATGTCGCCGTCTTCGTCGGCGCCGAGCCGGGCGAGTTCTTGGGTGATACGCGTCTGCCAGGCAGTGAACTGGTCGGTGCCGAACAACAGATGGGTTTCGTTGACCTTCGCGATGCCGAGCGATTCGACGATGCGGCGGGTGTTGTCGCGGTCGCCGCGGGCCCCGCCCTCCAGGGCCACCCGGCCGTCGGACCGGGTTTGGGCGGTGCGCAGGTGATCGAGTGCGGTGTTCAAGTCCCGGACGGTGATCACGCGGTCGGACGGACTGAACTCGGGATGATCGGGATAGAGGGTGCCGTAGGCGTCGTCGATCAACCGGTCGACGGCCTCGCCAAGAGTGCTGCCGATCGGTGGTTGCGGGGTGTATCCGGCGTGCAGCGACCGTAGCGGCGGTTGGTTGTCGGCGAAGGTGGCGCCGCTGGCGGTGCCGTACGCGATCTGGATCGCATTGCCGAGTTGGCCGCGAATCTGGATCTGCTGTTGTTCGAGGATACCGCGGGCCGCCTGCCGGTCTCCTTCGGAGAACTCATTGGCGTAGGTGGTCCAACGATCGGTCAGCACGTGGTTGAGCACCACCAGCTTGCCGAGCTGGCGCAGCACGTTTTCGGGAAAGAACGACGGTAGCCAGGCGATGGTGAACCGATCTTGGCCGGTGCGCAGCAATTCGGCGATGCGGTCATGGTCTTCGGTGATGGTGTGGCCGGGGTCGTCGAAGGGCAGGTCGACGACCAGACGCAAGGCACCGGGCGCAGACGGAGCAAACTGGGCGTCGGCGAGATAGCCGCGGTCGCGCACGTTCCCGAACACCACCTCGACACGGCGAGGCGTACCTCGCCAGATCACCTCGCGCACGAGGCAGTCGTCGGTGGTGAGTTGGTTGTCGTTCACGCCGAACTGCTCGCTGAGCAGACTGCGCATCAGTTCGCGTCGGCGGCCGTCGGTGTCTTCGGTCTGTGCCCTGGACAGAATCCGCTCGTAGTCCACCGATTCCAGGGCGATGGAGATCAGGGGATTGGCGTCGGACGATACGGTCAGTTCTGGTACTTCAGCGGCCCACTGTTTGACCTTCGCGGCGATCTGGCCGATCTGGTCGCCGGGGATGAGAGAGATGACGCTGCCGTGGTTGAGTGAGGCCAGCCGGCTGGCGTCGATCTGTTTGAGAGCCGGTACGGTCGGCGCCACCGCTGCCATCAGCAGCGTCTTGACGATCCGGATGTCGGCGCGCAGTCCGGAAGGCGCGTCCTCGTCGGGAACCGACTCGTCCACACCCATGTTCCGGAACAGCATGGGGCGCAGTTTCTCGGTCCACAGGGTGCGGGCGGTCTTGAAGGTTTGGGCGGTCGCATCGTTGATGGGGGTGGCGCTGGCGCTGTCGATCACATAGTCGAATGCGTCGCCGACTGGAATGACGTTGTCGATGGTGAGTCGGTCGGCATCGTCTTGCAGCATCTGCTGCATCACTTTGAGTGCGGTGCGCTCCCGCTGCATCTGACCGGACAGGGCACGCAGGGTTGAGATCAGTGCGGGTGAGAACGGGTAGGTGAGCTGGAAATCCGCGGAACTAGATCCACGGTGGGTGTCATCGGTGTTGACGCCGTCGAGCAGCACGTCCCAGACGCCGGGATTCTTGTCGAGTCGGTCGAAGGCGGCCGCGAGGGCGGCGCGGGCCGCCTCGTCCACCGGCTGCAGGAGGCGCTTGTTCGCGATGTACGGCAGATTCTCGTCGCCGAGGCGGATGCTGCCGAAGCGGCCCTCCTGGTGGGCGAAGGCTTGTTCGATGGCTTGCCGAGTGGCGCCGGAGTCGCTGCCGCTGGCGACCCAGGCGGACAGGTCGTGCTGGCGGGCGATGAATGAGGCGACCGGAATGGCGAGGCGCCCGCGACTGGTTTCTACCAGCTTGGTGATCTTCTGCACTTCGGCGCTGAACCGCTGGCGTTCGTTGATGAGGAAGGTCAGCCACAGCACTAGTTCGTCGAGCATCAGCACCACGCCGGTGTAGCCGAGCGACTTGGCGTGGTCGGCGATGACTGCGAGACCGTCCTCGAGGGAGAGCCAGTCGGTGTTGCGTGAATAGCTGGTGAAGTACGCGGCAGTCAATGCCTGCTGCAAGCGAGCGCGGGTGGCCGGCTTTGCGTCGGGAGCCACCGCAGCCGCGTACGTTTCGGCGCTCCAGACGGCGGCGGTCGCGCCCAGCGCCGCCCAATTCACGCTGCCGCCGGTGGCAGCCCCGCCGCCCGAGGCGGCGTTGAGGGCGGCGAAGAACTTCTCATCCCCGACCTCGGCACGGCGGTTGTCGGCATCGGCGAACAGTTCCCCGGCGGAATGCAGGACCGGCGGGAGCTGGTCGGGATGCAGCTCGTGGATCTGCCGGAGGTACTGCTCGAAGAGCGCCGCCTCGATGCTCACCGAGTCCAGAAAGTGGAAGGTCAGTCGCAGCAGATTGGCGTCGGCGATCACCGGATGGTTGGCGATGACCGGCTGCAATTCGGATACCGACAGCGCCGCGGGGGAGTGGCCGAGGATGCCGTACAGCACCGCCATGAAATGCGACTTACCGGAGCCGAACGAGCCGTTCAGGTACGCGGCCTTGTTCTCGCCGGTGCGCAGTGCCGTGTCGACCACAGCCAGGGCCTGATCGAATGCCTCCGCGATGGCCGGGGTGACGACGTACGAGTCGACCGTGCCCGAGAGCTGATCCTCGGCTACCGAATCGGAAAGCCGGAGCACGTAGTCGTTGCTGCCGCGCGAGTCCGGGATAAGGAACGTGTCCCGGAGCGTGCGGGAACTGCTGGGCGTGGCGCCGGGAAACATCGGGTGCTGTACTCCGATCAAGCTGTGACGTCGACCTGGGGGTTTGTTCGGATTCCATCGTGCCATGCCGCTCGGACACCGGCGTCCGGGCACCGCCGTAGCAGGACGATCTTGGGGTCGGACGGTTCTTCGCGCTCAACTCCATGAGGTGAGCGCGAGCGTGATCATTTGGGGGTTCACTCCGACCCGCTCGCACATCTCGGTGACCTTGGGTCCAGGCCGCGCCAATGGGCCAATGTTCGATCCGCCGGCCAGTCCGTCCGTACCAGCGAGGCGGGAACGAGGATTGCGGAACGGTCCGCTCATGGTGAACAGGCGCCACGACTTGACTGTGGTGTCTGTGTAAATCAGCGTGTCCGCGTCCCACAGCGCCGCGTAGACGCCACCGGAGGTGGTGACGATGACTGCAGCGGGGGTGCCGGTCGTGGTCAGTATCTGTGCCACCGTGCGACGGCCGGCGACGGCCTCGTCGTCGAGCAGCCAGACACCGTCAACGAACTCGGCGGGGGTGCCCGCGGCCGCGAGCAGGGCGGAGGTTTCGGCGTGCGGGTCGCTGAGCGCGGCCAATGCGCGGTCCCTCAGGCTTTTTGTGGCGGTCTCGCCGGCCACCGGACCGCTGGACTGGCCGGGGCTCAGGAGTTGGTGCTCAAGGCAGGAATCATCGGTGTTGGCGACCAGGGGAGCGAGGGCACGCCATAGACGCTGCGCTCGCAGGTCCCATTCGTTGCCGCCGACCTGGCGGAGTTCGTCGAAGAGCAGGCTGAAGCAGACGGCGAGAAGAGCACCGAGAGTGCGCTGGACCTCAGCAGGCGCCTCGGCCACCTCCGGACTGGTTCGCAGGACGTCGGTGTCTTTGGTGAGAGCGACCACATGGATCAAGTCCATCAACTCCCATGTCCAATCGTCCTCGCCGCGGAACACGTCACCGGCCAGCAGGTCCAGGTGCAACCGGAGAACGAGGAGCCGCAATCCCAAGTCGACGTCCCTGTCTCGGAGTTGCCGAACAAGGGTCCGGTCCCACCGCTTCCATTTTGGACGGAGCTCCTCGGCGACCGAGGACGCTTCTCGCCGCGCTGCCTGCCCGTCAACGGGCTGTTCGAACGCTTCTGCGTCCTCGTCCTCAGCGATGTCCGTGCCTTCATCGACGTCGATCGACCAACCCGCGGCGCTGATCTGGAGGATCGACGCCGCACCGGGAAACAACAGCCCAGCGAGAGACGGCTGCACGGTCTGCTGGAAGCTCGCCATCCACGTGCCCCAGCGATCACTGTCAGCCGGAACTCCCGCTGCCTTGGTCGGCGCCGGTGCGGATGGCTCGTCAGTGGCGCGAGCTTTGGCGGATTCCTGCAGGAGTCGCCGCATGTCTTTAGTGAATCGCTCGGCGAGTTCGGGGTCGTCGATCACCTTGTCGATGCCGTAGTCGCCGATGAGTGAGGCAGCCTTGCGTCCGGTGGGAGCCTGGCACTTAACGGTGTCGGTGATGAATGCCGTCGGCGAGACCCACACCTCGCCGGTCTCGGTAGTGAATCGTGCGCGAAGGGCGCGGCACGGCGTTGCTGGTGTCGGCACTGTTCGCCGGGTGTGCCCATTCAACCCGCTGAACCGTGCGAGGACCGTCCAGCTGTTGGGTCCACCATCTGCTGACCCCTCGAATTCTACCTTTCCAGGTGTGTTGCAGACGATCTCCACGTCGATTCCCTCGGCCACAAGACGGGCGCCCAATACAGCGATCGTCGGGACCGGTGGGGTGGAAGCCTCGTCGCTTAGGGTGTTAGCCGCAGCGAGAGTCTGGCGTGAGATCGTTTCTCCCGCAGGGAGCAACGACTCGTCGATGGTGCGGCAGGCAATAAGCTCGCAGTTGCCGCCTTGGGCGGTGCTCCGCATCAATGCGGAGACACTGAGGTTGGCGCTGCCTGTCATCGCGGTGTGCTGGCGGTCGGCGGCCCATTCGATGAGCTTGCCGTGTGAGAGCCGACCTCCCGCTTCGGACAGGTGTCGGACCTCAGCGCGGGGCGCCTGGTCCAAGGCCGCGGCCAACGTATGCCCGTCGTAGCTGGACAAGAGGGGTTGGATGCCGAGTGTGACCGAGCGTGGCCGTAGGCGGCCGATAAGTGCGCGCGCCGCCTGTGCGCGCGGATCGAAGAACGGCGCGCTCAGGCCGAGGTGATCGACGGAAGTATCGGGCAATTGCTCCAGAATCGGGGTGTGTAGATTGCCGAGGATCGTCAGGCCGTCGATGGTCGGATCGGTCGCCGCAGCGGACAGTCGACCGGCGACCTCGGTGAGGGTTGAGGCGATCCAGTGCGGAATCGACACGGCATGGGGAAGTTGGCGGAGCCAATCGGCCAGATCTGCCAGGGCTGCCGGCCCCGACTCGGTCTCGGCTTTGATGGTGAGCCAGAGCTCCCGGTTGTGGCCCCACCCAGACGTTGTTGGATTGCCTGAGCCGATGGCCACCCAGATGTCGTCTTCGCCGATCAGGAGGGCGAGCTTCGGGTGAAAGGCTCCGCTGCATAGGGCGTACCCGTGCTGGTAAATGCGTCCGGCACCGCGGACGTCGACGTCGGAGTGGACCGCGTTGTGTGCGTCGGAGAGTATCGTGATGCGAGCGCCTAGCCCGCGCGCCTGGTTAATGAAGAAATGTTCCAGGAATGCAAGGTCGACGGTGTAGCCGAGGACCAGCGCGTCGTCGAGGCGCCCAATATTGTCGCGCCATTCGGCCAGCAATGTCAGTGGCGACGAGAACTGGAAATCGATCTTGCTCATGACGGAAGGTCCAATGCGGCTCGACCGAGCTCGGTGACGGTTCGGACGCCGTCGTCCTGAACGTCAACGAGGCCGAGTTGGTGGGCGAGGCTTCCGAGTTGCTCAGTGCGCAGACCTACGTTTCCGCGGCCTTCGGTACCGGTGGCGAAGTACAGTCCTTCCCGTTCGTGGAGCTTACTGAACATGACGAGTCGGCCAGCCTGTACGGACGTTTTGCGGAGTGCCACGCGGTGCGATTGCGCCAGCATGTCGTCAACGAGAGCCGCGGCGAAGTCACCCAGCGAGGCGTCGGCGAAGTCGTTGCGGCGACCGGCGACCCAGGCCGGGGACAGGAACTCATTCGCGCCACGCGCTGAGCCACCCAGGAACGCAAGGCGAGCCGTGTCATCGGCCAACTCCGCGGAACGTTGAGCGCCGAGCAGAAGCAACCCGACCGCCCACTGGACCCCGCCGTCATCAGCGAGGCGGGCATCGATCTCGGACTCCGCGGGGAGCAGGTTCTCAAGTGTTACCCGTGTCGGTGGCAGATCCTGAAGGAAGGTTCGCAAGGAAACATCATCGACAGCTTCGCGAATCCAGTCCGAAAGATGTGCGGCGGGCACCGGACTTACGGACTCATGGACTTGTTCCACCAGCGCTGACCACAGCCACCGCCACGCGCCTACCGATCGATGTCGCAACAGGGTTCCGCGCCATGCCTGTGCCTGGTCTTCATGGGCGAGAACGGGATCGTCGGCCAGGTACGGCCCGTACCCGACTGCTTTGCGAACAACCGCGGTCCATGACGAAGTGGGTTCGCTGCCAGCAAGTTGAGTGCTCCGCGCGATGAGCCGAAAAGCAGCACGACGGGTGCCGTCGTTGCCGACCGGGGTGTCTCGCAGTGACGGCTCGCCGACCAGCAGTCCGCGAAGAGGCTCGTAGTCGGCAGAGGCGGGCCCGAAGTCCGCATAATTCGGCAGGTGTGGCAGGTCCGTTTCTGCCACCGGGCGTTCGGCGCACAGTTTCAGGAGCGGATGGAACAGCTCAAACACGGCCTCTGGGCATTGCACCTCACCCCGCCGGAATGCGCGCTTCTCCACAGCGACGCTTCCGAGGGTCACGCTGGGGCCGCCGTACTGGGACCAGAAACCCCAGGTGCGCGGCGAGTACGAACCAGCTCCCTCATCGGCGAGTTTCTGAAGACCCTTATCCATGACTGCACCGATGGTTGAGGACCCGTGCATTCCGGAGTTAGCCGGGAAGATGGTTCCCGATTCGGGATCCCACATGGACGTTAGCGCGACCCCGACCTCAGCTCGGCGCAGCAGAGTCTTGCATGCAGCAGCATCCAGACGGTTCCGTTCCGCGTACTCGGCCAATGCCCAGTACAACGAGTAGTAGCGACCGAGGTAGGTCAGGGTGGAGACTCCCGGGACGAGCCTATCGATCATGCGAAGGACGGGGGCTTCCACGGCGAGCGGATAGCGGCCGCCCCGCACATCGAGGCCGGGTGTGCACCACTGCGGTCCATCGACTTGCCAGGTCACTGCGGCGGCCGCCCATCTCGGGACTTGCCGGGCAGACGGCGGACCTGCAAGGTCTTCGGTGTTGTCGGTGCCTGCGGTTGTGTGGGGCGGGGTCCGACGAAGCGGTTCGCGATGGCGTTCACCGGCTTTCCGATGCCAGCCACCACCCGGGAGCCGATCTCGGCGACCGCGTCGCGCAGCCGGGGATCGTTGTGGGCGGCCCACTGGATCAGTTGCCCGCGGCGTGCCTCGGCGAAGGCATCGAGCTGCTGCCGCATGGTGTCGGTGTCGGCCCGCAGGTCGCGGATGGCTGACTTTCGCGCGAGTTCCAAAGGCTTGACTTCGCGAACGGCCCGGAGCTTCTCGACCGTGTGCGCATACAGTTCGACGTCTTGGCGAGCGTGGTCGGCAAGGAGGGTGCGCGCTGCCTTAATCGCGTGCGTGAGGTCATCGCCTTCGGTTTGCCGAACCCGCTCGATCCGCAGCACCTGCCACAGGTACAGGGCTTCCTGGGCGACGACTAACAGACTGAGGGAGTCGCCGAAGGCCTTGTCGCCCACAGCATCATGCAGGGTCTTGGCGCGAGCGGTGATCGGTGCTGCCGGGTCGAGGCTGTCGGCGGTCGCCGCGAGATGGGCGTGCAGTCGCGCTATCACCTGCGCCAGGCTCGGCCCGAGATGGGCGATGGCCTCCCAGTCCGTGGCGAGGAGGCGTCCGTTCTCTTCGAAGGCGTCGACGGCGCCTTGCAGCGTCCGGTAGGTGCCGACCACATCGCCTACCCGGCCGGCGTGAATCAGGGCGAGGAGCTGATTCACCTTGGTGTCCACTTGCGCGACCGCGGCTTCGACCGCGGTGATGGCGCTCTTGAGTGCCATCTGCATGGCAAACATCTGAATCGCCGCGGCCTGAGCGGGCCCGACCGGTAGCTGCTTCCACTGCAGTTGCCCGGCGATCCTGCCGCCCGCCCCCTGCACGAACATCCGGTTGTATCCACCGGTCCCCGGGACTACACCGTTGGCTTGCAGAAGCTTCAGGCTTTCCGGCGACAGCCGCACGAAGTGGCCGCGCTGCGCGGCGATGTTCGCGGCCGCGGCCCCGTGCGCCAACACGGCCGCCAGATCCTTGCGGTCAATCTCGGCGACATCGATGGCGCGGTGAGTCAGTTCAGTGAGCCGCGCGAGGTAGCCCCGAGTCAGCTCGCGGTCGCCGTACACCAGCAGGCCTTCCGGCTCCACCGCCACCGTGATCTCGCCGGCATCGGGGACCACGATCTCGCGCGAGACGGTCGCGGGCGCAGCGGTCGGACCCTCAGGGGCACGATCTGTCATCGCCGGACCTGGAATGTTCCGAACAGCGCTCGCGGCGTCGAGCAGCAGCTTCGCCTGCTCGAAGTCTGCGGCGAGCCGGCGTTCCCGACGCTCCCGTTCGGCGGGCGGCTTGCCAGCAATCACCTTGGGGCTGGTGTGATAGGTCTTGATCGCGGTGACGCCGGCGACGATCTCGGGGTTGGCTTTGGTCAACAACTCCCATGCCCTCCATGCCGCCTTCCCATGCAGCAGGACCACGTCGAGATTGGGCAGCAGCCGACACAGTCCAGCGAGTACGGGCGTTCCGCGCCGCAACTGCTCGTCGGTCGGACCGTTCCGGGTGGTGCCGAGATACCAGGGATAGGCGTTCCACGATTGCGTCTCGGCGACGTCGATGTCGACGCCGCCGAGCAGGTTCAGGTATCGGGCGGCACTCGGGTCCGGGTTTTCCACACTGAGCATTCCAGTGCCGTGCTCGACGCGGGTCTTGGGGCCGGGGTCCTGGAAGACCGAGAGCAAGCGGGCGTTCACGCCCCCGTAGGTGGGGGCCACATACGGCAGCCACTCGCCGGTCATCTTGACCAGGTTGTCGACGTACTCGTTGATCGGCGCAACGTGCGGCGCATAGCGTCCCGCCAAGAGCAGGGATCGATGGGCGGGATCACCGCCGCGCTGGGCGACCGGGGCCGGGTAGGACATGACCGGCGGTGCGGCTGAGTCAACGCGGGGTTCCCCGGGTGCCGAGCGACCCCGGAGTCGGGTCTGCGGGAGTGCCCGGCAGATCGGTCCCTCGTCGGTTTCGCAGACGACCAGACCCCACCACGATTTCTGCTGGTCTCGGCGCCAGTGCAACAGGATTCCGGGCTCCTCGTTGGTGTCGGTGAGGATGACGCACTCTTTGGTCCAGGTGAGCGACCCGAGAGTGTCCGACAGTTCAGGTAGACAAAGGACGCAGGGGATGCCGGTCCGACGGGCCCGGTAGGTGCTGACATCGTCGACACCGGCGTGCGGGTCGGTGAGTTGGGCGAGGTTCAGATCTTCCAGGAGGACCGGGCACTTCGCCTTCACGTGATAGACGTCGTGCGGGATGCCGCCGGGTACTGTCCGGAATACCACCGCTAACCCGTCTTCTTCTGTCGTCCCCGCGTCGCTTTCGGCGGGCGCCATGCCGACAGATCGGGGATGGGCACACCGGTGGCGGCAGATTTCTCGGCAAGCTGACCGGCGAGGTAGTCGGCGAGGTCGACGCCGAGGTTCGGGTCGACACCGGAATGCCATTGCCGAACCCACGGCATCAGTTCGGCGATCCCGGCGACGACGGGCACCAGCTCGGGCAGCGCGGTGCCCTCCTGCTCGCGCTGCGCATAGATGGCGGCCAATGCCAGGCCTTGCTGGGCGTGGTTCCAGCCGGCCCAGCCCAGCAGCGGAGTGGGGTCGGTGGCGCGCCCGGCACCCGGGTAGGAGATGAAGCGCTCTTTGGGGACGTCGAGCTTGCCGCGGTGCGACCAAAACGACTGCTTCACAAAGTCGGCACCGCTGTACTTGGGGGGCACCGGAATGTCGGTGGCCTGGATGAGTCCGGCATCCTCGTCGCGCTGCAGCGACCACACCTGCTCCCACTCGGCACGTTTCCGCAGCCCAGAATCCTTGTAGCGCAAGGCCGCCAGATAGGGGACCGGCTCATCCTTCAGCAGTGCCAGCAGAGTGTCGGTGACCGGGGCGTCGCGTTTACCGGCCCACAGATCCAGGGCCGTGAGGAACCGCGCGTCGGTCTCCACCAGGCCGGCCAGCTCGGCCACCGACCGTACCTGCGGGGTGCCCTGCGGCGTGAACCACAACTCGGGGGCTTCCAGCCGGTCGAGGAGCCAATCGGCCAGGGCCTGCTGGACTTTGGTGTCCCACGACTCACCCGCCCACCGCCGCTTGTATTCGGGGCGCTCCAGCAGCCGGATGAACGGATTCGACTCGATGACGGCCAGCCGTCGCTCCACCAACTCGCGGTATTCGGCCGGCCAGTGCGCGGGGATCTCGGTGATCGGGGTGGAGCCGTGGCGGGAGAACCACGCCGTCTCGGCATCGCCGGCGGCGATCTTGCGGGCCAAGGCGATCTCGAAGGTGCGCTCACCCAACGAGATCCCAGGGGCCTGCCCGACCGGGAGGAACAGGTCCTCGTCGATCAGCCCGTAGTTGCGGTACACCTCCCAATCGAGCTCCTCCTGCTCGGCGATCAACAACCCGCGCAGCCGGGCGTGCTCGGCGCGGGCGGCGTCGATGATCCCGCTGGCTGCGCCACCCGATTCGAGCGCAGCCGCAGGCTCCTGCGCCGCCAGCTCGTGGGACAAGCTATCGATTCGCGTGGTCCGAGCCAGCGGAGCCGACGATGGCAGCGGAAAGTCCTTCAGCGTGGTACCAGTGAACTCGAAGAATCTCTCCCATTCTTCCGACGCGATCCCTCCGCCAATTCCGCCGTTGCCCTTGTCGTGGCTGTTCTGTTTGAGCCAGAAGCAGGCGGTGGAGCTGTTGAGGGTGCCCAGCAGGCGCAGATGATCGTCCTCGGTGGCGCCCTCGGGCAGCTTGATCACCGGCGCGGACTGCTTGAACACCTTGCCGCCGCGGTCGAGCACGAAATGGTTGTGCGTGGCGACAAAGGCGAAGGTGATGGACAGGGGGGTCGGATCTTTCGGGAGCTGATGCCACTCGTACCAGGGACGTGAATCGGTGAAGTAGGTTCCCTTGGTGAAGGTGGCGCGATTCCCAAGTTCGGTACGAAACGGCCAGAGGTACCGTGCTGCTGCTGGAGTGGATATGAGCGGGTTCAGGTCGTGACTGTCTGAATATGGAAACCATGCATGCTCCCCTGGGATGAGCGCAAAGTCGCGTACTTCGTCGCCGACGGTTAATGGCCGGAAGGTTGCGGTTTCGAGGTGTGCGCGCGTCGGCATTGCCGCTGGAACAGCCATCACCGCGTCCGCGCCCATGACACCAAAGAAGCCGATGCGTGTGACGAGTTCCCCGAGTTTTCGGGTGGCTGCGGCGTTGACACCTGCAAGCAGTTCCACGGCACCGCCACCGGAAAGGCTCCAGGGGTGTTCGCGGAGGTTCTCACGGGGGAGGTCGGTGACGGAGATCCACTGGTCTTCGTAACCGGGCTCGTCGACGTGGGTGATGATCGAACTCCATACTTTGCCTTCGGCGGGATTCGCCGGCGCGCCGGGTTCGCCCTGAATGCCGAGGACGGCACGGACCGTGTCGCGTACCGCCGACTGGTTGCGGCCGACGAGGATCACCGTGGGGGTGCCGTGGCCGGGGATGTAGGCGCCGGACGTATCGGCGACCAGACGCAGGTCTTTGCCGACGAGGAACTGCTCGATCAGCGGGACACCGAACTCGCGCTTCATGAACGAGTTGGCGGTGATCTGCCCGACCCAACCCGCCCGGTCACCGGGTTTGGCGAGGTCGAAGAACTTCTCCATGAAAGGAACGGTGAGGGCGTACTTGCCCTTGCAGTAGTGGTAGATCTCCCGGTACCGGGTGTTGAGGGCCTTGTCTTTCACGGTGATGTACGGCGGGTTGCCGACTACGGCGTCGTACTGGCCGGGCGCGAGGAAGGTTCGCAGTCGGTCGACGTCTTCGGTGGCGTAGGCGAAGCCGGAGACCACGACATCCTTGTCGAAGGCGGCGTCGCCGTAGTCGAAGGCGGTGGCACCACCCTGCTCGGCGCCGTACAGCAGAGAGTCGCCGCTGGCCAGGTTCAGGGTGAAGTTCGGGGCATTGACCAGAGACGATTCTCCGCACGCCTGCAGGGCGGCGACGATGAGCCGGAACCGGGCGATGGCGACGGCGAACGGATTCAAATCCACGCCGTACACCGAGGCGAGCGCGTTGTTCACTCGGGTGCGGATCGGCAGCGCCGGGGCCTGCCGATGCCAGCGGTCGGTCAGCCGGGCGAAAGCGCCGAGGAGAAAGTGGCCCGACCCGCACGTCGGGTCGATCACCCGGAAATCCTCCAGTGGGCGGTCACGCAGGGCCGGTTCCAGGGTCTGGTCCAGGATGAAGTCCTCGACGAACTCCGGGGTCTGCAGGAGCGCGTACTTCTTCTTCGCGTACTCCGACAGGTCCTGGTAGAGGTCGCCGAGGAAGCGGGTGGAGAGCTGTGGATCGTCGAACCGCCAGACCAGGTCGCCGGCGTCGTCGGTCCGACGCCAGAAGCCGAGCACCTGGTGGATCGCGTCGGAGCTGGGGGCGAGGAGGTTGAGTGCGGCGTGCTCGTCGACCAGCGACGCCGTCGCCGGGAACTCACGCAGTGCGGCGAAGGCCTGTTCCAGCCATTCCCGATACGAGAAGTCCGGGTGCTGCCGGTAGAACGCCTGCTCGGCGTCGACGGCCCGCTGCCGCAACACGGCATCGGGGTGGGTGATCCACACCGCGTCGTCGCCGAGGAGCCGGTTGTCTTCGCAGAACCGGACGAACACCGAGGTGAGCAACCAGCCGACGGCGGCCTGGGTCAGTTGGTCCTCGGACCAGTCGGTCCAGGAGACGGCGGTGCGCTGCTCGGTGACCGCGCGCCGGTGCTCGTCACGCCACGCCTGCTCGAGCGCCGGCTCGGCGCTGAGTTTGGCGCGCAGATCGTCGGTCAGCAGGGCCAGCTGCGGCTTGAGGGCGGTATTGAGGCCGGTGCCGTCGATGGTCGCCAACGCCATTTATGCGTTCTCCTTCGAGGTGATGCGCTCGCGGGTGAGCAGATCACGTAGAGACGGTTCGTCCACCAGAACGAACTGCGCCGGGGTGGAGCGGGGCAGGGTGGTGCCGTCGACCACGGCGCCGGGCGCGCCGCCGGATTCTGCCGGCTGCGGGATCAGCGCCCACACCGGATGGGGGATGTGGTGTGAGATGTCGACCCACTCCTGCAGGACGCCGAGTTGGCCGTAGGCGGCCAGGGTGGACAGGTCAGTGAGCACCACGGGGCCGTCCACCGCGCGTACCGCGTCGACCAGAGTCGGCACTGCCTGGGCGACGAAACCCTGCAACCCTTCGCGGTCGGCGGCGGCGCCGGCATCGGCGGCCAGAATCTGATCCCAGGCGATGTTCCGCTGATCGGCCCGCCGGTGCAGTTCCGTCAGAAGCAGTTCGGTCACGTCGATGTGGGTCGCCCCGAACTGTGTGACCAGTGCGGCCGCGACCTGATCGGACGCATGCATCGGCACTCCGAACGCCCGGAATGCGGGCTCGCGTAGGCTCTCGCGGATCACCCGATCCAGGTCGGTGGTGGACGCGTCGCGCACCGCCGGCGTGCCGCTGAACGACTTGTGAGTCGGCACGTGCGTGTAGCGGCTCTGGGCATCGGCGAAACCGTAGCGTTCGATTTCGCCGAGCCAACTCATGCCGGGCGTCACCGTCGCGATCAGATCGTCGAGCTCCGGGCGGGCCGGCAGTCGCTTGGACAGCTGCGGGAAGCGTGCGGCCAGCCGGGAGCGCAACTCCTTCGGGCTGAAGGAGTCGGCCTGCGACAGGCCGGTGAGAACCAAGCGCAGTGCATCGGCGATCGGCAGCGCAGGCGAATGCAGTTCGTCACGCGCTGACAGCGTCACCTCCGTCGACGAGTCGGCGGCCAGCCGGAGCAGCACATAGCCGGGGATCTCCACCTGCCCGGCACTGATGTCGAAGACCCCGGCCGTCACCGACTGGAGCGGCCGAACCGCATCGGCGGCGCCCACCAGATGCAGGCCCTGTCCCTCGGCGACGGACAGCAGGCGCTGCGCCTCGTGGGCCAGCGCGGCCGGCAAGCGGCGGGCGATGGGGGGAACCGCGGCGCTGGCGATCATCGCGACCGATCCGGTCGACTGGCGGCGCACCAATCGCAACGCAGACTCGGTGCCGCTGGCCTGCGAGGCCAGAATGAGCCGCAGCACGCCGAGTCCGGTGCGATGGGCACGCGACGGATCCGCGGTGGTGAGTGCTCCGACCAACTCCCGCGCCAACAGATCGGGGGTGCTGACCCCGCCGGTCGAGGCGAGGAAGTCGACGATCCGGCCGTGCAGTTGGTCGACGGTGGCGGCCAGCCGGGGGTTCTTGGTCCACAGGGTCGGGAACTCGCCGAAGATCTGCGCGATCCGGCCGGCCGTGACGTCGAGCAGCGGCACCAGGACCTGATAGGTGACGAACGGATCGTCCGGGGCGTCGTCCCGGCTGCCCAGAATCAGTTCGGTGACCTGGCGCCGCATGGTCTGCGGCTTGGCCGCCGCCGCCTTGGCGAACTCGACGGCCAGCACCTCCAGGGAGGTGTACGGCTCGGCCGCGCCGCCGCCGCCCGTCGGGCGAGGCGCTGCGGGCGGGGACGCCGGTGGCGGTGCGGTGTTGCCGGTGGTGATCGAGGCCGGCGCGGCTGGGCGTTTCGCGGTGAACACCGCCAGCCAGGCCGAGCGCATGGTGGCCGTGGTGTCGAAGCGGGCGCCGGAGTCGCGGGCGAGCGCGGTCCGGAAGAAGGCTGCCAGGGCCTCGGCGCGGGTGCGCGAGTAGGTGCCGAAATCCTCGGGCACCACCGCGACATCGTCGGTGAGCACCCGCGGATCGCTCATCCCGTCGCCGTAAGCGGGGGTAGAGCTGGTGGCCATCTCGTAGAGGACCACCGCGGCCGCGTACCGTTCGGCCGCCGAATCGTAGGCGGTGCGCCGTCCGGCGCCGAGAAACGGATCCCGGTACGGAGGGGTGCCGGCGTCCAACTGATCGACCGGGGTCCGGGAGAGGGAGAAGTCGAAGAGGGTCAGCCGGTACTTGACTCGTCGTTCCTCGGCCCGGGTGAGACCGAGGTTGGATGGTTTGATGTCGCGGTGGGTGAGGCCGGCCGCGTCGAGGGCGGTCAGCGCGTCGAGCAGATCGGTGCCCCACGCTTTGAGCTGCGCTTCGGCCAGCGCGGTGAAGCGGACCACGTCGGCGAGGGTCTGCTCGCCGCAGTCGCTCAACAGCAGAGCGGTACGCTCGCCGAGCTGCAACGGCCCCTCGATCAGTTCCACCACACCCGGTACCGGCGGGGACTGGCGGGCGAGCGCGGTCAGCACGTCGGCTTCGTCGTGCAGTCGGGTCGCGGCGGCGTCGTCGCGACCCACTTTGAGGACCCGTTGTACATCGTCACGGCGATCGGTCACCAGGATACCGCGGGCGGTGGATCCCGAGCCCAACAGTTTGTGCACCTCGAACCGGTCGGCGAGGACCGCGCCGATCGGCGGCGAGAGCGGGTCGGCGGCTGCGGCGCCGCCGGACGGTTGCCGGTCGCGGCGATAGTCGGCGAGCGCGGCAACCACCTGCTGCGCACCGAAAGTCGGGCGCTTGGTCTTGGGATCGATCCCCACGCGCCGCGATACCGACGGGTCGGTGAGGCGCAGGATGAGCTGGCGGAGTTGCTCGTCGACGAACTGTGCGGATTCGGCCGCCAGGTCCAGACCCTGTTCGCGTTGCAGACGGCTGAGCAGACCAGCACGGGTGTGGGCGGGGCGCTGCCCACCGGAGAGCAGAAAGTAGGCGAGGGCGCCGAGGGAGAAGATGTCCAGGGCGAGCCGGTCGGCGTCGGGTGACCAGCGTTCCTCCGGCGCCTGGAACACCTCATCGGTGTCGGCGGCCCCGGAGGTGGCATTGGTGTTGCCCAGCGTGGTCACCGACGTTGTGTCGTCGCTGTGAATCCGGCCGGCCCACGACCAATCCACCAGCTTGACCGACACGGTGCCGGATGTCAGGGCGGCCGCGTCGATCAGGACCGATGAGGGCCCCAGCCCTCGGTGGGCGACCCGGTTCCGGTGTGCATACGCCAGTGCCTCGGCGACCTGCGACAGAATGTCGAGTTGCTGTGCGGCCGTCAGCGGGGTGTTCACCAGGACCAGATCGAGTGGGTCGAGGCCTTCGGTGACCGGATAGATGAGGACCGTGTTGCCGTCGTCGTCTTGCACCAGATCTTCAGGCGCGACGATCGACTCGTGCCGCAGCGCCGACAGCAGCGAGAACTCGCGCGACATCCGGCGGTGCGCCGCCGCGCGAGAATGCGTGGGGGTGCCGGGTGCGAACGACACGATGCGCGCGATGCCCCGCTTCTCGCTGCTCTTGTGGTGGGCGAGCCGTTCTTGCCAGTCGTCGCCGGTGGCCAGCGGGGGGCCGGTGATGGTCCACGAGCCGGCGTCCCGGGTGGTGCGACGGGCCACACCCAGCTCCTTGAGAGCCAGCACGACGATCAACTCGAGGTCTTCGCGCATCGGCCGGGACTGTGAGGGCGGCTCCAGCACGCGGCTGGCGATGCCGGGAAGGTTCGTCTCATCCTCGAAGCCGTCGGCGCCGAACAGGCCGTGCATGGCGATGGTGGGGAGGTCGGCGCGGAAGTCGCTGGCGTGCAGGAACACCGACTCTTGAATGAACGGCAGCGCCCGCCGGACCTCGTGCGGGTTCATCCCCGTCTCTATCGCGACCTGGCGCGCCTTCTCTTCCAGGCGGGTGGCGAGACGCTGTGCTTTGCGTCGGGTGATGAGCAACGGCGAACGCTGGGTGCGCTGCGCACCACTGGGCAGGGTGCGCACCCAATTGTTCTCGTCGCCGCGCAGGACCCCTTGGAAGTGCTTGAGCTCGATCAGATGCAGGCGTCGCCGGCCGAGGACCAGCGCGTCGACCTCGTGCCATTGGCCGTGGTTGTCCAGGAACTCGAAGTTCGACCAGGCCCGATACGGAGCCGCATCCGGCAGGACGTACCGGAGCAGGTCCAGCCCCTCCTGCTCATGGGGGAAAGCCGACTTGGAGACTTCGATCCACCGGTCGTCGCCGAGTGCCACGGTCTTGTCGTCCTTTACCCTTGGGCCCCGTGTGTCGGGGCGTGCTCGCCATGCGGCAGCAATCTGCCGTGATGTTACCGAGAGCTACGCTCAGTCAGCGGCGTCTGTCCGCGACGAAGCGGTCACGCAAGTCGCTCAGCGTCAGCCCACTGGCAGTGTGCCAGTAGAGCCAGCCGTTTGTGCTGATCCCGCGGTTGGCGGCGATCGCGGCCTTTGACGGTGAGGAAAACACCGTCCCGGCGATGTGCAGGGTGCCGTCGCTGCGCACCGTCGCTTGCGACTGCCGATCTCGGGACCACAGGGACTCGTCCTCGGAGAGGAGACCCGCGCCGAGCAAGTCGGCGATCGAGGTGGTGTGCGTCGTGCGTGAACGAAACCGCGGCGAAGGTGATGGTCCCGGTGCCGAGGCAATCACAGATATGGCAGTCGGGGTACTGAGCGTGAGCCGGTCCCAGCGCAGACCGAGCTCAAGTGCTGCGGCCATACGGTCGCGGATTCCCGCCGTCAACTTGGCAATCCCGAAGTGTCCGAGGCTACGGCGAATCAGGTCTTCCTGATCCCGCACTCCGCCGTTCGCCGTGTATTCGAGTGCGTTGACGATCTCCTCGGTGCAGATCTCCTCGAACCTCCGCTTGTCCGGTGATTCGGTCGCGGACGTCTGAAAGACCGACCACACGCCGGGATCGAGGTCGGTCGGCCAGACGAAGCGGCCGGAGAGTGGATCGCTGCGGAGCATCGCGCGCGGAATCTGCTCGGCGACCAATGCGCGGCGAGTCCGGTGGGCTTTCGCGATGCCGAAACGCCGCACGATCCGGCCGCACAGCTCGTCGTGCTCGACGGGTCCCTCCACCTTCACCGTCTCGACGATCGCCTCCCGGATCGCCCGTCGGGTGCTGGGCGTGGGGACGTCCAGATCGTGCTTCATGCCGAGCGGCGAATCGTCGTGCCGAACGAAGGGCCGCGGGGTGGGTTCGGTGCGTCCGTTCTTGGTGACCGTAGTGGCGGCGGCAGCCTGGTCATGACTCTGATCGTCGAAGGCTTGAGACGCGCCGGGAGTCGGCGTCGGATCAGGCGTGTCGTCACCGGGGGACGTCACCACGATGGGCGGCAGGGACGAGAGTGGGGCGGCCTGATAGATCACTCGATTGCCCGACGGATCCTCCGTCGCGGCGTGGCCCTCCTCGTCGGCCCTGGCGCTGATGGTGTCCGCTTGTTCGGCGATGCCGACACCTGTGCTCCAGTCTGGTGAAGCCGGAGCATCCGGCGCATCGATGGTCGCGTCGGTGACCGGTGCAGACGTGGCGGCCGCTTCCTCAGCACTGCGCGCCGAGGCCTCGTGCGCCTCTTCGAGGCGATCGAACTCTGCCGAGTCGAGGGCCTCGGCTATACGATCCAGCACGGTGTCCCGGTTCTGCAACCAGTCGGGCAGCCACACCCGGTGAACACTGTGCCAGCCCATTCTGCTCAGCAGCCGGGGAGTCAGGTCGCGGTCGTTGACCGTCGCTCGGCTACCCCACGTGGGGCCGTCGAGCATGATGGCGACCTGCCACTGATCTGACTGCGGCGTACGGACGGCGATATCGACGACGAAGTCGGACATCCCGTAGTTGCGGCGAATCTGGAAGCCTCGCTCGCGCAGGGCGGAGGCGATGTCTTCTTCGAGTCCAGCGGTGTGTGTGTCGTTCTCCTGCGTCGTGCCCAGGGTGGCGGCTGCGGCCGTTTCCAGATAGGCGCGCAGATCGGCCATGCCCTTCGACCGGGTTCGGGCCAGGTCGATGTCGGAGGGGTTGAACGAACTGAAGATGATCACCTTGCGGCGGGCACGGGTGATGGCGACGTTGAGTCGCTTCTCGCCGCCGCTGCGGGTCAGCGGGCCGAAGTTGAGCGGGAGCTGATCCTCCCCGGGCTTCTTTGAGAATGCGGTCGAGAACAGAATCACGTCACGCTCGTCGCCCTGGACGTTCTCGAGATTCTTGACGAATAGGCCATCCTCGGCGTCCGGTGCGAGAAGCGCGAGGATCGTCTCGTCGGCGGTGGCTTCGAGAAGGTTCAGAATCATGTCTTGCTGCTGGCGGTTGAACGTCACCACGCCGATGCTGCGGGTGGGGGCAAGGGCGACACGCCGTTGGATTTCGGCGACGATCGCTTCGGCTTCCACCCGGTTGGTGCGGAAGTCGGCCTTCTTATTCTCTCGATTGAAGTGACCGTTCACGCGCCGCAGTTCGACACCCGCATCGGCAGCCGCGCCTGGACTCGGCAGAGTGGCAAGCTTCGACTCGTAATACTTCTCGTTCGAGAACGCGATCAGCGACTCGTCCTCGCTGCGATAGTGCCAGGTCAGATTGATCGGCGGCACCCCGGACTCGAGACATTCGTCGAGAATGCTCTCGGCGTCGGGGAACGTGGCGGCGTCAGCGTCGTCGTCTTCGTCGTCATCGAGTGTCCCGGTGACGACACCGATCGTGGTCGGCGGCATCTGTTTCGGATCGCCGACGATCACCGCGGATTTCGCGCGCCCGATAGCGCCGATCGCCTGCGCCACGGTGACCTGGGAGGCTTCATCGAAGACGACGAGGTCGAACATGATGGAGCCCGGCGGAACGTACTGGGCGAGCGCGGTGGGGCTGACCAGGAAACACGGCGTTGCCGCCTGGATCTCCGGGCCGTAGTCACGCACCAGCGACCGGATGGACGCCGCGTTCCGCTTGCCGTCAAGTGAACGTCGGAGCGCCCCGTACCGGCCCGTCAGATGATTCGGGTCGAAAGGCCTCGCGGCGGCAAGCCGGGAGGGGAGGGTTTCTCGGACAAGCTCGCGCATACGATCCGACGATGCAGCGAAGTCGTCGACCTGCCCATCCTGGACACTCGCACGGAAATCCGTCAGACCTGCAGTAGCGGTGCGCTCGTTCATCGACGCGCGGGACAGGCCCGCCAGGAATCGCGCTTCAGCCTCGTCGGCCGGTATCTGCCCGTTCATCAGTTGTGCAGCGATCTCGTGGAGGCCGAGCTGGTACAAGGGGGACAGCACTGTTTCGAGTTTGATCGTGCTGGAGACTATTCCGGGCCCATGGCTGGTCAGGTCGGTGGACCAGAGTGGTTGGGTGGCCTCCCATGCGGTGAGCCAACTGCGGCCCCGCCGCCACCGCTTGAGTGTGTCGTCGGTAGCACCAACGGTGCGTTCCCAGTCGGACCATGCTGCGGAGGCTGCTCGGAGCACTTCTATGATCGGGGTCCCCAGTGGGTCGGACTGCCGGAGGCAGTGCCAGATCTCGGGGTGTTGTTCGGCGAACTCCCGGCTGGTGTGCAGGGACCGAACCACCGACTTCAACGACTGCGCGGCACCCGGGCGCAGCGGGTCCCACGATGTGGGGAGTTGCGGGCCGAGGACGGCAACGAGAGATGACCGCACATGCTCGCGTTGAGCGCGCAGAGAGGGGATCTGGTCCAGCAGGGCGGGTGCGTGCTCGAGAGGAACTTCGACTCCGGCCAGGACAGCCGCGCGCAGTTGCCGCCGTGCGTCCTCGGCCCGTCGCTTCTTTCCGAAGATTCCCTGCTGAGCTTCGCGGAGGGTAGTGGCGAGCTCGGCCGCATCGCCGTCGGCCAGGAAGCTACTGGGGAAGATCTGCGACAACTGGGCCGTCTGCGTCTGAAAACGTTCAAACTCGGCGTGCGCGGCTTGGTAACGGTGAAGCCAATCGGCAGTGTTCAGCTCGGCGAGCCGGGTTTCGGTGACCGGTACCGTGATCACTTCGGCGTCGAACCTGCCGACGAGCCGGTCGATCTTCTGAGGGCTGTCGAGAGTGACAGCGATCCCGCGGGCAACCGGATCGTTGACGAGGCGGTGCAGTGCCGAGGCCAGTCGGCCGGCGTCGGCGTCGATCCGCGCGGTGTCGATGGCGGTTGCGATGACCCACGGGTTCTCTGGTCTAGTGAGTTCCGGCGTGGCGAGCCGGCCGAAGGCGACGAGTGCACTGCGGACCTGCTCGGCTTGTTCATGCGTGGCGGTGCTGACGAAGCGGGCGGGGAGGGGGAAGAACGCTGCCGCCGGATCTCTGGCGACGCTGTCGGCGGACCTCCACAGCGAGTCGCCCACCGAGTTGACCTCGTGGATTTTGCTCGGGTAGCCGGCCAATCGGTTGTGGTGGATCTTCCACTTCGCATGCTCGGACTGCCAGGTCCGATCGTTGTGTTGCGCAGTGAATTCCAGGGCCGTCTTCAACTGCTCGCGAATGCCGTCGCTCGTTTGGCTGGCACCGTGAAGATTGAGTGTGAAGGGTGCCAGACCGGTCTTGTCCAGCCGGCTTCGAACCACATCGAGGGCGGCTTGTTTCTCAGCGACGAACAGTACGGTTCGGCCGGCGGCCAGATTCCGGGCGATCAGGTTGGTGATCGTCTGCGATTTGCCGGTGCCGGGTGGCCCCTGCAGGACAAAGGTGCGGCCCATGGCGGCGAGCTCAACTGCTTTGAGCTGGGAGCCGTCGTACTGTACGGGAAGCGGCTCGCCGACTTCGTCGACGTCGATGGAGCCGAGCGGCGCATCCGACGCAGCTTCGGGGTCGATGAAGGATTCGCCCGCGGTGTAGGTCAGATGCCTGACGAGGGGACTCTTCTCCAATTCGGGCCAATGCTCGTGCAAGTCTTGCCACATCCCGAACGTGCCGAACTTGCAGATGGCCACGGCGGCTGTCGCCTCGATCCGGAAACTGAGATTGTTGTCGAGGAGGCCCTGCCGGATTCCACGAAGCGCAGCGTCGATGTCAATACCGGATTCGTCGGTGGGGGGAGTGCTCAGATCATCGATCACGACGTTGTGCGCCACCCGAAGCCACTCGGTGAGGCAGTAATTGGGTGTGGCGATGCCCGAGGTATCGGCGACGACCTCGAAGCGCGCGTTGCCGGTTCCGCCGGCGAGCCGCACCGGAAGCAGGAACAACGGTGCGTGTGCTTCGCGGCCGTTGGAGGTGCGATGAACGAGCGATCCGAGCGTGAGGTAAAGGTTGGCGTTGCCGGTCTCTTCCGCGAGGGTGCGGGCGGTGCGCTGCAGGTGCTTGAAAGTGCGCGTGTAGGCGTCCGACGACACTGCGGCGAAGGCTTCCTTCCGCTTGGTCAACACACTGACGACATCGTTGGGCTCGAGGTCGGCGGCCGTGCGGACGCCGCTGAGAATCTGCATGCCGGCGAGATCGTCGTTGGGCCGAAGCGTGATCTTCTTCCCGGCGTGCACGAGGTCGTCGATCTGGGCCAGCGTCTTGCCGTCGACGGTGAGATAGACGACCTCGCGTGACGCACGCAGATTCAGCAGGCGGTTCCGAGTGCTGAGGTCGAGGAGCGCGCGCTTCCACTGTTTGACTCGAGGTGGCGCATCATCCGTCACATCGAGGACCTGGTCGCCTTCTCGGACCACAGTGAGTGCATCCGGGAGGGAAAGGTCGGCGGTCCGCGGCTGGGCGATGGCGGCCGGACGATCTGCTTCCACCGCATGGATCGACGACTGCCGAGGGAAGGGCTTGACGCCCGCGCGGCGCGCGGCGTGAACATCGACGAGTCCGAGGTGCTTCTCCGGCGTAGTCAGGTGGCGGTTGGCCTGATCTGTTGCCGCGCGGAACGTGATCGCCTTGTCGCCGCCGTAGAAGGCCGCCTCGACGATCACCGCCCGGCCTGACTCGGCAAGGGTGACCATCTGGTTCGGTTCGCGCATCACCGGGTTCGGTAGCGCGACCTTGTCGCGCATGAAACCGGCGAAGGCGTGTCCATCGATGATCCACACGATCGGGTGTAGACCGGCCTCTTCCAGACAGGATGCGTACAGCGTCGCGAGATCCAGGCATGTTCCGAAGCGCTCGTCGAGCACGTGCTTCGGCGATCGGATCTTCTGGCCGTGGTTCTCAAACGACGCGGGTGGTTCGATGTACCGGATCGTGCGGGCGGCCAACGCCTCATAGATCGCCGCGGCGATGGTGCCGGCGCGCGCTGGTCCGGCTTGATAGCCCTGGATGGCGCTGTCGCCGGTGCCGGCTTCGAGGATGTCGGAGGCGTCGCTCAGCACAGTACTGATGGCAGGGTCGTTCGGTTCGACGAACGTGGCCAGGGAATCGAGGCAGAAGTCGGCGGCGAACCACTCGTTGTGGGCCAGCACCGTCACGGGGAAAGCGAGCCTGAGTTCTGGGGCGTCAGGTCGCGAGACGACGACGCTCAACTCAACGGGATACGCCTCTGCTTGCAGATGAAGATGCGTTCGGCTCGGTGTCAGATCGTGAAGCATGTCCCAGGTCATCGTTGCCCCGGGGCGGAGACTGTCGACGGTCGCCGACCACTGAGGCAGCTCTCCATTGGAGAGTCCGATCAAGGCTGCCGACAGATGGACGTCGCGGAGTTCGGCCTCGCCGTCGTTCCGGATCTGGATCTGCGGCACCAGCGGGACCCCATTGTGGACCAGTGCCAGATTGACGACGGGATGTGCCGTGACGGTGACCGACAGGGTCTCGTCACTGATGTCGTGCTGTGGTGTCAGGATCGGTTGCGTCATGCTTTGTTCCGTCTTGAAGGCCCGACCGGGCGGGTCCGTTGGCTGGCTATCGAATCTGCGCTTACGCGGCGACGGCACGCTCCGTGCGCAGACGCCGAAACAGTGCGGCCCGGGACATAAAGGCGGGCACGGGTGCAGCGTCACTCATACGCACACGTTAGATCACAGTTCGGACAATCAGGCCGGGCGGCCGCGTGCGCTTGCTGGTTCGCGAGACTTGTAGGCGATGTTTCATCCGTTCAGATGACAAACGGCGGACGGCGGGAGAGCAGCGGGAGGATGTCGCACAATAGGGAGGATGGTGCCTGAAGGTCCGGCCGACCACTTGGCGGCGGTGGTGAAGCTCGACCTGCAGCCGCGAGGGCAACGCTGGTCGAGCCTGAGCTCTGCAATCGTCGACGCGGTGTGAAGCATCGGCGCACGCTCCAACACTGTTGTGGTACCCGTCGTGAAACGCGTGGCGGAGCATTCCGCAGCCGTCGAGTTGATGTCGAGTGACACTCGGCTCCCGGACCTCAACGCCGAGCTTCGCAAGATCCCGGGAGAAGGCGGGCAAGGTATTCGTCGTGGCTATCTGTGGATGTTGCTGGGTGATGACCACTTGATCAAGCCCGATCGAATGATGCTCCGATGGCTGGCGGCGCACGGCGGCGACGCCAATCCTGCTTCTGCGTGGACCCTGATTGCCGATCTGGCGGTCGCTGCAACCGGCGAGGTGGGGCGCGACGTCACTCCCTGGGAGATCGACCCTGCGATGTGGCTGGCTGCGCGACGCCGGTAGCATGCAGTTCGCCGCTCAGCGGCGGCCAGAGCTGTTGCCGCGGTCGCCGCCAGGTTTGCGTCCAGACGTGGCACCGCCGGGTCGGAGGCACCCGGACCGATCACTTGTCCCCGTGCAGGGTCGCGCTATCGGCGGCGCAGCCGACCTTAGTGGTGCGGGTCATAAGGATCGTGCCAGGGTGCGAAACCAGCTGGTGCTGTCGTCAATGGTCTGGATTCGCGGGCAGAATACGGTGGTGTCCGGGTATCGGCGCGGTAGAGGTGCACGATCGCATTGATCAGGGCGGGGTGGTCAGCGATCGGGCCGGCGACCAGGGAACCGGGCGCGACGTCGTCGAGGACGCGTTCGACACGCTCGGTGAGCAGTCCCGCCGAGAGGAACAGCGGAGAGGCCGCGATCCGGGACGCCCCGGCGCCGCGGAGCCGGGCGACGGCCTCGCGGACCGCCGCGCCGCCGCGGCCGAGCCGGGTGGCGAAGACGGTCTCCACGGGCACACCGAGCGCCCGGGACAGCTCCCGGCCGCGGGCGCGGACCGAGGCATCCGACCCGGTGTCCGACGAGCCGACCGCGTACATCAGCACCCCGTCCCGAGCCGAGGGTGCCTGCAGGCCGGCTTCGGCGAGCCGGTCGATCAGCGCGGGCACGGGGGAGTGGACCCCGATCACCGGGGTCTGGTGCGGCCGCAGCCGGGGGTTGCGCGCGGCGGCGCGGTCCAGGATCTCCGGCAGGTCGGTCTTGGAGTGATAGCCGTCGCCGAACAGCAGCGGCACCACCGTGACGTCGCCGGTCAGCGCGCTGAGGGCGTCGGGCAGCAGCGGCTCGTTCAAATCGAGGTACGCCAGCTCGACGCGGACGCCGGGCAGGGCGGTGGTGGCCGCGGTCGCGACGCGTCGTGCGGTCGCCGCGAAGCGCACGTCCCGGCTGCCGTGCGCGACGAGGAGCAGGGCCGACGCCGACTCGTCGGGCGTCATCGAGCCGGCCTCCACGCGTCCGTGTCGCGGGTCCATTCTCATGTCGCGGGTCCCACAGGACGCGCGACACGCAACAGGACCCGCGACACGCCGGACGCCATCAGGCCGGCGCCGGTGACGACAGGTGCAGCGCTTCCAGGGCGTCGCCGATGAGGCCCGCGCCGAGGGTGTTGCCGCCCTGCGGATCGATCAGCAGGAAGCTGCCGGTCTCGCGGTTCACCTGGTAGTCGTCGGCGGCGATCGGCTCTGCCGTGGTCAGCGAGATGCGGCCGATCTGGTTCAGTTCGACGGTCTCCGGATCGGGCAGCAGCGCGAGTTCCTGCTCGTCGAACAGGGTTTCCAGGCCGCCGATGATCACCGGCGTGGTCTTGGTGCCGTGCTTGCACAGCAGTCGTGCACCGGGCCGCAGCGGCTTGTCGCCGAGCCAGCACACGGTCGCGGTGAACTGCTGCGCGGGCTCCGGGGCGTCGCCGACGGCGGCGATCAGGTCGCCGCGCGAGATGTCGATGTCGTCGGTCAGCAGCAGGGTGACGCTGCGTCCGGTGTGCGCGGACGGCAGCTCGCCGTCGGGGGTGTCGATCTTGGCGACCGTGGACCGCTGACCGGACGGCTGCACGACGATCTCGTCGCCGACGTGCACGGTTCCCGCCGCCACCTGGCCGGCATAGCCGCGGTAGTCCGGGTACTCGGCGGTGCGCGGACGGATCACGTACTGCACCGGGAAGCGCAGACCCACCTCGCGGCGGTCGGGCTCGTTCGGCACGGTCTCCAGATGCTCGATCAGCGTGGGGCCGTCGTACCAGGGCGTGCTGTCGCTGCGCCGGGCGACGTTGTCGCCGTGCAGCGCCGACACCGGGATCTCCAGCACCTGCTCGTCGGTGTAGCCGAGCGAGCGGGTGATCGCGTTGAACTCCTCGGAGATCCGTGCGAAGACGGCCTCGGCGTCGTCGACCAGGTCGATCTTGTTGACCGCCAGCACCAGCCGCGGGACGCCCAGCAGCGCCATCACCGCGGCGTGCCTGCGCGTCTGCGCGACGACGCCGCTGCGCGCGTCGACCAGCAGGATCACCAGCTGCGCGGTGGACGCGCCGGAGACCGTGTTGCGGGTGTACTGCACGTGGCCCGGGGTGTCGGCGAGCACGAAGCTGCGCGCCGGGGTGGCGAAGTAGCGGTAGGCGACGTCGATCGTGATGCCCTGCTCGCGCTCGGCGCGCAGGCCGTCGACCAGCAGCGACAGGTCGGGCGTGTCCATGCCGCGGTCGACCGACGCCTTGGTGACGGCATCGATCTGATCGGCGAGCACCGACTTGGTGTCGAACAGCAGGCGGCCGACGAGGGTCGACTTGCCGTCGTCCACCGAGCCGGCGGTGGCGATGCGGAGCAGATCCCCGCCGTCGGTGAGGGTGGGAGCGGTCATCAGAAGTATCCTTCGCGCTTGCGGTCTTCCATCGCGGCCTCGGAGACGCGGTCGTCGCCGCGGGTGGCGCCGCGCTCGGTCAGCCGGGACGCGGCGACCTCGGCCAGGACGGCCTCGTTGTCGGCGGCGTCGGACAGCACCGCGCCGGTCGTGGAGCCGTCGCCGACGGTGCGGTAGCGCACCATCCGGGTCTGCACGCTCTCGTCCTCGCGGGGGCCGCCCCACGGGCCGGAGGTCATCCACATGCCGTCCCGCTGGTACACCTCGCGCTCGTGCGCGTAGTAGAGCGGCGCCAGCAGCACCTGCTCGCGGGCGATGTAGCGCCACACGTCGAGCTCGGTCCAGTTGCTCAGCGGGAACACGCGGACGTGCTCGCCCGGGGCGTGGCGGCCGTTGTACAGGTTCCACAGCTCGGGGCGCTGCCGCTTCGGGTCCCACTGGCCGAACGCGTTGCGCAGCGAGAAGATCCGCTCCTTGGCGCGGGCGCGCTCCTCGTCACGGCGGGCGCCGCCGAAGACGGCGTCGAACCGGTTCTCGGTGATCGCATCGAGCAGCGGGATGGTCTGCAGCGGATTCCGAATGCCGTCCGGGCGCTCGGTGAGGCGGCCGTCGTCCAGGTAGTCCTCGACCTTGGCGACGTGCAGCCGCAGGTTGTGCCGCTCGACGATCTCGTCGCGGAACTTGATGATCTCCGGCAGGTTGTGCCCGGTGTCGACGTGCAGCAGTGCGAACGGCAGCGGAGCGGGCCAGAAGGCCTTGAGCGCCAGGTGCAGCAGGAGGGTGGAGTCCTTGCCGCCGGAGAACAGGATCACCGGGCGCTCGAACTCGCCGGCCACCTCGCGGAAGACGTGGATCGACTCGGACTCGAGGGCGTCGAGCGTGGTGAAGGACCCTTCGGCGGGGCTCAGGGACCGCCCTGCGACGGGGCTCAGGGGACGGCCGTCGGACGTGGTTTCGGTGGTGATGCTCATGAGACGTGCAACCCGCATTCTGTCTTGGCGCTGCCGGCCCAACGGCCGCTGCGCGGATCTGCTCCGGGGGCTGGTTTGGCGGTGCACGGTTCGCACCCGATCGACGGATAGCCGTCGTCCACCAGCGGATTGACCAGGACACCGTTCGCGTCGATGTAGTCCTGGAACTGCTCATCGGTCCAGGCGGCGAGGGGATTGATCTTGACCAGACCGAAACCCTCGTCGAAGGAGATGAGCGGTGCGTTGGCGCGCGTGGGGGCCTCGACCCGGCGGATACCGGTGACCCAGGCGCGATAGGGGGCCAGTGACGCCTTCAGCGGCACCACCTTGCGCAGGCGGCAGCATTCGGCGGGATCGCGGGCGAACAGGTCCTTGCCGAGCAGCGAATCCTGCTGCGCGACGGTCTGTTCCGGTTCGACGTTGACCAGGTCGAGGTCGTAGACGCTGACCACGGCGTCGCGCGTGCCGATGGTCTCCACGAAGTGGTAGCCGGTGTCCAGGAAGAGGACCTTCAGCTTCTCGCCGTGCCCGGCGCCGCGAGCTTGCGAGCGGGCCGAATCGACACGGCTCGCCTGGATGGCCTTGCTGGCGACGTCGATCAGGACCGCGTCCTGCATGTTGGCCGCGATGATGAAGTCGGTGCCGAAGGTGTCGGCGGTCCAGGCCAGCAGCTCGTCCGCGGTGGCGTCCGGGCCGAGCCTGCGGGCGCCGTCCTCGGCGATCTCCCGCAGGTGAGCGTGTTCCAAGGTGGTGGTCATGTCACTCATCTCTCACTGCAACTCGGCGTCGTCGGCGCGAGCGGCCCATTCGGCGAAGCGCTCGCCCTCGGTGCGGCCGGCGATGAAGTTCCGGACCAGACGCTCGATGTAGTCGATCGAGTCGTCGGCGTAGATCTTGTGCTGGCGCAGCTTACGGCCGAACCCGCTGTCGAAGCCGAGGGAGCCGCCCAGGTGGACCTGGAAACCCTCGACCGGATGGCCGTCGCCGTCGTCGATCAACTGGCCTTTGAGGCCGATGTCGGCCACCTGCACGCGCGCGCAGGAGTTGGGGCAGCCGTTGAAGTTGATCGTGATCGGCACGTCGAGCTGCTCGTTGAGTTCGGCGAGACGCTGCTCCATCTCCGGGACCAGCGCCTGGCTGCGGCTGCGGGTCTCGGTGAAGCTGAGCTTGCAGTACTCCAGGCCGGTGCAGGCGATCAGGTTGCGGCGCCAGCGCGACGGACGCGCGGTGAGCCCGACGGCCTCCAGGTCGGCTTCGAGCCCGGCGATCTTGTCCTCGGGCACGTTCACGACCACGAGCTTCTGGTACGGCGTCAGCCGGATGGAGTCCGAGCCGGCGCGCTCCACGGCGTCGGCGATGGCGAACAGCGCCGTATCGGAGAGCCGTCCGGAGACCGCCGAGAAGCCGACCGCGAAGCGGCCGTTGGTCTGGGCGGTGATACCGACGTGGTCGATCGGCTGCGTCGGCCGCTCGGGAGCGGGACCATCGATCAGCGGACGCTTGAGGTACTCCGTTTCGAGGACCTCGCGGAACTTCTCGGGCCCCCAGTCCTTCAGCAGGAACTTCAGGCGCGCCTTGGAACGCAGCCGGCGGTAGCCGTAGTCGCGGAAGATCGAGATGACGCCCTCCCAGACGTCGGGCACCTCGTCGAGCGGCACCCACGCGCCGAGGCGCTGCGCCAGCATCGGGTTGGTCGAGAGGCCACCGCCTACCCACAGGTCGAAGCCCGGACCGTGTTCGGGGTGCACGACGCCGACGAACGACACGTCGTTGATCTCGTGCACCACGTCCTGCTGCCCGGAGATGGCCGTCTTGAACTTGCGCGGGAGGTTGGAGAATCGCGGGTCACCGATGTAGCGGCGCTTGATCTCCTGGATCGCCGGGGTGCCGTCGATCACCTCGTTCACCGACAGACCGGCAAGCGGGGAGCCGAGCATGCCGCGCGGGCAGTCGCCGCAGGCCTCGGTGGTGTCCAGGCCGACCTCGTCGAGACGGCGCCAGATCTCCGGGACGTTCTCGATCTCGATCCAGTGGTACTGGATGTTCTGGCGATCGGAGACGTCGGCGGTGCCGCGCGCGAAGTCGCGGGAGATGCCCGCGAGGGTGCGGATCTGGGCGAGGTCGAGGTTCCCACCGTCGGTGCGCACGCGCATCATGAAGTACGGCGCCTCGAGGATGTCGATGTTGTCGTCCCCGGTGAACGTGCCGTCGTAACCTTCGGCGCGCTGGGTGTACAGCCCCATCCAGCGGAAACGGCCGCGCAGGTCGGCCTTGTCGATGCCGTCGAAGCCGACATGCTGATAGGTGTCGATGATGCGGCGCCGCACGTTGAGCGGGTTGTCGTCCTTCTTGGACTGTTCGTTCGGGTTCAGCGGCTCGCGGAAGCCGAGCGCCCACTGGCCCTCGGCGCGCTTCTTGACCGGGCGGGCGCGCTTGCGTGGTGCGTCTCCGGCGGCCGCGGCACGGGCCGGCCGGTCGGCCCGCGGGGTCCGGGCCGGGCGCTCGCGGGTCGCCTCGGGCGGGGTGTCGCCGGTCGACTCGGGGGTGGTGAGCGTCATCGATTCTCCTCGCGCACCGCGCATGGCGGCACGTCAATGGGGCTGTCAGAAAACGGTGAGAGTTGCCATCGGTATCGGCACGCGGGAGGGGCTGTTCCCGCGGCGCGCCCGGTGAAGGGACTGCTTCAGCGACCGAATGCGGCTACGACAGACACGATGCGCTGTCGCAGCGCATCAGGTCGATGTGTCGCCGTGCGATGAGGCGCACGCCCGCAGTAGTCACGTCATTCATGGTGCCACGTCCCCGGGTACCGCGTCTACTTGGGCTTATTTTTCCGCAGGGTGATTTTAACTGTCTCTGCTGGTCGTGGGTCATGATGGACGCATGTCCCTGCGCGCGCCGTCGATTCCGTTGCCCGCCGAGGCGACGGGTCGTCTCAGGTCAGTGGGGGCGCGGCCGTTCGGGCTGTACCTGCACGTGCCGTTTTGCGCGACGCGGTGCGGCTACTGCGATTTCAACACCTACACCGCGGGTGAGCTCGGGTCGTCCACGTCGCCGGCCGCGTGGGCCGAGGCGGTCCGCCGCGAGCTCGACGCGGCGGCCCGGCTGCTGTCGCCGGCCCGTCCGGTGGAGACGATCTTCGTCGGCGGCGGCACGCCGTCGCTGCTCGGTGCGGCCGGGCTGGCCGACCTGCTCGGCGCCATCCGCAATTCGTTCGATCTCGCGCCGGGCGCCGAGGTGACCACCGAATCCAATCCGGAGTCCACGTCACCGGAGTTCTTCGACGGCCTGCGCGCCGCCGGCTACACGCGGATCTCGCTCGGCATGCAGTCCGCGGCGCCGCACGTGTTGCGGATCCTGGAACGCCGGCACACGCCGGGCCGCGCGCTCGAGGCGGCGCGGGAGGCGGCCGCCGCCGGTTTCGAGCATCTCAACCTCGACCTCATCTACGGCACGCCGGGCGAGACCGACGACGACCTCGCCGCTTCCCTGGACGCGGTCCTCTCGGTGCCCGTCGACCACGTGTCGGCGTACGCGCTGATCGTCGAGGACGGCACCGCCTTCGCCCGCAAGGTCCGCCGCGGCGAGGTCCCGATGCCCGACGACGACGTCCTCGCGGCGCGCTACGAGCAGATCGATGCACGGCTGTCGGCGGCCGGTCTGACCTGGTATGAGGTGTCGAACTGGGCGGCGGCCGCCGGGTCGGGGGGCTTTTCGACACGGCCCTCGGCTAGCGCCTCGGACCGGCTCAAAGGGCGGACACAGCCTTCGGCCAGCGCCTCGGACCGGATCGAAGGGCGGACACAGCCCTCGGCCAGCGCCTCGGACCGGATCGAAAGGCGGACACGGCCTTCGGCTGGCACGTCGGGCCGGATCGAGGGGCTGACACAGCCTTCGGTTAGCGCGTCGGGCCGGATCGAAGGGCGGACACAGCCCTCGGCCAGCGCCTCGGGCCGGATCGAAGGGCGGACACGGCCTTCGGCCGGCGCATCGGAGCTTTCGTCGCCGGCTGAGCCGGTGAGGAGCGCAGCGACGAGCCGTGTCGAAGCCGCCCCGGACCCCGACTCGGTCTGCCGGCACAACGAGGCCTATTGGCGCAGCGACGACTGGTGGGGGATCGGGCCGGGGGCGCACTCGCACGTCAACGGGGTGCGCTGGTGGAATCAGAAGCATCCGGCCACCTACGCGGCGTCCCTGGAATCGGGGTCGCTCCCGGTCGGCGGCTTCGAGATCCTCACCGACGACGACACGCACACCGAACAGGTGATGCTCCGGCTCCGGATGCGGTCCGGGCTGCCCGCCGGTGAGCTGACCGTAGACGAGGCCGACCGTGCGGAGCGGGCCGTCTCGGACGGTCTCCTGGCCCGTACCGGCGGCGCCTACGTGCTCACCGATCGTGGCCGGCTGCTGGCCGACGGGGTGATCCGGGACATCTTGGTCGATTGACCTGACCGTACTGTGGCGTCCGGCGCGCCGGTGTGAGGTGTTCGCGCAGGTCGCGGGCGCTAAGACGGGCGTGAACCGGCCGGATACGTCACGGTCGGGTCGGCCCGGTCCGGTGCCGAACCCTCAGTCGATGGCGCGGTGGGCGCCGGAACCGCGGCGCGCGGAGCGTCGCGGGTTGGCCGGGCGCGGGGCCAGGCCGGTGGCCGCGGCCGACGGGTCGAGCGGCGCGCCGACGGGCGGCAGCTGGCCGGTCGCGTTCAGGTCGATCGGCTGCGGTCCGGTGAACGGTCCCGAGACGGGCGCAGGCATGCGCGCGTTCGGGTCGAACCGCCCGGTGGCGATCAGTTCATCCAGGTCGAGGAGCCGCGCGTGGATGATCGTGCGGTTGCGCAACGCCGAACGCACGGCGCGGTGCAGGCCGTCCTCCAGGTACAGCTCGCCGCGATACTGCACGACGTGGGCGAAGAGATCGCCGTAGAAGGTGGAGTCCTCCGACAGCAGCTTGTCGAGGGCGAGAACGGTGGTCACGGTGATCAGCTGGTCGAGCCGGAACTGCCGCGGCGGGATCTGCGCCCACTCCCGCGCAGGCAGGGTCAGCTCCGGGTAGGGTCGGCCCTCCTGGACACCCTTGAAGATCATCGTCGGAGTATCTTTCGTCGATTCACTAGAATTGCCGATGTGACCATCGTCCGATGGTCGCAGATCCACTGTAGGCACAACCGTTGGCGAGGTGGGCGAGTGTCGAGCACCGACGACCGTCGTTTCGAGATCCTGCGCGCGATCGTGACCGATTTCGTCGCGACGCAAGAGCCGATTGCGTCCAAGTCGCTCGTCGACCGCCATCAGCTCGGGGTGTCGAGCGCGACCGTCCGCAACGACATGGCCGTCCTCGAGGCCGAGGGGCTGATCGCGCAGCCGCACACCAGTTCCGGCCGGGTGCCCACCGACAAGGGCTACCGGCTGTTCGTTGACCGGATCCACGAGGTCAAGCCGCTGTCCTCGGCGGAACGCCGCGGTATCCTGACGTTCCTGGACACCGCGGTCGATCTCGACGACGTGCTCCGCCGCTCGGTCAAGCTGCTCGCCGAGCTCACCCACCAGGTGGCCGTCATCCAGTACCCGGTGCTGTCGACGGCCCGCGTACGACGACTCGAAGTGGTGGCGCTGAGTCCGCAGCGCCTGCTGCTGGTGGTGATCACCGACACCGGGCGGGTGGAGCAGCGAATGGTGACGCTGCCCGATCCGCTGACCGAGGACGAGCAGTCGCAGCTGCGCAGCCTGTTCGGCGCCGCGCTCGACGGCAAACCCCTGCAGGAGGCGTCAGCGGCGGTCGCCGCGCTCACCGAGTCGGCGCCGCCGAAATTGCAGCGGCCGATCGTGGCGATCGCGTCGATCCTGATCGAGACGCTCGTCGAGCGGAACGAGGACCGGCTGGTGCTCGGCGGGACGTCGAACCTGGCGCGTAGCGCGGGCGACTTCACTCCGGAGATCGGTGGAATGGACTCGGTGCTGGAGGCGTTGGAAGAACAGGTCGTGATCTTGAAGCTTCTCGCGCACACGCGCGAGACCGACACGGTCACCGTGCAGATCGGCGAGGAGACGCGGGCGGAGAACCTGCGCAGTACCTCGGTGGTCTCGACCGGGTACGGTGCTTCAGGCACCGTTTTCGGTGGCGTCGGCGTCGTCGGACCGACCCGGATGGACTATCCGGGCACGATCGCCTCCGTCGCCGCCGTCGCCCGGTATGTCGGCGAAGTGCTCGCCGACCGATAGTCGAAGTGAGTAAGTAAGGACGATTGTCACGTGGCTCGTGATTACTACGGCACTCTGGGCGTGTCCCGGGGTGCCACCGACACCGAGATCAAGCGCGCCTACCGCCGGCTCGCTCGGGAACTGCACCCCGACATCAACCCGGCCGAGGAGGAGCGCTTCAAAGAGGTGACCACCGCGTACGAGGTGCTGTCCGATCCGGACAAGCGGCGCATCGTGGACGCGGGTGGCGACCCGCTGTCCGGCCCCGGCGGCATGGGCGGTGGTTTCGGCGGCGACTTCGGTGGCCTGGGGGACATCTTCAACACTTTTTTCGGCGGTGGCGGGGGCTTCGCCGGGGGGCGCGGGCCGCGTGGGCGCGTCCGCCCCGGTGAGCCCGCGCTGGTCGGTGTGACACTCGATCTCGAGGAGATCGCCGCCGGTGCCGAACGCGAGATCACCGTCGATACCGCCGTCCTCTGCGATGTGTGCGACGGTGCGGGCACGCGGGGCGATTCGCGGCCGCAGACCTGTCCCACGTGCAAGGGCCAGGGCGAGATCCAGTCGGTCCAGCGGTCGTTCCTCGGCAACGTGGTGTCGGTGCGCGAATGCCCCGAATGCCACGGCGCCGGTGAAGTGATCCCCGATCCGTGCCTCAAGTGCGGCGGCGACGGCCGCGTCCGCAGCCGCCGGACCCTGACGGTCAAGATCCCGTCCGGCGTCGAGGACGGCATGCGTGTCCGGCTCGCCGGGCAGGGTGAAGTGGGCCCCGGCGGCGGTCCGGCCGGTGACCTGTACGTCGAGATTCGCGAGGAACAGGACGAGGTCTTCGTCCGCGACAAGGACGACCTGCACTGCACGCTGCGGGTGCCGATGGTCGACGCCGCGCTCGGCTCGACGCTCGACGTCCCGACCGTGCTCGGCGGCGTCGCGACCATCGACGTCGCGCCGGGCACCCAGCCGGGCACCGTGGTGACGGTGAAGGGCAAGGGCCTGCCGCACCTCAACACCGGGCTGCGCGGCAACCTGCATGCGCACCTGGAGGTCGTGGTGCCCGCGAAGCTCGACGGCACCCAGTCCGACCTGCTGCGCAAGCTGCGCGAGGCGAGCGGCGAGGACGTCGAACTCGTGACCGCATCGTCCAAGGGCGGCAGCGGCGGGCTGTTCTCCCGGCTGCGCAACGCGTTCGCGGGCCGATGACACCGCCGGTCTTCTGGGTCGACGACGTCCCGCGCGCCGGAGAGAGCGCGCTGGTGACCGGCCCGGAGGGCCGACACGCGGTCACCGTCACGCGGCTCCGCGCGGGCGAGAAGGTGATCGTGGGCGACGGCCGCGGCACGCGCGCCGAGTGCACCGTGACCGACGTGTCCGGCAAGGACCGGCTGACCGTGCGCGCCGGCCGCGTCGAGTTCGTCGCCCGCCCGGTGCCGCTGGTCACCGTGGTGCAGGCGCTGCCGAAGGCGGAGCGCTCGGAACTGGCCGTCGACCTGATGACCGAGGCCGGCGCGGACGCGATCGTGCCGTGGCAGGCCGCGCGCTCGGTGGCCCGCTGGTCGGGAGCCAAAGCGGTCAAGGGCGTCGAGAAGTGGCGGGCCACCGCGGCGACCGCCGCCAAACAGGCACGACGCGCCTGGATCCCCGAGGTGCACGACCTCTCGACCACCATCGACGTCCGCGCGATCTGCGCGCGCGTGCACGCCGCGGGCGGTGTCGTCGCCCTGCTGCACGAGGACGGGGCGACGCCGTTCCGGTCCATCGATTTCTCGGCCGCGCCCGAGGTGGTGCTGGTGATCGGGCCCGAGGGCGGACTGACCGACGAGGAGGTCGCCGATCTCGCGGCGCTCGGCGGACGTTCGGTGGTGCTCGGTCCCGAGGTGCTGCGGACGGCCGCCGCCGGGGCGGTGGCGCTTGGCGCGCTCGGTGCGGTGACCGCCCGCTGGGCGCGGTGACGGTCGGCGTGAAGCGCTGCAAGATCGCCTACGGCGACCACCCTTCCCAGTTCGGGCACCTCTACATTCCCGCGCTGGCCGAGTCCGAACAGCGGGCGCCGCTGGTGGTCGTCGTGCACGGCGGGTCGTGGTCGACCGAGTTCGGGCTCACCATCGAGACCGCGGTGGCCCGGGATCTCGCGATACGCGGCGCCGTCGTCTGGAACGTCGAATACCGGCGCATCGAGGAAGGCGGTGGCTGGCCCACGACCGGCCGCGACGTGATCGCCGCCCTGCAAGCCCTGGACGGACCCGTCGCCGAGGCGCTGGCCCTCGCCGGAGCACGCGTCGACCGCACCGCGGTCTCAGTCATCGGGCATTCGGCCGGCGGACAACTCGCCACCTGGTCCGTCGCCCGGCTCGGCGCCCGGACCGCGAAGCACCGGATCGCGCTGGTCGTGCCGCAGTCCGGGGTCCTCGACCTCACCCTGCCCGGTGCCCGCGACCGCGCCTCGCTGGTCCGTTTCCTGGGGGCCACGTACGACGAAGCGCCCGAGCGCTACCGCGACGCCTCCCCGGCGCACGCCCCGGTCACCGATGCGACCGTTGCCGTCGTGCACACGATCGACGACGAGTCGGTGCCGGTGGAACTGAGTCGCCACTACGCCGAGCTGATGACCGGGCGCGGGCAGACCGTCTCGCTCACCGAGGTGCCGGGCGACCACGCGGCGTTCCTCGACCTGCGCGGCCTGGCGCATCGCGCCACCCTCCGGGTCCTCGGACTGTAGAGGCGGTCGGCCCGGGAACCGATTCGACAGGCCGGGATAGACTGGTTCCGACTGACCAGCGACTTTCAGGAGTGAAGACCTTAGTGACTGACGACGACCCCGCCGGGCGCCCGGCGCGTGGCGAGCGGGCCGGCCGTGAGGCGACGTCGAACCTGGAGATCCCGCACGAGCTGGTGGCCGGACTGCTGGGGGCCGCCGACGTCAACCTCCGCACCCTGGAGTCGCAGCTACCGGCGGCGGTGCACGTCCGCGGCAACAAGATGACGCTGACCGGACGGCCCGCCGATCTCGCCGCCTCCGAGCGGGTGATCGCCGAACTGGTGACGCTGGTCCGCACCGGCACCCCGCTCACGCCGGACCTGATCCGCGAGTCGATGTCGATCCTGTCCGACACCGCGGCTGCGGAGAGCCCGGCGCAGGTGCTCAGCCTGGACATCATCGCCCGGCGCGGCAAGGTGATCCGCGCCAAGACCCTGAATCAGAAGCGCTACGTCGACGCGATCGACGCCAACACGATCGTCTTCGGGCTCGGCCCGGCCGGCACCGGCAAGACCTACCTCGCGATGGCCAAGGCCGTGCAGGCGCTGCAGCGCAAGGAGGTCAGCCGCATCATCCTGACCCGCCCGGCCGTCGAAGCCGGGGAGCGGCTCGGCTTCCTGCCCGGCTCGCTGAGTGAGAAGATCGACCCCTACCTGCGTCCCCTGTACGACGCCCTGCACGACATGATGGATCCCGAGGCCATCCCGAAGCTCATGGAGGCCGGCGTCATCGAGGTCGCCCCGCTCGCATATATGCGTGGCCGGACGTTGAACGATGCGTTCATCATCCTCGACGAGGCGCAGAACACCACCGGCGAGCAGATGAAGATGTTCCTCACCCGGCTCGGATTCGGGGCCAAGATGGTGGTGACCGGCGACATCACGCAGGTCGACCTGCCAGGTGGCGCGCGGAGCGGCCTGCGGATCGCCGCGCGCATCCTCGACGGCATCGACGACATCCATTTCGCCGAGCTGACCAGTGCCGATGTCGTCCGGCACAAGCTGGTCGCCGACATCGTCGACGCGTACGGCCGCGCCGAGGAGGACGGCACCCTGAGCGGTCAGGCATCCGGCAATCGCGCGCAGCGGCGCGCCCACACCCACGGAGGCCGGCGACGGTGAGTATCGAACTGTTCAACGAGTCCGGGGTCGACGCCCCCGAGGACCAGATCATCGAGGTCGCGCGGTTCGCGATGGCCGCCATGGATGTGCACGCCGCGGCCGAACTGTCGATACAGCTGGTGGACAACGACACCATGGCCGACCTGCACATGCAGTGGATGGACCTGCCCGGCCCGACCGACGTGATGAGCTTCCCGATGGACGAGCTCACCCCCGGCGGCCACCCGGACGCCGCCGAACCCGGCCCGGCGATGCTCGGCGACATCGTGCTGTGCCCCGAGTTCGCCGCCGAGCAGGCCAAGACGCAGCGGCACAGCTACGAGCACGAGCTGGCCGTCCTCACCGTGCACGGCGTACTGCATCTCCTCGGCTTCGACCACGCCGAACCGGCCGAGGAGAAGGAGATGTTCGGGCTGCAGAACCGGATCATCGCCGACTGGTACGACGCCCGCGAGGTCCGGGCCCGGGAGGACCGCCAAGCGGCCAAGGACAGTCGCCTGATGCGCGACCTCGGCTTCGACTCCGGTTCCGGCGCGGGCCCCGGGAGGGCCTGATTCATGGTGCGCGACATCGCCTTTCTGGGTGTCGCGGCACTGCTGACCGTGCTGGCCGGCGCCTTCGCGGCGATCGACTCGGCGCTGTCGACGGTGTCCGCGGCGCGCGTGGAAGACCTGGTCCGCGGCGAGCGGGGCGGCGCCCGGCGGTTGCTGCGGGTGATCGAGCAGCGCTCCACCTATCTCGGGCTCACCGTCCTGCTGCGGATCGGCTTCGAGACGGCGTCGACCGTGCTGGTCGCCATCCTCGCCACCGATGCGCTCGGGCTGACCTGGGGCATCGTGGTGGCGGTGCTGGCGATGACGGTCGTGTCGTTCGTGGCGGTCGGCGTCGGCCCGCGGACCGTCGGCCGCCAGCACGCCTACTCGATCGCGCTCGTCGCCGCGCCGGTGCTCACCGCCCTCGGGGTGCTGCTGCGACCGGTGACGCGGGTGCTGATCGTGCTCGGCAACGCCGTCACCCCGGGCCGCGGATTCCGCAACGGCCCGTTCGCCACCGAGGTGGAGGTTCGGGAGGTGGTCGACCTCGCCCAGTCGCAGGGCGTCGTCGACGACGACGAGCGCCGCATGATCCAGTCGGTCTTCGAGCTCGACGAGACCAATGCCCGCGAGGTGATGGTGCCGCGGCCGGAGATGGTCTGGATCGAGGGCGACAAGTCGGCGACGCAGGCCCTGAGCCTCGCGGTCCGGTCCGGCCATTCGCGGATCCCGGTGATCGGGGAGAACCCGGACGACGTCCTGGGCGTGATCTATCTCAAGGACATCGTCGAGCGGATGCTGCCGCAGGGCACCACGGCGACCGATCTGACCGCCGCGGACCTGATGCGCGAAGCCTGGTTCGTGCCCGACTCGAAGCGTCTCGACGACCTGCTGGAAGACATGCAGGCCCAGCACAACCACATGGCGATGCTGGTCGACGAGTACGGCGGCATCGCCGGACTGGTCACCATCGAGGACGTGCTGGAGGAGATCGTCGGCGAGATCACCGACGAGTACGACACCGACGAGGTGGCCCCGATCGAAGAGCTGTCCGAGGGCGTCTACCGTGTCTCCTCGCGGCTGCCCGTCGAGGATCTCGGCGAGCTGTACGACGTCGAACTCGGCGACGACGAGGTGGAGACCGTCGGTGGTCTGCTCGCCTGGAAGCTCGGCCGCGTGCCGCTGCCGGGCTCCCGGGTGAAGATCAAGGGCCTGCTGCTGACCGCCGAGGGCGGGCCCAACCGGGTGGGCCGGCAGCGGATCACCTCGGTGCTGGTGCGCAAGCACGAGAAGCGGGTCAAGGACCCGGACAAGAAGGCCGCGAAGAAGACCAAGCGGGACAAGTCGGCCGTCGTGCCGGAAGGAGAACAGCAGTGACCGACACCGACATCGAGGCCGGCGAGTTCCGGTCCGGGTTCATCTGCTTCGTCGGCCGGCCGAACACCGGCAAGTCGACGCTGACCAACGCGCTGGTGGGCGACAAGATCGCGATCACCTCGAACCGCCCGCAGACCACCCGGCACGCGATCCGCGGCATCGTGAACCTGCCGGACGCGCAGCTGGTCCTGGTCGACACCCCCGGCCTGCACCGCCCGCGCACGCTGCTCGGCAAACGCCTCAACGAGCTGGTGCTCGACACCCTCTCCGAGGTCGACATCATCTGTCTGTGCATCCCCGCGGACGAGCCGATCGGCCCCGGTGACAAGTGGATCATCGAGCAGATCAAGCCGCTCGCGAGGCGCACCAAGGTGGTGGGGATCGTGACCAAGCTCGACAAGGTCTCGCCCGACAAGGTCGGCGAGCAGCTGATCAAGCTGTCGGAGCTGCTCGGCGCCGACGCCGAGGTGATCCCGGTGTCGGCCAAGAGCGGCAAGCAGCTCGACGTGCTCTCCGATCTGCTGGTCTCGCTCTGCGAGCCCGGCCCGGCCTTCTACCCGGACGGCGAGCTGACCGACGAGCCCGAGCAGGTCCTGATGGCCGAGTTCATCCGCGAGGCCGCCCTCGAAGGCGTCCGCGACGAACTCCCGCACTCTCTCGCGGTCACCATCGAGGAGGTGATCCCGCGGGAGGACTCCGAGCCGCCGATGGTCGACGTCCACGCCACCCTCTACGTCGAACGCGACAGCCAGAAGGGCATCGTCATCGGCCACCGCGGCTCGCGCCTGAAGGAGGTCGGCACCGTCGCCCGCAAACAGATCGAGAAGCTCCTCGGCTGTCGCGTCTACCTCGACCTTCATGTGAAGGTCGCCAAGGACTGGCAGCGCGACCCGAAACAGCTCGGCCGCCTCGGCTTCTAGCACTCACCGCCCGTCGAGCCGCCGAGCCGACACAGCCCGCCGAACCGGACCTCCACCGCCCGTCGAGGCGTCGAGCCGAGACAGCTCGTTGAGCCGGACCTCCACCGCCCGTTGAGCCGCCGACGAACGAAGTGAGGAGGCGGGTCGAAACGCCGCCTCTCGAGCGAAGCCCACATGACGGTCGAGCGAAGTCGAGACCACCCACCCGAATCGGTTCGACTCATCCGTCCCGGATGATGCGCGAGCCGCCGAACCACGGCACGATGACTTCACGAGCGCAGTCCCTGCGCCGATGATCCGCGCCGTCGAAGGAGTTCTCCGATGATCCGTTTCCTGTTGAGTGTCGCGGTGAGCCTCGTCTCCGCGGTGGTGGCCTTCCTGGTCGCCTGGGCGGCGATCGACGGCTTCCATCTGACCGCCCGCGGCTTCTTCATCGCGGTCGCTCTGTTCACCGCGCTGCAGTCGCTGCTCGCCCCGTTCGTGTTCAACGTCGCCCGGAAGTACGCGTCCGCGGTCCTCGGCGGCATCGGCCTCGTCTCCACCCTTCTCGCGCTCTGGATCACCACCCTGATCAGCGATACGCTGACCATCTCCGGTGTCACCGCCTGGATCTCGTCGACCGTCGTCGTCTGGCTAGTGTCCGCGCTGGGCACCTGGGGGATCGGCTATCTGGTACTGCGGCGCTGGTGGGACGCGAAGCAGGCGGCGCAGGCCGAGAACGCCGCCGCCGATGCCGCCCTCGCCCGCCGCGAGGCCAAGAGGGGCAAGTAGGCGGTCACCGTGTCGGAGCCCGGCTTGTCGCCCCGCGATGAGACAATGCCCGGGTGAGGAATTACCAGGACGAAGCGGTGGTGATCCGCCAGCACAAGCTGGGCGAGGCCGACCGCATCATCACCTTCCTCACCGCCGAACACGGCCTGATCCGGGCCGTGGCGAAGGGGATCCGGCGGACGCGTTCGAGATTCGGGGCGCGGCTGGAACCGTTCGCCCACGTGCACGTGAATCTCTACCCGGGCCGCAGCCTGGACATCGTCACCCAGGTGCATACGCTCGACGCCTTCAGCGAGGCGATGTCGCGCGACTACTCGCGCTACACCACGGCGTGTGCCGTTCTGGAGACCGCCGAACGACTCGCCGGTGAGGAGCGCGCCCCGGCCCAGCAGCTGTACCGGCTGACCGTGGGCGCGCTGACCGCGCTGGCCGAGGACCGCCGGGAGCGGCAGCAGATCCTCGACGCGTTCCTGCTCCGGGCGATGGGATCGGCGGGCTGGATGCCGGCGCTCGACGTCTGTGCCCGCTGCGCGAATCCGGGACCGCACAAGGCTTTTCATGTCGCGGCCGGGGGAGCGGTGTGCGTCTACTGCCGACCTGCGGGCGCGGCGACCCCGACCCTCGGTGTGCTGGAACTGATGGATGCGCTGGCCCGGGGGCACTGGGCCGACGTCGCCGCGGCCACCCCGTCGCAGCAGCGACAGGCGACCGGGCTGATCGCGGCGCACCTGCAGTGGCATCTGGAACGACGCTTGCGGACGCTGCCGCTCGTCGAGCGCGATGCGCCGCCTAATCTGGCAGTACAGGCCCGGCCGGAGTCTCCCGCCCAGGCCGCGCCGACCGCCACCACCGCGTAGCACCCCGACTCGACAAGAAGGTGAGGCCGCCGATGGCCCGACTGACTCGCCGCCGCCCGGTGCCCGGGGTTCCCCGCGCGATCCGTCCGCCGGACCCGCATCCGTCGGGTGCCGTGCCGCCGGCCATCCCGCCGGAGTTCGTGCCGAACCACGTGGCGCTGGTGATGGACGGTAACGGCCGCTGGGCGCAGGACCGCGGGCTCCCGCGCACGGAGGGGCACAAGCGCGGGGAGGCCGTGCTGATGGATTCGGTGTGCGGGTCCATCGAGATCGGCGTGAAGTGGCTGTCGGCGTACGCCTTCTCCACCGAGAACTGGTCGCGCAGCCCCGACGAGGTGAAGTTCCTGATGGGCTTCAACCGCGACGTGATCCGTCGCCGCCGCGACGAGATGCACGAGATGGGCGTGCGGGTGCGTTGGGCGGGCCGTCGTCCCAAGCTGTGGCGCTCGGTGATCAAGGAGCTGGAGGTCGCCGAGGAGCTGACCCAGGACAACGACGTGCTGACCCTGGTGATGTGCGTCAACTACGGCGGTCGCGCGGAGATCGCCGACGCCGCCCGGGAGATCGCCCGCCGTGCCGCCCGCGGGGAGATCGACCCCGAACGCATCACCGAGGCGAGTTTCGCCCGCTATCTCGACGAGCCGGACATGCCCGACGTCGACCTGTTCCTCCGCCCCTCCGGCGAGCAGCGGCTCTCCAACTTCCTGCTCTGGCAGAGCGCGTACGCCGAGATGGTCTACCAGGAGAAACTGTTCCCCGACTTCGACCGGCGCGACCTGTGGGCCGCCTGCCTGGAGTACGCCAAGCGCGACCGCCGCTTCGGCAGCGCCTGACCGGCGAACACCTCCAAGCCGGAATCCGTCCCCCACCCGGTTTCCGTTCCACCCGCCGCAGCAGTGCGTGTGGTGCGACGGAAACCGGGTGCGGCGACGGAAATCGGGTGGGGGGACGGAATGCGGCTGAGAGGCTCAGGTCGCCGAGGGGGCCTGTTCCTTCTGTTCTTGAAGCAGGCCGAGATCGGCGAGGCGTTCCTGCTCCTCGATCGACAAGGTCTGGATGGAGCCGATCCGCCGGGCCACCTCCGGCCGGGTGAACCGCAGGTACGTGTACCAGGCGAGGCCGAGGGCGAGGAGGCCGAGGAACACGAACGGCAGGATGTTGTACGGCCATTCCGGTGTCGGCACCACGTTGCTGACGATCACGTATCCGAGGGCGAGGAGGGCGGCCCCGGACACGACCGCCCGCAGCGGGGTGAGCGCCTTGATCCGGTACAGCCAGATCGGGGTCGCGATCACCACGAGCAGGTAGCTGATAAGGAATCCCCAGGTCGCGACATAGCCGCCGTAGACGTCGAAGATCAGGCGGCCGGCGTTGCTGAGCGTCGCCGCCCACGAGAAGGCGATCGCCAGCACGCCGACGAACGCGACCCCGACCCACGGGGTCCCGTGCCGGCGATGGACACGGCTGAACGCCTTCGGGAGAGCGCCCTCGTGCGACAGGGTGAACAGCGAGCGCGCCGCCGAATTGGTCACCGCGGTCACGAAGACGATGAACGCGACGGCGACCGTCAGGCTCACCACCGGCTTGATCCACGGCACGCCGGTGGAGTCGGCGAGCTGCGGGAGGATCGCCTGGTCGTTGTCGATGGATCCGAACTGCAGGACCTGCGGGTACGTGGCGAGGATGTAGAGCACCCCGAGGAGCAGCACCACCCGCAGCAGGGAGCGAGCGATGGTCCGGTGGGCGTCGCGGGCCTCGGCGCCCAGCGAGGCCACCGACTCGAAACCGGCGTACGACCCGACACCGACGACGGCGGCGACGAAGGTCGAGCTGTTGCCGAGATGGCTGAGACTCCACTGCGCGGTGTCGATCCGGAAGCCGTACGAGATGTACGACGCGACGATGATCACGAACACCGAGACGACGGCGACCAGTTCGAAGACCAGCTCGTACTTCGCCGCCAGCGACGCACCGCGGTAGGGCAGATAGATCGCGACGACGGCGACTACGGTCGCGAGCAGCAGCTTGAACCACGTCGCCTCGGATCCGATACCGATCTCGGTGAGGAACGAGTCCACGTAGAGGACGCCGCCGAGCGTCCCGGTGGTCGCGAAGCCGATGTAGCCGAGCAGGAGCGCGAGGCCGGCGGCGAACGCGGCGGCCGGACCGAGACCGTTGCCGGCGTAGGTGCCGAGCGAGCCGGACGAGACGGTGCGTCGTGCCTGGAAACCGATGGTCGCGGCCAGCAGCAGCGCGATGACGAGGCCGACGACGGCGGCCCAGGCGGCGCCCTTCCCGGCCGCGACGTACAGGGATATCGGCACGGAGGCGAGGGCGACGGACGGTGCCGCCGCGGCCAGTCCCTGGGCGAACACACCCCAGGAGCCCAGTGCATCTCTGCGCAGGCCGGTGTGCTCGGCGGAGGTCAGGGTGCGTCCGGCGAGGGTGATCTCGGCGGACGGCAGGGATTCGGGCCGCGTGTCAGGTGCGGGAGATGCGGCGGAAGCCGGCGCCGGATCGTGGGTGAGGGTCATCGGAATGCCTTCTGTGCGTGTGGAGGTCACCGCGGCGTGCGGTGGAGGTCGGGGTGATTCGGTCGGCGGCGATCAGCTCGGCGGGGGTGATCCCGGCGGTCGCGCACACGTCGGTACAGAGGTAGAGCAGGTTCATGGGGCTGACTTCTCTCGTGAGTTCGGCGATTCAGGCGGATGCCCGGGCCGGGGTGTGCAACGGTGCGCTCGGTGCGGCCGCGGAGAGGTGGCCGCGCAGGGTCGACGTCGCGTATTCGTGGCGGTACAGGCCGCGGCGGCGCAGGATCGGGATCACCTCGTCAACGATCACCTCGAGGCCGTCGAGGAGGACGTCGGGCTGCAGGTTGAAGCCGTCGACGCCGCCGGCGGCGAACCACTCCTCGATCCGGTCGGCGAGTTCTTCCGGGGTGCCGACGAAACCGGCGTGCCCCGAACCGAGGTAGCGCGACTGCCGCAGGTATTCGCGGACGGTCGGATCGGTGCGGCGGATCTGCGCGACGATCGATTCCCGGAACCCGACGCTGCCGGTGAAGTGCTGTAGATCGGGCGGGGCATCGAGCACCTCGCGCGGGAACGGCGCGTCCAGGTCGAAGGTGCTCGCGTCGACGCCGATCGCCCCGGACAGCCACCGCACCGAGTACGACGGCGGCCCGGCATCGTGCAGGTCGTCGCTGCGCCGCACGGCCTCGGCGTGGGTGCTGCCGAGCGTGGTGAGCAGCCCGGGGACGATCTTCACGGCGTCGGGTGAGCGGCCCGCGGCGACGGCGAGCCGCTTGACCTGCCGATAGTGTTCGATCGCGCCGTCGAGGGTCAGTTCGGCCGCGAACACCCCCTCGGCGACCCGCCCGGCGAGGGCCCGGCCCTGTGCCGAGCCGCCGGCCTGGAACAGCACCGGTGCGCCCTGCGGTGAGGGCGGTGTGCGCAGCCGTGCGGCGACGTCGAAGTGCTCCCCGTGGTGGACGACGGACCGGCCGGTGCGCGCGGAGTCCCAGAGTCCGGTGACCACGTCGACGAACTCGGAGGCCCGTTCGTAGCGGTCGTCGCGCAGCGGGACGTCGGGCAGCCCGTAGTTCCGGGCCGGGGCCGGTCCACGCGAGGTCACGATGTTCCAGGCGGCGCGGCCGCCGGACACGTAGTCCAGGGTCGCGAGGCGTTCGGCGAGCTCGGCGGGGTCGTTGAAGGTGGTCGACGCGGTGGCCACCAGCCCGATGTGCTCGGTGTGCGCGGCCACGTGCGCCCAGTTCACCGTGGGTTCCAGATGAGCCGGGTTGGCGTCGTACGCCGGATCGTAGAGAGCGGGGATGTCGGCGAGGAAGAGGGCGTCGAGCGTGCCGCGTTCGGCCGTCTGAGCGATCCGCATCCAGTAGTCCGGATCGACGAACGAGTGGGCGTGCAGTCGCGGACTCTGCCACGACGCGGGCAGGTAGCCGAGCACCAGAGCGTTGACACCGAGGATCACATGGCCGTCGCGGGCGCTCATCGCGTTGCCTCCGCGAGATCGAAGGCCGGGGCCGGATCGAGAGTGCGGCCGGCGAGCGGAACACCGAGCGCCGGCCGCAGGGGGCCGGGCGGAGTGGGTCGCAGGCCCGCACCGAGAAGGTGCTCGGCGGCGTCGAGCAGCGCCGGAAGCGTCTCGCCGGGGCGGCTGTTCAGCAGCAGTCCGTCGGGGGCGCCCGTCCAACTCAGCGTTCGTTCCTTCCGGTCGAGGATGACGACCTGTCCGTCCGGGCCGATCGAGAGATCGGCGGGGACCGGGGTGGGGCCGCCGCGCGGTGAGTACCAGGCGAGGACACCGGCGCCGGTCGCCGGTTCGGGGACGGTGAGCGGCCCGGCGATCCGGTAGGCGCCGTCGGCGTCGACGCGGTCGATCCGGCGGGAATCGACGAACACGCCCGCGGCGCGGTCGGCGAGCACCGCGTCATACGGCCAGCTCTGCTCCAGGTCGCGGACGGCGCCGAGACCGTCGCAGAAGCGGTGAGGCGGGTCCTCACCGGGCCGCAGCCACGGCTCACCCGCCGGCAGCGGCGAGTGCCGTTCGGTGAAGACGAGGCCGATCCGGCCGCCGGCCAGGTGACCGGCCGAGGCGGACCGTCGTGCCACGTTGTAGGGGTGATCGCGGCCGAAGCCCACCGGCGCGAGGAGTCGTGCGCGGTCGGAGCCGGCCGCGAGGAACGTGGCCGTCACGGTCGCCTCGAGGCTGTACGACGACGTGGCCGCCGGGTCGAGACGTTCGACGCCGGGAACGGTGAATCCCAGGGGAAGGCGGTCCCAGCGGGCGCGCAGGGCGTCGTCGGCGAGAAGATCGATCACCTGGTCACCGGTGATCCCGAGTGCCAGATAGGGCGTGTACGTGCTCAATTCCCCTGACCTCCGCGCGGACCGCCGATGCCGCCCAGCACGGGGACCGGGTCGGTGCCGTTGACCAGCCAGTCCCCGACGATCCGGGCCTTGTAGACCCGCGGATTGTGGGAGGCGAGAGTGCGGGCGTTGCGCCAGTGCCGGTCCAGCGCGATGGACGACGAGACGCCCGATGCCCCGAGTGCGTCGAACACCTCGGTGGTGGCCGTCAGCGCGTGCTCGATGATCACGAGCTGAGCCCGGTCGGTGGACAGCTGCGCGGCGCGGACCAGGGCGGTCCGGGCGTCGAGGTCTCCGGCGGCGTGCGCGGCGGCGACGGCATCCAGATCGCGGGCGGCGGCCGAGAGCGCCGCGGCCGCGCCGAAGCCGTGAGCGTCGGCCTCGCCGATCACCTGGAGGAGCTGCGGGTCGCGCGTCGGTGTCTGGTCGGCGGCCTGCGGGTAGTTGCGGGCCCGGGCCCGCAACGCCGTCGTCGCCTCGCGGACGGCGGCGGCGGTGATGCCGGTGAGCACGGCCAGGATCGCCACCTGATAGAAGTGGCCCTGGTAGACGAAGCGCTCGGTGATGCCGAAGACATCGTCCGGGTCCACCGCGGCTCCGGCATAGGTGGCGCTGCCGCTCGCGGTGGTCTGCTGCCCGAATCCGGTCCAGTCGTCGGTGAGTTCGACCCCCGGATCGTCGCGGCGGACGAGTGCGGTGAGCAGGCCGTCCTCGGAGGCGCCGATCACGTCGAGCCAGTCGGCGTAGAGGCTGCCGGTGGCGTAGAACTTCGCGCCGTCCACCCGGTAGACGTCCCCGTCGCGGCGGACGGTGGTGGCGATGTTCGCGAATGTGCCGTTGTTCGCCTCGGTCCAGCCGCCGCCGACGAACTCGCCGTCGCGGAAGCGGGCGAGCCAGCGGTCGGTGGCGGCCGAACGGGCCGCGTTGAGACGGTCCTCGACGAAGGCCAGGTGGTTGCGCCAGACGTGCGCGACGTTGGGGTCGGCGGCCGCCAGCGCGGCGAGCAGGTCGAAGGTCTGCTCCAGCGATGCGCCGTAGCCGCCGAACTCCTCCGGGATCCGCAGCAGGCCGAAACCGTTCGTCTTCAGCAGGTCCACCTGCGCGTACGGGAAGGTCCGGCTGCGTTCGCGGTCCACGTTCCCCTCGGCGATCTGCGCGAAGAGGGGGGTGAAACGCGCGAACAGCAGATCGCGGTCGGCGGTGGGCGGTCGCAGATAGGTGCGGGAGGTGGTCGCGGCGAGCGTGTCGGTCATCGGAGTTCTCTCGTTGAGGTGGGGCGGTGGTTCGGGAGTGGTGGTTCAGAAGACGGTGCCGGCGAACGGCCGGCGATCGGTCGCGAACAGGGCGTCGAGACGTTCCGCCGCGCCGGGCCGGTGCACGACGATCCGTCCGGTCGCGGCGAGCCGCCACCAGTCGGTCCCGCCGAGATACGCGGACGCCAGCTCGGCGACCCCGACGGTCGCCTCGGCCGGTGCCCCGGTGCGGGACACCCCGGCCGGGCCGATCTCGTAGACGCCGGAGTTCTGCGGGCGCAGCGGGTCGTGCACGGCCAGGACCACGGCGGGGGCCGGCCGGTAGATACGGGCGTCGAGGGCACGTTCGACGTCGATCAGACGCAGCCAGGTCTCGTCGTGCACCGGCCCGGAGGTGAACGCGCGTTCGTCGGTCAGCGCGAGGGGCAGCGGGTCGTCGACGGCGAGCGCCCCGAACCGGATGCGGTCGACCAGGTCGAGGCCGAACAGGTGCCGCAGGAGGCCGCGGTAGGCGGCGTCGGAGTGCGCGACGAGGTCGTCGACGACGATGGTCTTCTCGCGGCTGGTGAACCAGCCCGCCGGGTCGAGCGGGCGGTAGACCACGTAGCCGTCGTCGGCGCCGCCGGTGCTGTGCACGGCGGTGTAGCGCGGTCCGGGGTGGGCGGCGGCGTGTCGTTCCTGGGACCGCCACCACCCGTCGTGCCGGGAGATCCTGCCGACCCCGCCGCCGGACGCGTAGATCCCCTCCACCACGGAGGGCGTGTCGTCGGCGAGCCGGATCGTGCCGGAGCCGAGCACCGAGTCGCGCAGCTCGGTGCGGCGCCGGTCGACGGTCGCCGACCGGCTGCGGGTCGCGACGCCGTAGCCGAACCGTTCGTAGATGGTCGCCTCGGAGGCGCGCAGCGACGCGACGAGTTCCCCGCGCGCGGCGGCGTCGTCGAGCTGACGCCGGAGCAGGGCGCTGACGATCCCACGGCGGCGATGGGTCGGCAGCACGCCGACCTGGCTGACCGCGGCGTGCGGGATTCGCGCACCGCCCGGGACGGTGAGGGTGCCGGTGTACGACGCCGCACCGCCGATCACCCGATCGCCGTCGAAGGCCGCGAGATAGCGGCCGGGTTCGATGAGGTCGACCGGATCGACGTGCGCCAGGTCGAGGCCGAGCATCGCGCGGGTGAAGGTCGCGAAGGTCTCCCGGATCCGGTCGGGGTCGGTGACGGCGTCCAGGCGCACCCCGGTCTCGAGGGCGGGTGCGGCGTCGTCGAGCTGGAGCGTCATGAGTGCCACGCTTTCTGGTGGTCGCGATGGGTGGACAGGTAGGCGCCGGGCGTGAAGTGGGTGTCGTAGAAGGCGGTATCCAGGTGCTGGGCCTGCAGATAGTTGAGGATGTGGACGGTGGGGACGGTGCCCGGGATCTTCCCGAAGGTGTCGTCGACGTAGGCCACCTGCGCGGTCAGCAGGTCGCGGAAACGCCGGTCGTAGGGGGCGGCGGATCCGCGGACGCGAGCGGTGTCGTGCCACGGTCCGGGTGTCCGCGGGTGGAGTGGTCCGCCCGGGCCGAACTTGCGCTCGACGAAGCGCTCCACCGCCTCGGCGGCGTCGCTGACGTGCGGCCGGGACAGGGTCTCGAACACCCCGGGGAGACCGGTCGGATTGGGCAGCGCCCAGCGGTCGTCGTACTGCACGTCGAAGCCGAGTCCGGGCACGTCCGGGTCGCCGGAGGCGCCGAGGATCGAGAGCCGGTCGATGCCGTCGAACGTCCAGCCGCCGAGGCCGAGCGCGCCGAGGACCAGATGCCCGTTGTAGGCGGCGGTGATCAGTTCGGCGCTCGCTTCGGCGAGGGTGTACTGCTCGACGAACGAGAGCGGGAAGGGCTCGCCCGCATGGCGGAGCGAGGAGTCGTCGGCACCCGGGATCGGACGGTGGTTGACGTCGTCGTAGACGCCGTAGCCGTTCTGCAGGAAGAACGCGAGGTTGGCGATGAAGTGCTGGGCGAGGTCGGCGACCGGGATCACCAGCAGGGAGCCGGGGTGGTTGGCGATCCAGGTGTTGTGGCCCTCCAGATAGGGCTCCTCGCGGGGGAGGTGAATACGCCGGTCGGAGAGCTTCCGATAGCGGGACACCGTCTGGTTCAGCCAGTCCTCCAGGTCGTCGCCGGTGTCGGCGGGTTCGGGGAGCGAATCACGGCTGGAGAGGAAGTAGGTGCCGGTGTCGTCGGTGAAGAAGAAGTCGGTGGTACCGAACCCGGCGGCGGTCGGGAAGGTGCGGCCGACGGCGGTGCCGGGATAGTTGGGGAGCTTCGGGGCGTAGCCGGGGTGGTGGGTGATGCCGAAGTGGAATCCGGTGACCCCGGTGACCGCGGACAGCACGACGGCCCGCTCGGTCTCCGACAGCGGCTGGACGGGTTCGGAACTCGTGTACGCGAGTTCCCCGGACGGGATCGACCCGCCGACCGGGAACCGCCGCGAACGACGGCCGCGGATCGCGTCGAACAGCGGAAACTGCGCGGCCGTCGTGAGCGCCGCCCGTTCGGCATCGGTGACGTGCAGGGTCGACGCGCCGCTCACGCCGCGGCCTTCGCCGCCGACTCGGCGTCGATGAAGTCGCCGATCACCGCCGCGACCTCGCGGTGCGCCACCTCGTTGAGCACGTCGTGGGCAGCGCCGTCGAACACCTCGATGCGCAGGTCGCCGAGGCGATCACGCCAGTCCTGGAGCAGGTCCAGTGGGGCGACGGGATCGTCGGCGCCGTGCACGGCGAGGATCGGCAGGTCGAGACCGGGCAGGTCCTCGGCGAGGACGGTCCAGGCCGGCGGGAACAGGCGGGAGGCGAGGGCGACGAGGTCGCCCTCGGTGAAGGCGAGCGGGTCGTTGACGAGTTCGTCGCGGTAGAACTCGTCGGCCGAGAGGGCGTCGAGGGTGAGTTCGACCGGGGCGGGGTCGGCGTCGTCGAGCCAGGGGAGCGGGCTCAGGGCGCTGCCGCTGACGATGAGGCCGCGGAATCGGCCGGGGCCGGCGAGCGCGGTGAGCGCGGCGACGACGCTGCCCAGGGAGTGTCCGGCGAGGAAGACCGGTGTCTCCGGGTGCTCCCGGGTGGCACGCACGACGAGCCGCTGGGCGGCGTCGACCGCGTCGCCGAGTTCCTCGATGCGGCCGCGGTCGCCGTCGCTGAGACCGTGCCCGTACTGGTCGAGTGCCCAGACCTCGATGCCGCGGGCGTTCAGCTGATTCGCGAACCGGTGGTAGAGGCCGCTGTGCTCGCCGTAGCCGTGCAGGAACACCAGGGTGGCGCGCGGGGCGCCGGTCCGGGAGCTGTCGCCGGTCGGCGAGGCGGCTCGCCAGTGGCGGTAGTACAGACGCCCGCGGGCGCCGTCGAAGTGGGGCATGTCGTCGTTCCTTGAATCCGGGGGCCGGGGATTCCCAGACTCGTGTGGAAGACGCCGCCGCTCAACGATTGCGCCGACGCTGGTTGCAACCGCACTGCGCGGAATAGACAGTCTGGCGGCGCACCCGCAGCCGGGCCGCGCCGCCCCCGGCCTCGGAATCGGGGGCGTGAGAGACGGGGCGGTGAGCGACGGACTCGGCGGGCCGGTGACCTTGCGGCGGCCAGGTCGCAGATCCGGCGCCGCTCGCTCCCGCGTGTGCCGCCCGGCCGCGTGTCGCCAGCGGATTGGGCGGCGGCGGGCGACGACCACCCGCGAGACCGGAGCCATCACGGACGTCACCGTGATCATCGGCCAGGGACGCGGCTGGATTCGGGGCACGCGCGCTGAGAACGAATCGGGCACGCGCGTCGGCGGACCGGACTCCACGGCGTAGCGTCGACGCCATGACCTGGTTCGGTGGCTTCCGAGCGGCGGGAGCGGTGGCGGCCCTCGGAGTACTTGCGGCGGTCAGTGGTTGCGGCGCCGGCGTTGAGACCGGCCCGTCCTCAGCCGGACAGCCGCCCGGGTTGATCGGTCCGGTGACGATGAGCGTGCACGGCCTGTCCGGTGCCATCGTCCATCTCACCGTCGGGCGCGTCCTCAACATCGACACCGGCGACGTACCGGTGACGAGCTACCGCGGGCAGGTCGCCGACCCGGCGGTGGCGTCGTTCGTGGCGGGCCGAAACGACGGGAGCGCACGGTTCAACCCGGGAGTCGTCGCGCGCGCCCCCGGCATCACCGAGGTTGCGATGACGGCGGGGAGCACAGCGGAGCCGGTGCGGTTCACGGTCGTCGTCGCGCCTCGCTGATTCGAACCACACCGCTGAGTGCTTCCGAGCCGCCGCGGCGAGGAAACGGCCGGGTGCCGAGCGATCGCGCGACGTGATGCCGCCGCGTTACGACTCGCCGTCCGGCTTCAGGCTCGCCAGCATCTCGAGGAGCCGGGCCTCGAAGTCCGCGGTGTCGACGCCGGAGTCGCTCAGCGGGCCGGACCCGTCCTCGACGTCGAGCAGTGCGAGGACCACGTGCTCGGTGCCGACGTAGTTGTGGCCGAGCCGCAGTGCCTGGCGGAAGGTCAGTTCGAGTGCCTTGCGCGCGGCGGCGTCGAACGGGATGAGGGCCGGGATCTCGTCGGACGCGGCGCCGAAGGCGGCGCGGGCGCGATCGCCGAGCGCGGCGAGATCCACGCCGCCCTTCTCCATCAGGGCGACGGCCAGCGATTCGGGCGAGTCAAGGATCCCGAGCAGCAGGTGGGCCGGGGTCACCTCGGCGTTCCGGGCGTCCTTGGCGATGGTGTGCGCGGCGGCGACGGCCGAGCGTGCCCGCGGCGTGAAGGCGTTGAAGCCCTGGTTCGCGTCGAGGTCGGCCGCGGTTCCGGGTTCCTTGGGGGTGAAGCGCTTCTGCGCGGCCTGTTTGGTGACGCCCATCGAAGCGCCGATGTCGGTCCACGAGGCGCCGGTGCGCCGGGCGTTGTCGACGAAGTAGCCGATCAGGTGATCGGCGACGTCGCCGAGGTGGTCGGCGGCGAGCATGGCGTCGGTGAGTTGGTCGAGCGGGTCGTCGTGGACCTTCTTGATGGCGTCGATCAGGTCGTCGAGACGGATGGCGGGGGCGGGAGAGGCGCTTTCGGACATGCGTCAACCATAAGTTGACGACTGGGAATCGTCAACCATTGGTTGACGATTGGTCAGCCGGCGCAGCCGGCGCAGGTGCCGAAGATCTCGACCGTGTGTGAGATGTCCTGGAAGCCGTGGTCGGTGGCGACTCGCGCGGCCCACTTCTCGACCGGCTCGGCCTGGACCTCGACCGTGGTCCCGCACGACCGGCAGACCAGATGGTGATGGTGCTCGTCCGAACAGTGGCGGTAGCGCGTCTCGCCGGAGCCGTCCCAGATCGCGTCGACCTGACCGGCGTCGACCAGCGCCTGAAGATTGCGGTAGACGGTGGTGAGGCCGATGGAGTCGCCGCGGGCGACCAGCTGGTCGTGCAGCTGCTGCGCCGAGAGGAAGTCGTCGGTGGCGACGAGGAGGTCGGCGATCGCGGAACGCTGGCGGGTGGTCCGCTGGCCGGTGACGGGTTTGGTGGGGGTCACGCGCCACGCTCCTGCTTGCCTTCGGTGGCGTGGGTCAGCGCGTCGAGCACGATGTGCGCGATGTGATCGTCGACCAGCATGTACTCCACCTCGCGGCCGCGCCGGTTCCCGGCGACGACGCCGGAGTTCTTGAGCACCTTGAGGTGCTGACTCACCTGGGGCTGGTTGAGATGGAGCGCGTCGACGAGTTCGTGGACGCACATCGCGCGTTCGTTGAGGGATAGCACGATCGCGATCCGGGCGGGTGCGGCGAGTGCGCGCAGCAGTTCGCTGGCGGCGGCGTGGTCGGCGGCCGTCGACGCGGTCGGGGCAAGGTCGGTCTGAGTCACCCGGGTGTCCTTTCGCGGAGCGTTGCGTCCATCCTATTTGCAATCGTTTCCATGTGGCCAGTTCGCGGCGGTGGCTCGGCGATAGAATGCGGTCATGGCGAGTCTGGGGGCGAAGGTGCTGCGTACCCGATGGCTGGTGCGGGCTCCGATCCCGATGTTCCGGGCCGGGCTCGGGGTGCTGTTCGGCGGCCGACTGCTGCTGCTGGAGCACGTCGGCCGCACGTCCGGCGAACACCGCTATGTCGTGCTCGAATGTATAGAGCGACCGGTGAAGGATCGCGTGATCGTGGCCTCCGGGTTCGGCGGTTCGTCCCAGTGGTATCGGAATCTCGGTGTCGATCCGCACTGCTGGGTGTCCATCGGTACTGCTCGGCGCCGTCCTGCCGTGGCCCGGCGGCTCACGCCCGACGAGGCCCGCGAGGTGATCGTGCGATACCGGGAGCAGCACCCGAAGGCGTACGCGAAACTGTCCGCTGTCATCGAGGAGTCCGTCGGGCGCTCGATCGACGAAATGCCGTATCTCGAGCTCGCAATGTCCTTGTGAAGGCCGGTCGGGGGGCGGTTTGCCGATTGAGAGGACTTCATGCCGGTCGAGCGAAGTGCATGCCGGTCGAGCGAAGTCGAGACCACACCCCAGTTCTGAGGGCGTTCGGCGGAGGGGTGTACATCTGAGTCGCCAGCCGGATGCGAACCCGAAGACCGGTGCGCATGACGACGGGAGCGATGATGACCGCTGGTGGAACGCCCGGACCGCGACCGGATCCGGGAGCGGGGCTCGCAGGTCCGCCGCGGAGTGCCCCGCGGCCCGCCGGTCTGCCACCCGCCGGTCCGACTCCGCACGGCCGGATCCCTCCAGCTCGTCCAGCGCAACCGGCGCCCCGTTCAGCGGGCGTGCCACCGGTCCGGCCCAGGACGTACGACGCGCCCGCGTCCGGAAGACCGCCCATAGGCCCTCCCGCATGCGGCGGCCCCGCGCCGTTCGGCTGGTCGTGGCCGGCTCCGTCGTACGCGGTGCCGCCCTACGGTGGTATGTCCCGCGGAGGCGCGGTCGCGGGGCCGCAGCCACGGACCACGGCCTGGACGGGGATCGTCGCGGCCGTGCTCGCGATCCTGGGCGCCGTCGGGCATCTCGGTGAGGTGCTGCACGCGGGCGCGAACGCGTTCGTCGGCTCGTTCGGGAGCGGCCTGTGGAGCGACTTCGCCGACATCGACGAGCAGTACGACGAGACGCAGCACGACAAGGCCGCGGACCTCGCGTATTCCGACGCACTCCATCGGCTGTCGCTGGAGGCGCGGCCGTTCATCGCCATCGGCGCTCTGCTGGCGGTCATGCTGCTCGCCGGTGCGATCGGTCTGCTCCTGCGACGCAACTGGGGCCGCTACCTGGTTGCCGCGTCGGCGTTGATCGCGCTTGCGGCCAACATCTGGTACATCCGGGTCAACATTCACATCTGGGATGCCGCCAACGGGTACAGCCGCAGCCTGGGGTTCGACGAGGATCCGTTCCCGGTGGCGTACACGGTGATGGCTGTGATGCTCGTGGTCTTCCCGGTGATCGTCGCGGTCCTCGCGCTGTTGCCGACCACCGGCGCCTGGTGCCGGGCACGGATCAGGAAGTGAGCCGGGATAGGCTGTAGGTCGGTGTCTCGCGTTGCATGCGACCACTGCAATATGCAATTTCGTCAATATACAATTTCGTCGAGTCCTCAATCCTGGAGATCAGTCAGCCGTGGCCGTGCAATCCAAAGTCGAAGCCGTCGTCAACCTCGCCAAGCGGCGTGGCCTGGTGTTCCCGTGCGGTGAGATCTACGGCGGTACGCGTTCGGCGTGGGACTACGGGCCGCTCGGCGTCGAGTTGAAGAACAACATCAAGGACCAGTGGTGGCGCAGCATGGTCACCTCGCGGGACGACGTCGTCGGTCTCGACTCCTCGGTGATCCTGCCGCGTCAGGTCTGGGAGGCGTCCGGCCACGTCGACGTCTTCACCGACCCGCTGGTGGAGTCGCTGCACACGCACAAGCGCTACCGCGCGGACCATCTCATCGAGGCGTACGAACTGAAGCACGGCCACCCGCCGGAGAATGGTCTGGCCGACATCAACGACCCGGAGACCGGTCAGCCCGGGGCCTGGACCGAGCCGCGCGAGTTCTCCGGCCTGCTCAAGACCTTCCTCGGCCCCGTCGCCGACGAGGAGGGCCTGCACTACCTCCGCCCGGAGACCGCGCAGGGCATCTTCATCAACTTCAAGAACGTGCTGACCACCTCGCGGAAGAAGCCGCCGTTCGGCATCGCGCAAATCGGCAAGAGCTTCCGCAACGAGATCACGCCGGGCAACTTCATCTTCCGCACCCGCGAGTTCGAGCAGATGGAGATGGAGTTCTTCGTCAAGCCGGGCGACGACGAGAAGTGGCACGAGTACTGGATCCAGGCCCGCCACGACTGGTACGTGGACCTCGGCATCGACCCGGAGAACCTGCGCCTCTTCGTGCACCCGCAGGAGAAGCTGTCGCACTACTCCAAGGGCACCACCGACGTCGAGTACAAGTTCGGCTTCTCCGGGAATCCGTGGGGTGAGCTGGAGGGCATCGCGAACCGCACCGACTACGACCTGTCGACGCACAGCAAGGCCTCCGGCGAGGACCTGAGCTTCTTCGATCAGGCCACCGGTGAGCGATACACCCCGTACGTGATCGAGCCCGCGGCCGGCCTCGGCCGCTCGATGATGGCCTTCCTGTGTGACGCGTACACCGAGGAAGAGGTGCCGAACGCCAAGGGCGGCACCGACGTCCGGACCGTGCTCCGGCTCGACCGTCGCCTCGCCCCGATCAAGGCCGCGGTGCTGCCGCTGTCGAAGAAGGACGAGCTCGCGCCGACCGCGCGCAATCTCGCCGACGAGCTGCGCAAGCACTGGGCCATCGAGTACGACGACGCGCAGAGCATCGGCAAGCGCTACCGCCGCCAGGACGAGATCGGCACCCCGTTCTGCGTCACCGTCGACTTCGACACGCTCGACGACCACGCCGTGACCATCCGCGAGCGGGACGCCATGACCCAGGAGCGCGTCGCTCTCGACAAGGTCGCCGAGTACCTCGGCGGCAAGCTGCTCGGCGCGTAGTCGATCACGCAGCCCCGCCGAAGGAGCGTCGACCGTGAACCCGAACTTCGTGATGTTCTTCAGCGCCGTGCTGATGTTCATCGCCGCCGCGATGATGGTGGGCCAGAAGCAGTGGACGATGCTCGCCGTGGTCCTGCCGATCTGGTTGCTGGTTCTCGGCGTCTGGCTCTACCGGCAGCGGACGCGGTGAGCGGGCGGGTGCCGCGCCGCCCACCGCGGTCCGGGGCTCAGCGGACCAGGCACAGCGGCAGGTAGTCGCTCCGGCCGCCGGTCGTGGGAGAAGTGAGGAACAGGCACGTGTTGAAGCCGCGTTCCTCGGCCTTGTCGCGCAGCATGAGCAGGGTCCGGGTGGAGATCACCCGGTCTCGGCTGAGGATGAACCCGGACAGTCGCGTCGGGTCACCGACGATGGCGTACTCGTACGGATCTCCGGGGCGAGGGCCGTCCGCCACCCAGGTGACGATGTAGTTCGGCGTGTTCTGCGGGTTCAGGGTCCCCGGTACCCCGGGGAAGCTGACCGAGAGTTGCGCCCGGGACCGCGGATCGACGACTTTCGCCTGCCCGCGGATGCCGTCGGGCCGCCCGGCCGGCGAGACGCAGGTGTTGTTCACCGAGATCGTCGTGGCGTCGATCAGACCGTAGTGGGCGGAGGTGTCGCGCAGACACCGGACGCTGTAGAAGCCCGGGATGGCGGCCTGCTGCCACCAGGTGCCGAGGTAGCGTTCGACGTCGAGGCGCGGGACCGGCTGGAGAGAACCGGCGGGCGCGGCGTGCGCGGGCGCGGCGGCGAGCGCCGTGGCGGCGGCGAGTGTCACGGCCAGCAGGCCCGAGAGCGCCCGTCGGCCCAGGTGGAACCGGATTGTCATAGCTATTCCTTGTCGAGATGGGTGCGGATGGTGGCGGCGGCCTACTGCCGGCAACCCCGCAGCGTCTGGAAGTCGCCGGCGAACGCGAATCCCTTGCCGCTGCATACCGGTCCCTTCCTGCCGTCGATCACCACGTGAGCGCCGGGCCCGGCGATCCCGATGGACAGACCGGGCCGGACGCCCGTGGCCTGCACCGACGCGCCGGGGCCGATCGCGATAGCGGCGGGACCGGAGAGGTCGTCACCCTGCGACCAGGCGATACCTCCGCCGTCGCTGATCGCGAGGCTGATGGCATCCGGCCCGGCCTTCGCCGAGCACGTCGTCATCGTCGACGACTGGCCGGGGAGCGCACCGCAGACGTCTGGGGCGGCCTGGGCGGCGCCGGTGCCGGCGAGGCCGGCGGCGGCCGACAAGCCGGCGCCGCACAGCAGAAGTCCGATCGCGAAGCGTGCGTTCGAGTTCATGATCACTCCTTGTGACGACGGCAGCGTGTTTCGCTGCTCACTCATCATTCGGAGCCGGGCCCGTCCCGGATGGGCGTGCTCGGCGAGCCGCCGGAGATCCGGGGCGGTGACCGCACCCATCCGGATCCGAGGCGGCTCCGAATAGCGGGTATGACCTTCCGATCCCTGGCGGTGGTGGGCAGCGGTGTCGCCGGCCTGGCCGCCGCGCACGTGCTCGCCGAAGCGCATCCGGTGACTCTGTTCGAGGCCGACGACCGGTTGGGCGGGCACGCTCACACCCACCTCGTCACGACGCCGTCGGGCACCGAACTGGCCGTCGACACCGGCTTCATCGTGCACAACGACCGCACCTATCCCACCCTGCAACGACTCCTCGCCGAACTGGGGGTACGCACGCAGGACACCGATATGTCGATGTCCGTCCGCTCGGAGATCACCGGACTCGAGTACGCGGGTGCGCGCGGACTCACCGGGCTGTTCCCGACCGCCGCGAACGTCGCCAGACCTCGCTATGTGCGCATGCTCGCCGAGATCCGCCGGTTCCACCGCGCCGCGCGGAGGACGCTCGACACCGGCGACGCGCGGGAATCGCTCGCCGGCTTCGTCGACCGTGAGCGATTCTCCGGATACTTCCGGCAGAACTTCCTGTATCCGCTGGTCGCCGCGGTGTGGTCGTGTGACCCGGACACCGCGGCCCACTATCCGGCGCGCTATCTGTTCACCTTCCTCCACCACCACGGCATGCTGTCGGTGTTCGGTTCGCCGACCTGGCGCACCGTGGTGGGCGGGTCGGTCAGCTACGTCGACGCCCTCGCGAGTGGCGTCGCCGCGCGGGGCGAGGTTCGGGTGTCGTCGCCGGTCCGGGCCGTGCGGGAGACCGATGCCGGGGTCGAGGTGGTCTCCGAGCGGGAGGGGAGCACCCGCACCGAGACCTTCGACGCGGTGGTCGTCGCGACGCACCCGCACCAGGCGCTCGCGCTCCTCGCACGGCCGACGACGCGGCAGCGGGAGATCCTCGGCGCGATGCCGTATCTGCGGAAGCACGCGGTGCTGCACACCGATGAGTCGGTCCTGCCGAGGGCTCGCCGGGCGCGCGCGTCGTGGAACTACCAGGTCCGCGACGAGGTGCTTCGGCCGGGCGCCGATGCGGCACCCTCGCCGATCGTCGTGACCTACGACCTGACCAGGCTCATGCGGCTGCCCACCGACGAGCCACGGATGCTCGTCACGATGGGCCGGACCGACGTGGTCGATCCCCGCACGATCCTGGACGAGATGACCTACGAGCATCCGGTCTACACGCTGGACTCCGTGGCGGCACAGGCCCGGCTGTCCGAGCTGGATACCGATCGGGTCGTGTTCGCCGGGGCCTACCACGGCTGGGGCTTCCACGAGGACGGTGCGGCGTCCGGTGTGCGCGCGGCGCGGGCGCTCGGTGTCGACTGGTCGGCACCCGCGCCGTCCGAGGAGGACCGATGACGTCGTCGACCTCTCTGCTTCCCTCGATCGTCGGCGCACGAGTGGTCCACCGCCGGACCGGACCGATCGCGCACGCCTTCGCTTACCGGACGTGCACCTGGCTGATCGACATCGACCATCCGCCGCGACTGCCCGCCCCGCTCCGGCCCTTCGCCCGTTTCCGGGCCGGCGACCACTTCCCGGAACCGTACGCACCGGGCCAGACGCTGCGGACCAGGCTGGAACACCACCTGCGGGCGATCGGTGTCGAGCCGGCGAACGGACCGGTGACCGCGCTGATGTCGCCGCGCGTGGCCGGATACGTGTTCAACCCGTTGAGCGTGTTCTGGTGTCATCGGCACGACGGCGCACTCGCCCACGTCGTCGCCGAGGTCCACAACACCTACGGCGGTCGGCACTGCTACGTGGTCGGTGTCGATCCGTCCGGCCGTGCGCTGGCCGACAAGGACTTCTACGTGTCCCCGTTCAACGATGTGAGCGGACGCTATCGGCTGTCGGTCCCGGAGCCCGCGGCCGACGGTCGGGTGCGGATCTCGATCGTTCTGGAACGGGCGGAGACCGGGCCGTTCTTCGCCGCCCTGACCGGCCGGGCCCGGCCGGCGACGGCCCGGCGCGTCCTGCTCGCGCAGGTGACGACACCGCTCGCGCCGTGGGTGGTGGCGGCCCGGATCCGGTTGCAGGGCATCCGGCTGTGGCGTCGGGGACTACCGATCGTGCCGCGGCCCGCGCAAGACCGGCCGATGACGGCCGACACCGAACACCGCAACGACGACGATCGAACGCGAAAGGACGGCAGGTCGGGACATGAGCGCACGCGCCGCCTGTGAAGGCTCTGTAGTCGAAGACGACGTAGTAGACGACGACGCCGTGGATGGCAACGCCACCGCCGGGGAGACGGCCGCTGAGGGCGAATCGGTGCCGGCGGATCGGCGGTGGCCCGGCCTCGACGTCGTGCCCGCGGGGGCGGTGGCGCGCGCCCGGGGCGCCGCCGCGTCCGCGTTGTTCCGCCGCGCGGCCCGGCGCGTGGGCGTGCGGGTCGAGTATCCCGGCGGCGTCACCGGCGGATCGGCGGGGGCCGAGGTGCCACGGATTCTCGTCCGCCGGCCTGGCCCGTTCGCCCGCCGGATCGGGGCCACCGGTCTCATCGGATTCGGGGAGGCGTACATGGCGGGGGACTGGACCACCGACGACCTCGTCGGCGTGCTGACCCCCTTCGCCCGCGAGACGGCGGCGCTGGTGCCACGTCCGCTCCAGGTGCTGCGTCGACTGGTCCTGCCGGGGCCGCCCGCGGACGAGGAGAACACGACGGCCAACACCCGGGCCAACGTCGCACGGCACTACGACCTGTCCAACGACTTGTTCGCGGCCTTCCTCGACGAGACGATGAGCTACTCCAGTGCGCTGTTCGAGTGCGAACCGTCCGGGGAGACCCGGTTCTCGTGGAGCGATCTCCCCGCGGCGCAGCGCCGCAAGATCGATCGTCTGCTCGACGTCGCCGGTGTCGGCCCAGGCACCCGGCTGCTGGAGATCGGCACCGGCTGGGGCGAGCTGTGCCTGCGCGCGGCGCAGCGGGGCGCCGTCGTGCGGTCGGTGACGCTGTCGGCCGAGCAATGCGACCTGGCTCGCCGCCGCGTCGCCGAAGCCGGGTTCGGCGACCGGGTGACCGTCGATCTCTGCGACTACCGGGAGGTCGCGGGCGAATACGACGCCGTGGTGTCCGTCGAGATGATCGAAGCCGTCGGACGCAAGTACTGGCCCGAGTACTTCCGGTCCATCGATCGGCTGCTCGGGCCGGGCGGCCGCGCCGCGATCCAGGCGATCACCATGCCGCATGGCCGGCTGCTGGCGTCGGAGAACACCTACACGTGGGTGCAGAAGTACGTCTTCCCCGGCGGCCAGCTCACGTCGCTGGAGGGGATCGGCGACGTCGTCGGGGAACGGACCTCGCTGCGGGTGACCGGCACCTCATCGTTCGGTCCGCACTACGCCGAGACCCTGCGGCTGTGGCGGGAACGATTCCGCTCCCGCGAGGACGACGTCCTCGCTTTGGGCTTCGACCGAACCTTTCTGCGGATGTGGGAGCTGTACCTGGCCTATTCCGAGGCCGGCTTTCGGTCGGGCTACCTCGACGTCGTGCAGCTGGGATTCTCGCGATGACCGGATGGGCGGGATTCGGGGTGCTCACGGGCGCCTCGCTGGTGTGGCTGGCGGTGCTGCAGACGGTGGCGTTCGCCATCGGCCACCGGATCGGCCGCTACAACGTTGTCGACGTCGGATGGGGCCTGGGATTCGTCGGGGTCGCATGGTTGGCGCTGTCGATCGGGGACGGCGATCCGGTGCGCCGATGGCTGCTGGCCGGGCTGGTGACGCTCTGGGGCGTCCGCCTGTCGTGGCACATGTACGTCAAGTGCCGCGGCCACGGCGAGGACCCGCGATACACGGCGCTGCTCGCCAAGTACGACGGCCCACCGGCGCGCATCGCGGCACGGCGGGTCTTCGGCACGCAGGGGGCGGCGCAGTGGTTCGTGTCGCTGCCCGTCCAGGCGTCGGCCGTCTGCGGCCCGACCTCCGGGCCCGCCGTGGTCGTACTGGGCGCGGGCGTGGCCCTGTGGATCGTGGGCTTCGGCTTCGAGGCCACCGGTGACGCTCAGCTCCGGCGCTTCAAGGCGGATCCAGCGAACGCGGGAACGATCATGGACTCCGGAGTCTGGGCGTGGTCGCGGCACCCGAACTACTTCGGGGACGCGTGCCTGTGGTGGGGAATATGGCTGGTGGCGGCCAGCGCCTGGCCGGGAGTGGTCACCGTTGCGTCGCCGATGGCGATGACCTACTTCCTGGTCGTGGCCACGGGAGCGCGACTGCTGGAGAGGTCGATGAGTGACCGGCCCGGCTACGCCGAGTATCGGCGCCGCACGTCGTTCTTCCTCCCGAGACCGCCCCGGCGGCGTGACCCGAGCGGCGGGTAGTGAGCTACCGTCGTGACTGTGACGACGTCGACGGGCTCAGTTCTTCCCGAACTGCTTGAGCGGGTCGCGAACGGTGACGCCGCAGCCTTCGGCACGTTCTACGACGAGACGAGCCCTCGCGTCTACGGACTGGTCCGTCGGGTCCTGCGCGATCCGGGCTACAGCGAAGAGGTGACACAAGAGGTCTACCTGCACGTCTGGCGGTCCGCCGAATCCTACGACCCGCAGGCGGGCTCGCCGCTCGCCTGGTTGCTGACCATCGCGCATCGCCGGGCGGTGGATCGGGTCCGCAGCGAGACGGCGGCGACCGACCGGAACGTCCGGTACGCGGTGACCGCGGCCGAGCGCGAGTTCGATCAGGTCGCCGAGTCGGCGGCGAGCCGCGAGACCGCCGAACGGGTTCTGGGCTGTCTCGGTTCGCTGACCGATACCCAGCGCCAGTCGGTCGATCTGGCCTACTACCAGGGCTTGACCTACCGCCAGGTGGCCGAGCGGCTGTCGGTCGCCCTGCCCACCGTGAAGTCCCGTATCCGAGACGGACTCAGCCGCCTCCGAAAGTGTTTGGGGGACAGCGATGTCTGACGAAGAGCTCATGGAGTTCGCGGCATTGGCCGGTCTGGACGCGCTCGACGCCGCCGAACTCGCCGACATCGAGACCGAGCTGAGCCGGGCGACCCCGGAGGTCCAGGCCGCCTACGCCGCGGAACTGCGGGCCACGCGGGAGCTGATGGCGACGGTCAGCGCGGCGGACGCGACCCCGCCACCGGCACGGCTCCGCGACGCCGTGCTCGCCGCCGCGACCGGCGATGCCGCCGACCGGGCTGCGCAGCAGCGATCCTCCGGCGCCACGGCCGATTCCGGACCGGCTCGGCTGCCGGCCTCGGTGGCGCCGCTTCGGGATCGGCGGCACCGGACGCTCGGCTACTTGGCCGTGGCGGCCGCCGTCGCGGTGCTGGCCGGTGTCGTGGGCTGGCTGCTCGGTGCCGGATCGGACCGGAAGGAACCGGCTCAGCCGATCGCCGAGCAGGTGTTCTCGGCCAAGGACGTCGCCTCGCGGTCGGCGGCCGTGGCGACCGGTCGCGCCACCGTCACCTACTCCGATTCCGCGGATGCCGCGGTGCTGGTGATGAACGACGTGCCGCCGCCGCAACCCGGAACGGTGTACCAGATGTGGCTCGAAGGGGCCGACGGGTCGATGCGCCCGGTGGGCACCATGTCCCCGGCGGACGTCGCGCCGTCGACGACGGCGGTGATTCCCGGGGTCCGCGACGCCACGAACCTCGCGTTCACGGTCGAGCCGCCCGGCGGCTCGAATCAGCCGACGGGCGCCGTCGTGGCGCGGGTACCGCTCAGCTGAGCACTGTTCGTCCTTCACGAGAGCCCGGCCAGCCGATACGCGACGAGGCTTCCCGCGACGGCGACGTTCAGGCTTGCGCCGTAGCCGACCATCGGGATCTCGATGCACTCGTCGACGCCGGCGAGCACGTCGTCGGGAATCCCGTTGTGCTCGTGGCCGAGGAGCAGCACCGAAGGTCCGCTCGCGGGAGTGAGCCGGGGCAGAGGCGTCGCACCCTCGGCCAGTTCGACGGCGACGATCCGCTTCCCGGCGTCGCGCCGAGTGTCGATCCAGCGGGTCTTGCCTGTCGCCACCCAGTGGATGCACGGCCGGCGACGACGCAGGGTGTCGCCGACGGCCAGGGCGTTGCGGTAGTGCGGCGAGCGGGGGACGGCCAGGCAGGCGCCGACCGCGTCGCAGGTGCGGAGGAGGGTACCGAGATTGGCGTCGTACGCGACCCACAGCGGGGCGATCACGAGGTGATCCCAGCAGCCGTGGCGGCCGTCGCGCCGGTTCGCGCGCAGTTGCCTGCGGGTGATCTTCGCGCCGCTCACCGGCGCGTGATGTGGGCTCCAGAATTCTGCAAGTGAATGACGCCTTTCAGCGGCGGCGCCGGTCCATCGTCGTAGGAACGAACCGGGACGATACACGCGGTGCCGTGCCGGCGACAGGGGCGTGCCCTCGGAAGGCCCGGTCGCATGTCCGGCGGAAGGCGCGCACGGTGGCGGTTGAATCACCTACAACCAGGACAGATAGGGCATAGTGAGGATCAGCGTTTTCGCCGCACGGGCAAGGGGCCTGGGTAGGTCGGCGGCGCGGAGAGTGAGTTTGTGGTGAGTGTCAGCGGCAAGGTCGTGCATTACGACCCGAATCGTGGGTTCGGTTTCCTTTCGCCCGAGGGCGGGGGCGACGACGTCTTCCTGCACATCAACGACATCCAAGGCATCGACGAGAACCAGTTGCGCCCGGGCGCCAAGGTCGAGTTCGACGTCGAGGACACCGATCGCGGTTCCAAGGCCACTAATGTGAAGGTGACCGAGGAGGCCCCCGCAGGCGAGTCGCCTGCGGCCGAGCGTGCGCAGCGCCGCGAGGAGAATCGGGGCGGCTTCGACCGTCGCGACGACCGCCGGGGTGGTCGTGATGATCGACGCGGCGGCTTCGAGCGCCGGGACGATCGTCGGGGTGGTCGTGACGACCGCGAGCGCGGTCCGCGTCGTTCCCCGCACGCCGGGACCCCGCTGTTCAACGAGTTCACCGAGCTGTTGATCGACGCCTCCCCGGACATCACCGCGCGCCAGATCACCTCGATCCGCAACAAGCTGATGGACCTCGCCGCCTCCCGCGGCTGGAACAGCTAGTCCCGTCGGCCGGGCTGTCCCGCCCGCTGAGCTTGTCGAAGCCCAAGGTCACTCGTTCCCGCGCGGGAACGGGTGACCGCTTCTTCAAGCTTGTCGAGACGGGCCACGTCGGTCGAGCGAAGTCGAGACCCAAGTAGCCCGTTGAGCCGATCGAGGCGCTAGCCGAGATCGTGTCGAAACGTCGCCCCACCCACGAGAACGACCCCAAGAGACCCAGTGCCCAACCCCACGACCCACCCGACGGTCGCCACCTACGACGCGCACGACCTGGAACGACGCGTCCCGGAAACCCCCAAACAGGTCGAGACGACCGACCCCGCGACCGATCTGCGCAGCCCCTTCGCCCGTGACCGGGCACGGGTGTTGCACAGTGCTGCTCTGCGACGCCTGGCCGACAAGACGCAGGTCGTCGGCCCCCGCGAGGGCGACACTCCGCGGACGCGCTTGACGCACTCTCTGGAGGTGGGCCAGATCGGCCGCGGGATCGCCGAGGGTCTCGGCTGCGATCCCGACCTGGTCGAGTTGGCCGGCCTCGCGCATGACATCGGCCACCCGCCCTACGGCCACAACGGTGAGCGCGCGCTCGAAGAGATCATGCACGACCACGGCGGCTTCGAAGGCAACGCCCAGAATCTGCGCATCCTGACGTCGCTGGAACCGAAGATCCTCGGTCCCGACGGCGAGAGTGCGGGCCTGAACCTGACGCGCGCGTCGCTCGACGCGACCCTGAAGTACCCGTGGAGCCGCAAGGCTCCGGGTACCAAGTACGGGGCGTACGTGGAGGACGAGCCGGCGCTCGATTGGGTCCGCGAGGGTGCACCCGCCGGCCGCCGCTGCCTCGAGGCTCAGGTGATGGACTGGTCCGACGACGTCGCCTACTCCGTGCACGACCTCGAAGACGGCGTGGCGAGCGGCCGAATCGACCTGCGCCAGCTGGGTTCCCGCGACGACCAGACCGAACTGGCCGAACTCGCCGTGCGGTACTTCGACGGCCTGGACGCCGACGCGATGGTCGACGCCGCACAGCGCATGTCGGAGATGGAGATATTCCAGGCGGTGGGGAAGTACGACGGCTCGCTGTCGTCGCAGGTGGCACTGAAGCGGCTGACCTCGGAGCTGATCGGGCGTTTCGCTTCTGCTGCCGTGACGGCGACACGAGCTGCGGAGGGCGCCCGCCCGCTGCGCAGGTACGACGCCGACCTGTCCGTCCCGCCCGAGATCGCCTCCGAGGTCGCGATGCTGAAGACCGTGGCACTGCGGTTCATCTTCTCGGACAAGAAGCACCTGGCGAAGCAGGCACGTCAGCGTGACCGGATCCATCGGGTGTCGACACTGCTGCTGAACACGGCGCCCGGTGATCTAGACCCACTGTTGGTTCCGCATTGGGAGTCGGCGACGGACGACGATCAGCGGCTACGCGTAGTAGTGGACCAGATCGCATCCATGACCGAAGGACGCCTGGAGCGCCTGGACAAGAGTAGCGCCGAGGTGCAGGCGCACCTCGGCTGATGCGACAGCGTGAACGCGTCGGAGGGGAGCCCGGAACGGCGGCGTCGAGGCGTTCTGTGGTGGAGAAGGTCAGCGGACGCCCGCTGACGGCGTCGCTCGGACCATCTGTCGCCTCGTCGGAAGTTGGACGAGTATGCCCCCGTTTCGGGGCGGTCTGGTCAGGTGGTGGCCTATGACCCGATCGCTAACTTCGTCAGTGCCTTCACAATGCCGCTGAAGTGTGATGTCACCGCGGCCGCTCCGGCCGCGACCAGTTCGGAATTGTGTGCCTTGATCGTCTTTTCGCTGGTGTAGACGATGACGGGAATATTTGCGGTAGCGGGGCTGCCTTTGATGAGCTCGAGCAGTCGCTGGCCGGCTGCGATGGGGACGCCGACCTCATTATCTCGTTTGTAGTCCGTGATCACTATATCGATTCTTCCGGAACGGATGATGCGGTCGGCCTCATCATTGTTGGTGGCGATCTGAAAGTCATAGTCGGTACCGAGACTTTCGCGTTCGAACTCGTTATTGGCTGGGTGGTCATCGACCCAAAGGATCGTCGGCCGTCCGGCCTGACTGCCATCGGGCGAGTCGCCGACGGCGTGAGACTCTGACTCGACTTCATCTTTGATCTGATCGAATATCCGTCGGATCGCGATCTGCTGGAGTTTGAGGACCTCGGGAATACTCTGCAGGTCGGTGAAGGTCTCGGTGTGCATCTCGGCCCTCGCCCCACCGAGCTCGATCGCTTTGAGTTTCGGAACGAATGGAGCGAACAGAATGACCGCGAGAAGTGCGACGGTGGTGGTGTCGATCTTCGGAGTGTCGTGCTCGAAGAACGTGTGCACGACCAGGGCAACCACCGCGAGAACCCAGACGATTCCGACTCCTGTTCCGGTCAGCGCCGTGAGTCGTTGTGTTGTGTTGCTCCGGGACGAGGACGAGTTCGCCAACTCATCGATGGCCTGACTAGCTCGTTCGATCTGGGCAGAGATGGACTGGGGCTGTCCGTGCGCATCAACCGATCGACGCTCCATCTCGCGATCCTAGTACGCGAGTGAGCCCAAGGCGGCTCGGTCGGGAAATGGCAGTTTGCGCTGCCGAATACCGATCGCCCGGGGTTTCCAGAATCTCGGCATAGTGCCTGTCATTCTGGTCAGCCGTCAGATCCGACCTGCATCGCGTGATGTCTTGCTTCACGAGAAGTCCCACCGGCCCGACGATCGACAGGACCGGAGTACGGGCTGGTGGTCTTCGCGTGCAGGTTCGGCTGCACGGTAGGCGTCGATACTGGCCTGCTGGCGCCGGGGCACCCGGATGCATGGCGCTGAGGCCGGCGTTGACGTGCCCGAGTCCGGTGCCGGTGTGGCCGGCAGGGCGGAGAGCGGTGCTCGTGGCCTCCCGTGTTCGATGTCGGTTCCATCCGGAATATCCCAAATTCTTGTCAACGTGACCCGACCGCGCCAAGGTGGAAGGTGCCGACCGTACGAAACCCGGAAGGAACAGTTCCATGTCCCGTCGAATCCGTCACCGCCTGATCGCCGCACTCGCCGCGGCCGGCCTCGCGACCGCTGGCACCGCAGCTGCCACGTCGCCCGCTCATGCCGCGCCATCGGTGTCGATCACCTCGACATACCTTTGGCTGGCCGACCCGTTCCCGTTCGGCTCCGAGACCGTACACATCACCGTTGAGAAGCCCGGTGTACTTCGCTTGACCCTGAGCAAGATGTGCTCGTCGATCAACCCACCGTCTGTGCCGGCTTCTCCCTGCCGATGAATGTCGCCTGGCTCAACACGGCGACCGGCCAGTCCGGCTCGGTCGTCGTCCCCCAGAAGGGACTGCGCGTGACGACCGGCCGCGGCACGATCGCACTCGGCGCGATGTTCGGTGTTCCCGCCACCCCCGGCGCCGCGATCGTGAACGCCTGACGTCGATCGGCGGTCGGCGGTCAGGCGCGGGAACGCGGCACCATGCGTTCCAGTTGAGTCACATGATTCGGTCCCAACTCGTCGAGTGAGGCGACGCCGAGCAGTCGCATCGTGCGCTCGATCTGGCTGCGCAGGATCTCGATCGTCCGATCCACGCCTTCCTGGCCGCCGGCCATCAGGCCGTACAGGTACGCCCGGCCGATCAGCGTGAAGTCGGCGCCGAGGGCGATCGCGGCGACGATGTCGGCGCCGGACATGATCCCGGTGTCGAGGATGATCGCGGGGCGGTTCCCTTCGACTCGGGCTCCTTCGTCGCCCGGCTCAGGGAGCGTCGATCGGGCGCCTTGGCTGCCGGGCTCAGGGAGCGTTGTTCGGGTTCGGTTGTCGCCGGGCTCCGGGGACGTCGATCGGGTTCCGTCGCCCGGCGCAGGGAGCGTGCTGAATTCAGCCGCGACCTCGGGGAGCAAGTGAAACGGGATCGGGGCCCGATCCAGCTGGCGCCCACCATGATTCGACAGCACGATCCCGTCGACACCGAGCGCGGCGACGGCGCGGGCGTCGTCGAGCGTCTGAATCCCCTTCACGACCAGCTTCCCCGGCCACTGCTCCTTGATCCAGGTGAGGTCGTCGAAGGTGACGGTGGGATCGAACATGGTGTCCAGCAGGTCGGCGACCGTGCCCGACCAGCGGTCGAGCGACGCGAAGGCGAGGGGCTCGGTGGTGAGGAAGTCGAACCACCACGCGGGGCGGGGGAGTGCGTCGAGCACGGTGCGGGCGGTGAGGGCGGGCGGGATCGACATGCCGTTGCGCGTGTCGCGCAGGCGGGCGCCGGCGACGGGGACGTCGACCGTGACGAGGAGGGTGTCGTATCCGGCGGCCGCGGCGCGGTCGACCAAAGCCATCGACCGTTCGCGGTCCTTCCACATGTACAGCTGGAACCAGTGGCGGCCGGTCGGGGCGGCCTCGACTACGTCCTCGATCGACGCGGTACCCATCGTCGACAGGCTGAACGGGATACCGGCCGCGGCGGCGGACCGCGCGCCCGCGTATTCACCCTCGGACTGCATCATCCGGGTGAAGCCGGTCGGGGCGACCCCGAACGGTAGGGATGACCGCTCACCGAGAATCTCGCAGGAGGTGTCGACGGCAGATACGTCGCGCAGGATGGCGGGGTGGAACTCGATGTCGCGGAAGGCTTGTCGCGCCCGGGCGAGCGACAGTTCCTCCTCGGCCGCGCCGTCGGTGTAGTCGAAGGCGGCCGTCGGAGTGCGGCGCTTCGCGATCCGTCGCAGGTCCTCGATGGTGAGCGCGCGTTCCAGGCGTCGTCGCTTGGCGTTGAACTGCGGCTTGCGGAACTGCATGAGGGGAGCCAGATCGGCGGGTTTGGGAACGCGGCGGGCCATGATGCCAGTCTGGCACCGGTGACGATCCATCGGGGCCGAACGTCAGCGTGCGGCTTCTTCCTCGACCACGACGACGTCGTCCGGCGCCGTCCGACCGACCTCCCGCAGCGACCGGTCGGCGACGGTGATCACGAGGAACACCACCGAGATGCCGACGATCACCCAGCCGAGGACGTGCACGTCGTGCGTGGTGGCGCGCTCCCCGTAGACGCTTCCGTAGATCACCGACGCGGCGATCGCGCCGAGGTAGGCGAATGTCCGCAGCAAGCCCGCCGACGACGCGATGCGCGCCGGATCGGCCTGGAAGTACAGGGTGTTCTGGATCGCCAGGTTGTTGAGTCCCTGCGGCAGCCCGAGCACGACCATCGCGACGACGAGGAACCAGATCGGCGACGACCCGGTCATGAACAGCACCAGAATGCCGACGACCAGCTGTGCGCTCGAACCGGCCATCAGTTTCCACCAGACCTCGGGGCGCCGGCCGACGGCGACCGCGAAGACGATGCCGGACGCGAACACCGGCAGCAGAATCAGTCCGGCGTGCGCGGCGTTCAGGCCGCGGCCGTCCTCCAGCCACTGCGTGAAGCCGTAGATGAACAGGTACGAGATCACCGCGGTCAGAAACGCCCGGATGAAGGTCAGCAACAGGGGGCCGTTTCCGGCCAGCACCCGCAGATCGATGAACGGCTCGTCGTGGCGCAGTTCCCACCAGATCAGGACGCCGCCCGCCACCAGCCCGGCGGCGAGCAGCCAGAGCAGCGAGAGCGACGCGTTCTGCACGAAGATCAGCAGACAGATCATCGACGCCGCGAACGCCGCGATGCCGAACCAGTCGATTCGCGGGCGGTCGCCGGACGACGCCGTAGGACGCGCCCGGCGCGGAAAGAACAGCGCCCCGAGCGCCACGCTCGTCACCCCGAGCGGGACGTTCACCGCGAACGTCGCCCGCCAGCCCCACGTCTCGACCAGCAGTCCGCCGAGCGTCGGACCGATCACGGCGACCGTCTGGGTGGTCACCGACAGGGCGGTCAGCACCCCGGCCGGGGAGGCCATGCCGGTCCGCTGCGCCTCCGACCGGATCAGGTGCATCGCCGACGGATAGCCCGCGCAGGTGCCGAGTCCGAGGATGACGCGGGCCGCGACCAGCCACCAGATCCCGTCGTGCGTGCCCGGGGCGAGCAGACCGATCAGGCCGGCGAGTGCCACCAGAGATCCGCCGGTGAGAAAGATCGGGCGTACGCCGAAGACGTCGACCAGCCGTCCGGTCAGCGGCTGCCCGATCGCGGTCGCGAGGTACAGGCCGGAGACCAGCCACACGGTCTCGGACGCGGGTGCGCCGAGTGCGATACCGATCGGGGCGAGCGCGACCGCGATGATCGCGGTGTTGACCGGGTTGAGGGCGGCACCCAGCATCATGGGTGCCAATAGCCGCCGGTCGAAGCGGTCGGCCGGACGAGTCGCCGGGACGGGCGGCGGCATCAGGTGAGGATCCGGTCGAGGATCGCCGTCGCCCGGTGGATGATCGCCAATTCGTCAGGGGAGACGCCCGAGGCGAGAGTCTCCTCCAGCCGGGTCGCGGCGGCCTCGCGGTGACCCCGCAGGCGCGCCCATCCGGCGTCGGTGAGGCTGATGATCTGACGGCGCCCGTCCGACGGGTCCTGGCTGCGTGTCACCAGGCCGAGGCGTTCGAGGGCCTCGACGGTGGCCGCCATCGACTGCGGCCGGACCTTCTCGCCGGCCGCCAGCGCGCTCGCCGTCGCCATCCCGCCCTTGCCGAGGCGGGCCAGCGCCGACGCCTGCGACGGCGTGATCGAATCGTCGGTCGTTGCCTCCCGCAGGTGCCGCAGGAGTCGTGCGGTGACCGAACGGAGATCGATCGCGACCTGGGCGGGGCTCGGCTCGACGGTACTCATATCATCAGGATAAACTGAACAGGTAAGACTGTCTATTTCGATGGGAACCGTCATGACCAGTGCCCTTGTCCTCATGGACTTCCAGAACGCCATCGGTGGGCGGCCCGGTTTCGAGTCCGTGGTCGACGCTGCCGCCCGTGCTCTCGATGAGGCGCGCCGTCGTGGCCTGCCCGTCGTGTTCGTGCGGGTGGCGTTCCGGCCCGGCTATCCCGAGGTCGCCGCCGGCAATCTCGCGTTCTCGGGCTACGCGGCCCACGCGGGGGAGGGGATGTGGCTCGACAATCCGGCGACCCAGATCATCGACCGGTTCGCGCCCCGCGACGACGAGCCGGTGGTCGTGAAGAAGCGCTTCTCGGCGTTCACCGGGAGCGATCTGGAGGTGGTGCTGCGCGGCCTCGGAGTAGACGGTCTGGTGCTCGGAGGGGTGTCGACCAGCGGCGTCGTGCTGTCGACGGTGCGGCAGGCCGCTGATCTCGACTACCGGCTCACCGTGCTCTCCGACGCGTGCGGCGATGCCGATCCGGAGGTCCACCGGGTACTGACCGAGAAGGTGTTCCCGCGGCAGGCTGTCGTGACGAGCGTCGGCGAGTGGATCGCCGGCCTCTGAATTTCAGGGTTCGGTGTTCGCGGCGGTGACGGCGTCTTTGAGGGCAGTGAATCCACAGGCCTGAATCCCAGGGGTGGCCCGCAGCGTCGAGATCGCGATGGACTTGTGTTCGGGGAATCGTGCGTCCAGCGTCCGCGTCGCGGCGACGTAGAACTCCCACTGGCCGGTGTCGAGCGGATTCGCGGCGGTGCGGTCGTCGGCGATGAAGACACAGAAGACGTAGACGTCGGCTTGGCGCTTCCGTTCCGTGCTGTACTCGTTGGTCCGGGCGTTCCACGCCTGAGTTCTTCCGATACCGAAGGACATCGAGCCGGGCTTCGTCGGTCCCCACGATTGCAGTCTCGCCGTCGACTTCACTTCGATACTGGTCCCGTCGGCGGTCTTCAGGTCGTATTGATCCCACTCGAGACGGGTGTCATCCTCGCCGATACATCCGAGGGCCGTCCCGACGAGGAACTCGGCGAGAACTCCGCGGAGGGTGTTGCTCAACAGGTCGGACGACGACCAGGCCCAGAAGTCACGCAGGGTGGGACCGAGCGGCTGGTTCGCGGTGAGAATTCGCTCGTCTCCGGATCGGCGCGGTACCGCCGCGATCGGAGCACTCAGGGTCGCGGGCGGCACTCGGGACGGTGAAGGGTCCATCGGCCTGATGGTGTCACGATCTGATGAGGGATTCTGCATTTGTCGCCGACCATCGCCCCGGGCGGCGAGCGCCGCATGACTTTGGGCGCGCGGCCGGCCTCCGGAGAGCCTCACGCGCTGGGGCCGCTGGCCTATGCCGACACACTCATGCGGATCGATAGACTCCGCCGTCGAACCGGAGCCGGCCGGCCTCGACGGCGCGGCCGAGGCATGCGCGCGCACGGTCTCGGATGCCGTCCGTGAGTCGGTTGACGCCGAGTTGGCGAAGCGCGTTGCGCACCACCGGCTCGAACTCGCCGGGGTCCTGCGCTGCTGACCAGACGAGCGCATTGATGAACTCCTCCGGTGCGATCTCGTCGATCGGCCGCTTGGACTCGCCCGCCGGAGTGCGGAAGACGCGCCAGGTCTTCGGGTCGCGGGACGCGGGCCACACGAACGACCCCAGCGGATCCTTGTGGATCAGATTCGAGGGAACCAAACCGACGACGAAGGCTGTCCGTGGACCGGTCGCACGCTTCAGTCCGAAGCGCCGCACCACGCGCGAGCAGAGCGCGTCGAGCTCGATCGGACCTTCGATGTCGATGGTTTGCTGCAGCGCCGTCCGGATGGTGGCTTGCAGGGTCCCCGAGCCGGTTCCATCGAGTTCTTCTCGGGTGCCCAGCGGGGTGTCGGGCAGCGACTCGTAGGGAACGGCATGAGGAGACTCGGCCGGGGTCTGCGCATCGCGAATCTCCAACGGCGGGAGGGATTCCGCGGTCACCGAGGCGACCTTCAGCGACTGCGGTTCGATATCGACGTTCGCTGCTGGGCCGGAACCCGGCAACGCGCCGGCATGAACGACGGAGACGCCGCCAATGTTCTCCCGGTCGAGAGGGGCACCACCCGACTGGTCCCCGACCCTCGCCGGTTCGGGCGGCTGCGGGGCCGGGATTTCCACCGGATCCGCCGAGGTGGCCGCCGCGGATGCGGCCGCGGCCTCGCGGTCGAGTCGCTCGGCCTCGGCGGTGTCGACGGCACCGCGGACTCGATCGACCACTCCGGCCGGGTCTTTCAGCCACTCCGGTAGCCACACTCGCACCACTGAGTCCCAGGACATCAGCGTTTCCAGCAGCCCGGGCATCACATCTCGATCGGTGACGGTCTCGCGATCGCGCCAGCGCGGGCCATCGAGCATGATGGCGACCTGCCATTCGGGCGAACCGGGTGCCTTCACCGCGATGTCGACGACGAACTCGGACATACCGTAGTTCGGCTGAACATCGAGGCCGGCCTTCCTCAGGGCACCGGTGAGGTCGATCTCGAGTGCGCTCTGCGGGCGGTCGGTGCGGACGGAGGTGCCGGCGGTCTGTGCGATCGCGGCTTCCATGTACCCGCGCAGGTGGGCGAGGCCGACCGACGAGGTGCGGCCGAGATCGATGTCGGCCGGATCGAACGAGGAGAACATCACCACCTTCCGCCGTGCGCGGGTGATGGCGACGTTGAGGCGTTTCTCGCCGCCGGCGCGACTGAGCGGACCGAAGTTCAGTGGCAGCTGGTCTTTGCCCGCGGGCTTGGCGAATGCGGTCGAGAAAAGGATCACGTCGCGCTCGTCACCCTGCACGTTCTCCAGGTTCTTGACGAAGAGTCCGTCGACGGTGTCGGGGGCGAGGAGCCGGCCGATCACCGGATTCTTGCTGCCCTCCAGCAGATTCAGGATCAGATCCTGCTGCTGCCTGTTGAAGGTGACCACGCCGATACTCTGCTGCGGCGTCTCGGCGGCGACCAGCCGTTCGATCTCGGTGACGATCGCTTCTGCCTCCACGCGGTTGGTCCGGAATTCGGTCTTCTTGTCCTCGCGGTTGAAGTGCCCATTTACCCGCCGGAACTCGACGCCGGCGTCCTCGCGGCGCCCCGGACTCGGCAGGCTGGCGAGCTTGGCGTCGTAGTACTTCTCGTTGGAGAAGGCGATCAGCGACTCGTCCTGGCTGCGGTAGTGCCAGTTCAGTTGCAGCCGTTCGATGCCCGATTCGACGGCTTCGGTGAGGATGCTGTCGAGATCCTCGGGTGCGGTGTCGGCGTCATCGTCGTCATCGGCGGACCCATCGGCACTGCTCACCATGCCGATCGAGGTGGGCGGCATCTGCTTGGAATCGCCGACGATGACCGCTGAGCGTGCGCGACCGAGTGCACCCACCGCCTGCGCCACCGTCACCTGTGAGGCCTCATCGAAGACGACCACGTCGAACTCGATGGATCCCGGAGCGACATACTGTGCGAGGGACGACGGGCTCACCAGGAAGCACGGTGCGGCCGACAGGATCTCGGGTCCGAATTCGCGTACCAGATTCCGCACCGACATCGCGTTCCGCTTGCCGTCGAGGGCGCGGCGCAGTGTGCCGAACTTGCCGGTCAGTCTCGACGGGTCGAACGGACGGCGCTCGGCGAGCCTGGCCGAGAGTGCGCCGGCCAGCAGATCGCGCATGTCGTGCGACGCGGCGACGAAGTCGGCGACGTGGCCGTTCTGGACGGTCGGGGCGAAGTCGGTCAGCCCGCCGGAATCGAGGCGCTCGGCGATCGACGTGTGCGCGATCCCGGCGTCGAACCGGAGCGGGGCATCGGCGTATGGGGCGGCGCCGGTGAGCAGCGCGTCGGCCAGCGCGCCGAGCCCGGCGGCTCGGAGCGGCATCAGCTGCTGCTGCAACCGGGTCCGGCGGCAGGGGATCGACGCCCCAGACTGCTGGACGTCGGCGACCCACACCGGCTGCGATTCGCGCCAGGCGGCGAGCCATGCCCGGCCTGCGCGCCATCGTTGCTGTGCGGCGTCGGTGCAGCCGAGGACCCGGGCCCAGTCGGTCCACGCTGCCGCTGTCTGGCGCAGCGTTTCGCCGGTGGTCGGCGCCGGGCGACCGGCGTCGTTGACCGCGGTCCAGACCTCGGCGTGGTCGCTGCTGAACTCGAAGACTATGCGCAAGCGGGACAGCATCGCCTGCAATTGGTGGTCGGCGGCCGGATCGGCCGGATCCCAGGTCGTGGGCAGGGAGCGTCCGTATACCGAGCGGAAGATCGTCTGCACCTCGGTGCGCTCGGCGCGAACTGATGGGACATAGGTCAGCAGGTGCTGGGCGTGCGCGAGTGGGAGGTCGACGCCCGGGTGCAGGGTGGCGCGCAGCGCGACAACCGCTTCCTCCTGCCTCTTCTTCTTGCGGAGCACACCGGACGAGGCGTCCGCGATGAGCTGGATCAGTGCCCCATGATCGCCGCGGTCGAGGAAGGTGGTGTGGAAGTAACGAGTGAGTTCGGCGGAACTCGACCGGAAAGTGCGGAACCGGGTCCAGGCGGCGTCTCGGCGGTTCCGCCACTCCTGCGTGCTCAGTTCGGCCAGGTCAGCGGGCGTCAACGGATCGCCGGGCCCCTGGCGGTTCAGCCACTCGCCGGCGATGGCCAGCTTCGCCGGATCGTCGAGGGTGGAGGCGATGCGCAGGGCGCAGTCGTCCCCGGTGACCTGGTCGAACGCCGACTGAAGGCGGTGGAGGGAGCCGGGCAGCGCCTGGTCGTCGATCGAGACGGCGAGCGTCCAGGGGCTGTCGGTGACCAAGTCGCTCGGCAAGGCGGTCCGGGAGAACTCGCTGAGGGCGTCGCGGACGGAGCTCAATTCGGCGTCGGTGCAGGTGCGGACGAATGCGCTGGGGAGCGAGTAGTACGGCACGTCCGGCGACGCGGCGACGAAATCGGCGGCCTCCCAGAGTGAGTCACCGGTGTTGTTCGGCGCGTGAACGGCAGACGGGTAGTCGGCCAGCCGGCGATGCCTCGACTTCCACAGCGCGACGCTCGTATCCCAGCGGCGCTGGTTGTGTTCGCCGCGGAATTCGAGCGAGTCCTTGAGCTGCTGCCGGATATTCGCGGACTTCTGCGCCGTGCCATGGAGGTCGAGCGTGAACGGCGCGAGTCCAACGGCGTCGAGCCGCCGCCGGACCACGTCGAGCGCGGCCTGCTTCTCGGCGACGAACAGCACCGTCCGCCCCGCTGCGAGATTGCGTGCGATGAGGTTGGTGATGGTCTGGGACTTGCCGGTGCCCGGCGGGCCTTCGAGGACGAACGTGCGTCCCTGGGCGGAGGCCTCGATCGCCTTCAGCTGCGAGCCGTCGTACGGCACCGGCAGGGGATGACCGGTCTCGTCGATGTCGATCGCCCCGAGGGGGAGGTCGCTGGTCGCTCCCGGATCGACGAAGGTGGAGCCCGCCTGATACACCAGGTGGTGGACCAGGGGACTGGCGGCGAGCTGATCCCAGTGCAGCTGGAGGTCCTGCCACAGGCCGAGGGTTCCGAACTTGCAGATCGCGATCGTCGCGGTCTCGTCGATCCGGAAGTCGAGGTCGTTGTCGATCAGTCCCTGCCGGATCTGGCTCAGCGCGGCCCGGATGTCGATGCCGCTGTCGTCGGTGGGAGGTGACGACAGCGCCGGAATCGCCACGTTGTGCACCACCCGGAGCCATTCGATCAGGCAGTGGTTCGGCGCGGCGATTCCGGTCGTGTCGACCAGGACCTCGAACCGGCTGTTCCCGGTGCCCCCGACCACTCGAACCGGAAGCACGAACAGCGGCGCGGGTGCTTCCTTGCCGGACGCCGTGTGATGGATGAGCGAGCCGAAGGTCATGTAGAGATTGGTGCTGCCGGTCTCTTCGAGCAGTGTGCGTGCGGTGCGTTGCAGGTATTTGAAGGTGCTCGTGTACCGCTCGCTACTGACTGCGCTGAAGAGTTCGCGGCGGCCGGTCAGCAGTGAACGCACCTCTGCCGGGTCGAGATCGTGGGCTGATCTCACGCCGGAGAGGACCTGAACCCCGGAGAAGTCGTCGCCCGGCCGGAGGGTGATCTTCTTTCCCGCATGCACCAGGTCATCGAGAATGGGCAGTCCCTCGGGCGGGATCATCAGCGGAATCACCTCGCGTGACGGCCGCAGATTGAGCAGGCGGTTCCTGGTGCTCAGATCGAGCAGGGCGCTCTTCCATCGCTTGACACGCACCGGGGCGCGGTCGGTGGTGTCGAGTACCTGATCGGTATCACGGATCTCGGTGAGCGTTCCGGGCAGGCTCAGGTCTGCCGCCGCCGGCTTCCGGCGCGGCGCATCGGTGATGGACGAGTCGAGCTGCCCGGAACGCGGAAGTGGCTTCACGCCGGCGCGACGGGCCGCGGCGACGTCGAGCACGAACCACAGCCGTCCCGGATCTCCGAGGTAGCGCCGGGCGAATTCTGTGGCTTCGCGGAATGTCGGCGCCTCGGCGCCGCCGTAGAACGCGGCTTCGAGGATCACCGCACGGCCGGACTCCGCGAGGTTGAGCATCTTGTTCGGTTCTAGTACCAGTGGAGCGGCGAGGGTGGCCGCCTCGCGCAAGAATCCGACGAAGGCGTGCCCTCGGATCACCCAGAGCAGTGGGTACAGCCCCGATTGTTCGAGACAGGCGGCATATGTGGCGGACAGGTCCAGGCAGGTTCCCATCCGGTCGTCTATCACCTGCGCCGGTGTCCGCACTTTCTGTCCCGACTGCTCGAACGACGCGGGCGGATTGATGTAACGGATATCCCGTGCCGCCAGCGCTGCGTAGATCGCGGCCGCGATGAGGCCCGCGCGTTTCGGGCCCGACTGATAGCCCTGCAGGGAACTGTCGCCGGTTTGCGCGGCGAGAATGGCGGCCGCATCGCTGAGCACCGCGGTGACCGCCGGGGAGTTCGGCTCGACGAATGACGCGAGCGACTCGAAGCAGAAGGGCGCCGCGAACCATTCGCTCGCGGCGAGGACGGTGAGCGGGGCAGCGATCTGGAGCACTTCCGCGTCGTCGTGTTGCACGCTGACGCGCAGCGTCGCGTCGTACGCCTCCCGGAGAGAATCGAGATGCGCCCGGGCGGGAACCAACTCCCTGATCAGTTCATGCCCGAGCGTGGCCCCGGGCGGAACGGCCGGCAGGACCGCGGACCATTCGGGTGTGTCGTCGCCGAGAAGGCCGTCGATGTGCGCCACCACCCGAAGGCCGGACAGCGGCTCGCCACCGGTATTAGTGACGGCGATCTGCTGAATGACGGGGACGCCGTTGTGCACGAGGGCGAGATTGACGATCGGGTGCGCGGTGACGGACAGCGTGATGCCGGGTGCTTCCTGTTCGTGGACCGCGATCAGCATCTTATCTGGCATGGCGTGCCTTTCCCCTCGGCGCGAGCGGCGATCGATGTCCGCTCACGGTCCTGCGTGATGATGGTAGAGGCAGGTCCGGACAATCGAGACGGCAGTCACTTCGCGGAGGAGTCCGGGCGTCGGCCATACGTGCTGCCTTCGCACGCGTGGCGGGGTGTCGCGCCGCCGGGTCATCCGAGAATTCCATTGGCGCCGCCGACAGTGTGGGAGCACACTCTGGGGGTGCGCTATTTCACGGCCGACCTGCACCTTCAGCACCCCAAGCTCGCGGAGCTTCGCGGATTCGGGTCGGTGGCGGAGCACGACGCCGCCGTGATCGGCCGGCTCGCGGAACTCGGTGCCGATGACGAGCTGTGGGTGCTGGGTGACATCTGCTCCGGCGGGGTCGCGAGCATGGAGTCGGCCCTCGGGCAGTTGTCTGGGCTCGCGGTGCGGATGCACGCGGTGACCGGCAACCACGATCCGGCGCACCCGATGTACCGCGGCGCGCAGCGTCACTTCGCTGCGTATGCGGCGGTGTTCGAGTCGGTCCAGCAGTTCGCGCGGGTGAAGATCGGAGGCAACGGGGCGCTGCTCAGCCACTTCCCGTACGTCGGCACTCCGGATCGGTACGACCGCGACCAGTTCGCGCAATACCAGCTGCCGGATCTCGGGATGTGGCTGATCCACGGGCACACGCATGGGGAGGAACGACGGTCCGGGGAGCGCTCGCTGTGCGTGTCGTTGGAGGCGTGGGATCTCGGGCCGGCGACGGAGGAGGAACTGGGCGAGTTGATGCGGCCAGGTGGGTGAGACGAGATGGCCGCGCCCGTCCGGGTGGGTGGTCTCGACTGAGATGTTGGTCGAGCGAAGTCGAGACCTCGACCGGCGTGGGAGCCCGACCGGTATGGAGCTCGACCGGCAGAACGACAATCGCCCCGGCGCGGGAGCGCCGGGGCGATTGTTCAGAGGTCGATTAGATCGGGCGGAAGCCGGCGCCGATCTTGCCGTAGCGGTTGAGCGAGGCGACGATGTCGGTCATGTTGGTGGCGACCATCGGGGTGAAGACCGGGAACGCCGGGTTCACGCAGTGGATCGCGACGCCGAGGACGTACTGGCGGCCGTTCAGCATGCCGACCACCCGGTTGCCCTGCAGGACCGGGGCGCCGGAGTCGCCGGAGTTGCCGCACACGTAGCTGCTCGACTGGAGACCGTTGGCGTCGAGCACCGGGCCGCAGGTGAAGCCGGTGGTCCGGCCCTGCTTGCAGACGTTCGCACCGAAGCCGGGCATGCGGCCGACACCGCGGATGGTGGCACCTCCGACGGTGCGGACCGGGCGGACGCGGTTGGCGTCCAGGGCGATCACGGCGGCGTCGTACTTCGAGCTGGTCAGCGCGACGCGCCCGATGTTGCCGGCGCTGCGCTGGCGCTCGGCGTAGACCAGATCGCCCGGCTTGCCGCAGTGACCGGCGGTGAGCCCGACGAGCTGACCGGTACGGTCCCGGCCGACGGCGGTCATGGTGCACGCCGCCTTGCCGCCGAGCACGATCGCGGTGCCACCGCCGACCACGGCCTTCGGTGCGGCCTCCGCCTTCGCTGCCACGAGTGCGCCGGGCACCAGGGTCAGCAGCGTCAGGATCAGGCCCACCAGGGCGCGCCGGAACAAGGTCATGTGGATCTCCCAAGGAAAACAGTCAAGCGGATGGCTGCCGGACGAGAAACAAACCGTTCTTCCCGACATTGCAGGTGAGCATAGCAGTGACCGGCGACACCGGGCGGGACCGACGCGGTCCGCACCTCGCGATGCGCCGTCGCGGCGCCCACTCGCGCGCGAGTCGCGGGGCACTGGCTACCGTCTGGGTGAATGAGGATGGAGGAACTCATGAGTGTGATGTCGTCGTTCGAGGGGATCTTCTGCCGCTCGGCGCCGTGGGGGATGGTCGCGGACTGGGTGATCCTGCCGCTGATCGATGACGACTACGACTGGTCGGGGACGGTCCTGGAACTCGGCGGGGGCGCCGGGACCATGGCCGATCGGCTGCTCCGCGACCATGCGGAGATCGAGAAGCTGGTCCTGGTCGACGTGGATCCGGCGATGGTCCGCAGCGCCGGCGCACGACTGGCCCGGCACGGCGACCGGGCCGAGGTGGTGCTGACCGACGGTCCCGCGCTGCCGGTCGATCCGGGATCGGTGGACGTCGTCTGCGCGTGGCTGATGCTGCACCACGTGATCGAGTGGAAACCGTTGCTGGAGAAGGCGTTCGGCGCGCTGAGGCCGGGTGGCCGCCTGGTCGGGTACGACCTGTCGCGCGCCGTCCTCGGCGACGTGCTCCACGGAGTCACCCGGTCGGAGTACCTGTTGATCGACCCCGGCGAACTCCGCGAGGAACTGACCCGCATCGGCTTCGGCGACGTTCAGGTGCACTCGAAGGCTCTCGGGCAGCTGATGACCTTCACCGCGGTGCGGCCCGCCTGACCGGTCTGGCTGAGCACTGTAGACCAGTGACCCTTGGAGTCGGACTTCGTGCCGGAGCCGGTCTGTGGGCTGGTCCCGGGCACGCCTGGTGGCCCGGCCACGCATGGTGGTCAGGCCGCCAGGAGTTGTTCGAGGAGGAGTTCGACGCCGGAGTCGGTGCCGGACGGCGAGGTGGTCTCGGCTGAGATGTTGGTCGAGCGAAGTCGAGACCTCGACCAGCACGGGGTGGCGCCGAGCCGGTGATTCACGATCGGTGGCGGAGAGCGGTCTTCGGCCGGGGTCTCCGGTCCGGTGCGGAGTTTGTCTGGGTGGAACAGCGGGTTGACGATCCACGGCCCTGCCCGCCCGACCGGCCGCCACCCGACGCGGCCCTTGTCCGGTCCGTCGGTGAGGACTGTCGATTCCCACTCGCCGGGGTTCTTGCCGTTCCAGCGGTTGTGCTTGCCGCACGCCCCGCCGAGGTGGTCGATGTCGGTGGGACCGCCGTCCTGCCAGTCCGGCATGTGATGGGCCTGCGTCTGGGTGAACGGCCGCGTGCAACCCGGCGCCGTGCACCCGCGGTCGCGGGCGAACAAGGCCAGCCGCTGCGCCCGCGACGCCAGCCGGTGAGCGCGGCCGAGGTAGAGCGGCTGCCCGGTGGCCTTGGCGAACACCGCCAGATACGGCACCGCGTCGGCGGCCATTCTCACCAGATCACTGACCGGCATCCGGGTCCCGGTCGCCGTCCACGCCACCCCGGCCCCGCGAGCCAGATCCTCATCGGTCACGGTCACCACGATCTGATTACGCAGACTCTCCGGCTTAGCGTGCACGGACTGGGCGTTGGCCCACGCCAGCAAGGCCAGCAGCGCGTCGTGCTGACGCCGGCCCAGTAGCCGGGTGTCGCGTTCGGCTGCCGCGGCGAGCACGGCCGGGTCGAGGCCGGGCTGATCGGCCGCACCGTGCGGGGAGTCCGGGTCGTCGGGGTTGTTCATGCCGGGGGCGGCCCACCGGGTGAACATGACCTCGAACTCGGCCCGCAACTGCGGCGTCAGGCGGGCCTGGACCGCCGACATCAACTGCCGGTCCTGCGCGGAGAGCCGGAACTTGGCCTGCCGCTGCCGGTCTTTATCGTCGGCGAGGGTGCCGTCGGGGTCGAGGTGGGCCAGGATCCGGTTCCCGACGATGGTGACCCCGGCCGGGTTCAGGGTGCGGGCCGCCGCGGCCAATAGTTCCTCGGCCCTCGCCCGCTGCTCCGGGTCGACCGAGGCGGGGATCTTGTCCATCACCTCGTCGATCGCCCACACGTGTCCGTCCCCGATCGCTCCGTCGGTGACCGCGGCCGCGGTCGCCGGATACTTCGGCGCCAGACGCTCGCCGGCCATCGCGGTGAACCGGCCGACGGAGGCCGCGGTCACCCGGCGGCGCCGGGATTCGGCTTCCCCGATCCGCAGTCCGTGGGCGAGCAGCTGGTGCAGTGTGGTGTAGCCGGCCCGCTGATAGGCGCCGCGGTCGGAGATCTCCACCAGCAGCGCCGCATCGGCGACCACACTCTTACGGCGCGTCTCCTCCCGGGATTCCAGCAGAGCGAGAAGACCGTCCTCGGACAGTGCCGCCAGCGGGGCGCCCGCCAGGGACTCCTCGGCAGCGTCGATCACCGCCACCAGGTCCGCCGGAGCAAGGCCGGCCAGGACGCCGCGGGCGTCGAACGCGTCGTCGTCGCTCATCACGGACCCCCCCTTCCGGCCGAGCTGGGGATGGTTCTTCCCTTACCCCCAGAATACGCACACCGTGGTGTGTAAACAACAGTCAGCTAGAACTTACTTTCGAGTAGACTGGTGGACGGGAGTCGACGCCCAGAATGCCGGGCGGGCTCGTCGGTGCTCCGGCGGTCTCCGAGGGGCCGGCCGGATCAGTGACCGAGACGGCGCAGGAAGTCTTCGATGGTCCAGGGTGAGCCGGCATCCGGCAGACCCGGCAGCGGCAGCGCCTCGCTGACGTCGAACCCGAACGCATCGGGGCTCGCCTCGCCGGACTCGGAGACCAGCCACGTCACGCAGATCTCGGCGGCGAGCCGGGCGTCGTCGACGTAGATCGCGCCGTCGGTGCAATCGCTGGTGGGATCCTCGCCGAACCACAGATCGGGTGTGGCGGCACTCGCGTCGTGGTCGACGTAGCTCGTCGCCTCCATCACCACATGCGACCGGCGCACCAGGTAGCGGCCGTGCCGCAGCACGACGATCTGCGCGCAGAGCGCTTCGAGCGGATCGTCGAAGGTCTCGGCGTCGAGCGGTTCGTCGTCGATCCGCATGTCCTTCGGCCCGAAGTCGATGGTGACGCCGGGCGGGATCTCGGGTAGCGAGTCGGCCAGCCAGACGGTCATCTGATCCCAGGTCTCGCAGCCGACGAAGTCCTCGTCGTGGTCGTCGCTCACGAGTCTGCCCTCCTGCCGCCGGTCTCGATCGATTCTAATCCCGCGGGGCAGGTGGGCGCTGCGCTCACTGCGCGTGGCGGCCCTCCGGCTCCGTGCGGGTCTCCGCCGGAACGATGTACGTGATCGTCACATCCCACGGGGCGACACCCCAGCGGTTGACCGCGTCGATCGCGAGCGTCCCCGCGGCCCGGAGCGCGTCGTCGGTGATAGGCGCGCTGACTGTCTGGCCCTCCGTGTCGTCGGTGGCCGGCCACACGGTGCTGCCGGCCGGCACGGGCACCGTCTCCAGCACGATCTGTTCACCGTGCTCACCCGACATCGCCGCGATGAGGCAGTAGCGGCCATCCGAATCGTCCCAGCCACCGGGTTCGACGACGATCAGCTCGCCCCGGCCGAAGGCCTCGCCGGCCGCGCACGCCACCGCGTCGCGGAGATCGTCCCACGGGCTGCCGGCGACCTCGCTCGGCGGCTCGGACGTGAAGACGCGCCCGCCGACCTGATAGCCGTCGGCGGTGTGCTCGGCGGCGTGTCGTTCCTGAAGCATCAGAGTGCCGGAATCCTCGTCGAACAGGCACGCCTCCCGGTAGCGGCCGGGCGCGATCCGGGTGCGTGCCACCCCGCCGAGCCCGACCACCGCGGAGAACGCCTCGGCGTCGTGCAGATGCCAGATGGTCGATTTGTCCGTCCACACCTGGACCAGGCCGCCGACCGGAACGCTGAAGACGGCGGTGGTGAGTGTGGTGCCCTCGTCGATCGGGAAGTCTTCGGCCATCGCTCCTCATTCTCCGGTGCGGATTCGGTCCTTCTCTCCACTATGCCCGGCCCGGCATGAGTTCGCAGATAGGCTCGATGAATGAGGCGGATCGACCTGGTGCGGGGAGACATCACCGCGCTGGTCGTGGACGCCGTGGTGAACGCGGCGAACGGCCGGATGCGTGGTGGCGGCGGCGTCGACGGTGCCATTCACCGCGCCGGTGGACCGGCGATCCTCGAGGATTGCGTACGACGCTTCCCGCGGGGGCTGGCCACCGGCGACGCGGGCTGGACCACCGCGGGCGACCTGCCCGCCCGCTGGGTGATACACACGGTGGGACCCGATCACGCCGCGGGACAGCGGGATCGTTCGCTGCTCGTCTCGTGCTATCGGCGCAGTCTCGAGGTCGCCGACCGGCTCGGCGCGCGGAGCGTCGCGTTCCCGCTGATCAGCGGCGGGGTGTACGGCTGGCCGCGCGACGACGCGGTCGCCGCCCAGGTCGACACCGTCGCGCGGTACGGTCCGGGACCGGAGCGGGTGCTGCTGGTCGCGTTCGACGACGAGATCGCCCGCCTGCAGCGGGCACGACTGCGCGCGATCGAGGAGGAATAGGGATGCGTGGCGAACAGGCTCGGTCCGGCGTCAAGGGGAGGGGGTGGGCGGCGCTGGTCGCGGTGGCGGCGATGCTGCTCGCCGGGTGTTCGGCCGACCGGCACGACACACCCGCGACGGTGGTCACGCAGATCGAGACGGTCACCGCCACGCCGTCGAGCAGCCCGGTCCCGGAAGCGCAGACGCAGGACCCGCCGGAGACGACGACGGCACAGACCGCGACGACGACGCAGACCGAGACGACGACGGCGCAGGCCGGGCCCGCGATCGGCACCCCGTGCATCGGCGCGGACACCGGGAAGCGGGCGGTGGACCCCAGCGGCACCGCGATCGTCTGCGACCAGTATCAATGGCGGGCGGACACCGGACAGCAGCCCGGCCATTCGTGGGCGGACGACCAGACCGCCTGGATGGAGTGCCTCGAAACGCACACCCAGGACGAATGCCGCGCGCTGCTCAATCACTGACGCGGCCGCCGACGGTCGATCAGTGGCTGGCGGCGATCCGCTCCAGGACGATGGTCGCCAGCTCCTCCGCGTCGTGCTCGGGAATCCAGTGCCCGGCGCCGGTGAGTACCTCCAGCCGGTAGTCGGCGATCACGTAGTCGGCGGCCAGTTCGGCGCCGCGCCGGACGAGCGCCGTGTCGCGCGCTCCCCATACGTGGGTGGTGGGCACCGCGACGCGGCGGGCGAGCGCGGGCGGGGTGCTCAGCATCATCGCGCGATACCAGTTGAGCGCACCGGTGAGACCGCCGGATTCGATGAGCCGGTGCACGTCGGTGAGCTGGTCGTCGTCCATGCCCGACCGGCGCAGCAGTTCGTCGAGCACACCTGGGAAGCGGTCGAGCAGGAGGTCGGGCACCAGTGGCGGCTGAAACGCGGCCATGTACCAGGAGTGCAGTGCCTGACTGCTGCTGAGGAACGACTTGAGGAAGGCGCCCGGGTGCGGCACCGACACGGTGGTCAGCGAACGCAGCAGCTCGGGGTGGCTGGACGCCAGGCCCCACGCGACGGCGGCTCCCCAGTCGTGGCCGACCAGGTGCACGGGGCCGTCACCCAGTTGATCGATCAGGGCCACGGTGTCGGCGACGAGTTCGGTGGTCCGGTACGGCGCGCGGCCCTTCGGCCGGGCCCGCGGCGAGTAGCCGCGCTGATCCGGTGCGACGGTGCGGTAGTGGGCGTCGTTCAGGAGCGGTGTGACTTTGCGCCACGACGACGACGTCTGCGGAAACCCGTGCAGCAGAACGACAGTGCCCTTCGCCACGCCGTGCGCCGGTGAATCGGCGACGTCGAACGTGAGGCCCTCCCGGGTGAAGTGCTCCATGGTTCGTTCCTCCCTCGATCATCTTCCGGGCTCAGGGTACGTCGGGCGCCCCGAGACCCGAGAGGTCGACGTCGGTCTCCGGCGTCGCCAGCGGGTGCGCGGCCTCGTCACGCCAGAGACCGGCCGCCAGATACAGGAGCACGGCGACCGGGAACGGCAGCAGGCCAGCCAGCACGAACGTCCACCCGATCCCGATCAGTTGCGCGGCCGGCGCGGCGAGCGCCATCGACACCGGCATGAGGGCGCCGGAGACGAAGAAGTCGAGGCTCGACACCCGGCCGAGCAGCTCGGTGGGCACCCGTCGCTGCAGCAGGGTGCCCCACAGGACGAGCGGGCCGTCGAGCATCAGGCCCATCAGGAAACCGGCCACCACGAACAGCACCGTGTGGCGGGCGAAACCCATGATCACCAGTGGGATCGCGCACACCGACCAGAGCGCGAACATCACCGTCAGGTAGCGGCGCGGCATGCGGACCGACGCGAAACCGAGAGCGCCCAGGGCGGCGCCGGCACCGAACGCGGCGAGCACGAGCGAGTGACTGGAGGCGTCGCCGCCGGCGCGGTCGCGCAGCGCGAACGGGACCAGCACCTCGATCGGTCCCATCACCATGAGGATGAGGAAGCACGCGTAGAGCAGGGTGGACCACAGCCACGGGGTCCGCCGTACGTATCCGATGCCCTCGCCGAGGTCGGCGATGACGGCGCGCACCGGGTGGCGGGTGTCGGCGGGCTTCTCGTCGCCGGTGGCCTCCCGTTCGGCGACCGGGCCCATCGCGCGATAGCAGGCGCCGGACAGCACGCAGGCGATCGCGCCGACGACGATCGCCGTGCCCGGCGAGGTCTGGCCGATGATCAGGCCGGCGAGCATCGGGCCCGCGGCCTGGTAGAGCACCGGCCGCAGAATGCCTTCGACGCCGTTGGCGGCCAGCAACTGGCCGGCGTCGATCACGCGCGGCAGCAGCGCCGAGTAGGCGGGGTAGTACATGCCGGTGGTGATCCCGCCGAGTAGTGCGGCGACGGCGAGGTGTCCGAAGGTGAGGACGCCCAGCAACGAGGCGATCCCGACCGAGCCGAAGGCGAGGAGCTTCACCGTCTCCAGGCCGACGACGATCTTGCGCTGACTCACCCGGTCGGCGAGGACGCCGCCGAACAGGGTCGACGCGATCATCCCGACCGCGGCGATCCCCGAGACGAGGGAGACGCGGCCGGGGCCGCCGCCCAGGCCGATCACCTGCCAGACCAGGGCGATCAGCCAGATGCCGTCGCCGAACAGGGCCAGTGCCAGCCCGGCGGCCAGCCACCGGTACTGGCGCACGGCGAACGGGCGCAGTACCCGGGGGAGGCGGGAGGTCGGGGCGGTCACCGGTCGAGGATGCCCGATGACGGTGGTCCGGGGCCAGCGAGATTCGGGTTCGAGGGTTGGTCTGGACTTCGCTCGACCGTCATGGGGCTCGGCCGTCGTGGGGGGTGGTCTCGACTTCGCTCGACCGTCATGGGGTGGTCGTCCATCGTGGGGTGCTCGACCGTCATGGGGGCTCGACCATCATGGTGGTCGGCCGTCACGGGGTGATGAGGCGGCGGATGTCGTCGGCGGTGAGGGCGCCGGAGAACTGCTCGCCGTCGTCGATGAGGGCGTCGAACAGGGCACGCTTGCGGTTCTGCAGGTCGATCACGCGTTCCTCGATGGTGCCGGTGGAGATCAGCCGGTAGACGGTGACGGGGCGCTCCTGGCCGATGCGGTGAGCGCGATCGACGGCCTGTGCCTCGGCGGCCGGGTTCCACCAGGGGTCGGCGACGAAGCAGTAGTCGGCCGCGGTGAGATTGAGTCCGAAGCCGCCGGCTTTGAGGCTGATCAGGAAGACCTTGGTCTGTCCGGAGGTGAACTGCTCGATCTCGTGCTGGCGCCGACGGGCGCTCATGGTCCCGTCGAGGTAGCTGAACGCGATCCCGGCGCCGATCAGCGAGTCGGCGATCAGCGTCAGGAAACCGGTGAAGCTGCTGAACACCAGCGCGCTGTGTCCCTCGTCGAGCAGTACCGGGAGGCGTTCGGACAGGTAGGTGATCTTGGTCGACGCGATCGCGGAATGCTGATCGTCGACCAGTCCGGGATGCAGGCTGAGCTGACGCATCCGGGTGAGTGCCTGGAGGATCTGCATCCGGTTGTCCTCCCAATTGTCCAGCAGTCCGAGGACCTTCTGGCGTTCGCGGGCGAGGAAGACGTCGTAGATCTTGCGGTGTGCGGGGTCGAGGTCGAGCCCGACGACGGATTCCTGCTTCGGCGGCAGGTCGTCGGCGACCTGATCCTTGGTGCGCCGCAGCATGATCGGCTTGAGCCGCCGGCGCAGGACCCGCAGCCGCTCGGGATCGGTGCCGTTCTCGATCGGTACCGCGAAGTGCTCGCGGAACTTCTTCGGGCTGCTGTACAGGCCGGGCGCGACGAGAGAGATCAGCGACCACAGCTCCATCACGTTGTTCTCCATCGGCGTACCGGTGATGGCGAGCTTGAACGGTGCGGCCAGCCGCCGGGCGGCCTGGTGCGTCTTGGAGTGATGATTCTTGACGAACTGCGCCTCGTCGAAGATCGCGCCGTCCCAGGTGATCTCGGCGAACGCGTCGTAGTCGATCCGGAGCAGCGTGTACGACGTGACGACGATGTTCGCGTCGCCGATCTGCTCGGCGAGCGACGTCCCGCTGCGCTTCTGGGTCGAGGTGACGGTGGCGACGCGCAGGCCCGGCGCGAACCGCCCGGTCTCGGCGGCCCAGTTGCCGATGACGCTGGTCGGTGCCACCACCAGGAAGCGCGCGTTCGGCCGCTCCTGCGCGACGCGGGTGATCAGCGCCAGCGTCTGGACGGTCTTGCCGAGGCCCATGTCGTCGGCCAGGATCCCGCCGAGCCCGTTGTCCCAGAGGAAGCTCAGCCAGGCGAGACCGTCGCGCTGGTAGCTCCGCAGGGTCGCGGCGAGCCCGGGGGCGGGCTCGACCGGGCCGGGTGGACGCGCGTGCGCGAGCCGCGTCATCTGCCCGTGCCACTGCGCGAGCTGCTCGGAGACCACGCCGAGGCTGAGCAGTTCGTCCCACATGGTGGCGTTGGGATGGGCGGTGTTCACCTTCGCGCCGTCGAGATCGCCCAGAGCGCGGGCCTCGAACAGCAGGTCGCGCAGGCGGTCCAGCTCCGGGGTGCGCAGATCGAAGTAGCGGCCGCTGGCGAGCACCGAATAGCGCTCGCCGTGCACCAGGTCTTCGATGATCGAGGTGATCGGGATCAGTTCGCCGTCGACCTCGATCTCGATGTTCAGGTCGAGCCATTCGTGCGCGCCGCTGGTGCCGAAGTGCAGCACCGGGTCGGTCACCTCGCGGAAGTCCTTGTCCTCGCCGGTGATCTCGACCTCGATCAGACCGGGCGCGGTGATCCGGTTGACCAGTTCGCCGCACAGGATCGCGGTGTCGGGCAGGTCGAGGCCGAGCGGGATCAGCAGATCGGCGATCGGTGCTTTCGCGGCCATCACCTCGGGCGCCGAGGGCTCGGGTACACGCGCACCGCGCCGCGGCGACGATCCCGTCCTCCATTTGTGCGCGAGCCGGGTCCCGGCCCGGTTCAGACCGGCGAGGGCGTCGCGCCAGCGGCTGTTGCCGATGACGAACAGTTCGAGTTCCGGTCGTGCCCGGCGCCACATCTGCCGTTCGGCCTCGCTGTCGCGAAAGCCGGTCTGGCGCTGAGGGACCGCCGGATCGAAGTCGCGGCGCTCGCCGTCCACGCGGTACGCGGTGCGCCAGCGGGTCCGCGAGCCGTAGTCCTCGACCTCGATGCGCAGCAGCGGGAACGGCGCGGAGACCTCCGGGGGACGCAGCCCGGCGTCGGGCACGGTGACGTGGCGTCGGGCGGTGAGCGTGGGCAGGGCCGCGGTGAAGTCGTCGTAGTCGGCGGTGGGGATCTCGATCGGATCGCCGGTGAGCAGCCGGGTCTCCATCGGGGTGACGGTGCCGAGCGGTCCCAGACGCAGCGCGGTGCCGCGCCGGACCGCGGCGCCGGTCGCCGGTTCGCCGAGGACCGCGGTGTCGTCGCCGTCGGTGGACTCGTCGTCGAGTGTGATCTCGGCGGACAGGTGCGCCCCGGTGTCGTGCGGTTCGACACGGTAGGCGACGGCGAGGGCATCGGTGAGCTCGACGCTCTCGACCTCTCCGGCCGCGAGCAGCGGCAGCCCGGCGTCGACGGCGCCGCGCAGGACCTTCCAGAAGGCGGCCGGAGCCCGCGCCAGTTGCAACTGGGCGGGTAGTCGCGCCGAGACTCCGCGGTAGCGCTGGACGCCGCCGGAGGAGAAGATCGCGGCGATCGCGCTCAGGCCGTCGAACGCGCCCGGCTCGTAGCCGTCGCCGCTGCCCTCCAAGGCGACGGTCCACGGCAGGTGCGGCGTCCACGATCCGTCGGGCTGGCAGACGAGCGGGCGGATGCCGACGCCGAGTTCGCCCAGCGGAGTGCGCCGGGCTTCCACTTCCAGGCCCACCTCCCGGACCGGGGCGGCCGGGCCGGGCTCGGATCGCTCGGCGGTCACCTCGTCGAGCAGCGCCCGCCACGGGGACTCCGGGTCGGCGGTGCCGACGGCCGCCAGAATCAGTGCGGCGCAGTGCTTGCAGTCCGATGCGACCGGGCAGGAGCAGACGCCGAAGGCATCGACCACGGTGTCGCCCCGGCGGACCAGCGTGACCGTGCTGCGATACCGGCTGGTCCCCGAGCCGCGGCAGCGGCCGCGCAGCACCGTCGGCGACGTCCACTCGATCTCGGAGATCCGGTCCTGCGCCGCGTAGCCGCGTCCGCGCTGCACGTCGGGCCCGGGCAGGTGCGCCAGCGCCTGCTCGGCCTGCGCCGACGACCAGTTCGGAGTATCCATCGAGGCCAGGGTAGCGAGCCCCGCCGACGCCCGGCAGACGCTGTCCACAGCCCGGTTCGCGTGACGGCGGCGGGCCTGTGGACAACTCCCGGCGCCCAGTAGGCTGACCGGGTGACAGCGGCGACGATCGGTCTGCTCGGGCCGGTGACGGTGGACGGCACGCCCGTGCCCGGAATCCGCGCGCGCCGCCTCCTGGTCTCCCTCGTGCTGGCCGGCGGCCGGGTGCGGTCGGCGCAGCGGCTGATCGACGACGTCTGGGACGACGCGCCGCCCAAGTCGCCGCACGCGGCCCTGCACACCCAGATCTCCCGGCTGCGGCGGTTGCTGCCGCCCGCCGAGGTCGTCGGCGATCCGGCCGGTTACCGGCTCGACGGCGCCGTGACCGATCTGGCGCTCGCCGACGACCTGCTGGCCGCCGGAACCCCGGAAGCGCTGGCGCGGGCGCAGGAACTCTGGCGCGGTGCTCCCGGCGACGACCTGGACGGTGGGGAGCTCGCCCGCGAACTCCAGGTGGCCGCCGAAGGCGTACGGCGCCGCGTCGACGACCGGCGCGCCCATCTCGCGCTGACCGCCGGCGAATTCGACGTGGTCCGGGGGCTCGCCGAAACCCGTTGTGCCGCGGATCCGCTGGACGAGGAGGCGCATCTGCTGCTGATGCGCGCACTGTCCGGTCAGGGACGTCGTGCCGAGGCGCTCGCCGTCTTCGCGGGTCTGCGTCGCGCGCTGGCCACCGAACTCGGCATCGATCCCGGCCCCGAGATCACCGCCCTCAACACCGAACTGTTGACCGGTCCACCCGCATCGAAGGCGCAGGTCGCCGCGCCGGAGTCGCCGGTGCGGGCGGTACCCCGCGCCCGGGCGAGTGGCCTGCGGGCCGAGAGCACCCCGCTGGTCGGCCGTGACGACGACCTCACCGCCGTCGAGGCGCTGCTCGCCGCGCATCGGGTGGTGACGGTGCAGGGACCCGGCGGCATCGGCAAGACCCGGTTCGCCAACGCCGTCGGACTGCGCCTCGCCGGGCGCGGAGACACCGTCTGGTTCGTGCCGCTCGCCTCGGTCCGGAACGACGACGACGTGGCCGCCGCGCTGGCCGGTGCGCTCGGCGTGGGCGAGGCCGACGTGTCCGGCTCGGGACGCATCCGCACCACGATCAGCGAGGTCACCGCCCTGCTCGCCGAGGCGGTGGCCGGGCGCCGGGCACTCATCGTGCTGGACAACTGCGAGCAGGTGGTCGACGGCGCCGCGCGCATCGTCGACGAGCTGGTCGCCGTCGCGCCGGAACTGACCGTGCTGGCCACCAGCCGTGCTCCGCTGATGATCCCGGCGGAGCAGACCTACCAGCTGCCGGTGCTGGCCACCGATGGTCGTGCGCCGGCGGTGGAACTGTTCCTGATGCGGGCCCGCGCGGCACGACCGGCCGCGCAGCTGGACCGGGCCGCCGTGGCGCGGCTCTGCGAATACCTGGACGGACTGCCGCTCGCGATCGAGCTGGCCGCGGCGCGCATTCGCACCATGAGTGTCGAGGAGATCACCGAGCGGCTCGCCGAGCGATTCACCCTGCTGCGCTCGACCGATCGCACCGTGCCCGACCGTCACCGCACCCTGCACGCGGTGATCGAGTGGAGCTGGGAACTCCTCACCCCCGACGCCCGGCGGCTCCTGACCCGGATGTGCCGGTTCCCCGGTGGCTTCGACCGCCGGGCGGCGGCGCAGGTCAGCGGTTTGCCGCCGATGGCGCTCGACGATGCGCTGACCGCGCTGGTGAACCAGTCCCTCCTTCAAGTGATCGACGACGGTGCGCACGTGCGCTACCGGATGATGGAGATGGTCCGCGAGTTCGGTGAGGAGCAGGTGGCGGCCGATCCGGACCGGTCGGCGGAGATCGATGTCGCGATGGCCGCCTGGGCCCGGCTGCTCTGCGAGCGGCTCCGGGAACATTTCGATCGGTCCGTCGACCGCGCGCTGGTCGATTCGGTCGCCTCCGACGTGGAGAACCTGGTTTGGGTGCTGCGCGGCGCGCTCGCGGGGCCGGTCGTGGACACCGACACCGTGGTCCATGTGTTTCCGGTCCTGTCCGCGCTGTGGTCGGTGCGGGGTCTGCACGCCGAGATCGGTTCCTGGGGTGACCGGATTCTGCGGTCGCTGGGCGGTCCGCCGGCCGATCTGGACGAGGCCGCCCGCGAGCGCTGGCAGCTGACGGTGATCGCGGCGGCCGCACCGCTTCTCGCGCAGCAGTCGCCGCGGGGACTGGCGATCGCACGGTCGCGGTTGCGGCACATGTACCGGCCGGATCTGGTGCTGGAGCGGCCCGCCGACTTCATCAGCGGTTTCGCGGTCGCCCGCACCGGTGTCGACCGGATCCGGCTGCTCGAGCGCGCGCCCGATCACGGTGGCCGGGACGTGCGGGAACTGGCGCTCGGCCTGCGCACGAACATCCGGGAGAACGCGGGCAACCTGGTGGGGGCGATGCGCGACTGCGTGCGGCTCGCCGGGTCCGGCGCGCGGGACCCGTGGGTACACGCGATGAATCAGCTCAGCATGGGCAGCCTGCACAGCCAGCAGGGCGATTGGGCGGCCGCCGCTCCGCATTTCCAGACCGCGATCGACGAACTCGAGCAGATGGGTGCGTCCGACGATTCGCTCCAGGCACAGTACTTCCTGACGGTCGCCCTGATCGCCACCGGCGAGCTCGACCGCGCGGAGGCACTGCTGCTGTCGGTCTGCGAGTTCGATCCGGATATGCCGCTGCCACAAGGCGATACCGAGGCGATCGCGGCCCAGGCCATCTGCTGGGCCGCCCTGCGTCACGCGCGCGGCGAGGACGGCGCCGAGCTGTACCGCGGCGCGGCGGAAGTCCTGCTGCGCGACTATCGGCCCGACCGCGCCGACCCCGGCGCGAACGTCCTGCTGGCGAGCGCGGTGTGCGGGCTGGTGCAGGTCGGCCGCGCGGACTGGGCCCAGGAGTGGCTGCCGACGGTCGCACGGGGATTGCGAGAGGCGCTGGCCAATCCGCTGTGGCGCGACATCCCGCAACTCGGGTCGACGTGTCTGGCGGTCGGCCTGCTGCTGGTGCGCGAGCCCGGCGCGGAGAGCGACGGCGCGGTGCTGATGGAGATCGGTGCCCGCCTGCGAGTACGGCAGGACTATCCGGCGGTGTACGACACGCTGGTGCGCCGGCGGGAGTTCGCCCCGGTGGACGCGCGGACCTGGGACGCCGTCGCGCGGCGGACGGAACAGATGTCCCGCCGCCGCGCGATGGAGGAGGCCGCCGAGATCCTCGACCGGCGCTTCGGCCGGTGAAGGCCCGGGGTCAGCGCGCCTCGCGGATGTAGGCGCGGACCGTGAGGGGAGCGAACACGGCCACCAGGACGGCGGCGCCGAGCAGGCTCCAGACCACGTGCATGCCGACGTGGCCGCTGTTGCAGAGTTCGCGGACCGCGGAGACCAGCTGGCTGACCGGGTTGACCTTGACGAAGGCCTGCAGCCAGCCGGGCATGGTGTCGACCGGGACGAACGCGTTGGAGGCGAAGGTCAGCGGGAAGATGACCATCATCGAGATGCCCTGCACCGCGGACGACTTCTTCACCAGGCAGCCCATCAGGGCGAAGATCCACGACACGGCGAACGCGCACACGAGGATCAGCAGCACCGAGCCGACGGCCCCGGCGGCATCCGGTCGCCAGCCCATCGCGATACCGACCACGAAGGTGATGACCGACGCGATCAGATAGCGGATGACGTCGGCCAGGAGTGCGCCGGCCAGCGGACTGATCCGCGCGATCGGCAGTGACCGGAAGCGGTCGAAGACGCCCTTCTCCATGTCCTCGCGGAGCTGGGTGCCGGTCACGACCGACGACATCACGACGGTCTGCACCAGGATTCCGGGGATGATCACGGGCAGGTAGTTCTTGACGTCACCGCTGATCGCGCCGCCGAAGATGTAGGTGAACATCACGGTGAAGAGGATCGGCATGAAGGTGACGTCGAACAGCTGCTCCGGGTTGTGCCGCAGCTTCAGCAGACCGCGATAGCCCATCGAGAACGACTGCCGGATCGTGTCGGCGAGACCGATGGAGCGGGTGGCCGTGGAACGCACGGCGGCGATGGAGACGCCGGTGGTCGCCGCATCGGGGGCGCCGGGCGCGGTGGGCGAGTCGGAGGTGGTCAGGGTGGTGGTCATGTCAGACCTCCTTCTGGTCGGAGTCGGCGGCGGCCGCGCCGTCGCCGGTGAGAGTGAGGAAGACCTCGTCGAGAGTCGGCCGCTGGACGTTGATCTCGTCGAGTGCGATACCCGATTCGCGCAGTGCGATGAGGACGTCCGGGACCAGGTCCGGCTGGTGCATCGGCACGGTCACCCGGCCCGCCTCGGGGGAGACGGCCGCGGTCTCGCCGAGCACGGTCCCGGCGAGTTCGGCGACGCGGGGGATGTCGGCGCGATCGACCGGGGTGAGCTGCAGCGTGCTGGAACCGACGGACTGCTTGAGATGGTCGGCGGTGCCCTCGGCCACGACCAGACCGCGGTCGATCACGGCGATCCGGTCGGCGAGCTGATCGGCTTCGTCGAGGTACTGGGTGGTGAGCAGCACGGTGGAGCCGCCAGCGACCAGTTTGCGGATGGTGGTCCACATCTGGGCGCGGGTCCGCGGATCCAGGCCGGTGGTCGGCTCGTCGAGGAAGATCAGCGGCGGGGTGTCGACCAGGCTCGCGGCCAGGTCGAGGCGTCGCCGCATGCCGCCGGAGAAGTCTTTGAGGGGACGGTCCGCGGCCTCCTCGAGCGCGAAGTCGTGCAGCAGTTCCTCGGCGCGCGACCGGGCGGCGGCACGCGAGAAGCCGAGCAGCCGGGCGAACAGCCGCAGGTTCTGGCCTGCGGTGAGGTCCTCGTCGACCGACGCGTACTGGCCGGTGACACCGATCAGCGAGCGCACGGCGACGGCGTCGCGCACCACGTCGTACCCGAAGATCTCGGCGCTGCCGGCGTCCGGGTGCAGCAGCGTCGCGAGCATGCTGATGGTGGTGGTCTTGCCCGCGCCGTTGGGTCCGAGGACGCCGTAGACGGAGCCGGCGGGTACGGCGAGGTCGACGCCGTTGACCGCGCGGGTGGCACCGAAGTGCTTCACCAGGCCGCGAGCGTCGATCGCCAGGTCGGTGGTGGCGGTGGCCCGGCCGATGGGGTCGGGCAGAGTGGTGTTGGTCATGACGGCAACTCTGCGCGCCACCGCTGTCGCCGCCCTTGCACCGGCTTGCGTGGGCTGTCCCCGGCTTGCCTCACGCGGCGCGTCAGGCGGCACCGATCTGCGGCACCCCGGACAGGGGCTGCACCTCGCGCGCGTACTCGTAGCCCGGCTGCCAGGGGAAACGACCGCCGACGTCGGGCCAGATCAGCTGCACGACGGGCACGTCCGGCCCGTAGAGCAGGCGCGTGACCGTCAGTTCCGCGGTGTCGACGGCGGGCAGTGCCGCCAGCCGGTAGGGCGGACGCAGCACGCGGTCGATGCGGGGGCGGTCGAGCAGGGCGGCGTCGTCGATCAGCAGTTCCGCGGCGCGGTTGAGAAGGCCGCACGCGGTCTCCGGCTCGAGGCCGTAGATCAACAGCTCCGGCCGGGAGAACTCGGTGAGGCCCGTGGTGTAGGCGAAGGCGGGGCCGAGTTCGTCGCCGTAGACGCCGGTGACCGCCCAGCGGCCCGCCGCGATCTGGGCCAGCGCGTTGCCCACGAGGTCGTCCGAACCGTCGCAGCGAGGGTCGAATTCGCACATGATGTTCTCCTTGTCGGGACCGGGTATCGATCGTCTGTTCGATACGGTGCCGACGCTACGCCGGGGGTACGACAGTCGCGGAGAACGCGCGGATGCCCAGGTCAGGCGCGGTACGCCGCCGACTGCTGCGCGACGATGGAGACGAGTCGTTCGAGCCCGAAGTTCATGTCGAGTAGATGGGTGTCGAACAGCGGCAGCTCGTTGACCGACTGCGGTTTGACCATGGAGATCCGCAGGCGATGGAAGCCGTTCGGGTCGACGCAGCGGCTGACGCCGCGCCCCGGCCCGGTGGTCCAGGTGGACGAGGAGCTCGGCAGCCCGTCGGGCAGCGTGGTGTAGGTCATCAGGAGGCTGATCACGCCGAACGCGTACGGCGTGGACGGGACCGTGGCGCCGACCGGGGCGGTGATGCCGCTCAGCTTCGCCGGATCGGTGCAGGCCACCTGGTACGCCGGGCCGGTCGGCAGACCCATCGGTCCGCTCAGCAGATCGAGCGAACTGCTGCCGAACAGTGACGGCAGCGGCAGCAACTCGGTGGAGTAGGCGGTGACGCAGCCGGCCTGCCCGCGCCGGGTACAGATCGGGATGTGCCGGAAGTCGCCGCCGGTGGTCTTGCCGCGAGCGGTCAGGACGTTGCCGCCCATCAGTACCGCACCGACGAACCTCTTGCGCAGCTCCGGCTTGGGATCGATCTCCTCGCGGATCAGCTTGCGCAGCATCATGGTGCCCTGCGAGTGCCCGATGAACACGACGCCGCGGCCGTGGTTCTCGGTGCGCAGATAGGTCTTCCAGGCCCGCAGGACGTCGCCGTAGGCGACGTTCGCCAGGTCGCGGTTGCCGACCCACGACGCCATCGCGGCCGGGGAGAGGCCCCACAGCGTCATCTGGCGGTAATTCGGGGCGAAGACCCGGCACTGGCTGTTGAACGGCGCCGCCTGGAACCGGGCGATGGACTCCGTCGCCGGCACCGCGTGTCCGGGGGCGAGGAACGAGGGGTTGTCGGTGACCGTGGGGTAGACGTAGAAGCAGTCGATCGGCTTGTCCTGCTGGCGGCCGTTGGTGGCGGGGTACTTCTTGCCGGTGCCCTTGTCGGTGCGGTCGTTCGGCAGGTCGCAGGGATCGTTCTTCATCTTCGGATGGCACAGCCAGTCGACGCCGTCGATCACCTTGGCGGTCGCCGTGCCGGGCGCGATCACCGCCAGGCCGAGGACGAGCGCCAGGACCGCCGCGATCGTCATGCTCCGGTTTCGTATGTTGCGCATGGTGAAGAGCCTCGTTCCCATCGAGTGATCACAGCTGTAAGCAGATACTAGGGATGGTACGGCCGGGTGGGTCCGGGAGGTTCGCTTCGGCCGAAACCGCGCGGGGTCGTGACCGATCCCGGCTGGGTGCGGCGCCCGGCTAGACTGGCCGGGTGCCAGGCAGAATCCCCGATCGCGACATCACGGCCATCCGTGAACAGACGCGGATCGAGGACATCGTCGGCGACTACGTGGCGCTGCGCCGCGCCGGCGCCGACAGCATGAAGGGTCTGTGCCCCTTCCACGACGAGAAGACGCCGTCGTTCCACGTCCGGCCCAACCACGGACACTTCCACTGCTTCGGCTGCGGTGAGGGCGGCGACGTCTACACCTTCCTGCAGAAGCAGGAGCACATCAGCTTCGTGGAGGCCGTCGAGCAGTTGGCCGACCGGATCGGCTATCGCATCAACTACGAGGGCGGTGGCACGACGATCCACCGCGACCGCGGGACGCGCGCGCGGCTGGTCGCCGCCAACGCCGCCGCGCAGCGCTACTACGCCGAGCAGCTGCGGACGCCGGATGCCAAAGTGGCCCGCGACTTCCTGACCGAGCGCGGGTTCGACGCCGCGGCCGCGGAGACCTTCGGCTGCGGGTACGCGCCGGCCGGCTGGGACACGATGACCAAAGTGCTGCTGTCGCAGGGATTCTCGTTCCAGGAGCTGGAGGCCGCCGGGCTGTCCAAGCAGGGGCGGATGGGCCCGATCGACCGGTTCCATCGTCGTCTGCTGTGGCCCATCCGGAACCTGGCCGGCGACGTGATCGGCTTCGGTGCGCGCAAGCTGTTCGACGACGACAACCTCGGCAAGTACATGAACACCCCCGAGACCATGCTCTACAAGAAGAGCCAGGTGCTGTTCGGGCTCGACCTGGCCAAACGGGAGATCGCCAAGGGGCACCAGGTGGTGATCGTCGAGGGCTACACCGACGTGATGGCCATGCACATGGCCGGGGTGCCGACCGCGGTCGCGTCCTGTGGCACCGCCTTCGGCGAGGACCACCTCGCGCTGATCCGCCGGTTGATGATGGACGACAGCTACTTCCGCGGCGAGGTGATCTACACCTTCGACGGTGACGACGCCGGGCAGGCGGCGGCGCTGAAGGCCTTCGAGGGAGAGCAGTCGGTATCCGGACAGACCTTCGTCGCGGTCGCGCCGGACGGGATGGACCCGTGTGAACTGCGGCAACGGTCGGGTGACGCCGCCGTCCGCGACCTGATAGCCCAGCGCATCCCGATGTTCGAGTTCGCCATCAAGGCGCTGCTGGCCACGCACGACCTGGACACCGCCGAGGGCCGTGTCGCCGCGCTGCGCGATGCCGTGCCGGTCGTCGCGCGGATCCGTGACGTCGCCCTGCGCGACGAGTACGCGCGGCAGCTCGCCGGCTGGGTGGGCTGGGAGGACGTCGCCCAGGTGCTGGGACGGGTTCGGCAGCAGGCCGGGCGCGGTCGTGGCCGATCAGGGCAGGCGGCTCCCGGGCGGGGCCGTCGTCCGGGCCGGTTCGCCGCGCCGGAGGCGTCGTCTCCGCCGCCCACCGCACGGCCCCTCGCCAACGACCCGCGGCTCTGGCCGCAGCGCGAAGCTCTCAAGGCGGCGATCCAGTATCCCGGCATCGCGGGTACCGTCTTCGATTCGCTTCCGGTGGAGTGTTTCACCGAGCCGGCGTATGCGCTTGTGCGACAGGCGATCTCCACCATCGGTGGTACGGCGGCGGGCATGTCGGGCGCGTCGTGGGTCGATGCGATCAGCCAGGCCGTCGACAATCCGGCGCTGACGCCGCTCGTGACGGAACTGGCCGTGGAGGACCTGCCGGTGGCCGAGGACGGCCTGCCGCGCTACATCAACAGCGTGCTCGCGCGGTCGCAGGAGGTGTGGGTCGGCGCGCAGATCGGCGACCTCAAATCCAAGTTGCGGCGCATGTCGCCCGGCGGCGACCCGGATGCGTACAACGCGCTGTTCGGCGATCTGGTCGCGCTGGAATCGTACCGGCGGAGCCTGCTGGAGCAAGCCGTCGACGCGGGTGCCGGCACCCTGTAGCACCGGGCTCGGGCCCAAGCTGCCCGCGCGGGCGCGGCGGGGTTTAGGGTTTCTCTCAGTATCCAGGGGGCGATGAGGGAGAGTGCACATGACGACGACCCGCACCGAGAGGGCCCCGGGCGCTTCGGTCAAAGAACTGACACTGCGGGGCGTGATCCTGGGCGGCGTGATCACCCTGATCTTCACCGCCGCGAACGTCTACCTCGGTCTCAAAGTGGGTCTGACCTTCGCCACCGCCATCCCGGCCGCGGTGATCTCGATGTCGATCCTGCGGTACTTCGCCAACCACTCGGTGGTGGAGAACAACATCGTGCAGACGATCGCCTCGGCGGCGGGCACGCTGTCGGCGATCATCTTCGTGCTGCCGGGTCTGATCATGATCGGCTGGTGGACCGGATTCCCGTACTGGGAGACCGTCGCCGTCTGCGCGATCGGCGGCCTGCTCGGCGTCATGTATTCGATTCCGCTGCGGCGGGCGCTGGTGACCGGGTCCGACCTGCCGTATCCGGAGGGCGTCGCGGCCGCCGAGGTGCTCAAGGTCGGCGACAGCGAGGTCGGTGCCGAACAGAACCGCGGCGGTATGCGGATGATCGTCGTCGGGTCGCTGGCGGCGGCCGGGTTCTCGCTGCTGGCCTCTCTCAAGGTGCTCAGCAGTTCCGTCGCCGGGGCCTTCCGGATCGGCAGCGGTGCGACGATGTACGGCGCGAGTCTGTCGATGGCGCTGATCGGTGTCGGGCACCTGGTGGGTATCGGCGTCGGCATCGCGATGCTGATCGGCCTGGTGATCTCGTACTTCGTCCTGCTGCCCGTGCAGACCTGGGGCAGCCTGCCGAGCGGCGACCTCCTTGACAGTGTCGGCGGGGTGTTCAAGGACGACGTCCGGCTGATCGGCGCCGGTGCCATCGCCGTCGCGGCGGTCTGGACGCTGCTGACCCTGATCGTGCCGATCGTCCGCGGCATCGTCGAGTCGCTGGCCAGCGCGCGGGAGCGGCGCGACGGCGGCGAGGTCGACATCACCCAGCGGGACATCCCGATCCAGTGGGTCGGCCTCAGCGTCCTCGTCGCGATGATCCCGATCGGCTGGCTGCTGTGGGACTTCCTGCAGGGCACACCGCTGGCCCACAAGAGCGGCGGCATGGTCGCGGTCTCGGTGATCTTCGTGCTGCTGATCGGCCTGATCGTCGCCGCGGTGTGCGGCTACATGGCGGGCCTGATCGGGTCGTCGAACAGTCCGATCTCCGGTGTCGGGATCGTCGTGGTGCTGCTGGCGGCGGTGCTGCTCAAGCTCACCCACGGCAGCGAGGACGCGCTCGCCATGACCGCGTACACGCTGTTCACCGCCGCCGTCGTCTTCGGTGTCGCGACCATCTCCAACGACAACCTGCAGGACCTCAAGACCGGTCAGCTGGTCGGGGCGACGCCGTGGAAGCAGCAGGTGGCGCTCATCATCGGCGTCGGTTTCGGCGCGATCATCATTCCGCCGGTGCTCGGCCTGATGAACACCGCCTTCGGTTTCGAGGGAGCGCCGGGAGCGAAGGCCGACGCGCTGTCGGCGCCGCAGGCCGGGCTGATGTCGACCCTGGCCAAGGGCGTGTTCGGCAACGACCTGGACTGGAGCAAGATCTGGCTGGGCGTGGCGATCGGCGCGGCGGTGATCCTGGTCGACGAGATCCTCAAGCGCACCACGACCAAGTTGCGCGTGCCGCCGCTGGCCGTCGGCATGGGCATGTACCTGCCGATGGCGGTCACCCTGATCATCCCCGTCGGCGCGTTCATCGGGCGGGCCTACGACAAGTGGGCCGAGCGCGACGCCGGTGACGCCTCTCGCAAGAAGCGCCTCGGCATCCTGATGGCCACCGGCCTGATCGTCGGCGAGAGCCTGTACGGCGTGGTCTTCGCCGGGATCGTCGCCGGTTCCGGCAAGGACGAGCCGCTGGCGCTGCCGTTCATTCCGGCCGGCTACGGCGACTGGGCGGAGCTGGTCGGTGTGATCGTGTTCGCGCTGATCGTCGTCTGGCTGTACCGGTACGTCCGCACGACCGCGTCCAAGCCGTACGACGGCCCGCCGGTCACCTCGGAGCTGTAGCGCTTCGGGGCTGCGCGTTCGTGGCGCTTCCGGCCGCCGGGTGTCGCCCCCTTACCAGGGGTGCCCGGCACCCCGGCGTCGTTCTCGCCCCCTCCGCCGAGGGAGCGAGAACGAGCTGCGGGGCGACCGGGCGACTCACCGGGACAGCGGGGAGACCAGCCACGGCCAGTCGAGCCCGACCCAGCCGCCGGCCAGATGCAGCGCACCGGTGAGCCAGAGGGTGAGGAACACGATCGCGCAGGTCACGACGCCGAGCGTCGCCTGCGCAAGGCGGTTACCGTCGATGTGGTCGCGATACAGCCGGTTGAGCCAGTACATGATCGCGTGCCGGAGTTTTGCGGCCCACTCCAGTTCCTGGGAGAGGATCAGCAGGCCGAGGAAGACGATCGCCCAGCCCGGGCCGGGGTAGGGGATCGCGATGATGCCGGCCACGGTGACGACAGCGCCGACGAAGATGGTCACGTAGCGCAGCAGAAAGCCGAACCGGTGGTGGTACCGGACGTATCGGTAGCGGTCGCCGAGGCGCTTGATCAGGCCGGGCGACTCGTCGGCCGTGGTGTGGGCGTCGGTGGCGGTGGTTCCGTCGGCGGGCATGGCATCGATGATGCCGGGGCATCGCGCGCGCGTCGAGGCGGTGCGGAGTGCCGGGCACGACGTCCCCGTGCCCGCGGCGCGGCGGTCAGTGCAGCGCGATCGCCCCGCCGGTCGGAGTGTCGGTGGGCTTGTCACCGCCGCCGATGTCGCGGCCGATCCACACGCCGGAGGTGAGCTGCCGGTATTCGTGGCGGCTGAGTTCGACGCCCAGGAAGTCGCGGGCGAAGTCTGCGGCGTAGACCGGCTTGCCGTCGATCCGCGACACCGACGGCACCACGGCGGAACCGATGTCCCGGCCCCACAGGTAGTCCTTGTACACCCACGGCCCGCCGTCGCGGGTGGTGAAGGTGAGGGTCTTACCGAGGTTGCTCTGCGCGCGGGTCATCGGCCGGGCGGTGCGGTACGGCAGCGGCTACCCGTCGACCTGGAACATCGGCAGTAGCGAGATGGTCTTGGTTCCGGTCGGTACGGTGCCGAGTTCGGCGCCCTCGAACAGGGCCAGGATCTGCGAGGCGCTGCAATGGTTCATCAAGGAATCGACCGTGCGGGCATCGTCGGCGGGATCGACGACGCAGCGTTCCCGTGCGCCCGTCGAGGTGTCCGGATTCGGTACGGCGGCGGCGGTCCCGGCGCCGGCTACGACGGCCACCGCGAGTGCGCAGGAAGACAACAGCGTCGACGTGGAAGCGAAACGACGGATCCGGGAGATTCTCACCCTCCGAGTGTAGATCGATCGGATGACACCCGCAGGGGGTGCGACGCGGGTGCTCGGGTGCGCCGCGAAGGGTTGGTGGTGACCCGCTAGGCTCGTGGTGGCCCGGCTTCCGCCCGGTCAGGGGGCTATAGCTCAGTTGGTTAGAGCCGCGGACTCATAATCCGCTGGTCCCGGGTTCGAGCCCCGGTGGCCCCACCGTAAAACCGCAGGCCACGGCGTATTCGAGCCGTGGCCTGCGGTGCTTCCGGGCCGTCGCCGGCGGCCACTCGATGCGCGGGGCCCGATGCCGCTGAAGATCAGGTAGTGCACTACTCGATCCGCCGGGGCCGGGGGATCCAACACTTGAACCAGACACGGCGACCACGCCAGGTTCGAGGAGGAATCTCATGCCCGCTTTCGAGATGCAGTTGTCGAATCCGATCCGCACGGGCGGCCGGACCCAGAACTACGGGGGTCCGGGCGTCGGCGGACACAGCTTCGCCGCCGAGTGGTACATCGGCTACGGGATGGATCTGGGCGCGCCGGGCGGGACGCCGGTGTACGCGGCGTTCGACGGGCACGTCACGCGATTCAACACCGGGAACATCGACAAGACCTCCGGCAAGTCTTCGGCGCGGAGCTGTTCGTCCGCTCGCCCGACGACCGGATGGGCGGCTTTTACACGCACTTCCGGGAGGTACCCGCGGAGGTGAAGCCCGGCGCGACGATCTCTCGCGGCCAGTACCTCGGGACGCTGGTACCGGTCGCGGGCTCCCCGCACGTCCACCTCGCGCTGGTCGAGATCATCGGCACCAAGTACCAGGGCGTCAACCTGTATTCGTGGTTCGACGCGACGGTGGGGTCCGACGCGGAGTGCACGGTGACCTTTCACCAGGACGGCTCGGCGCCGTCGATCGACGGAGAGGGTTCCAGCCCGTCGTCGGGTCCGACGCCGTCGTCGAGCATCGACCTGCGGACCGTGCTGGGTGTGCAGCTGGCGCTCGTCGCACTCGGCTACGACCCCGGGACGCCCGACGGTATCCCGGGCCCGCGGACGACCGCGGCGGTGCGCGCGTTCCAGTCCGGCGCCGGGCTCACCGCCGACGGCGTGGCCGGCCCCAACACCCGTGCCGCGCTGAGCGCGGCGCTCAGCGCCCGCGGCATCACCAGCCAGTCGTAGCAGCCCGACACAAGCGGCCGTCGCCGCGCAGAACCACCGAATTCCAGGAGGACCCCGAAATGGCTTCATTGCAGAGCAAGATCTTCGCCGGCGACCAGGATCTGGCCCGGGTGCTGGACGGTTCGCTCCGGCTCGCCGCGAAAGGCACCCCGCCGTCGCCGGCACCGGTGTTGTCGAGCGGCCCCGCCGTGACGAAGGTTCAGCAGGCGCTGATCGCCCTCGGCTATCCGATGCCGAAGTACGGCGCCGACGGCGGCTTCGGGGGTGAGACCGGCAGCGCCGTCGCCGCGTTCAAACGGGACTGGCACCTGTCGCCCGCCGACCCGGTGGTGGGTCCCGGAACGATGGGTGCCCTCGACCGGGAGATGGTCGCCTACCAGAAGTCGTCGCCGACGCCCGGACCGGTGAATCCGGTCAAGCCCGACGGCCCGACACCGTCCGGCACGTCGAAGACGAGCCATCTCTCCGACCAGTTCTTCACCGACCTCAAAGCGCTGTGCGCCGAGATGAACTGCTCTCCGGTCGACCTGCTCGGCGTGATGAACAGCGAGAGCGGGGTGAAGCCGTGGGCGCAGCATCCGACGTCGAAGGCCACCGGGCTGATCCAGTTCATGCCGGACCGACTCAAGGAGTACCAGTTCGCCGGAGGACCGGACGAGTTCAAGAAGCTGAGCGCGGTGGCCCAGCTCCCGTACGTGCGGCGCTACTACTGGGGCTACCGGAAATACCTGACGTCGGCCGGCCGGATGTACCAGGCGACCTTCCTCCCGGCGACGCTCGCCGGTACCGACGAAGACGCCGCGATCTGCGGAAAGGCGGGCCCGTACGCGTGGGCGTACACGGCGAACCCGGGTCTCGACACCAACAAGGACGGCGTGATCACCGCCCGCGATCTCAGCGACCGGATCGGCAGCCTGCAGCGCGGGCCGTACTGGGACGAGCTGATGCAGCGGCTCGCCCGGGCCTGAGCGATACGGAGCCGACCGATGAACGCCACGCCGATCGAACGCCCCGAAGACTTGGGTGCGGTGGTGACCGATCTGCTGTCTTCGATCGCCGGGCAGGCGGCGCAGGCCCCCGACCGGGTCGCCGAACTGTTCGACGCGGCACGACAGGACGCCGAGAAGACCGCGGGCGACACCCTCCGGGCACTGCGCGACGCGGTGGAGCATCCGGACTGGGTGTCGTTGCTGATCCTGATTCTGGTGAAGGTCGCCGAACTCGACCCGGAGCACATGCGGGTCGAGGTGATCGACGGCGGCGACGTCGCCGGGACTGCCTGGGCGCGGGCCATCGGCATCACCTACACGCCGGACGACGTCGGGCCGGGCGGGGGGAGCGCCACGCTCGCGGTGGCGTTGCGCGAGACCTCGACTTCCCAAGCGGCGCAGGGGATCATCTTGCGCACCAGCGCGCAGATGACCGCCGGCGTGCCGCACACCGAGGCCCTGAGCGTCACGTGCAGCAGCACCGGAAAGGCGGAGTTCCGGTGGCCGTTCGGCGGTGCCCTCGCGGTGCCGGACCCCGGCGGAGACCTCACGGCGTCGATCTCCTGGACACCGCTGACCGATCCGATCAAGGCACCGCCGGACGTCGCGCACCTGCTCGTCGGCCCGCTCTCCGCCCGCGTCGCCCTGACGGCGGGCCCGGGCGGCCCCGCGTACGCGGTGACGCTGGGTATCGGTGACGACCGCCGCAGCGGCGTTCACGCCGCCGTCGACCCGTTGGCACTCCTGGGACCGTTCGGCTCGATGGTGAACATCGCGGCGGTCGACTACTCGCCGTCGCTGGAGCTCGCGTCGCAACAGTCGCCGAGGTTCTCCCTCGGCGCCGCCCACTGACGAGGAGAGATCGATCATGAGCGGATCACACGCACACGCCGAACTGGAACTGGGCGGCAGTGTCGCCGGGACGTCGTCGTCGCTGGAGGTGGCCCTGGTGGTCGGGGCCGAGGTGAACGAGATACCGGGGATCACCTTCGCCGTCGACCGGATGGGCGCGAAGGCGGTGCTGCTGCTGGTGCTCGACGACGGCGGGCCGCGGCTCGACGCTCGCGCCGAACCGATCTACCCGTCCGGGGCGCTGGCCTCGATCGCGCTGCCGCCGGTCACCGGTGGCGGCTACTTCAGCCACGACGGCGACACGTGGAGCGGGGCGCTCTCCGCCGACCTCGGCCCGCTCAGCGTCGACGGCTTCGGCATCCTGACCCTGCCCCGCGACGGGGACCCCTCGGTCCTGGTGATGCTGACCGGCACGTTCACCCCGCCGATTCAGCTGTCCTTCGGATTCACCCTCGTCGGGGTCGGCGGCATCGTCGGCATCAACCGGCGCGCCGACCGCAACGCCCTGGAACAGGCGCTGCACGCCGGCGTCCTGGGCGACCTGATGTTCCCGCGCCACGCGGTGGCCGATGCGCCGCGACTCCTCCCGGCCCTGGGCACCTGCTTCCCGCCGTCGCCGGGCTCGACCGTCGTCGGGCCGATGCTCAAACTCGGCTGGGGCACCCCGACTCTCGTCTCCGCGTCGGTCGCCGTGCTGATCAGCGACGCGAACGTCTACCTCCTCGGCAAGGTCGCCATCACGCTGCCGCACGAGGACCTGGCGCTCATCGACCTGCGGGCCACGATCCTCGGCTCCATCACCGGCGCCGGCCTGTCGATCCAGGCCAGCCTCGCCGGTTCCAGCATCGTCGGACTCGCCGTCACCGGCGACCTGTCGCTGCGCATCCGCGGCGGCGACGACCCGCTCTTCGAACTGTCCGCCGGCGGATTCCACCCGCAGTACCGCGAACCCGGCCGCCCGGAACTGGCGCGGATCGGCGCGGAACTCTCACCCGGCCCGTTCCTCCGTGTCCGCCTCGGCGCGTACCTCGCGGTGACGTCCAACTCGGTCCAGTTCGGTGCCGCCGCCGACCTGCACGCCGGAATCGGCGGCTTCGGGATCTCCGGCGGATTCAGCTTCGACGCGCTGATGACACTGAGCCCCTTCGCCTTCACCGCCGATCTCGAAGCGCACGTCAGCATCGATTGCGCGGACTTCAGCGTCGGCAGCGTCACGCTGTCCGGGCACTTCTCCGGGCCGGCACCCTGGCGTATCCGCGGCCGCGCCAGCGTTCACGTGCTGTTCTGGAAGGTCACCGTCACCCTCCCGGAGATCACCTGGGGGTCGTCGACCGCCGACGCCCTGCCGCCCGGGCGCGACCCGCTCGCGGCCCTGCGCGACCAGGTCGGGGTGCCCGCGAACTGGACCGATCTGAGCACCTCCCAGCCCGAACTGGTGCAACGACGGCCCCGGCCCGCCGAGGCGGCGCTGCTGCATCCGATGACGACGCTGAACTTCCGGCAGAACGCGGTCCCGCTGGGCACGCCGATCACCCGGATGGACGGGCTACCGCTGCCCGAGGAGACCGTGCTGAACGCGCAGACCGCCGGTGACACGACGGTGAGCCACGGCAAGTTCGCGCCCGGCCAGTTCCTGGCGCTCGACGACGACAAGCAGTTGACCAGTGCCGGATACGCGACCTACCCGGACGGCTTCGTGCTCAACCATCAGGAAGCGCGGACCGGGACGATGGTGGCGCGCGACGTCAGCACCGTCGAGACCGAGGTGCACGGCCTGCCGTCCGGCCTGCTGGCCTTCGACATGGTGGCGGTCGGCGTCGCCCTCCCGACCCGGCTCGCCGAGTCGGCCGGCACCTACCTGACCGTGCGGGATCCGGCGCAGTCGACGATCGCGAACAAGCACGATCTGGCGGCGGCCGAACACCTCGCCACCGCGGTCACGACCCGCGACACGGCGAGCCTCGGTGCCGCGCTGACCACGATGCCGTTCACCGCCGCAGCCCGGCTGCAGGTGGTCCCGATCTGGGAGACGCTGTGATGGAGACCTATTCGACGCTGCAATTCGGGTCGTGGACCCGGCGTGGACTGGGCGCCGCCACGGATGCCGGGATCACCTCGAGCCGGGTGAACCGCCGGGTGCAGATGGCGGTCACCGTGTCCGCGCACGCCGGCCCGAGCGACCGCACCGATGTCGCGCAGTCGCCGTCGTTCGCGCTGCTCGGCCCGGCCGATGTGATCGGAGTGGCGCCCGGCCAGATCGTCCGCCGCACACCCGAGGAGGGGGATCAGCGCCAGGAGCCCAACTATCTCGCGGCCATCGAGTTCGCCCACCCGGACATGCCGTGGCTGCTCAGCCTGGCGCCGACCGGGCCCGCCGACGCGCTGACGCCCTGGCTGATGCTGATCGTGCTGCCGCGCGACCGGTCCGGGCCGATCGGACCGGCACCCGTCGACGCCCCGTGCCGCCGGATGATCACCCTGCCGTCCGCGGACTCCGTTCCGGCACCCGCAGCGACGGCGGCCTTCGCGCACGTGCAGGCCAGAACCGAGAACGCCGACCTCGGACGGGGCGCCGACATGCTGTCGCGCGCGGAGCCGGGCGCCGCGTCCAGGATCGTCTGCCCGACGCGGCTGCTCCCGGACACCGAATACGTGGCGGCGCTGGTGCCCACGTACCGGGCCGGGGTCGCGGTCGGCCTCGGGATTCCGGGGACGGTGTCCGGCGACCTGTGGCAGCCGTCCGCGGGGCTGGAACTTCCGGTGTACGCCGAGTGGACCTTCCACACCGGCGCCGCGGGCGACTTCAAGACGCTGTGCCGCCGGCTCCACCCCGTCGGCTCCGCGGTGTCGGCGCAGATCGGCACACGATCGGTCGCGATCGAAGCGGTGGCCTCCCGCATGTACACCGAGGCGCCGGAGGCCACGTTCGACGGCGTCGCTACGGTCCCGACCGTCCTGACACGCATCCCGCGCGATCCGGAGTCGCACCAGGCGCTCGGGTCGATCCCGCGGTCGTCGTTCGATCCGCTCGCGGTGACGCCGCCGGCGTCGGCGCAGATCCTGCACAGCAGGCTCGCCGCCCTGGTCGACGTCGGCGCCGGCCAGACGAGCGACGATCCGATCGTCGGCCCGCCGCTGTACGGGCAGTGGGCGGCGTGCGCCACCGCCGTCCGGCAGTCGCCGCTGTCCGGTACTGCCGATCCGGCCGGACGGCCGACCTGGCTGGAACAACTCAATCTCGACCCGGCCGCGCGGATCGCCGCGGGCGTCGGCGTCGGGGTGGTGCGCCGCGACCAGGAAGAACTGATGACGCAGGCCTGGACGCAGCTGCAAAGCGTCGTCGACGCGAACCGGCTGGCGCGCTGGGCCGGGCTGTACGCGCTGTCGGCGGCGCAACTCCACCGCAAGGTCACCGCACTCCCGGAAGGTGAGGCGTTCGCACTGCTGTCGCCGGCCGCGGCCCGCATCCGCGTCGACGGCGGCGAGACCATGCTCGCCACCCTCGACAAGAGCACCGTCTCACCGGCACTGGTGTCGCCCGCGATGAGCCGCGTCGCCCGCTACGGCGTCGCCGCGATCGCGAAGACACCCGCGGCGGCCCTCTCACAGAACAGCATCGTGGTGGCACTCGCCGGCAAGTTCGCCGCCGGCGCCGACACGGTGCTGCCGGCCACGATCACCGGCACCCGCGGCATCGACCATCAGGTGCTGGTCGACCTCAGCGAAGACCCCCGGATGCGCGACGACTTCCGCAAGCAACTCGGCGGCGAGGATCCGCGAAAACTGGTCGACCAGGTCTTCGACGTCGCCGCGACGATCAAGGAGCTCGGCGGCAAGATCAACCCGGCGGCGGAGCCGGGCCTCACGCCGTTCGCGCCGGGCATCGTGCTCACCGACGCGGTGAAGGACCGGATCGGCCTGGCCGGGATCACCGTCGACCGGTCACAGTTCGCGGTGCCCGACCTCTTCCAGCGGCCCGAACTGGCCGCCGCAGAAGGCTCCAGCGTGCTCACCAAGGTGGTCACCGTCAAGCTGGCCGACGCGGCGAAGATCGACACGGCGCCCACCACGAAGATCGGGCACGCCGCGACGATCGAGACGGGGCACGTCACGAAGATCGCCGGAAAAGGGGCGTTCACGGAGGGGCCGGGGCTCACCGAGGGCGCGGCGGTCACCGGTACCGACAAGATCGGCACGAAGATCACCGGATCGCATGTGATGACCACCGGCCGGATCGGCACCGGACTCGACCTCACGCGCATCGGACCCAGACTCACCGACCTCGGTGCGGGGGAGTTCCCGACGTTCGCCGCCAGTCCGCTGGTCGGCATACACACCATCACCGGCTCTGGGCCGGTCCCGGCGTCGGGCATCTTCGATGAGATCATCGCGCAGGGCCAGGACGCCGACGCTTCGGTCGTCGTGGTCAAGGCCGGCGAGCACCACGCCGACACCGTCCAACTCGACCTGGGCAAGGTGTCGCGGGCGCTCCGCTCGGTCCTCGACGGATCCGACGGCGACGCCCTGCCGGTCGCGCAGGTGGTGGCGCGGATCGACCGCGCGCCGGTCTCCGCGGCGGCGTCGTCGATCACCCGCGTCGCCTGGGGGGACGACTTCGACGAGCAGCTGTCGGTCAGCACCGCCCTGCAGTCGAGCGCGATGAGCCTGCTCGGCCTGCCCGACACCGAAACGCGCACGCTGGCGCTGCTTCCGCAGTTCGACGCCGGCACCGCTCGCCGGCTCGGGGACGCGGTCGCGAGCGTGGTGAAGTGGGACGTCGCCGCCGCCGCGCTCAGTCCCGGCATCGGCGACCTGGAGACGGTGACCCCGGTGTCGGCGGCCGCCACCCTCACCGCCGGGATGGAACCGCTCGCCGCCTACACCAAGATGATCGACTGGGCGGTCCAGATCGGCCCGGCGGAGGGGGCGGTGCGCCGCGCCTCCGTGTTCCATCCGGCGCAGGCCGCGCCGCGTTTCGCCGACCCGGTCGCCGCACGGCTGACGGAACTCGACAAGAACTGGATGCTCGGCGGCGTCGACCAGGTGCCGTCCGATTCGGTGTCCCTGCTGGCGGTCAACACGCGGTTCGTCGAGAGCGTCTTGGCCGGTGCGAACCACGAAATGGCCCGTGAACTGCTGTGGCGCGGCTATCCGACGGACCAGCGCGGCACCTGCTTCCGGTCGTTCTGGCCGGGCGTCGAGGACATCACCGCCATGGACGGCTGGGGTGGTCGCGATCTGGGGGAGCATCGCGCGGGCGGAGGCGGCCCGCTGATCGCGGTGCTGGTCCGCGGCGAGCTGCTGCGCCGCTACCCGGGGACGCTCGTCTCGCTGGTCAAAGGCGAGGCGGCCGTGCACGACGGCTCGGCGGCCTTCACTCTCGCCGAGGAGATCCGGCCGATCTCGTCCGGCCCGATCGGCGGTGACGTCTTCTACTTCGTGCTGCCGCTGGATCCCGCGCGGCTGACCGCCGAACAGAACTCGGTGAGCCCGACCGGCGCGGACGGCTGGTTCATCTCCCTGCAGGAACCGGCGCACGACGCCCGGTTCGGTCTGGTCGAGTCGCCGCGCGGTGCGCCGCACGTCGCCAACAAGCAGCGGGACACCGCCGCGAAAGACCCGTGGGCGAGGTCGGACGACTGGTCGTGGGCCGGGGTCGCCGGCCCACACCTGAGCAGCGGCGACGGCTTCCTCGGCGCCAGCAGCGCCGAGGTCGGCGCCGCGCTGTTCCGCAAGCCCTTCCGCATGCTGCTGCTCGCCACCCAGTACATCGCCTGACAACCGTCGATCCGAGGAGATCCCGATGAAGCCGACACCGCCCCCGGACGGGCTGTGGACCGACCTGGACCCGGCCTATCCCGTCACGCTGCTGCCGATCCGCCTCGAGACCAGATTCTCGTCGCGCCTCGCCGAGGGTGCGTCGCCCGGTACCGCCGCGACGCGGACGCTGCTCGTCCGGATCTACCCCGACGACCTGACCGTCGCGCAGACCCGTGCCGGGTACTGGCCCGCCGAGGTGGCCGCCGGCCGCGAGTACTGGGACGCGCTCGGCGCCGCCCCGGCCGACGCGGAAGCGGAACTGACCGCGGTCGGTGCGCTCACCGGCCTGACCGACGCGGAGCGGGCGGCGCGCCTGAGCGCGGAAGCCGATGCCCTCGGTTTCCGGGCCTGGGAGGTCCTGGTCCGCCACGTCGGCCTCGAACGCGCGGTGCCGGTCGCCGAGGCCACCCGGGACGGCGCGGCACCCGTCGAGGAGCCGCGGCACGGTGCGCCCGTCGCCCGGCTGCTCCCGGACGCCTGGGTGATCACCGGTCAGGTGGACGGCCGGACGGTGTTCACGCACTATCTGCCACGCGTGCCGGGCGAACTGAAGACCGGTCCCGACCCGGAGGCGCCGGGCCTGTCGGCCACCGATCCCCGGCCGCTGGGCGACGACGAGGAGATCGCGTGGCTGGTCGACTTCCGGCGGGCCTGCGAGATCGGCATGGCCGCCGAGATCGACCTGCCCGATCAGTCGCCGGCCACCCGGCTGTCACGACTGACCGTCGTCGGCGTGGTCTCCGAGAGCCCCGACCGCGGGCCGGTCCAGCTCGCCGACGAACTGGCCGGCCTGCTGACCCGGGACGCCGCCGCCGGCCGCTGCGGACTGGTGCGGCAGGGCACGCCCACCAACCAGCTCGACGATCGCCGGTCCGGATACACCTCCACCCCCGACGTCTACACCGGACACCGGCTGCTGACGGGGCGGTCCGCGCCCGACGAGCGCGGCACCGCCGTCGTCACCGGCGACGGGCCCGACGGCCGGCGGCTCGAACGCGCACTCGGCCTCGACACCGGCGCGCTCAGCGGTGTCGACGGCTACGCCAACGCCGACGGGGACGCGGCCGGCGCGATGAACACGGCGCTCTTCCCGATCCTGCTGGGCGAGGCGATCGCTCACCTGGGCCGGCCCAACGCGGCGGGCAAGGGGAATCCCGTCCTGGCGCAGGGACGGCTCAACACGCTGCGCGACTTCGCCGCCGGACATGTGGCGCAGCACGTGCGCGCCCGCGGTCCGCTCCCTGTGGTCCGCGTCGGCGCGCAGCCGTACGGGGTGCTGCCGGTGCTGGCGCCGCGCCGCTGGGAGCCGCTGCCGTCCGACCCGGCCGAACTCGCCGGACTGGTCGCCCTGCTCAAGAAGTTGCGGTGGTTCTTCGAGCAGGCGGCCGCCCGGAGCCTGGTGACCGTCGCCGGGTCCGCGGCCGGGACCGGCGACGTCAGTGACCGCATCGCCCAGATCCTCGGCCGGTCGCCGGTCGCGCATCCCGGCGGATACCGGGTACGCAGCATCACCGACGGCATCACCGCGGCCTTCGGACAGGCCAAGGCATCCGGGAGCGGCTCGGGCCTGGCCGCCGATCTCGCGAACCGGGACGACGTGACGGAACGGGTCCTCGAGGTCGCCCGGCGCTTCATCACCTCGCTGAACCTGCTCCCGATCCTCAACCAGACCCTGTTCGCACCCCTGCACGTCGGCCGTGAACAACAGATGATCCAGCACGTGGCGACCGGAGCCGACGAGGCGACGGACTCGCGGCCCGGAACTGCGGAGTACCTGCGGGGACTGCTCGCCCCGGCCGGAAAGGAGGGGCCGGCGTCGCCGGATCTGCTCTACGTGCTCGCCACCAAGGCACTCGACGTCGGCATGGGCCTGGACCTGATGCGGTTGGCCGTCGAACTGGTGGATCTGCCGGGTCTCGAACCGCTCAGCGACGCGCCGGCGGAACTGGTGACGACCTACGACCTGATCGGCGACCGCAGCGTGTACCGGCCGGTGGCCGCGGCGCCCGGTCACCCCGCGGCGATCGGATCCAGCCTGGCGTTGTCCGCTCACCTGAACGTCGACCTCACGCACCTCACCGCCGACCCCGAGATCCACCACGCGGCGGAGAAGTACGGGGCGTCGAGCCCCGCCGATCTGATCGACAAGGTGGCCCGCGCCACCGACGCGGTCGAGGTGGGAACCGCGAAGCTCGCGGTGAACAACGGCTCCTCGCGCCGGGCCCTGACCACGCTGTGCGCGCTCGCCGAGGCGCACGGCTACACCACCGACGACTGGGAACGACTGGTCGGTGAGGCGCTGGACATCACCGCGACCCGGCTCGACGCCTGGTACACCTCCCTCGCGTCGGCCCGGCTCACCGCGCAGCGCGCCACCGCCGCGACCGGCACCCACCTCGGGGCATGGGGAGTCCTGCTCGACCTGGCCCCCGAGCCGGTGGTGCCGGCGACGGCACCGAACGGCTGGGCCGACCACCTCGCCGGTGCGGAACCGGCCGGCCCGGCGTCGCCGATGCGTGCGCCCCGTGCCGGCGCCGGCTTCGTCCACGCGCCGTCGATCCCGCAGGCGATCACCTCGGGAGTGCTGCGTGCCGGGGAACTGGCGGCATCGGACGCGGCCGACCCGCTCGCCAAGATCGACCTGACGTCCCGGCGTACCCGGCTGGCGCTCGACCTGTTCGACGCCCTCGCGCAAGGACAGAGCCTGGACGCGCTGCTCGGCTACCGCGCCGAACGCGTGCTGCAGGAACGGAAGGCGTACGCGCTGATCGCCGACTTGCGTGCGCGATTCCCACGGACACCGCCGTCGGCCACCACCCCCGATGCGGCCCCGTCGGCGGTGCTCGACGGCCTCGCGCTGCACCGGGCCACCGATACCGAGATCGCGGCGCTCGGCGGCGACCCGTCGTCGGCGGCCGCGCTGCACGCGGCCCGCGCCGAACTCACCGAGGTGGTGGACTCGATGTCCGACCTGCTGCTCGCCGACGGCGTCTACCAGCTGGCCAACGGCCGGATCGAGAACGCGGCGGGGTCGTTCACGGCGCTGGCCCAGGGTGCCCACGCGCCCCGCCCGCAGGTCGCCGACGAGCCACGATCGGGTCTCACGATCACCCACCGGGTGATCCTGGCCCTGGACCGCCCGGCGTCGCCGGACGATGCGGGCTGGCGCGACGACGCGCCGCGCGCCCGGCTGGCCCCGGAGACCGAGCGCTGGGCCCGCTCGATCCTCGGTGCCGCCACCGGGATCCCGATCACCCGCGGTACCGAACAGTCGACCCTCGACACCCTCGGCCTCTGCGCACTCGACGTGGTCTGCGAGTCGGTCCGCGGCGGTGAGCGGCGGCGGATCGCCGCGCGGGCCGAACTGCCGGAGACGACGCTGGCCATGGCCGAGGCGATCTACCGGACGCTGTCGACGGCCCGGCCGGTGATCCCCGCCGACGTGGTCCTGCCCGATCAGCCGGCGACCGCCGAGACGGCCGGCGTGGTGGCCGAGGTGCCGGGACCGGCCGTCGGCGAGCTGACCCGGATCGCCGGCGAGATCGCCGCGCAGGTGAGTGCGCTGGCGGCCGCGGCAGCGGCGGTGTCGACGGCCACCGCACCCGGCCCGGACGGACAGCAGCCGCCGCGGGTGCCCGTCGCGCTGATCGCGCCGCTGCGCGGCTGGGCGATCCCCGGAGCACTGCCCGCGGCCGCCGAGGCCGAGGACGGCACCGTCACCACCGAGGCCGCACTGACCTGCGCGATCGCCGCGCAGCAACTCGTTCTCGATGTGCTCGACGAGGTGCAGCGCGCCCAGCCGGACGCCGCCGCGCTGCCGCCCGGGGTGTCCCCGCTCGACCGGGCCGTCGACACCGCGAACGCGGCACGCGGCCTGGAACTCCTGGCCCACCATCCGTCGGCGCTGACCGTCCTCACCAAGATCGTGCGCAGGCTCGGCGGCGAGGCCGTGGTCCCGGCGATCGCGGTGGACCACGGGCTCGCGGAGCGCCGGGTGCCCGGCGTCGCGCCGCACGAGGTGAGCGAATGGCTCGCCCGCCTCGGACGGGTGCGCGGTCCGCTCGCCGCCTACGACGACCTGCGGCTCTTCCAGCAAGCCGCCGGGCGGGCGGCCGGTGGCCTGATACCGCATCACCTCCCGTGCGAGGACGGTCTCGCGTGGCTCGGCGGGCCGCTCGGGCCGGCCGAGAACGACGGCGACGGCCCGGTCAACGAGCTCCGCCGCTGGCGCCGTCCGGCCGAGCCGACCGCGCACGTCGTCGTCGCCGGCGATCCGGGACCCGGCACGCTGCACGGCCTGGTGCTCGACGAGGTGGCCGAGGTGCTGCCGGAACCGACCGTCACCACCGGGCTGGCCGTGCACTACAACGCGCCGAACGCGCGCCCGCCGCAGTCGATCCTGCTGGCCGTCCAGCCGGCCGCCGCCGGAAGCTGGGGGAGCGACCTGCTCACCGAGACCGTTCACGAGGCGATGGACCTGGCGCGGCTGCGGTCGGTGGATCTGACCGCGCTGGAGACCGTCGGACTCGACGCCTACCTGCCGCTCACCTACCTGCCGGTGGGCAACCCGGACCCGAGCATCGACTCGCTGGTGCCCACCACCTCCGGACCGCTTCTCCGCCTCGACATCCCGAACGCGGTCCGCAAGGCCAATCTCCGGAAAGGAGTCCGGTGATGAGCTGGGCCCGCATCGAACCGCACTGCGCCACCACCGCCGTCGACGAGGGACTGGCCGCGGCCGTCGCCGATCCGCTCTGGTTCCTGCTGCGGCAGTGGCAACTGGGCGAGCTGACCGGCGACGACGGCGGCACCCCCGTTTCGCTCGACGTCCAGGCGAGCTGGTCGCCGTTCGCGCGCTTCCGGGCTGCGGGCAGCGGCCCGGCCACGACGGTGGACCTCGCGGAGGACGGCGAACCCGTCGAACGGCTCGTGGAACGCCAGAACACGCTCACTCCCGACGATCCCGCGCGCACACCGTGGGCGGCGGCGGTCCGCGCGGGCCGGGCGCTTCTCGACCGCGTCGCCGAAGCCGATCCGGCCGCCGCCGAGCGGATCCGCGACTATCCGGCGTTCGCCTTCACTCCCGAGACCACGCGCCCGGCGGAGGCCGCCGGCCCCGATGACGACCTGTACCGCACCCTTCTGACCGGATCGCGGACCGTCGACGGCGTCCGCGTCTTCGCGTACCTCGACCAGCACGGCGGCCTGCCCCCGGAAGTGACCGGCGACAGCGGCGCCGACCTCGCGGAGGTGGTCGCGCGGTGGCGGACGGCGATGGACGCCGAATGGGGCATCGGTGCCGTCGCGGCGCCGGACAGCTGGATCGGCGACCGGCTGGAGTACTCGTTCGCGCTCGCCGCCCCGCCGCTTCCCGACGGCGGAACGGGGGTCGCCGAGTCGACCGGACCGGTCGTGCTCGCCGGAAGCGAATACGACGGCAGCGGAGTGTCGTGGGCGCAGGTCGACGCCGTGGATCCGGTGCCGGACTGGGCCGCCGACCTCACCGGCGGTCCCGGTACCGGGACGCGCATCGTGTCGCTGCTGCCGGCGCCGCTGAGCTATCCGTCGATGCCCGCCGACCGGTTCTGGGAGTTCGAGGACCGCCGGGTGAGTCTCGGCCGGGTCGGTGGCGGGTCGACCGACCTGGTCAAGATCCTCGCCGTCGACTTCGCCACGGTGTTCAGCCCCGACTGGTATCTCGCACCGGTGGAGGTGCCGGTCGGGGCGGTCGCCCGGGTGGACTGGGTGGTGGTGCGCGACACCTTCGGGTTCGCGACCCTGGCCGGCACCGCGGCGGGCGAGCAGACGAGCCGCTTCGGGCGGCAGTACCGCGCCGAGCCCGACGGTGGGGCGGGCTCGGCGCCGTCGTACATCGCGGTGCTCCCGAGCGTGCTCGCCTCGCTGACCTCGGCGCCGAGTGAGGACGTGTGCTTCCAGCGCGACGAGGGGGCCAACCTGGCCTGGGCCGTCGAACAGGCGGTGCCGGGGCCGAGTGGACGGCCGGTGACCCGGGACTGGTCGCTCGCCGACTTCGAGCCACCACCGGCGAACAGCGCGGACGCCGAACTGGTGTGGCGGCTCTCGACGCCCGTCCCGCGGAGCTGGACCCCGCTGGTGGCGACCCAGCCGAACGACGGCCGGTTCCTGCTGCCCGCGCGGATGTTCGACACGGCCACCGACGAGCTGCGCTCCGCGCTCGGCGACCTGGTCGCCGAACTGCGTGGCCGCGGAATCCGGGACGAGGAGATTCCGCCGGAGGGCATTCGCGTCCGGGTGCAGGACCAGCTCTGCCGCACCCCGGACGGCCGGACCTGGGTCTGGCGGGGACGGCAGAAAGACCTGTGGCGCGGGGAGGCCTCGTCCGGCCTGCGCTTCGACGACACCACACCGAACAACCGGAACAGCTGAATCACCAGGAGGAAGACATGACAACGATCACCATTGCAGGCAGCGTCGGGCGCGGCGGCAAGAACTTCCCGGCGGACGTCGAGAGCATCGGAGCGGCGTTGGCCGAGGTCGGGCCGGATCGGGGCGGGGCGGCGGAGCAGCCGTCGACGCCCGATGAGCTGATCGCCGCGATCGAACGATTCCAGGAACTGCAGGACCTGCCCGTCGCGGACGGCCGGGTGGACCCGGGCGGAGCGACGCTCGCGAAGATCGGTGCGGTCATCGATGCGACGGGTCAGCCGCCCGTGCCGCTCGTGGCCGGCGATCACCTCTGGTACTACGACGGCCAGGGCAACGACCGGGCCATCGCGGGGCCGCAGGTCTGCACGGCGCGGAACATCCCGCGCCGCACCTGGTTCCCGACGTCCAACCCGGGCGACCGGAACGACTACTGCGACAACGGCAAGCACATCTTCAACGTCGTCCTGTACGACACCGAACTGCGCATGGGGCAGCCGCAGTTGCTCGGCGGGAAGGGGACCTACGCGTGGCTCAACAACAATCCGGGAAACCTGACCAGCGACGGGGGCTCGTACGACCAGTTCCCCGGCAAGCTGAACTGGCACGACTTCATGATCTTCCCGGATCACGACACCGGCTTCGCGGCGATCCGCCCGTGGCTGCAACGGAACGGCTACCTGCCCCGCACCATCGAGGCGACGTTCCAGAAGTACGCGCCGCACGGTGACGGCCGCAATTCGCCGGAGCAGTACGCGGCCGACGTCGCCGCGGCCGCGGGAGTGCCGGCGTCGACCGTGCTCGCCGACCTGTCGGACGACCAATGGCAGTGCCTGCTGAACGGCATCGAGCGGGTCGAGGGCACGGTGGCGGGCACCCGGTTCACCTACGACGATCCGGACATCCCGGCGCTGATCGCCCAGGTGGCGCTCGAGGTCTGAGTGTCCGTGCGGCCGGACCGCCTTGTGCGACGGCGGCGTCCGTGATGGGATGGCGGAGCGACACGGGGTGCCGGTCGCGCTCTCTCCGGAGCGTGCATCGGCTGAGATGACACCCGTCGAACCTGATCCAGTTTGGCCGTGTTGCGAAAGTCCCTTTGCGGGCCTCGTCGGCCCGATGAACGGCTGGCTGCGTTGTCGTCGGTCAGGATACCGGCCGGTATCCCTCCCTCCTCCGCCTTGCCATCCGCCCATCGGACTCGCCGAATGCCTCGCAGAAGACTTTCGCAACACGGCCCAGCACTGGCGAAGGGATTGTCACGTTCGGCGTTCCGCGATGATCTGCGGGTCGTCACTGCGGCCCGGTCGGCGCCGGGCGACACGGCAGTCTCTCGCCCGACGCCCGAGAGGCACCCGATATGGCATTCCCGGTACGGTCCCTGTCTGAACAGATCGTCGTCGTGACCGGCGGCGCGCGAGGACTCGGCGCCGCCCTGAGCCGCGCCTTCCTCCGCGAAGGCGCCCGCGTGGTGATCGACTACCACTCGTCGAAGCGTGCGGCCGAGGCGCTCGCCGCCGAGTTCCCGGCGTCCGCGCTGCCGGTACGTGCCGACGTCCGCGACCGCGCGGACGTCGAGGCGATGATGGCCGGCGCGGCCGATCACTTCGGTGAACCGGTCACCACGGTCGTCAACAATGCTCTCGCCCACTTCACCTTCAACGGCGACGCCCGATCACCCGCGGACACCATCGGATACCCGGAGTTCGCGGCTCAGTTCGCCGGTTCCGGGGAAGGCTCGCTCAACGTGATCCAGTCGGCCGTGCCGGCTATGGCCGACGCGGGCTTCGGCCGGGTGATCAATATCGGTACCAACCTGTTCCAGCATCCCGTGGTGCCCTACCACGACTACACCGCCGCGAAGGCGGCGCTGCTCTCGCTGACGCGGACCTTTGCCGACGATCTCGGACCGCGCGGAATCACGGTCAACATGATCTCGGGCGGACTGCTCCGCACCACGGATGCGTCAGCGGCCACCCCGGAGCCGGTGTTCGATGCCATCGCCGCGGGCACCCCGCTGCGTACGGTCACGACGCCGGAACAGCTCGCCGACGCCGCACTGTTCTTCGCCTCGCCGTGGGCGCGCGGAGTGACCGGTCAGAACCTGATCGTCGACGGCGGCCTGGTGAAGGGCTGAGCCGGGTTCAGTGCGCTTCGGTGAGACCGAACGACGGGAAGAACACGTACGTGGTGCCGCCGCGTTTGACGGTGCCGTAGATGGCGCAGAGCACCAGGCCGGGACCGGTTTCGACGACGCCGCCGCGCACCCCGTTCGACGGGATCACCGCGAGGGCGCGTTTGAGGGCGCTGACCGGCGTGGAGTAGGCCGTCGCCGGGATCGGGGCGGCCTTGGCATGGCTGACGACGGCGTCGAGCACGGTGTCGATGAGACCGCCGAGCGGAGTGTCGAACCCGCCGCGCAGCGTGTTCAGGTTCAGCCAGGCGACATGGATGCCCGACTTGTCGCCGAAATCGGCGAAGATCCCGCCGACCGGCACGAATCCGCAGAGGATCTCACCGCGGCGGACCGCGTTGAGGCTGAAACCGGCGACGCTGAGGTTGCCGACGCCCGGCGTGTACGGGCCGGCCACCGCGCCGCCGACGCCGATCGGGAGCGTCAGATCGGTGCTGAAACCGAGCGTGGGGGTGAAGGCGTTGATGCCGAGCTGGCGGAGCAGCTTGTTGGCGGCGCTCACGCCCTCGGCGGGAATCTGCGGCGGCTGCACCGGCGCGTAGGAGCGGGCCACCTCGAGGGCCTTGCTCGCCGGGCGGGCCGCGGCCTGGGTCGCCGCATCGGCGGCACGGTTGACCAGCGACGATGCCTGATCGGCGACGGCGGAGAGTCGTCGAGCCCCGAGGTCGGCCACGCTGGTCATGGCCCAAACGATACAACGAACGTTGGCATGATCGACAATCAGTGACGGCGGACACGCACAATGGAGACGCACACCACTCGAGCCCGGAGGCTGCCATGGCGAAGATCGTCCCGAACATCTGGTGCAACGGCACCGCCGAAGAGGCCGCGGCGTTCTACGCGTCCGTCTTCCCCCGCACGCGGGGCGCGGTGATCGCCCGCTACCCCGACGAGGGGCTGCCGGACTTCCAGCGCGAGATGGCCGGGAAACCGCTGATGGCCGAGGTGGTGATCGACGGCTACCAGCTGATGCTGATCAACGCCGGGCCCGAATTCAGCCCCAACGAGTCGATCACCTTCCTGCTGAACTTCGACCCCGACCGCGACCCCGACGCCGCCGGCACGCTCGACGCGGTGTGGGCCGGCCTGGTCGACGGCGGCGAGGTGGTCCGGGAACTCGGCGAGTACCCGTTCAGCCCGCGCCACGGCTGGGTCCGCGACCGCTACGGCGTCACCTGGCAACTGCTGTTGAACAATCCCGACGGAGAGACGCGCCCGTTCGTGATGCCGTCGCTGCTGTTCTGCGGCCCCGCGCAGAACCGGGCGCGGGCGGCGATCACCAAGTACACCGGCCTGTTCCCCGATTCCGGGATCGGCATGGTGGTCGACTATTCGACGACCACCGGTGCGGTGCGCCCCGATTCGGTGATGTGGGGCGACTTCCGGCTGGCCGGCCAGTGGTTCACCGCGATGGACTCGATCGAGCCGCAGGACTTCTCGTTCACCTGCGGCGTGTCGTTCCAGGTGAACTGCGACGGCCAAGAGGAGATCGACCGGCTCTGGGCGGCGCTCTCGGCGGTCCCCGAGGCCGAGCAGTGCGGATGGTGCGCCGACGAGTTCGGTGTCAGCTGGCAGGTGGTGCCGGGCGACCTGGGTGAGCGGATGGTCACGCCGGAGGCGTACCGGGCGATGCTGGGCATGAAGAAGATCGTGCTGGCCGATCTCCCGCTTCCCTGAGCGCTTCGCCGGTATGACCGACGGCCGCGCGAGTCGGCGCGGCCGTCGGTCATGGGTGGTTCCGGGAGCCGTCAGACCCGAACGGGTTCGCGGGCGCCGTCGTCGGCGGACGCGCCGGTCGCCGGACCGCCGAAGGCGGTGATCCCGTCGCCGTCGTCGACCATCTCCAGCAGCTGGCCCTCGGCGAGGGACTCGGCCGGCGCCTCCTTCTGCACGCTGGTGGCCAGCGGCTTCGGCTCGATGAACAGCAGCGCGATCAGTGCGATCACCGCGAGCGGCACCAGGCACAGGAAGATCGGCAGCAGCGCGCCGTTGTAGGCGTGGATGATCGGCTGGCGTACCGCCTCGGGCAGGCCGTTCACCACCGAGGGGGTGAGCTGCTTCAGGGTGCTCTCGCCGCCCTCGGCGGGCAGCTCGCCGGAGGCCATCCGCCCCATGATGGCGTCGACCAGGCGCGAGGTGAAGATGGAGCCGACGATCGCCGAGCCCAGGGTGGCGCCGACCTGGCGGAAGTAGTTCATCGACGCCGTCGCGGTGCCGACGATCCGCAGTGGGAACGAGTTCTGCACGATCAGCGTCAGGATCTGCAGAGCGAGGCCGATACCGACGCCCAGAACGGCGAGGTAGGTGCACATCAGCCAGGTCGGGCTCTCGACGCGCAGGGTCGACAGCAGACCGAGGCCGACGGCGATGATCACCGAACCGACGATCGGGAACGCCTTGTACTTGCCGGTGGCGCTGACCACGCGGCCGGAACCGATGGAGGCCACCAGCAGGCCGCCCATCATCGGGATCATCAACAGACCGGCGTGTGTCGCGGTGACGTGGGTGACCATCTGGATGTAGGTCGGCATGTAGCCGAGCGCGCCGAACATGGCGACGCCGATCATCAGCGCGGCGATGGTGCTCAGGGTGAAGTTGCGGTCGGTGAACAGTGCCAGCGGGATCACCGGATTCTCGGCACGGGTCTCGGCCCAGCAGAAGGCCGCGGCCGCGGCGACGGTCGCCACGATCAGGCCGATGATCTGCGGGGAACCCCAGGCGTACTGTCCGCCGCCCCAGGTGCAGACCAGGACGAGCATGGTGGTGGCCGCGGCGATCAGGCTCATGCCGAGGTAGTCGAGCTTCGGGCGCTCGGTGCGCTCCACCGCGGGCAGCTTGAGGAAGACCAGGCAGGCGGCGAGGGCGAGGACGCCCAGCGGGATGTTGACCCAGAACGCCCAGCGCCAGCCGGGGCCGTCGGTCAGCCAGCCGCCGAGCAGCGGTCCGGCGACCGAGGAGACGGCGAAGACGGCACCGATGGCGCCCATGTAGCGGCCGCGGTCGCGGGCCGGGACGACGTCGGCGATGGCCGCCTGCGACAGGATCATCAGACCGCCGCCGCCGAGTCCCTGCAGGACGCGGGCGGCGATCAGGACGTCGATGTTCGGCGCGAGGCCGCCGACGATCGAGCCCACGATGAAGATGCCGATGGCCGCGAGGATCACCGGTTTGCGGCCGAGGAGGTCGCTGATGCGGCCGTAGACCGGCATCACGATGGTGCTGGCGAGGATGTAGGCGGTGATCACCCAGGTCATCTGCTCGACGCCGTTGAGCTGTCCGACGATGGTCGGCAGTGCGGTCGACAGCACGGTCTGGTTGAGGGAGGCCATCAGCATGGTGATCATCAGGCCGATGAAGAGGAAGAGGATGTTCCGGTTCTTGCCGGATACGGGCTGGGTCATGCGAGATCTTTCAGAGCGTTGCGGAAAGCGGTCATGGCGTTCTTGACGGCGGCGGGGTCGGGATCGTCGAACGGTCCGGGGTCGTCGCCGTGCGCGAAGCGGAGTACGGCGCCGGAGAGCAGGATCAGGGCGCGGGCGCTGTCGGCGGCGCTCGCCGGGCTGTGCTGCTGGGCCAGGCGCTCGGTGAGCGCGTCGACGAGCAGTTGTTGCGTCGCGTCGCGATGGGATCGGATCCGGTTGATGAGTTCCGGGTACCGGCCGACGATGACCGCGATGTCCTGACTCGGGCGGGGTCCGACGGAGGCCAAGGTGGTCACCGTCAGTTCGAGGGCCTGCGCGAAGCGATCGGCCCCCGCGTCGTCGCCGGCCGGGGGAGCCGGGTGGAGGAACGACTCCAGCGCGTGCGGTGGAATGCGCGGCTCCGAGATGCCGAGGACGGCGTCTTCCTTGGTGGGGAAGTAGTTGAAGAACGTACGACGGGAGACGCCGGCGCGTTCGGCGATGTCGCTGACCGTCGCGGCGGCGAGCCCGTCGCGCAGGGTCAGCTCGACGGCGGCGTCGTGAATGCGCCGGAGTGTCTCGGCGCGCTTCTGTTCACGCGGGCTGGTCGTAGTTTCTTGCACTAGTGCAGTATTGCACTAGTGCAAGAAACTGGCAAGTAGGCTGTTCGTCATGCCCGGATTGGTTCTCGACGTCTGCGTGGTCCATCGATTGCGGCCCGACCCCGGCGCGGTCGGCGTGACCGCCATCGACAAACAGCCGGTGACCGGGCCGGTGAAGGCCGGACCGTACGGCCTGTACGCGGACGTCCAGGCCGACCGCAAACACCACGGCGGGCTCGACAAGGCGGTGTACGCGTACGCGGCCGAGGACGCCGAGTACTGGTCCGGCGAGTTGTCGCGCCCCACGCCGCCCGGCTGGTTCGGTGAGAACCTGCGGGTGTCGGGCCTGGACGTGTCCGGTGCCCGGATCGGTGACCGCTGGCGGATCGGCGGGCGGCTGGTGGTCGAGGTGACCGGGCCGCGGATCCCGTGCCAGACCTTCGCACGTTGGGTCGGCGGCGCCGACGAGCGCGGCTGGGTCAAGCGATTCCTGCAGGCCGGGCGTCCGGGAGCCTATCTGCGGGTGGTCGACGCGGGGCCGGTCGCGGCGGGTGACGCGATCGACCTGATCGCCCGCGTGGACGGCGCGCCGACCGTCGCGGAGGCGCTCGTCCCGGGGTGAGTGCCGGATTCGGCCGACCTGCGCCCTACGCTGGGCAGAGGTGACCGGCGAGGCCGGGCGCGCGGAGAGGACGAGGGTGTGACCAATCCATACGGTGGACAGCCGGGGCAGTACGACCCGACGCAGCAGGCGGGGATCCCGTCGCAGCCCGGCTGGTCGAGCCCGCCCGGGCCCGCCGCCGGCGGCGGCTATCCGCCGATGGGCGGGCCGCCGCCGGCCGGCCCCCCGATGCAGCAGCCCGGCTATCCCCAGCCCGGTTACCCACAGACCGGCTACCCGCAGGCCGGTTACCCGCAGCCCGGTTACCCGCAAGCCGGTTACCCACAGGCCGGCTATCCCGCCGGGGGCCCGCCGCCAAAGAAGTCGCGCACCGGCTTGATCGTCACGGCGATCCTGGTGGTCGCGGTGCTGATCGCGGGCGGTATCACCGCGGCGATTCTGCTCAGCGGGGACAAGAAGAAGGACGATACGTCCGCGACCGGCTCGCCCTCGGCCAGTGTGCCGACGAGCGGGTACCCGTCGTCGGAGTCCCCGAGTTCGTCGGTGCCGGTGCCGCTGCCGGGCGGCAAGTTCAGCTACACCGAGTTCGGGCAGGACTGGAATTTCCGGCTGGGTGACATGTCGGCACAGGCCGACTGGGTCCGGGGTGCGGACTACCCGAGCTGTTCGGCCTTCGAAGAGGCCGGCAAGATGACCGAGCTCGGCTGCCGCTATGGATCACTGCTGGTGTGGAAGGCGCAGGGCGGCGACCTGATGCTGACCCAGCTCGTGATGACCTTCACCGACTCCGCGGCGGCCTCCGCCTCGGACGGCAAGTTCACCGACGACGACCTGGATCTTCCGTCGGGCAGCTACCTGACCGGATTCGCCACCGGCAAGTGGCGCAACGGTGCCGCGCGTGAGTTCGTGGTGGTCACCGTGGCGACCGCGACGTCCGCGGTGCCCGTCGACACGGTGCAGAAGTACCTTCAGTACCGGCAGGCAGACACGATCGGCGCGCTGGCTCTGCGCTGATCTCTCGCGGGGATCTCTTCCGGGCTGCTCTCGGCTCAGTGCTGCGCGTCGGCGCCGAGCAGGGCGGTGACGATCAGGTGGGCGTCGTCGGCGGGCGTCGTCCGCCACGGCGCCTCCGGCTTGTGCAGGCGCAGCGAGGCGATGCCGTGCGCGACGCTCCAGACCCGCAGGGCGAGGGCGTCGTCGGCGGCCGGGGCGACGGCGGCGAGGGCGTCGCGCAGACGGCCCAGCAGATCGAGGCCGGGGCCGATGCCGGTGTCCGGCGGCGGATCGGGGCGTTCGAAGAGTAGCTGATAGGCGCCGGGATGCTCCTGTGACCAGTGCAGATACGCGTCGATCATCGCGTCCAGGCGCTCTCTGGGTTCCGCGCCGGGGGAGTCGGCGGCATCGAGGGCCGTGCGGAGCCGGGCGAAGAGCTGGTCGACGACGGCGTACATCAGCTCCGCCTGCGAGGGGAAGTGCATGTACACCGCGCTCGGCGCGACGCCGCATGCGCGGGCGATCGCGCGGAGCGACGGCGTGCCCGTCGATGCGGGGTCGAGCAGCAGGGTGATCGCCGCGTCGACCAGTTCCGCGCGTAGACGCTCGCCCCCGCCGCGCTCGGAACGGCGCCGTGTTTCGGTCACCGGGAGTCCTCCTCTTGACAGCTCTATCTGAACAGGTGTTCAGTGTATATCACTGAACACCTGTTCACTTAGGAGGATGACATGCTGGATGTTCATGGTTCGACCGCGGTGGTCACCGGTGCGAGCAGCGGGATCGGTGCCGAGTTCGCCGAACAGCTCGCGCGCCGGGGCGCCGATCTGGTGCTGGTCGCGCGGCGCGAGGACCGGCTCCGGGCGCTCGCCGCACGACTGGCCGCGGAGCACGGCGTCGGCGTGCGGGTGGTGGCCGCTGATCTCGCCGGCCCGGCGGGGCGGCAGACGCTGCTCGACGCGCTGGCGGGCACGGACGTCGACGTGCTGATCAACAACGCCGGTTTCGCCACGCACGGCGCCTTCGCCGAGCTGGACCCGCAGCGGGTGCACGACGAGATCGCGGTCAATGTGGTGGCCGTCACGATGCTGACGCGCGCACTGCTGCCCGGCATGCTGGCGCGCGATCGCGGGGCGATCGTCAACATCGCGTCCACCGCGGCCTTCCAGCCGATCGCGCACATGGCGGTCTACGGGGCGACGAAGGCGTTCGTGCTGTCGTTCACCGAAGCGCTGTGGGGTGAGACCGAGCGCGGGGGCGTCGACGTCGTCGCGGTGTGCCCCGGTGCCACCGACACCGAGTTCTTCGACGTGGCCGGCGAGTCCGCCAGCGTCGGCTCCCGCCAGACACCGGCGCAGGTGGTCGAGACGGCGCTGGGTGCGCTCGACCGGCGCTCGACGCCGCCCAGCGTGGTCTCCGGCGCCGCCAACCGCTGGGCGTCGCGGCTGCCGCGAATCCTGCCGCGCCGCACCACGATTCGCGTCACCCGCAACCTGGTGGCGCCGAAATGACCATGCACGGCCTCCGGCCCGCGTGCCTCGGCGACATTCCGGAGATGACGCACCACCTTCGCACCGAGCGCGTGGTCCGGGCGCCCGCCGACCGGGTCTTCGATGTCCTGGCGACGGGGGAGAATCAGCGGGAGTGGGCCGAGGGCTACCGCGCGACCACCTGGTACGGCACCGCGCCCCACGGGACCGGTTCGGTGCGCGACATCCACCTGCGATGGATCACCGTGCGCGAGCGCTTCCTGGTCTGGGAGCCGGGGCGGCGCTTCACCTTCGGCGCCGACGCGATGTCGATCCCGCTGGCGCGCCGGATGATCGAGGACATCAGCGTGGAACCGGCGGAGGCCGGGACGTGCGTGCTCCGCTGGGCGGTGCATCTCGACGTCGCCGCCGCCCTCCGGCCGATGGCCGGCACGGTGGTGCCGAAGGTCTTCGCGCCGATGTTCGACGGCTTCGCGGCCGGGCTGGCGCACTATGCGGAGACGTTCCCGCACTGATCGTGGCTGCGGCCGGTAGGCGGTAGGTGGTTCGCGATGCGGAAGGCCCGCCGGCCGGCCGTCACGTGCGTGCGTTCAGCGCGGTCGGTGACGGCGTTCGGTCCTCGGATCTGCGTGGCACGATGAGGGCTGTGACTGAGGACACCTACCTGCATTGGCCGCCCGGGTTCCGGCGGCAGCCAGACGGTGGCTGGATCGATGACGACGGCGCCGCGGTCACCGATGCGGCGACGCTCGCTCGACTGCGCGCACTCGTGCTCCCACCCGCCTGGCAGCACGTCTGGGCGGCCCCCGATCCGCAGGCGGAGATCCAGGCGCGCGGGATCGACAGTCGCGGCCGGGTGCAGTACCGGTATTCGGCCGAGCACACCGAACTCGCTGCACAGAATCGGTTCCACGACATGCTTCGATTCGCCGCCGGACTGCCGGACCTGCGCGCCGATGTGGCCACGCAACTGCGGCGACGTCCTGCCGAACCCGACGCCGGGCAACTCACCGCCCTCGCCGTGCGCATGCTCGACCTCGGCCTCTTCCGCGTCGGCCACGAACGCTACGTCCGCGACGACCACACCTACGGGCTCACCACTCTGACCACGGACCAGGTGAAGGTGCACGACCGGCAGATCCGTTTCGACTTCATCGGCAAAGAACACATCCGGCAGATCCACTCGGTCACCGATCCGCACGCCGCTCGAATCATGAATCGGCAGTTGGCGGTCCGGTCGGCCGATCCGACGGGACACCTGTTCGTGATCGGTGCCGACGGCAGCCGGATCAACTCGGCGACGGTGAACACCTACTTGCATTCGGTCGGCGGCGCCGCGGCCTCCGCCAAGGTCTTCCGGACCTGGGGCGGCACGGTGATAGCCGCCTCGATCATGGGCGGTGCGACCCTTCCGGGCGGTCGGCCCCACCGTGATCCGGCATTGACAGCGTTCGATGCGGCGGCCTCGGTCCTCGGCAACACTCCGGCGATGGCTCGCAAGTCCTACGTCGATCCGGCGGCGCTCGACATCGGAGGGTCGGCGGACATCCGCAGCGCGGTGGCAGCCGCGGCACAGCGGGCAGGCACCGATCACGTCGACAGGGTCTTCACCGACCCAGAACTTCAGGAGACGGTGCGTACCGCCCTCGCTGGCCGGTGACGACGGCGACAGGTGCGGGGACCCATCGGCTCGCCGTCGCCAAGTCGTCACGGCGTCGAGATGCAGAAAGCCCGCCACCGGCGATCGCGCTGGTAGCGGGCTTTCGTTGCTCCCCCAATTGGACTCGAACCAATAACCTGCCGATTAACAGTCGGCTGCTCTGCCAATTGAGCTATGGGGGATGGCGTGGCGATTCGGGCGAGTCACCTCTTTCCGAACCGAGATGAAACTTTAGCCCATCGGCCCCGGGCTCACAAAACGCGTGGTCAGTGCGCTTCGGGAGCCCAGATCGCGGTGGTGTCCAGGTGGGTGATCAAGCGTCGTGCGCCGTCGTCGAACTGCAGGCGGATGGCGGCGGCGGCCGCTTCCGCGTCGCCCGCCCGATAGGCCTCGATCAGCCGCTCGTGGCTGTCCAGGGCGACCTCGCCCCAGGCCGGGTCCGCCGCGTACATCTGGTGCGGGGTGTACCGGGTGGCCGAGAGCAGGAACCAGGCCAGCTTGTGGCTCTCGCTGATCCGGTTGTGGGTGCGGTGGAAGGCGAACTCGGCATCGGTGATCCCCGGGACGTCGCGGGCGTCGAGCGCCCGGCGCAGGCGGTCGTTGGCGTCGGCGAGGGCGGCGAGGCCGTCGTCGTCGATGAGGCCGGCGGTGCGGCGCGCGATCTTCGCCGCCGCCTCGCCCTGCAACCAGAAGATGTCCTCGACGTCGGTCCGGGAGAGCGCGGCGACGACGTAGCCGCGGTGCGGGGCGCTCTCCACCATCCCCTCACCGCGCAGGGTCAGCAGCGCCTCCCGCACCGGCGTCACGCTGACGCCGAGTTCCACGGCGGTCTCGTCCATCCGGATCGGCGCACCGGGCAACAGCCCGGCGGTCATGATCTGGTGCCGCAGGATGGCGGCGACCTCCTCGGACAGCTGCGGGCGGCGCCGCAACTGGGCGACGGGGGAGTCAGAGGCCATAGGTCTTTCCGATGATGTCGCGCTGGATCTCGTTGGTGCCGCCGTAGACGGTGGAGATGATAGCGCCGCGCATCAGCCGCTCGGCATCGAACTCCGTGGCATAGCCGTAGCCGCCCATCATCTGCATGCCGTCGATGGTCATCGCCTTGCTGACCTCGGTGGCCTTGAGCTTCACCATCGACGCCTCGCGCGGCATCATCTTGCCGGGATTGGCGTCGCTCGCCTGGGCGAGCGCGTAGATCAGCTCCTTGGTGGCGGCGATCTCCGTGGCGTGGTCGGCCATCCGGTGCCGCAGCGCCTGGAAGGTGCCGATCGGACGGCCGAACTGCTTGCGCTCCTTGATGAAGGCGAGAGTGTCGTCGAACGACCGCTCCGCCACGCCCAGCTGCATGGCGGCCAGGATCAGCCGTTCGGTGTTCAGGCCCGCCATCAGCTGGGTCCAGCCGTTCCCGACCTGGCCGACCACCGCGGAGTCGGGCACGAAGCAGTCGGTGAAGTAGAGGTCGTTGACCTCCTTGCCGCCGAGAGTCGAGATGCCGCGGATCTCCAGGCCCGCCGTGTCGCTGGGGACGTGGAACTGGGTGAGGCCCTCGTGCTTGGCGCCGGAGGCATCCGTGCGGGCGATCAACAGGATGGACTTCGCGAAGTTGGCGTTGGAGCACCAGGTCTTCTGGCCGTTGATCTTCCAGCCGCCCTCGACCTTCTCCGCGCGGCAGGTCAGCGCGCCGACGTCCGAGCCGGCTTCCGGTTCGGACATCGAGATCGACAGCGAGTCACCGGCGACGACGCCCGCCAGCACCTCACGCTTGAGGTCCTCGCCGGCGAACTTCTCGTAGGCCGCGGCGGTGATCAAGGTCGGGCCGACGCCGCCGATCGGGGCCTGCCCGCGCATCGCCTCCTCCAGGAAGATGCACAGCTCGACGTTGCCCGCGCCGGCGCCGCCGTACTCGTCGGCGACGTTGATGCCGGCCCAGCCGAGTTCGGCCATCTTGCGATAGAGCGGCTCGGAGTGATTCAGCGTTCCGCCGTCGGTCCAGGCGTCGCGCTGCGCTCGCGTCCCGGTCTCGCGTTTGCAGAAATCCGCGACCGAGGCGGCGAAGTCGGACTGTTCGGGGGTGAAGGCGACCATCGGGGTGTGCTCCTTGGTGTCATCGATGTGGGACGTTCCGTTGCATCTGTTCCTATCACATATATGTGATAGGAAGGCGATCGGCAAGGCTTCACGGGATTCTCGCGGTCGCGGCGCTAGATTGGTGCGCATGCCGACGAGCCCCGACGACCAGCCCGACGTGCCGACCGGAGAGGTGCCCGCGGACGCGGACGCCGACAGCGGCGCCACCGTCGCGGACTCCGGTGACGGCGACGCGACCACGGCACAGGTCACGACGATGTCGCCGGAGCAGCGGGCCGAACTGCTCGCCGACAACCGGAAGACCCGGGAAGAACTGCGCGCCCGCGAGACCGCGAAGGACGCCACCGACGACGACTCCGACGGCGAGTCCGGTGACGAGCAGCCGGCCGCCGGCCCGGTGGATCCCGCGCGCGTTCCCGGCCGGGTGCCGAACCGGCCGGCCGGCCGGCCGAAGAAGCTGGTCGGAGTGCTCGTCGCGCTGGTGGTGGCGCTCGCGGTCGCCTGCGGGGTGCTCGGCTACCTCTATGCCACCGCCGACCAAGGCGGCGAAGGCATCGATTCGGCTGCCGCGAAGTCCGCGCTCGCCGACGCGAAGAAGTACGCGGCCGAGGTCGTCACCTACTCGCCGGGGAATTACTCCGATCTCGACCGGCGGATCCGGGAGATCTCCACCAAGGAGTTCGCCGACCGCTATGTCGAGTCCTCGCAGGATGCGCGCCGCGGGAACGACGAGGCCAAGGCGTCCTCGGTCGGCACCGCGGTGAACGCGGGCCTGACCTCGCTGACCAGCGATCAGGCGGTGGTCCTGGTGGCGCTGGACCAGAAGGTGACGTCTCCCGAGGTCCAGAGTGGGAAGGACGGCATTCCGTACCAGACGCGGGTGCTGCTCACCCTGAAGCGCGACGGGGATCGCTGGCTGATCGCCGATCTGGAGACGATCTAGGCGACCGCTTCCCGGCGCGGTCGTCGGCGGGGGTCCGGCGCGCGGCTGCTCGGAGTCGTCGAGGGCGGTGGCTTCGACTCGGTTCGTCACTTCGTTCCTCACCGGCTCACCCTGCTGAACCGGGTGGTCACTTCGTTCCTCACCGGCTCAGCCGGCTAACGGGGAGCGGACGGCCGAAGTCGGCGGAAGCGGGACGGTCCGGCTGGCGAGGGAGGCGGGCTCGGCCGGCGGGTTCAGGCCGGCGGGTTCAGGCCGGGGTGTCGCGAAGGACGGCCAGGGCGATCACCGCGGCGGTGTGCGGGTCCGTCGCGTGCGGGCTGCACGTCAGATCGGTGATCACGTCCAGCGCCGCGTGGACCAGGAAACGCGCTGCGCCGCTGGATAATTCGGGCCGGGCGTCGCGGAGCCAGGTGGCCCACTCATCGACGTTGATCCGCTGCTGACGGCGCAGGTCGGCGCGCTCTGCGTCGCCGAGCGCGCCGACGCAGCGGCGATAGACGGTGATGATCGCGGGGTCGCCCGCGCAGAGGCGCGCGTACTGCTGGGCCAGGCCCGTAAGCGCCTGGTCGCGAGAATCGGTGCGCGCCAGTCCGGTGGCGACGGCGGCCGTCGTACGCTCGGACGCCCGGTGCAGCGCCGCCACCAGGATCGCCTGTTTGGACCCGAAGTGCCGGTACACGCCGGACGGCGGCAGGTCCGCGGCGGCGGCGATCTGCTCGATGGTGACCTCGTGGAACCCGTGGTCGGCGAACAACCGCACGGCCTCGGTGAGGACGGTCTCCCGGCGGGCCGTGGGTGAGAGACCCGGTGGCGGGACCGGGACGGTCGCCGGTTCGGGCAGCTCGGCGGCACCGGCGGTGAGCGCGGCGTCGCGGATCAGCGTCTCGATCTGCTTGCGGGGCAACGACACCCGGTGGTTCGACGGGCTCGCCGCCACCGCGAAGACGGCATCGGTGAGCACATCGGCATCGCGCTTGCCGAGTCCCGGGCGGGTGGCGCGCAGCAGGCCGCGGACCCGTCGATGCAGGGCGAGCCGGATCTCGCGGATGAACGCGCGATCATCGGGGCTCAGGGCGCGCCACTCCCACCGGTACAGGTCCCCGGTCTGCCGCTGTGTCAGCACGCCGGCGGTGAACGCTTCGAGGAGCGCGGCGAGCTCACCGGCCGGGTCGTCCGGCCGCGGCGGAACCGAGTCGAGGATCTCGGCGGTGCTGACCGCCATCTGCCGTGTCACGGCACTGAGCAGGTCCGATTTGCCCGCGAAATGCCGGTACAGCGCGGGTGCGGAGACCCCGGCATCGTCCGCGATCTCGGTCAGCCGGGCGCCGTGGAAGCCGTGCCGGCTGAACGCCGAAGCGGCGGCGGCCACGATGCGGTCGCGCCGGTCCGGCGGGCGCACCCGCGGATCCCGGGCCGCCGACGATACGCGCGCGGAACTCATGAAGGGCCATGCTAGCGGAAGCCGGTAGTGGCGTCGTTGTTTGCCGAATCTGGTCATAGTCCCAGTTGGCAGGCTTCTCAACAACACATAAGTTAATCAGGATTCACATGACACAGATCACGTTCGGTGCTACGGTGGCCCGCAATGACGGTCTCCGCGGAGAGGAATCGATGACGCTGCACGACGAGGTGGACGGGATCCGGAGCGGGATCGACGACGCCGGGGTCGCCCGGTTGGTGATCGACCGGCCGGGCCGGATGAACGCCCTCGACGGAGCCGCCTCCCGGCGCGTCATCGGCCTCTGCGCCGACTGGGCCGCCGATGACCGCGTGCGGGTGGTGGTGCTCTCCGGCCGCGGCGAGGCGTTCTGCGCCGGTGCCGATGTCGCCGGGATGGCCTCCGATTCGGCCGCTTCGGGCGGGTTCGACGAGGCGGCGTCGCGGGCGATCATCGAGAACGGCTCCCGCCTGATCGGTGCCGTCCGGGCGCTGCCGATGCCGGTGATCGCCGCGGTCGACGGTCCCGCCGTCGGGATCGGGGCGTCGCTCGCGGTGGCCGCGGACCTGATCTACGCGACCGCCCGCAGCTACTTCCTGCTGAGCTTCGTCGGTATCGGGCTGATGCCCGACGGTGCCGCGACCGCCACCTTCGCGGCCTCGTTGGGCCGCGCGCGGGCCAACGCCATGGCCCTGCTCGGCGAGAAGCTGTACGCCACCGAGGCCGCGGAGTGCGGCCTGATCAACGGCTGCGCCGAGGAGGCCGAAGGGCTCGCGTGCGTCGTCGACCGGGCGACGGCCCGGCTGCTCGGCTCGTCGCCCCAGGCGCTGGCACTCACCAAGGCGGCTCTCGACGGCGCCACGCTCGCCCAGTACGACGCCGCAGTCGACCGCGAGATCGCCGGTCAGACGCGGCTGCTCCAGTCTCCCCAGTTTCAGGCGGCCATCGCCGCCTTTGCCGCGTCCGGCCGCTGACGGCGGCATGTCGTTTCCACCCGCAGACCCATCCGAAGGAGAATCCGTGACCAACGCCCTGGGCCTCGAGCCGAACTCGGAGCCGATCCGATCGCGCCGGAACCACTGGAACAACCAGGTGCGCCGCCACGCGGCGATGACCCCGGACAAGCCGGCCCTCAAGTTCCTGGGCGAGGTGACCACCTGGAAGGAACTCGACGACCGGACGCATCGGCTCGCCGCCGCGCTGCGCCGCCGCGGGGTCGGCTTCGGCGACCGGATCCTGGTCGTGATGCTCAATCGCCCCGAGTACGTGGAGCTGGTCTTCGCGGCCAACCTGATCGGCGCGATTCCGGTGCCGGTGAACATCCGGATGACGCCGCCGGAGGTCGGGTTCCTGGTACAGGACTCCGGCGCCGAGGTGATCGTCACCGAGACGCTGCTGGCGCCGCTCGCCGACGCCGTCGCGGGGATGACCGGCGGGATCCGGGATCTCATCGTGGTCGGGGAGACGCAGAACGACGCGCACCTGGCGTACGAGGATCTGGTCGCCGAGGAATCCGATCTGCCGGAGATCGACATCCCGGAGGACACCGTCGCGCTCATCATGTACACCTCGGGCACCACCGGAAAGCCCAAGGGCGCCATGCTTACCCACCAGAACATGCAGTCGCAGGCGCTGACCACCATCCAGGCGCTGTCCACCAATCCCGACGACGTCGGCTCGTGCGTGGCGCCGCTGTTCCACATCGCCGGCCTGGGCGCGATGGCGCCGCTGTTCCAGACGGGTGCGCTGTCGGTGATCCACCCGCTGGGCGCGTTCGACCCGGATCAGCTTCTCGACGTCCTGGAAGCCGAGGGGACGACGTCGATCTTCCTGGTGCCGGTCCAGTGGCAGGCCGTCTGCGCGGCGCAGCAGGCGCGGCCGCGCGACCTGAAGCTGCGGGTGATCTCATGGGGCGCCGCCCCGGCGTCGGACACGGTGCTGAACGCGATGAACGAGACCTTCCCGGACGCGGTGAACGTCGCGGTCTTCGGGCAGACCGAGATGTCGCCGATCACCTGCGTGCTCGAAGGCAAGGACGCGCTGCGCAAGATCGGGTCCATCGGCAAGGTGGTGCCCGCGGTGACCGCGCGCATCATCGACCCGGCCGGTGAGGACGTGACTCCCGGAGAGGTGGGCGAGATCGTCTACCGTGGCCCGAATCTGATGGCCGGGTACTGGCGGAACCCGGAGGGCACCGCGGAGGCGTTCCGCGGCGGCTGGTTCCACTCCGGCGACCTGGTGCGGCAGGACGAGGAGGGCTTCCTCTACGTCGTCGACCGGGCGAAGGACATGATCATCTCCGGCGGCGAGAACATCTACTGCGCCGAGGTGGAGAACGTGCTGTTCGGGCACCCGTCGATACTGGAGGCCGCGATCATCGGCCGCCCGCACGCCAAGTGGGGCGAGGTGCCGGTGGCCGTCGTAGTGCTCATGGAGGGCATCGAGTCGCTGACACTGGCGGAGATCGAGCCGTACCTGAACGAGAATCTGGCCCGTTTCAAGCACCCGAAGGATCTCGTCGTCGTCGATGAGCTGCCGCGCAACGCCGGGGGCAAGGTGGTCAAGCCGAAGCTCCGCGACGCCTACGGCGGCAAGGACGAGGGGCTCGCAAACTAAGAACTGGAACGTGTTCCAATTTCGGCGCGCGGTGACTACGCTCACAAGGAGAGCGGGTCACCGCGCGTTTCGTATCGGTGCCGCCGGATTCCCGTTCGGCGGCAAGGACATTCGAGTGAGGTCGGGAAGTTGAAGACTAAGGGTGCAATCCTCCGGGAACTGAACACGCCGTGGCGGATCGAGGAGATCGAGATCGGCGACCCGAAGGCGCACGAGATCAAGATCCGGATGGAAGCGGCCGGGATGTGTCACTCCGATCATCACCTGATGACCGGCGGCATCCCGATGGCCGGCTTCCCGATCCTCGGTGGTCACGAGGGCGCCGGCGTGGTGGAGCAGGTGGGCGAGGGCGTCACCGACTTCGCGGTGGGCGATCACGTGGTGCTCAGCTTCATCCCGTCGTGCGGCAAGTGCGCGTCGTGCCGGGAGGGCGTCGCCAACCTCTGCGACATGGGCGCCATGCTGCTCCAGGGCGAGGCCGTGTCCGACCACACCTTCCGCATCCACACCGCCGCCGGTGAACCGGTCTACCCGATGACCCTCCTCGGCACGTTCTCGCCGTACATGGTGGTGCACGAGGCGTCCGCGGTGAAGATCGACGACGACATCCCGTTCGAGGTCGCCGCGCTGTGCGGCTGCGGCATCCCGACCGGCTACGGCAGCTCGACGCGCAGCGGCGACGTGCGGCCGGGGGAGGACGTCGCCATCGTCGGTGTCGGCGGCGTCGGCACCGCCGCGCTGCAGGGCGCGGTGATCGCGGGGGCACGCAACGTGTTCGCCATCGATCCGGTGGAGTGGAAGCGCGAGCAGGCCCTCAAATTCGGGGCGACCGCCGCGTTCGCGTCGGTCGAGGAGGCGATGGGGGCGATCGGCGAGGCCACCGGCTGGCGGATGTGCAAGAAGGTGATCGTGACGGTCGGCGAGGTGCACGGGTCCGACGTCGACACCTGGATGAGCATCACCGCCAAGAACGGCACCTGTGTGCTGACCGGCATGGGCAACATGGCCGAGAACCAGGTGACGCTGAACCTGTCCATGCTGACCCTGCTGCAGAAGAACCTGCAGGGCTCGATCTTCGGCGGCGCCAACCCCAAGCTCGACATCCCGAACCTGCTGTCGATGTACCGGATGGGCAAGCTCAACATCGAGGACATGATCACCCGTCAGTACACGCTCGACCAGATCAACGACGGGTACGCGGACATGCTGGAGGGGCGCAACATCCGCGGCGTGATCAGGTACACCGACGCCGATCGCGTCGGCTGAGCTCCATTGCCGGCTGAGCTTGTCGAAGCCCCCGCCCCCGCCGGCTGAGTTCGTCGAAGCCTCCGGCGGCGCGGCCGGGCGGTGTTCCGGGGCTTTCGCGAAGTGCGGGTCGAGGGGTGGATTTCGCGGGCATTACGCTGATCGGCGACCACCGACCTGGAGGAAGAGATGGCCGAAGAGAAGAAGCCCACCCGATCACGCGCCCAGCGGGGCGCAGACATCGCCAAGCAGAACAAGACGACCGGGGGCGGCGGCTTCGAGGCCTCGCCGGAGGCCAAGTCGACCGCGCTGAAACTGCGCATCGTCGCGATGGTGCTGTGGCTGGCCGCGATCGGGCTGGAGATCTTCACCATCGTCTGGGCGCTGCTTCCGGACAAGCCGGTCAACACCTGGCTGATCATCGGCCTGATCGTCGCGATCGGTGCGCTCACCCTCGGCGGCTCGCTGCTGTGGAAGAAGGCCAACCGCTACGACCCGGCCTCGGAGAAGGACAAGACCAGGTTCTTCATCCAGAACCAGCTCGGCGTCATCATGACGGTGCTGGCGTTCTTGCCGCTGATCGTCCTGATCTTCCTCGACAAGAACATGGACGGGAAGCAGAAGGGCATCCTCGGCGCGGTCGCGATCGCGGTGGCGATCATCGTCGGCGTGTTCTCCTACGACAAGGATGCGCCGTCGAAGGAGCAGTACTCGGCCGAGATCAACATCGTGGAGCAGCTGACCGACAAGAACGAGGTCTGGTACTCGTCCAAGGGCGGCACCGTCTTCCACGTCTGCAAGGAGGCCGCCCTGGTCACCGGCCAGATCAAGCCGGAGAACCTCGTCTCCGGCACCGTCCAGGACGCCCACGCGGCCGGGATCGATCAACTCACCACGCGGTGGGTGGGTGAAGCGCTCAACCGCTGCGATGTCCCGCCGGAGCGGGTGAACGCGATTCTCGACGGCGACGTCAAGGACCTGCCGGCGGATGTGGTGAAGGGCACCGTCGACGATCCGGAGCTCGTCAAGGAACATCCGGAGGAGACGGTCGAGTCCTTCGAGGCGCCCGCCGGATCGACGGTGGCGCCCGCCGCCCCGGCCACCACGACGCCCCGCGCGACGACCCGGACTCCCGCGACCAGCACCCGCTGACACCCGCCGCGGGTAGGGTGCGCAGCGTGGAGGCTCTGCAGCAACTCGCCGACTGGCCCGTCGACCACGTCGCGGCGGCGGTGATCGCACCCGGCCGGGAGGTCGCCGCCTACGGTGACGCCGATCGCGTGTTCGCGCTGGCGTCGGTGACCAAACTGCTTGTCGCGCAAGCGGTTCTGGTCGCCGTGGAGGAGGGTGCGCTGGACCTGGACACCCCCGCCGGGCCGCCGGGCGCGACTGTCGCCCACCTGCTGTCGCACGCGTCCGGGCTCGGCCCTTCGACGGGCTCAGGGGGCGCGAGCGGGTCGGCGGGCTCGAACGGTTCAGGGGGCGCGAGCGGGTCAGCGGGCTCGAACGGCTCAGCGGGCTCGAACGGACGGGACGCCGTGGCCGAGCCGGGGACACAGCGGATCTACTCGTCCGCCGGCTACGAGGTGCTGGCCGAGACCGTCGAGGACGCGACCGGCATCGCGTTCGGCGACTACCTGCGCGAGGCCGTGTGCGAGCCACTCGGGATGACCCGGACGTCCCTGACCGGGTCGGCCGGGCACGGGGCGTCGTCGTCCGTGGCCGATCTGACCCGCTTCGCCGCGGATCTGCTGACCCCCCGGCTGCTGTCACCGCGGACCGCGGACCGCGCCCGCGAGGTGTGGTTCCCGGGGATCGACGGCTTCACGCCCGGTTACGGGAAGTTCCGGCCGAACGACTGGGGGCTGGGCCCCGAACTCAAGGGGACGAAGAATCCGCACTGGACGGCCCCGTCGCACTCGCCGGAGACCTTCGGGCACTTCGGCCAGGCGGGGACCTTCCTGTGGGTCGATCCGGTGCGGAACGCGGCCGCGGTGGTGCTGACCGACCGGCCCTTCGGCCCGTGGGCCAAGCCGCTGTGGAGCGAGACCAATGAGGGCATCCTGGCCGATTTGTCCGCTTGACCCGGCGGTACTCTGAGGATGCGGTCAGGATCGGCCCGCGGGGCCGGAAATGGCTGCTCAGCGGGCTGAACGGGGCTCGCTGGTCACCGCACTAGGAGGCACGTCTCGTGGCACGTTACGAATTCCCGACCACCGCCGAACTGCTCGAGATGGGGGAGCCGAGGCAGGACGCGATCACCGTGTACCTGCCCGCCACCGCCGCCGAGTACGAGGTGGCCCGCACCACCGTGAAGAGCTCGATGGATCAGGCGATCCGGACCCTCCGCGAGCGCGGTGCCGATCATGCGATTCAGGAATCGTTTCACGCGATCACCGAGTGGATCCTGAACGACGACTGCTGGGACGTGCTGTCGCAGTCGCTCGCGATCTTCGCCACCGCCGACGGCGCCGAGATCTTCGTGCTGCCGAATCATCTCGAGCAGCAGCTGCAGGTGGGCAAGTACTGGGATCTGGGACAGATCGTGCGGTCGGTCGCCAACCCGCAGCGCGCGTACGCGGTGACGCTGTCGGCCAACGAGTGGCACCTGTGGGCGGCGTCGGGCACCACCGAGGCGCACGAGCTCAAGGTCGCCGACTTCGGCGACGCCCGGGCGCACGGCGACGACCGCACGCAGACCCTCGAGGCCTACGTCAAGCGCGTGGTGGCCAAGGTCGAGTCCGTGCTCACCCACGCCGATCCGACCGGCGAGCGCCCGCTCTTCTTGTTCGCGACCGACCCGCTGGAGGGGATGTTCCGCGAGTACTACGGCGGGCGCCGCGAGGTGGTCGTGGTCCCGGGCAACCCGGACGAGTTGCGTCCGGACCAGGTCGACGCGGCGATCCGGGCCGGTCTGGCGGAGATCAACGCGAGCCGGGCCACGGCGACGGTGAACACCATCGCCGACGGCCTGGGCAAGGGGCTGGTGGCGACCGATCTGGCCGACATCGGGCGCGCGGCGGTCGCCGGTGCCGTCGACACCCTCGTGTACGACTTCACCGTCGACACCCTCGGCCGGCTGGACGGGGTCACCGGAGAGGTCGTCTACGCCGACGACGGCTACGACCTGATGAGCAGGCTCGCGGTCGTCGTACTCGGCAGCGGCGGCACGGTGGTGCCGGTGCGCTCGTCGGAGATCTCCGCGGAGATCTGGAACGACGTCGCCGTCGCCCGCCTGCGGTATCCGCTGGCCCGCTGAGCGAGTCCGGGGGAGGCGCTTCGGGTGACCGGCCCGGTCGGTTAAGGTCGCGCTGGGCCGGTCGCCGGACCGGCCCAGCGGCGCGCCGTCCGCACACACGAGGGAGAGCCGATGCGTGACCTGACCCCCGACGATTTCGGCATTCTGCTGTCGCTGTTCGCGGTGCTGCTGCTCGCTTTCGCCGCGAACTTCCAGTTCTCCAGCAAGGCCGTGCGGCGTCACCGGAAGGTGGCGATCGCCTTCGTGGTGGTCAACTTCATCGGGGAGATCTCGACGGTGATCGCCCTGCTGCTGACCTGGGTGGCGCTGTGGAGCCCGAAGGCGTGGGAGCAGATCGACGACCTGCTGGTCCTGGTGCCCGGTTCGCTGGCGATCGTCTGCGGCGTGGTCCTCACGATCGAGTCGGTGATCGCGCGGGCGCTGCACATCATCCACGCCGAGCGCAAGGCCCGGGAACAGGATGAGACCGAGCGCCGGGCCGGGCTGCCCGTGGACCCCGAGCGCAAGCACAAGGGCGGACTGCCGACGCGCTGATCCCGCCCTTGCCGGGCCTTTGGTCCGGCCGGGGCCGGGTCAGCCGACGCGCTGGCGCAGCCAGGTGACCTCGGCGCCGACGCCGCCCATCCGGTACGACTCCAGCGCCTCGTCCCAGGCGGTACCCAGCGCGGCTTCCAGCTCGCCGGCCAGGCCGAAGCTGTCGGGCTGGGCGTCGATCATCGCGCGCAGCTGCAGCTCGCCGAGGATCACGTCGCCGTTGGCGCTGGTCGACCCGCGCCACAGGCCGAGGCCGGGCACGTACGCGAAGCGCTCACCGTCGACGCCCTCGCTCGGGTTCTCGGTGACCTCGAAGAGGAGACCGGACCATTCGCGCAGCGCGTTGGTCAGGCGGGCACCGGTGCCGACCGGGCCCACCCAGTCCACGGTCGCACGCATGCGGCCGGGTTCGGCGTCCTGCGCGGACCACTTCAGGTCCGCGCGGGCGTTCAGCGTCGACGCCAGAGCCCACTCCACATGCGGGCACAGCGCGACGGGTGCGGCGTGGACGTAGACCACACCGCTCGTCAGGTCCGCAAACTGGTTCAAGTTGCGCACTTGTCATCACCTCCGGTTCGACGAGGAACGTCTTCCCCAACGCCTTGTCGTCCGGATAGCACACTGTTGCTACAAAGTATGCCTTGAGTGACGTGTGTTGCGCCAGTAGTTCATCGGGATTGTCGGCGTGTCGTGCGTCGGGTGTGTCATGGCGAGATGGTAGTCGAGTGACTAGTGGGACTGAAGTTGTCAGAGTTGCGACGAGGAAGCTCGCCCGCAGAGGGTGCCCTGGTGATAGCGGATCTGCCAGTCGTCCCCGGCCCGGACCCAGAGCGTCGCGCGGCGGGTCCGTCGCCCGCCCTGGGTGAGCGCGTAGGTGAACAGGTACGTGCCGCCGCCGAGTTCGGCGATGCCGGCCTCGCTCAGTGCCCAGCCCGCCTGTCCGGCATCGACGGGCGGCGACGCCGCCAGGTGCGCGAGGATCTCGGCACGCCCGTACCGGGTGCCGGAGGCGCCGACCTCCCAGTAGTCGTCGGTCATCCGGCGGGCGAAGTCGTCGAGCGTGCGGCCGAACGCCGGCGTGTGGAAGATCGGCTCGAGCCGGCGGAGCTGGTCGAAGACGGTCACCGTGCCACAGTAGTGCCGCGATCGCGCGCAGGGGGCGACAGACGACTCGCCGCCCGCCTCCGAGTGGAGACGGGCGGCGAGGGTGCTGCGGTGGCTCAGGCGCGCCCGAAGGCGAGCGCCACGTTGTGGCCGCCGAAACCGAACGAGTTGCTCAGCGCGTAGTCGATCTGCCCGCGGCGAGCCTCACCGTGCACGACGTCGATGTCGCCGCACTCGGGGTCGAGGTTCTCCAGGTTGAGCGTCGGCGGGATCACGCCGTCCTCGACGGCCTTGATCGTCAGGATCGCCTCGAGGGCGCCGACGGCACCGATCGAGTGACCCAGCGCCGACTTGGGCGCGTAGATGGCCGCGTGGTTGCCCACGGCCGCCTGGATGCCCAGTGCCTCGGCGGTGTCGCCGATCGGGGTCGACGTCGCGTGCGCGTTCACGTGCGCGATGTCCGACTTGGCGAGGCCCGCGGTCTGCATCGCGCGGAGCATCGCCCGCGTGTTGCCCTGACCGCTGGGATCCGGGGCCACCAGATGGAAGCCGTCGGACGTGATGCCCGCGCCCATCACACGTGCGTGGATGTGCGCACCGCGCGCCTTGGCGTGATCCTCGCGCTCGAGGATCATCATCGCCGCGGCCTCGCCGAAGACGAAGCCGTCGCGATCCTTGTCGAACGGCCGGGAGGCCGCCGCCGGATCGTCGTTGCGGGTGCTCATGGCGCGCATCATCGAGAACGCCGCGATCGGGATGGCGTCGATGTGGCCTTCCACGCCACCGGTGACCACCATGTCGGCGTCACCCATGACGATGTGCCGCCACGCGTGCGCGATCGCCTCGGCGCCCGACGAACACGCCGAGACCGGGGTGATGACGCCGGCGCGTGCGCCCACGTTGAGACCGGCCACGGCGGCCGGGCCGTTCGGCATGGCCATCGAGACGGCCAGCGGCGACACCTTGCGGTAGTTGCCGGAGGTCTCGATCGCCTTGACGGCGTCGACCATGGCGTCGCCGCCACCCTGTCCGGTGCCGATCACGACGGCCAGACGCTCCGGGTCCACCTCGGGCTCGCCGGCCTGCGCCCAGAGGCGCTTGCTCATCACGTGGGAGATCCGCTCGACGTACGCCATGCGGCGTGCCTCGACCCGGGTGACCTCATTGGCCGGATCCTCGATGAGGCGTCCGCCGATGCGGCACGGCAGTTCGCCGTACTGGGTGACGAAGTCGTCGGTCAGTTCCCGGATGCCGGACTCACCGGCCACGAGCTTCTCCCAGGTCGAGTCGAGATCGACGCCCAGGGAGGTGGTGGCGACCATGGAGGTCACGACCACACTGGGGAAGTCTCCACCGCGGGTGGAGAAGTCACGCAGCTCGGTCATATCAGGCCTTGTCAGCCTCGATCTGGGCCGCGATGGCGGCGGCGGCCTCGGGGTTCTCGGCTTCGAGCTTCTGGATGTAACCGACGGCGTCGCCGACGGTGCGCAGGCCGGCGAGGTCCTCGTCCGGGATCTTCACGCCGTACTTGTCCTCGGTCTGGACGGCGATCTCCACCATCGAGAGCGAGTCGATGTCCAGGTCGTCGACGAACGACTTCTCCATGGTGACTTCCGACGGCTCGATGCCGGTGACCTCTTCGATGATCTCGGCGATGCCGGCGACGAGCTGTTCCTGAGTGGCGGCCACGGGGGTCTCCTTCGTAGTTGTGACGTGTCTTGCTGTCCGGATGCGGCCGGTGGGCCGCGTTGGACGGAGCCGCGGGGTTGCGGCTCTCCGGAGGGTCGGGTTACCGACCGCTATCCAAGTCCTGGGAGGTCCTCCAGATCGGCGGGGACCTTGACGGCGCGCGTGGGCACGCCCTTGAGCTCGCGCTTGGCGATACCGGCGAGCGTTCCGCCGGGAGCGAGTTCGACGATGGCGGCGACGCCCGCGTCGCGCATGGTGGCCGAGCAGAGGTCCCAGCGCACCGGGCTGGTGACCTGGGAGACGAGCCGGGCGAGGGCTTCGGCGCCCGAGGCGACCGGCCGGCCGTCCGCGTTGGACAGCAGGGTCAGCGTCGGGTCGCGGGGCGTGATCCGCGCGGCCGCGGCGGCGACGGCCTCCTGGGCGGGGGCCATGAAGTGGGTGTGGAAGGCGCCCGCGACCGGGATCCGGCGGACCCGGGCCTTGTCGGGGGCGTTGTCGACGAGCTTGTCGATGGCCTCGACGGCGCCCGCGGCCACGATCTGGCCGACGGCGTTGCGGTTGGCCGGGATCAGCTCGTACTCGTCGAGGCGCTCGAGGACGGCGGCCTCGTCGCCGCCGAGGACGGCGGCCATGGTGGTCGGGATCAGCGCGCAGGCCTTGGCCATCTCGGCTCCGCGGATGGCGGCCAGGCGGACGGCGTCGTCGTCGGAGATGACGCCGGCGATCGCGGCGGCGGCCAGTTCGCCGACCGAGTGCCCGGCGACGAGAGTGTCGGCGGGCAGGTCGCCGTATACGCCGCGCAAGCGGTCGTACGAGAGCAACGAGGCGGCGACGACGAGCGGCTGGGTCACCGCGGTATCGGTGATCTCCTCGGCCGTGGCCGTGGTGCCGAGCGTCACGAGGTCCAGGCCGATCGCGTCGGACCAGGCGGTCACGCGTTCGGTGGCCCCGGGCTCGGTCAACCACTCGGTCAACATGCCGGGCTTCTGTGAACCCTGTCCGGGCGCAAGCAACGAAAGCACGTGATCAGAGAACACCGTCGGAGGCCCTCCGCGGGGTGTTGAGCCGTCTGAACCTTTCGGCCAGATTTTGTAGGGTTCCTACAAATGGGCGTTGGGTGACCCCCGGGCGTTGCCCCCATCGTTGCCGCGCCGAGATCCGTTACCGAATCGTTGCCAAATCGCCTCTGCCTGCACAAATGGGGGACAAGGTCTGCAACGACTGTGACTCACGGGGTTACTGAGGGTGATTCTTGGCCGAATCGTGTCAATCGGCCGACGGTGGCCGCGACACGCAAGACGTAGGCGTCACGCGGGTTACTTGGATCACGTCCGGTCGCATCCGCGATCTTTTTCAAGCGATAGCGGACCGTATTGGGATGAACGTACAACGCGCGGGCGCACTGCTCGATCGAGCATCCGGCGTCCAGATAGGCGTCCAGAGTCTCCGACAGAGTGCCCGCGTCGTCCACCGGCAGCACGAGCCCGTCGGTCAGCGTGCGGACCGCGCTGCGGTCGCCGTTGAGGGCTCGTTCCGGGAGCAGATCGGAACTGAACGCGGGCCGCGGAGCGCCCGGCCAGCCGACGACGGCCTCGATCCCGGCGATCGCCTCGGTGGCGCTGATGTGCGCGCTCGCCAGGTTCGGCATCGTCGGCCCGACGACGACGGGGGCGTCGGCGAAATGATCGAGGAGATCGGAGAGGAACCGGTCGGTGGGCGTCAGCGCACCGGACACGATCGCGACGAGGCGCCGCCCCTGCACCACCGAGAGGGCGGCGCGGTCGTACCGCTTGGCGGTGTTGTGAATGGCGAGCGGCACCGACACGTTCTGTTCCGGGGGCGGCGATCCGACGAGAACCGTGGCGGGGGCGGACGCGTCCCAGCTGAGGGCGGCGGCCCGGGAGACCATCTCCGGACCGGTGTCGCCGCGGACCACGCCGTCGACCACCAGCGCTTCGAGACGGGAGTCCCAGGCGCCGCGCGACTCCGCGGCGGAGGCGTAGATGGCGGCCGCGGCGAAACCGATCTCGCGGCCGTAGCGCAGCACCGATTCGGTGAGCGCACGCAGCTGCGCGTCGTTCCGGGCCAGCAGGGGCAGCCACTTCTCGAAGAACTCCATGGCGACGCGGACCATCTCGACGGTCTGCAGCAGCGTGACGCGCCGTGCCAGGTCCTGCGGGACCACCTGGAACGCCTGCACGGTGAACTTGACGTTGCCCTCGGGGTCGGAGATCCACTCGACGAAGTTGACCACCGCGGTCTGCACGACCAGCTGGACGCTGGCGCGCTGGGCGGCGTCGAGGTCACCGAAGTAGGGGAGCTGGTCGGACATGGAGTGCACGGCCTCGGTCGCCAGCCGCCCGCTGTACTGCTTGATGCGGCGCAGCAGCGTGTCGGGCAGCGCGTCGTGCACGGACGACGACGTCGGGATGTGCGCCCCGCGCTCGCCGATCAGGTCGGCGACTCGCTCGGGGCTCAGTGGATCATCGGGCACGTGTTCAGGGTAACTGGCCTGGGGATTCGTGCCGCGGGTGACGGAGACCCGTCTCCCGGTGTGGCCGCGAGGGGATCAAGCGGGGAAGCCGACCTTCACGGGTGTGTCGGCGGGGTGGTTCGTGCCGTCCCCGACATCGCCGAACACGTTGCTGCCCCAGCACCAGGCGGCGCCGTCGGAGATGACGCATGCGGTCGTGAGTCCGTTGACGGCGCCGACGCTCAGAGACGTCACGCCGTTCGGGGCTCCGCTCACCCGCGCGGGCGGGCGCGAATACCTGCCCGTGCCCCAGCAGAAGACGTCGTCTCCGGCGACCGCGCACACCCTGGACGAGACGCCGATCGCCGTGACATCACCGTCGAGGGCGCTGTTCACACTGGGAGTGCTCGGCCGCCGGGTGTCGGTGTTCAGACTGGTCCCCCAGCAGTAGAGCCGCTTGGCCGAGATCGCACAGCTGGTACCCCAGCCGGTCCGAATCGCCTGTGCGGTCGGGAGGTCTTTCACGTGGACCGGGCGCGGCCGGTTCTCCGTGGTTCCGTCGCCGACTTGGCCCGCGAGGTTGTCGCCCCAGCAGTACGGTGCGCCGTCCGCGATCGCGCAGACCGTCGAACCGTCCTCGGAAGCTCCCTCTACGGAGACGTCGGTGACGTGACTCAGGCCGGCGATGCGCGCGGGAGTCGATCGGGCCGCCGTGGTGCCGTCGCCGAGCTGGCCGCGGCTGTTGCCGCCCCAGCAGTAGAGACCTGCATCGGCGATAGCGCAGGTGGTGGAACCGTCGGTGCTGATCGCGGTGACGTCGCCGGGCAGGCCCGGTACCGGGGCAGGCTCGGCGCTCGAGGTCGTCGTGCCGGTGCCGCCGTTCCAGCAGTAGGCCTTTCCGTGGTCGACCGCGCACGCCGTGCCGCCGGATACGGATACCGCGGTGGCGCCGTTCAGCGTGCCGATCCGGGCGGGCGTCCGGCTGCCCCCGCCCCAGCAGTAGACCTCGCCACCGCGGACCGCGCAGGTCCGCCCCTGATCGGTGCTGATCATCGATACGCGTGAATCCGCGGCGCCGGAGCCTCGCACGAGGAAGTACCCGGCGACCCCCGCGGCGATCAGCGCGAGGACGACGATGGCGACGATTCCGGTGATCAGGGGCCCGCGCCCCCGGCTCGAGGAAGGGGGGTGGGGCGCCGGGGCACCGAGTGGTAGCGGCGCTGGACGGTGCACGGTCGGGGAATACTCCGCCGGGGCGGAGGGATGCCGGACCGTCGGTGCTGCCGTTGCCGGAGTGGCCGCCGTGACCGGTGGCTCGAGCGTGGGTGCCATCGTCGGTGAGGATGCGGCGGCGCCGAGCGCGCTGGCGAAGGTGCGGCAGTCGGGATAACGCTCGGCGGCGTCCTTGGCGAGGGCACGACCGAAGACCGGGTCGAGACGGGCCAGGTCGGGGCGGCGGCTGCTGATCGGCGGCACCGGCTTGTCGGCGTGGGCGCGCATCAGGGCGATCGGCGTGGGTTCGGTGAACGGCGGTGCGCCGGTGAACAGTTCGTAGAGGGTGCAGGCGAGGGAGTACTGGTCGGCGGCGGCAGTGGGTTCGCGGCCGTCGATCGCTTCGGGTGCGCTGTATTTGAGGGTGCCGATGAACATGCCGGTGCCGGTGAGACCGTCCACATCGTTCGGGCGGGCGATGCCGAAGTCGAGGACGGTGGCCGTCTCGATCTGGCCGCGGGTGTCGCGGGTCAGGAAGATGTTGGCGGGCTTGATGTCCCGGTGGATCACGCCGTGATCGTGGGCGTAGTCAAGGGCGGCCGCCGCGTGCTGGGCGACGGCGAGGATCTCGGTGTCGGGCAGGCGGGCGCCATTCAGGTCGTTCCCGTCGAGGTGACGCATCGTGAACCAGGGGACGCCGCCGGTGACACCGTAGGCGTAGACGGTGATGATCGACGGGTGGTGAAGGCCGGCGGCGATTCTGGCTTCGCGGGCGAAGCGTTCGGCGAAGTCGGGTGAGGCGCCCGCGGTCACCACCTTCAGGGCCTCGCGCCGGCCGAGCGCGGGATTCTCCACGAGGTACACGTGTCCCATGCCGCCGCGACCGAGCAGGGAGATGACCGTATACCCGGCGAAGGTGGTTCCGGGTGTGAGTTCCACAGCGGCGTCCTCCGGGTCGGTCGAGTGCGGCCGACTCAGCATATCCGGCGCCGGTCGGTAGACCGGGGCGACACTCGAACGATGGAACGCGCGCCGTCGTGGGGCGGCGTCCTTCGCCGCGGTCGTGACTTGGGGCACGACCGGTGGGTTCCGAGCCGAGTCGAGGGGCTCAGCCGCCGAGCGGGTGGTCTCGACTCCGCTCGACCGAGCGGGGTAGCGGGGGCGAACGAACGGGCAGCGGGCAGGCCGGAGCGGGGAGCGGGGCGTACGCGGTGCTGAGCGGTGAAGTTCAGTCGCGGACGTCGACGTGTTCGATGTCCAGTGGGGTCTTCGGGTTACCGTCGTCCGCGGTGCCGGCGGCGCCGGGGATGATACCGCCGCGGGCGACGTCGTCGATCACTCTCATTCCGGCATCGCCGACGTGCCCGACGATGGTCAGGGTGGCCGGAAGTCGGGAATCTCTGGTGACGATGAAGAACTGGGCGCTGCCGGTATCGGTGGTGCCCATGGAGGGGTCGTTCCGGTTGGCGATGGCGAGGGTGCCGCGCGGGTAGATGTACGCCTGATCCATGCCGAACGGGGTGTCGTCGCCGGGGGCGGTCGCTAGGCCGATGGGCAGCTCGTCCGGGCTGGTCCAGCCGGGGCCGGAGGCGCCGGTGCCCGTCGGATCGCCGCACTGCAGGACACTGAGCGTCTCCTTGGCGACGAGGCGGTGGCAGGAGGTGCCGTTGTAGTAGCCGTCCTTCGACAGCGAGACGAGGGCGTTGACGTTACACGGCGCCTTCGCGCGGTCCAGGGTCATCGGGACGTCGCCGTCGTTGGTCTTCAGCGTCATCGTGACGGTGCCGGTGTCGGGAGCCTTGGACGGCGGCTTCGGTGCGCTGCGCTGCTTCTGACTGCCCTCGCGCAGCAGTGTCAGGTACGCCTCGCCCTGAGCCTTCTGGTCGGCCGGTGCGGCCTTGACCTGGGCCTCGACCGAGGCGATCGTGGCCTCCCAGTCGAAGGGCGCGTCGGTGTAGACACAGTCGGTGTGACTCCCGCCCTCCGCCGTCGTGCCGCCGCCGTGCCGGGTCAGGAGGAATGCGGTGATCCCGGCGGCGATCACCGCCACCACGACGACCGCGCCGATCACCGCGACGACGATCGGCGCCACGTTCCGCCGCGGTGCCGGTGACGGGGGTGGCGCCGATTCGGGTGGGAGCGGAGGCTGCGTCACGACGGGCTGGTCCTTTCGGGCGGTCGGCGGACATCGCGGTCCCGCCGAATAGGGCCCGCTCAGCGTATCCGCCCCTGACCGGCGGATCGGATTGTCGTCCGAATGGGGGAACGCGCTCGTGGTGTGGGAGCTTGGCTTCGTCGCGGGCTCGACCGTCATGATTCCGCTCGACCGGCATGCCGGTCGAGCGGAATCATGACCACGCGGACGGACTACGCGGAGCCGGGGTCGGCGGTGGAGACCGGGGCGGCCGAGACGTCGGTGATCGCGTACTTCTCGGCGGCCGCGGCGGGTACCGAGCGGTCGATCTTGCCGTCGCGGGCCAGGGCGGTGAGCACGCCGACGGCGATCGAGGCCGCGTCGACGTTGAACACGCGGCGGGCCGCCGAGCGGGTGTCGGAGAAGCCGAAACCGTCGGTGCCGAGCGTCAGGTAGGTGCCGGGCACATAGGCGCGGATCTGTTCCTGCACGGCGCGCTGGTAGTCCGAGGCGGCCACGAACGGGCCCTCGCCGCGTTCCAGCAGTTCGGTGACCCACGGCTTGCCGACGACGCCCTCGCGCAGCTCCCGCTTGTCGCATTCGACGCCCTCGCGGGCCGGCTCGGTCCACGACGTCACCGAGTAGACGTCGGCGGCTACGTTCCAGTCCTCCGCCAGCATGTCCTGGGCGAGCAGGCCGTCGCCCATGGTGATGCCGGAGACCAGGATGGAGGCGCGGTGCTCGCCGGCTGCGGCGGCCGGGCGGTAGAGGTAGATGCCCTTGCGCAGGCCCTCCAGGTCCAGATCCGCCGGCTCGGCCGGCTGGTGGATGGGCTCGTTGTAGACGGTGAGGTAGTAGTAGATCTTCTCCGGATCGTCCCCGTACATGCGGCGCAGGCCGTCCTCGATGAGGCGGGCCAGCTCGTAGGCGAAGGCCGGGTCGTAGGCGACGACGCCCGGGTTGCTGGCCGCGAGCAGATGGGAATGACCGTCCGCGTGCTGCAGGCCCTCGCCGGTCAGCGTGGTACGACCGGCCGTCGCCCCGATCACGAAGCCGTGCGCCATCTGATCGGCGGCCGCCCAGAAGCTGTCACCGGTCCGCTGGAAGCCGAACATCGAGTAGAAGATGTACAGCGGGATCATCGGCTCGTTGTGGGTCGCGTACGACGTCCCCACGGCCGTGAACGACGCCGTCGAACCGGCCTCGTTGATGCCCTCGTGCAGGATCCGCCCGGTCTGATCCTCCTTGTAGGCGAGCATCAGCTCGGCGTCGACCGACCGGTACAGCTGCCCGGCCGGGTTGTAGATCTTCAGGGTCGGGAACCACGAGTCCATGCCGAAGGTGCGGGCCTCGTCCGGGATGATCGGCACGATGCGCTTGCCGATCTCCGGATCGCGCAGCAGTTCTTTGAAGATGCGGACCAGCGCCATGGTGGTGGCCACCATCTGCTTGCCCGACCCGCCGGAGACGGCGCGCAGCGCCTTGGTGGTGTCCGGCTTCAGCGGCTTCGGGGTCAGGTGCCGCTTGGGCAGGAAACCGCCGAGATGCTCCCGGCGCCCGAGCATGTACTGGATCTCCGGGGAGTCCATGCCGGGGTGGTAGTACGGCGGCAGATACGGGTCGGCCTCGAGCTGCTCGTCGGTGATCGGGATCCGGTTGGTGTCGCGGAAGGCCTTCAGATCGTCGAGCGTCATCTTCTTCATCTGATGGGTCGCGTTGCGTCCCTCGAAGTGGCTGCCCAGGGTGTAGCCCTTGATGGTGTGCGCCAGGATGACCGTCGGCTGGCCCTTGTGGCTGAGGGCGGACTGGTACGCGGCGTAGATCTTGCGATAGTCGTGCCCGCCGCGCTTCAGGTTCCAGATGTCCTGGTCGGTCATGTCCTTGACCAGTTCCTTGGTGCGCGGGTCGCGCCCGAAGAAGTTCTCCCGGATGTAGGCGCCGTCGTTGGCGCGGTAGGTCTGGTAGTCGCCGTCGGGCGTCTTGTTCATCAGATTCACCAGGGCGCCGTCCTGATCCTTCTGGAACAGCGTGTCCCACTCGCGGCCCCACACCACCTTGATCACGTTCCAGCCGGCGCCGCGGAAGAACGACTCCAGCTCCTGGATGATCTTGCCGTTGCCGCGCACCGGGCCGTCGAGGCGCTGCAGGTTGCAGTTGACCACGAACGTGAGGTTGTCGAGGTGGTTGATCGCGGCGATCTGTGCCAGGCCGCGCGACTCGGGCTCGTCCATCTCACCGTCGCCCAGGAAGGCCCAGACGTGCTGCTGCGAGGTGTCGGAGATGCCGTTGTCGTGCAGGTAGCGATTGAAGCGTGCCTGGTAGATGGCGTTCATCGGGCCGAGGCCCATCGAGACGGTGGGGAACTGCCAGAACTCCGGCATCAGGCGTGGGTGTGGGTACGACGGCAAGCCGCCGCCCAGTCCGGCATGGCTGTGCTCCTGCCGGAAGCCGTCCATCCGCGCCGCGTCGATGCGGCCTTCCAGGAAGGCGCGCGCATAGATGCCGGGGGAGGCGTGGCCCTGGATGAAGATCTGGTCGCCGCCGCCGGGGTGCTCGAGGCCGCGGAAGAAATGGTTGAAGCCGACCTCGTACAGCGACGCCGACGACGCGTACGTCGAGATGTGGCCGCCCACCCCGATCCCGGGCCGCTGCGCGCGATGCACCATGATCGCGGCGTTCCAGCGGATGTAGGCGCGGAACCGGCGTTCCATGTCCTCGTCGCCGGGGAACTCCGGCTCCAGTTCGGTCGGGATGGTGTTGACGAAGTCGGTCGAGGTGAGCGACGGCAGTTGTACGCGCTTGTCGTCGGCGCGCTCGAGCATCCGCAGCATCAGGTAGCGGGCGCGCTCGGGGCCGGCGGCCTCCAGCATGGCGTCGAACGATTCCAGCCACTCGTCGGTCTCGGTGGGATCGGCGTCGGCGAGATACGACGCCACTCCGTCCCGGATCACCTGCACGCGATTGGTGCTGGCGGGAGGCCCTGCGTTGACTTCGGCCTGGTCGGTCACGATTTCACCTGTCTGCATTCGTCGGTCGGGCCCGTGGGTTCTGGGCCGCGGAAGGATGAGCCACAAGGGGTGCTGCGGCCTCCTCCATCGTGCACGATCTCACAGAGATCGGCAGCGGATGCGGGCGTCACAGCGGATGAATCTCGGCACACGATGCACGCGGCATGACACCGGTGCGGCAGGATGTGAGATCAGGGTCAAAAGACCCGAGGGAGGAGGGAACGTGCGACCGAGTGCGCGCATCATCGCCGTTCCGCTGCTCTGCGCCACCGCGGTGCTGTCCGGCTGCGGCGGTGAGAAGCCGGCACCGCCGCCGCAGTCGATCGGGGTCACCACCGTGACCACGCAGTCGCGGGAAGGCATCGACGCCGCCATCGCGGTGTGCCGGCAGGTGATCACCTCGGCCGGCGTGATGGTGCGCGACTACAACGCCTTCGTCGCGCGCCTCAACCAGACGCAGGACTACGCCAAGATCGACACCGAAGACCGGTACGCGCGCGACACGCTCACCACCGGCGCCGACCTGATCCGGAAATCGCTGAGCCCGGCGGTCCCGGAAGACCTCGACGACAAGGTGCAGCGCTTCCTCACCGCGACCGATCAGCTGTCCGAGCAGATCGGCAAGCGGCGCAAACTCTCGCTCAACAAGGCCACCGACGACTGGAGTTCGTCACGCACCGAACTGATCGACGCGTGCGGCGAATTCATGCCCACCGGAACCGGTTGACGCGTCCGGTGTGGGTGAGGTCTGTTCTCCGGCGCGTCTAACCCTCTAGGGTTACCGTTGTCAAGAAGACGAAAGCCAGGCCGTGCTCGCTCCGCGAATGGAGACGAGTCAGGAGATCAGGAGGTCACACCCGGTGGTAGCCACCACGGAGGACGGAAATGTCGGCAAGCTCGGATTCACCCATGGCATGGTGATCCAGGAGCTCGGGTGGGATGAGGACACCGACGACGACCTGCGTGCCGACATCGAAGACGTCATCGATGCCGAGATGCTCGACGAGGACGCGGTCGACGTGATGGACGCGGTCCTGCTCTGGTGGCGCGACGGGGACGGTGATCTGGTGGACGCCCTGATGGACGCCATCGGTCCGCTCGCCGAGGGCGGCTTCGTGTGGGTCGTGTCCCCGAAGACCGGCAAGACCGGGTACGTCGACCCGAGCGAGATCGCCGAGGCCGCGCCCACGGCGGGCCTGAGCCAGACCAAGGTGGTGAACCTCGGCGACTGGTCGGGTTCGCGTCTGGAGTCACGGCCGCGCGGTAAGCGCTGATGGCGGCCGCGCCGATCCCGGTCGGCTCGATCGCGCCGGACTTCGTCCTGCGTGACCAGAACAATCAGGAGGTCGCCCTCGCCGCGCTGCGCGAGAAGGGCGCCGTCCTGGTGGTCTTCTTCCCGCTGGCCTTCACCGGTACCTGCGAGGGCGAACTCGGCTACATCCGCGACCACCTGCCGCAGTTCGACGACGACGAGCTCTCCACGGTCGCCGTCTCCGTCGGCGCGCCGCCCACGCACAAGGTGTGGTCGTCGGCGCAGGGCTTTCTGTTCCCGATCCTCGCCGACTTCTGGCCGCACGGCGCCGTCGCGCAGGCCTACGGCGTGTTCGACGACGCCCGCGGCATCGCCAATCGCGGCACCTTCCTGATCGACCGCGACGGAACGGTGGCGTTTTCGGCGATGGTCGGCCCGGGGGAGGCCAGGACCGTCGAGACCTGGGATGCGGCGCTGGCCGCGAACACCGCGACCTAGACGGCCTCGCCCGTTCCGCTCGCCGTGAGCGCATCCCTCGGCAGACGGCGGCGCACTCGGCAGAATGACGGTCACCCGCGGGTGTGGCTGAGTGGCGAGGCAGCTGTCTGCAAAACAGTGTGAGGCGGGTTCGAATCCTGTCACCCGCTCCACGGTCGACCCCGGCTTGACGGCTCGCCCGGCGGGCCGGGCGGGGCATCAGCCCGCCCCGCCGGCCCGAGCCCGCAAGGGCGCCCTTCGACGCCGCGTCGTCGCACGTGGTTCCTGAGCGGAGGCGAAGGGCTCCGCCGCGCCGGCTCAGGACCCGGGGCGAGGCGAAACGGACCGGCCGGGGAGGGCGTTTCGACACGGACTCGCCTAACGGCTCGTCCGGCTCAACGGGCTATGTGGCGGCTTGTCCGGCTCGACGGGCTATAGGACGGCTCGTCCGGCGGACGCGGCCTAGGTGTGCTGGTCCTTCGCCGGGGGTTCGACGGTGTCGATCGAGCGGAGCACGCAGCCCTGCGGCGGCAGGTCGTCGGCGGGGAACTCCGTGGCCAGGGCGGTCGCGATCATCCGGGCCCGTTCCGCGTTGCCCTCCGGCGTGTAGTGCACGCCGTCGAGGAACCAGTCCTGGTGCACCGCGCCCGCGAGGTCGTACACGCGCAGGTTCGGGTAGCGCTCGCAGGCCCGGATCAGGGCCTTGTTGAACCGCTGCATCGCGCGGTTGTTGTACGCCGGGTTCTGGTTGAGGCGGTTGGTGATGATGGTCGGCCACAGCACCGGCTGATCCTTCAGCGGACGGAGGAGCCGGTCGATGCGCATGTCGGCCGGTCCGGCGCCGCCTACCTCCATGTTCGCGGTGTCGTTGATGCCCATGTTCATCACCCAGCAGCCGCGCCATCCGCGGGCCAGGTCCGCCTGGATGGATTCGGCGGCGTTGGGCTGGTCGTTGACGCGCTCGAGGCTGGACCGGCCGCCGACGATGTCGGGGTGGAAGATCCTCGCGCCCACCCGCTTGTACTGCCCTTCCAGGCGGTCGGCCGGGTCGGGCTGCATGTCGGGCTCGTTCATGCCGAGCGACGTCGAGTCGCCGACGTGGATCACCTCGGTGCAGCGGGTCCGCCGTTCAGCGGGCGGCAGCGTCGGGCCGACCGGGTGGTTGGTGGGCGTCTTGGCCGTCGGATCGTCGAGCGAGCCCAGATCGGACGACGACGACAGCGCCCGCACCACCGTCATGTCCGGGTTCAGCAGGCTCGATCCGACCAGGAGCGCCACCGCGAGGGTCAGGAAGCCGAGTACCGACGCGATCGGGCGCACCATGGTGCGGCGCCGGGACCGGCGGGTGTCGGGGATGACCACGACCAGGCGCTCCCGCGAGCGCTCCGAGTCCGACCGGACGTCCGGAGCCGCGGTCTGGGGCTGCGGCTGGTCGTCGCCGGTGCCCGATCCCTCGGCTCGGGTGCCGGTATCGGCTCCGTCGGTCTCCGTCTCGGTATCGGGTCCGGGCTCGTCGTCGGGGGCGGCGGACTCCTCTGCTGGTGCGTCGGCGTCCTCGTCCTCATCGGACTCGGTGCCGGGTTCGTCGGTGTCGGGCTGTTCGGCGTCGTCCTCGGAACCGTCCGGTTCCGCGCCGGGACCGGCGTCGGGATGCCGGGTGGCCGGCGGCTCGTCGGTGTGATCGAGGACGATCATCGCCAGCGCGGGCGTACGTTCCTCGGCGGCCTCGTCGGCGGGCTCCTCGGCGACGTCGCCGGCGGTCTCGTCGGTGGACGCGGTGCGGCCGAGGACGCCGGTGAGGTCGACGGGTTCTTCGACGACCGTGCGTGGCGGCGGTGCCGCGTCGGCGAGGGCGAGATCGGGCAACACGATGATCCCGGCGTCGTCCGCGGGTGCGGACACATCGGCGGCGACGGCGTCCCCGGCCGGTGCGGCCGGCGCCGTGTCGGGGTCGGTCCGGCGGCCGGTGAGCGCACCGGCGAAACCGTACTTGCGGATCGGATTCTCGATGAACCGCCACGACAGGCTCGCCAGCAGAACGGTGACCGCGAGGGTGACGATGGCCCCGACCCAGGGGGAGTCGGTGCGGACGGCCAGCGGAACGAAGGCCACGACCGGCATGTGCCACAGGTAGATCCCGTACGACCGCTCACCGATCCAGCGCAGCGGCGGCAGGCTCAGCAGCGTCGCGACCAGGGTGTCTGGGGCGACCGCCGCGGCCAGGATGCCGAGGGTGGCGACGGTGAGCAGGGCCAGCCCCCAGGTGTAGAGGCCCATCGAGTTGTCGTGCGTGGTGAGGACGAGGTACACGATGGCGCCGATGCCGGTCAGGCCGAGGACGTCGAGCCAGCAGCGCTGCGTGTGGTTCACCTGGCGCTTGCGCGCGGGCCACCAGAAGGCGAGGGCGGCGCCGAGCAGGAGGCCGCCCGCGCGAGTGTCGGTGCCCTCGTAGGCGCGGGTGTTGTCGAAGGCGGGGGAGGCGAGGGCGTCGAGCAGCCAGAACGAGCCGAGCGCGAGGGCCACGATCACCACCGTCATCACCGCGCGCCGCTTGAACACCAGGAACATCAGCGCCAGCAGCAACGGCCAGACGAGGTAGAACTGCTCCTCGATCGACAGTGACCACATGTGGCTCAGCGGCGTCGGGCCGCCGAACCGGTCGAAGTACGAGGTGCTCGATGCGATCGTGTACCAGTTGTTGACGTAGAAGAGCGCGCTGATCGCTTCCCACAGGTAGCTGAGGAAGTTCTTGGGCACCGCGATCGCCGCGGTGATCAGTGTCGCGACCAGGACCAGGATCACCGCGGGCATCAGGCGCCGGGCCCGGCGCAGCCAGAAGGTCTTCAGACCGAGCCCGCCGGTGCGTTCCCGGGTGAAGATCAGCAGCGACGTGATCAGGAAGCCGGACAGGGTGAAGAACATCCCGACCCCCAGCAGGCCGCCGCCGAAGCCGGGGACGTCGAGGTGGTAGAGGACGACGAAGATCACCGCGAGGGCGCGGAGGCCGTCGAGCGCGGGGAGGTACGACGTTTCGTGGTGAGTCGGCCGTGGCATACCGCGCGCGTGCTCCTTCGCCGTGGGCTACGGGGGACGTCGCGGCCCTCGAGCGTTCCTCCCGAGCGAGTCTCCCCAGGCGCCGGGCCGCAAAGTTCCATTCTACGACGGCGGGCGCCGGACCGGTGTCGGCAGATCGGACGAATACCGCCCTGACCCGGGCATTCCGGTCGTGAGATCGTTCACACCGGGCGGGCCGCTCAGCGCCCGGTCAGGGCCTTGGGCGGCGCGGCGGCGGCCGGGAAGGCGGTCGCCAGGGCGGTGGCGAACAGGCGGTTGCGCTGGGCCAGCCCGTCGGCGTTGTAGTGGATGCCGTCGACGTACCAGGAGGGCTGCGCCTCCGCGGCGAAGTCGTAGATGCGCAGGTTCGGATAGCGGGCGGCGGCGCGGGTGAGGGCGGCGTCGAACTCCCGCATGTGGGTGTCGGCGTACGCCGGGTTCGACGGCGCGGCGGTGGCCACCGTCGGCCAGAGCACCTGCTGGCCCTTCAGGAGGTTCATCACGCGGTCGATGCGCTGGTCGGCGTCGACGGTGGAGCCGACCGCGATGTCGGCGGCGTCGTTCACGCCCATCGCGATCACCCAGCAGCCCGTGCGGCCCTTGGCGAGTTGCGATTGGATCACCTGGACGGCGTTGGGTTCGCCGTTGACCGTCTCGACGATCGAGCGGCCGCCGGCGGCGTCGAGCACGGTGTTCTTGACGCCGACGCGCTGGTACTGGCTGCTGAGCCGGTCGGCGGGGTCGGTGAACTTCGCCGGGTCGTCGATCCCGACGGAGGTCGAGTCGCCGATGTGGGTCACCTCGGTGCACGAGGTGGTGCGGTCACCGGTGGGCAGCGAGCGGGGTGTGCCGGGCTGCGGGACCTGCGGGATCAGCAGGGTGAACAGCGACGGCAGGTCGGCGGAGGAGTTCGACGTCTCCGGCAGCGCTTGCAGGATCTGGCCCGCGACGCCCATCAGCTCGTCCGCCGGCGCCGCGGAGGCGCGGGCGGGGAGGGCGGCCGCGCTGCTCGCCGCCACGGTCAGTCCGGCGAGGAGCGCGGCGGTGCGGACGGCAGCGGTGCGGCGCGCGTGGCGGCGGGCCGGTCGTGGGCGGCGGAGGATCGTCTCAGTAGTCACAATAGATACATTGCAACTCACCAGTCACTTATGTTTCAAGTTGGAGGGCGCATCGGATCGGTCACGATCGCCGGTCCGGACGGGGTGGCTCAGATCATGTAGTGCAGACTCGCGACGATTCGGCGGCCGAGTTCCTCGTCGCCCTCGATCGTCACGCGTGCCGGATCGGCGGTGGTGCGCCCGCCGATGAGCCGGGCCCAGTCGGCGAGGCCGACGCGCAGGGTCACGTCGGCGGGGCCGTCGAGTTCGGGCACGATCGCGGCGCGTTCCTCGACGGCGACGTGCACCTGCCGTGGTGCGGGGCCGGTGAAGTCGACGGTCACCGCGGTGCCCGCCGGCGCGCCGGCCTTCTTGCCGATCAGGAAGGGGAGCGAGGCGCTCATCTCCTTCCGCGCCCAGGTGGCCGGCAGGAGGTCGTCCGGTTCGCCGAGGCCGAGCGTGTCGCGGATATCCACCTCGTGGATCCAGCAGTCGAACACCCGGATCCGCATGAACCGGCCGTACGAGTCCTTCCCGGCGGGGGTGAAGCCCTCGGCGTCCCACTGCTGTTCGGTCATGCCCTCGAGGGCGTCGAGCCGCTGCGCGGTGACCTCGCGGAAGTCGCGCATCAGCTCCTCGCGGGACCGGGCGCGGTAGTGGTCGAGCCACTTCTCGTTCAGTTCGCCGATCGGATTGCGGACATGCTCCAGCGCGGCGACGTCGCGCGTGGCCTCGATCTCTCGGCCGGTCAGCGACCACTCGGTGCCCGCGATGTGGGCCACGATGTCGGCGACGGTCCACCCGGGCAGGATCGACGGCGCCGACCACTGCGCGTCGTCGAGGCCGGAGGCCAGTGCGTCGAGCGTGGCCCACTCGTCGCGCAGGGCGTCGATCACGGGCTGCCGGGGGATGCGGGTGACCATCGTGGTCTCCTCTTCTCGCGGGCTGGGTGCCTAACGCTAACCCCGACGCCCGGGTAGCGGGAGGATTGTCTCCCGGCGCGCCTCGCGGCCCGGTTTGGGGCAGGCCAGCGGGGACGGTATCTTTCTCACAGTCGGCGGCCCCGCCCCGATCGCGCGCACATAGCTCAGCGGTAGAGCCCTGGTTTTACACACCAGTGGTCGTAGGTTCGATCCCTACTGTGCGCACCTCTCCTGCCGAACGGGTGGTGTCGCTGCGACTTGATGGGTGGCCGCCCGCCGGCTCAGGCGGAGCCGGCGAGTGGTCGGCATTCGGTCACTACCTGGCGGTTGCGGGGCTCTACCCGCCCGGCGTGAGCCGGATCTCGATGCCCGGCCGCTTGCGGCGCGTGGACGGTGTGGTGAGTCCGAGGAAATCGTCGATCACCGGCCCGAAGACATCGGCCCGCATCACCAGATCGATGTGTCCGCCTCCGTGCGCGTGCACAGTCGCCCGCGGAAGGAGGGACGACAGAATCCGCGCATTGGCCATCGGGATGATCGGATCATCGGTTCCGGCGATGATCAGAGTGCGTTGACGAATCGCGGGCAGTGCGAAGATCGACGTCCACATCGACCCGGCGAGTAGTTGGTGCAGATACCCGCGGAGCGAACCGGCGTGGAGTTGCCGGACGAACAGTTCGCCGACATCGTGACCGTGTTCGCGGACCTGACCGCCGTAGAGGTCGGGAGCGATCGATGCGCCATACGACGGGTCGCGGAAGCGCCGCGGCGTCAGCATCTTCGATAGCACCGATGGTTTACCGGGAACCATGATCATGCCGCTGCCGGTGGCCACCAGGATGAGGCGCCGGCACCGGAAGGGATTCTGGAACGCGAATTGCTGCGCCAGTGCACCTCCCCAGGACAATCCCAGGACGTCGACGACATCGATCTCGAGGCGATCGAGCACCCGGCCCAGCACCCATGCGAGGTACGGGAATCCGTACGGCACCAGTGACGGTGGCGATTCGCCGGTACCCGGCACGTCGAAACGCACCACCGGGCGATTCGGATCAAGGTTGTCTACCAACGGGTCAAGGATCTCCAGGCTCGCACCGATTCCGTTGCAGAGCACAAGCGGAATGCCTATTCCGGGGCGGTAGCGGACGCGAATGCGCTGGCCTCCGGTGGCGAGGTAGACGTCGTCGGAAGAGGTTTCCGCCGGTGTGGGAGTCACGTCGTTCATCGGTAGAGCACCACGCATTCGGCGACGCAGGCCGGTCGTTGTCCGCCTTCGAGTTCGGCGGTCAGTGTGTAGACCACCTCGATGCCTGCCGGCTTGGACTGGGCCGCGGTGAGGGCGACGTGCCCGCGAATGCGGGACCCGACGGGGACCGGAGCGGGGAACCGGACCTTGTTCAGCCCGTAGTTCAGGGCCGCCGTGACACCGCCGATCTCGACGGTCTCGGCAAGGAAGCGCGGCGCCAGGGACAAGGTGAGATAGCCGTGGGCGATGGTCCCCCCGAAGGGGCCAGCTGCGGCGCGCTCCACGTCGACATGGATCCACTGGTGATCGCCGGTGGCCTCGGCGAACAGGCTCACCTGCTCCTGAGTGATCAGGATCCAGTCGGTGGTGCCCAGCGGGCTGCCGACGTGGTCGGCGATGTGCGAAAGGCTGTCGATTCGGGTTGTCATGATCTTCCTTCGGGAAATGTGTCCGGGTCAGTTCTCGAGCACGTAAGTGCCAGGCGCCGGGGCGAGGGGTTCGAATCCCGCGGCGCCGAGTGCCGAGGGTGCATCGACGATCGTGCCGCCGTGCTCGGTGAGCCACCGCAGGTGATCCGGCCACCAGGAGTCGGGCTTCTTCTCCGCGGCGTCCCGCCAATCGTCGGGATCGAGTTCGGCGTCGACGTCGGCGGTGCGAAACGATGCCTTGGGGTTGCCCGGTGGATTGACCAGTGAGGCGATATGCCCGCTCGTGGACAGCACATACCGGTTGCTCTTTCCGCCGAGGAGCGCGGCGCTGCGGTAGGTGGCTTGCCACGGGCAGATATGGTCGGCGACGCCGCCGATCACATACGAGTCGCAGTCGATGGCGCCAAGGTCCACCGGGGACCCGAGCATCGTCGCAGCACCCGGTGTGACCAGGTCGTTGCCAAGACCCATCAGAACCATGTCCTTGTGGAGTGCGGCCGTCATCCGCGTGGTGTCGGCATTCCAGAACAGCACGTCGAACGGTGGCGGGGTACGGCCCTGGATGTAATTATTGACCCAGTACCGCCAGATCAGGTCCGTAGGGCGCAGCCAGGCGAACATCTCGGCCATCGCGCGGCCGTCCAGGTACCCCTTCGACGAGGACTGCTGAATCGCCGCGTGCGCCGAGTGCTCGCTGGTCAGCGATGCGGTGAAGCCGGCCTGTGTCTGATCGAGGACCGTGACCGCGAGGGTGAGTGCACCGACCTTGTCGGCCTGTCCGGTCGCGGCCAGATGAGCCAGAACCATCGCGGAGAGAATTCCACCGGAGCAGGTACCGAAGACGTTGGTGGTGTCGGCTCCGGTGATCGTCTGAGATGCGTCGATGGCATCGATGATCGCCTGACCGTACGCATCGAACCCCCAGTTGCGGTGGCGTGCTTTGGGGTTGCGCCACGAGATGGCGAACACCTGCTGGCCGTTCTGCACGTAATACTCGATCATGCTGCGCTTGGGGGCGATGTCCATGATGTAGTACTTGTTGATCACCGGGGGGACCATCAACAGCGGGATGTTGCTGACCTGCTTGGTCTGCGGAGCGTACTGGATGAGTTCGAACATCTTGGTTCGCAGGACCACCGTGCCCTTGGTGGCCGCCACGGTCTCGCCGACACTGAACGCATCGGGCTCGACCATCGCCGGCACCCGTGGCTTGCTGGCCATATCCCGAACGAATGCCCTGAAACCGCGGTAAGCGGACAGCCCGCCGGTGTCGATGAGCGCCTTCCAGCCCTGAGGGTTGAGCAGAACGTTGTTCGTGGGCGCCAGACCCTCGATGATGTTGTCGAGGACGAACCGAACCTTCTCCGCGTCTTTCCAATCGAGATCGGCGGCGGCGTACAGCCTTTCCAGGGTATCCGAGGTGGCGAGATAGCTCTGTTCCAGCCTGCGCAGCAGCGGGTTCTGGGACCATGCCGGATCGGAGAATCGCTTGTCCGAGCGCGCCGGCACCCGCTGTGATCGGCCCAGCGCGATGGTGCCGATCTCCTTGGCGAGTCCGGCGCCCATCTCCGCCACCGAGATCGGTTGTTTGACCAGGGACGCGCCGAAGCGGGCGACGGCCCCGTCCGGGATCATCCGACGGGTGAAGGACTTGGTGGAGTTCACCAGGAGCAGATCGAGAGGGGCGGCGATCTCGCCGGCGGCCGCCTGATTCTGTGCGATGGTCATGGTTCAGGCCTCCTTGCCTGTCAGGGAATCGGCGACGGCGGCTGGGACGCCGATGTCGCGTTTCTGGATCTTGCCGGTGGCGCCGGTGGGGAGCCTCTCGACGAACCACACATGGCGCGGGTACTTGTAGGCGGCGACCCGCTCCTTGACGTACCTGCGCAGTTCGTCCTCGGTGAGCGTTTCGCCCTGTTTCAGTGCGATGGCGGCGCCTACCTCTTCACCGAGGGTGGGGTGCGGAACGGCGATCACTGCCGCGGCCTCGACGGCCGGGTGCTCGTAGATGACCTCCTCCACCTCGCGGGGATAGATGTTGAGACCGCCGCGAATGATCAGGTCCTTGGTGCGGTCGACGATGCGGAAGTAGCCGTCGTCGTCGTAGACGCCGATGTCTCCGGTGGAGAACCATCCATCGCCGTCGATGGCTTCAGCGGTGGCCTCGGGGAGGTTCCAGTAGCCCTTCATGATGTTGTGGCCGCGGATCTGCACCTCCCCGGGTTGCTCGACGGGAGCCGGGTTCCCCTCGACGTCGACGATGCGCATCTCGACGCCCTCGATGGGGGTGCCGATGGTGCCTGCCTTTCGGGTGCGATCGGGATGATTGAAGCAGGCGACGGGCGAGGTCTCGGAGAGTCCGTAACCCTCGAGGATCATCGCGTCGAAGGCGGATTCGAAGTCCGCGATCACCTGGGTCGGCAAGGCGGCCCCGCCCGAGATGCACACACGCAACGAACGGGTGTCGTCGTCGGCGGTGCGTTCGGAGATCAACGCCGAGTACATCGTCGGCACTCCCTCGAAGATCGTGACACGATCGGCGGCGATCGTGTCGAGGACCAGACGCGGATCGAATCGTGGGATGAGACTCAGCGCGGCGCCGGCGATCACCGCCGCATTGAGCCCGCACGTGAGGCCGAAGACGTGGAAGAGTGGCAGGCAGCCCATCACCACGTCGGACTCGGTGGCGGTGATCAGGGTCCGCTGGGTGACCTCGGCGTTGCGGCCGAGGCCGGCATGCGTCAGTTCGGCCCCCTTGGGTGCTCCCGTGGTTCCGGACGTGTGCAGGATGACGGCGGTGTCGCCGCCCGCCCGATCAATCGGGTGGTCTTGCGGGGTGCAGGATCCGATGGACTCGGCCAGCGTGTCGTCGACAACCAGGCATCGGGCGCCGGCCGTTGCCGCGCCGGTGCGAGCCTCGTCGGCGAAGGCCGGTGTTGCGAAAATCGCGGTGGCGCCGGTATTGGACAGGTAGTAGGAGATCTCGCGGGACTTGAGCAACGGATTCATCGGGACGGCGATCGCCCCGGCGCGCAGGATTCCGTAGAACATGATCGCGAACTCGGGCACGTTGGGCAGCATGAGTCCGACACGGTCACCCGGACAGACGCCCTGCCCGGTCAGATAGGTCGCGAAAGCGGCTGCCGCCGTGTCGAATGCGGAATAGGTGTAGGTGACGTCACCGCAGGTGAGTGCGGTCCTTTCGGGATGTCGACGGGCCGCGTCGACGAGATTCTGACTCAGATTGACCATGCTCGGACTTTCTCTCGGGAAGCCGGTTCTGCCTCCCCTCAAGCATGTGCTCCATCACTCTGCTGGGCGATGGTGCGAGAGACAACACGAATCCCGCTCCGAGTGTGCACAAGCACAGTCGGCCGGTCCGGATCAACCGTGGTGCGATTCCGGAACCGTCAGGCGCGCGTCCACCTCGAAGGCCAGGCAGAGTTCGGCGAGCTCGCGCGGAGACGTCGTGGAACGACCGGTGAGGTCTTCGATCCGCCGAAGCCGGTGACGCACGGTGTTGCGGTGGACGAAGAGCGCTTCGGCGGTGGCGGCGACGTTTCCGTCGGCATCGGTCCATGCGCGAAAGGTCTCGAACAACGGTTCGCGGTCTTCGGCAGCCAGCCCGTACAGGCGATGGAGCACGGTCTCGGCGAGGTCGGTGCTCACATCGGGGGTGCTGACCGCAGCGATGCCGAGCACCGAGTCATCGAAGACGGTGACCCCGTCGCCGGGGCCGCTGAGGGCGAAGCGCGCGTACCGGAGGGCCTTGGGGGTATCGGTGAGATCTGTGAATCGTGCGCTCACCCCGACGCGGCCGGTGGCCACCCGCCCGAGCAGATCCAGCAGAGCGGTGTGCATCTCCGCCGAGGGCACGTGCACCATGCCGATCTGCTGATCGGGGAGCAGCCGCCACGTCGAGCGCAGGTCGATGCTCCGCAGTTTGTTCTCGATGGCCGGCAGCGGCGGACCGCCGGGAGTCGACGTCGCGGCCACGGCGACATATGGGCCGCGGGCCGGCATGCGGACCAGCGCCGCGATCTCCCAGAGACTCATGTCGGCCGTGGTGCGCCCCTCGAGCAAGCGTTCAGTGAGGACGGCTCGTTCGGCGGCGTCGTCGAGAATCCGCTCGGTGGTGTACTCGCGGTGGGCTTCGGCCATGTCGGTCGCGAAACGGTCGTGGCCGATCCATAGGCGCTCGGAGGCCTCCAGGATCGCCGGTCGCGAGAAGCTGGTGTCGGCCTCGACGACGGCGCGGAACTCTCGCCACACCCCCTGGAAGCCGATCCGGTAGGCATGCATCAGCGAGGCCAATGGCACGCCGAGCGCCGCTCGCTGGGCGCCGGTGCGGCGGGCCGGTGTGGTGTCGAAGTTCGAATCGGTGGTGATGGCGTCGATGACGTAGGCGAAGTTGATCTGGACGACATCGTGGGTCATTTCACGCGGGACGATGTCCGAGGTGGCATAGAAGACGATGTCGCGGTGAATGGCCGCGGTGATGTCCTCGGACATCCGGCCGAGCCGCTGAGCGAGCGCCTCGCCGATCCGCGCCAGTTCGGCGGTGATCTCCGGATTCGCTGCGCTTCGGGGCACCATCAGAGCATTGTCGTCGGCATACGTGCCCGGAGGTGGCGGAATCGTCGGTTTCTGCCGTGCGGGATACCGCGTCGCCGGGCGACACGCCGTCCGGGCTCGACGGGTATCCGGTCCTGCCGCCTCGTCGTGGAACACGAGAACGACATCGACGTTCGTCGGGTTCTGTGGCACTCGCACGATTCGCGGGATCGTCGTCGGCAGTCGACGGCGCGCGCCTGACTCGCACGGTCCGATGTGCGGGAACGTGCCCTGACCGGGTCGCTGGATGTGCGCCGGATCACTCCACGACACGCGCGCTGACCTGCCGCTCGTCCACGACCCGGCGGATCTCGGTACGTTCGATACATCCGTAAGAAAACGATCCTTCGGGCGGTTCGCCCGGGTTCGCAGGGCGGAAGGACGCAAGACGATGCTCGCCGAAGACCGATATTTCCCCGACCGACGACGCCGTGATCGGCGGATCGGGTGCCCCGGCACCGGGACGGGGCGCGGAGTTCCCAGATTCCCCGGCCGCACGAGAGGAGTCGCCTGCTCGCCGGGAGGCCGGTGAGCGGTGAATCTCTGGCATTACATCTCCGGTCACCGCGGGACACTGACCTTCCTCACCTATCAGCACGCGTCGCTGTGTTTCCAGACGGTGCTCGTCGGCACCGTGGTGGCGATCGTGCTCGCCGTGGCGGTGTACCGGCTGCCGATCCTGTCGGCACTGACGCTGACGTCGAGCCGGGTGGCGCTGACCATCCCGTCGCTCGCGCTGCTGGCGCTGCTCATCGTGCCGCTCGGGCTGGGGGTGCCGCCGTCGTTCACGATGCTGGCCTTCTTCGCGGCCATGCCGGTGATCGGCAACGCCATCGTCGGCCTGCGCTCGGTGCCGCCGAGCCTGATCGAGTCGGCGCGCGGGATCGGGCTGCCGCGCTGGCGGATCCTGCTCACCGTCGAACTGCCGATGGCCTGGCCGGTGATCCTCACCGGGATCCGGGTGTCCACCCAGATGATCGTGGGCGTGGCGGCCATCGTCGCGTACGTCCTCGGCCCGGGCCTGGGCTCGCTGATCTTCAACGGGCTGTCCCGGCTGGGCGGCGCCAACGCGCTGGAGATGGCGTCGACCGGCACCATCCTCATCGTGCTCATCGCCCTCGTCTTCGACGCGCTGCTGGTCCTGCTCGGACGACTGACCATCTCGAAAGGTTTGACATGACCACCACCGGTACCGCAGGCGGGAACACCGACCGGGAGATCACCGGCGCCTCGATCGTGCTCGACGGGGTGGAGAAGCGCTATCGCGGGCAGTCCGAGCCGGCCGTCGCGCACCTCGATCTGGAGATCGGCGCCGGTGAGATCGTCACCTTCGTCGGCCCCTCCGGCTGCGGCAAGACGACGACGCTCAAGATGATCAACCGGCTGATCGAGCCCACGTCGGGGCGGATCGTGATCGGTGGCCGGGACATCACCCGGATGAACCCCGACAAGCTCCGCCAGTCGATCGGCTACGTGATCCAGTCCGGCGGCCTGTTCCCGCACTGGACCGTCGAACGCAACGTCGGCGCGATCCCGCGCGTCCTCGGCTGGGATCGCGGCCGCATCGCCGAACGCACCGAGTACCTGCTCGATCTGGTCGGCCTCGACCCCGCCGAGTACGCGAAGCGGCTGCCCAAGGACATGTCCGGCGGGCAGCAGCAGCGGGTCGGGGTGGCGCGCGCGCTGGCCGCCGATCCGCCGGTGCTGCTGATGGACGAGCCCTTCGGCGCGGTGGACCCGATCACCCGGGTGCGTCTGCAGGACAGCCTGATCGAGATCCACCAGGAACTGGGCAAGACGATCGTGATCGTCACCCACGACTTCGACGAGGCCACCAAGCTCGGCGATCGCGTCCTGATCCTGTCCAAGGGCGGGAAGATCGAGCAGTTCGCGACGCCCGCCGAGATCCTCGCGAATCCGGCGACCGAGTTCGTCTCCGAATTCATCGGATCCGGCGCCACGCTGGCGCAGCTCTCCTTCAGCCGGGTGGCCGACGTGCGGATGGACAAGGTGATGACCGCCCGCGTCGGCGAGCCGAGCGGCGAGGTCTCCGCTCGCGTCCGCGCGGCGGGCGGACGATGGGTGGCGGTGGTCGACGCGGCAGGCCGGCCGATCGCGTGGCCCTCGCTGGACGAGATCGAGTCCGCGCCGCAGATCGCCGCGTACGTGGACCCGCGGCTGTCGGTCGTCGCACCGACGTCGACCCTGCACGACGCGCTCGACGCCATGCTGGCCGCCCGGCAGAACGGCGCGCTGGTCACCACCGCCGGGGGCCGGCTGCTCGGCTACGTCAGCTTCCGCACCGTCGTCGAGACCATCCGCGGCCAGCTCGACGACGCCTACGCAGACGAACCCGACTACGCCCAATTCGCCGAGGTCACCGTCGCGGAGGCCACCGGCGAGGAGGGGGCGTCATGACGGCCGCGACCGGAACCGTCGCCCGGAGGCTGCGGCGGCTGCCGGTCGACGTGTGGTTCGAGCCGCTGGTGATCCTGGTGGTCGGCGCAATCTTCTTCCTCTGGTACGCGCGGACCACCTTCACCAGCACCGAGTCGGCGCAGCTGGAGTGGGCGGTGCTCTGGGGGACGATCGCCGACCATGTGATCCTCACGGTGACCGCCGCGGCGATCGTCCTGGTGATCGCGATTCCGCTCGGGATCCTGCTCACCCGGCCGCGGCTGACGCGGCTGACGCCGATCGCGGTGGGCATCGCGAACATCGGGCAGGCGGCGCCCGCGGTGGGCCTGCTGGTGCTGTTCACGTTCGCCTTCGGGACCGGCTTCCGTACCGCGGTGATCGGCCTGGTGGTGTACGCGATCCTGCCCATCCTGCAGAACACCATCGTCGGTCTGCGGCAGGTGGACCGGCGGGTGATCGAGGCGGCGCGCGGCATCGGGTACTCCGGTACCCGCACCCTGATCCAGGTGGAACTGCCGCTCGCGGTGCCGGTGATCCTCAACGGGGTCCGGACCGCGCTGGTGATCCTGGTCGGCACCGCGACGCTGAGCACCTTCATCGGGGCCACCAGCCTCGGCACCCTCATCACCACCGGGATCACGCTGTTCCTGCCGAAACTGCTGATCGCCGGCGCGGTGCTGGTCGCGCTGCTGGCGATGATCATCGACTGGCTCGGCCGCCTCGTCGAACTGGTGGCGACACCGAAGGGACTGTCATGACGCGGCGGGCGCGGCGGGCCGCGCCGGCGATCGTCGCGCTGCTGACCGCGGCGCTGCTGGCGGGCTGCGGTCTGGTCAGCTCCTCGGGCACCTTCCACAGCGCGAAGCTGCCCGACGGCGACCGGCCGCTGGCCGGGGCCCACCTGACCGTCGTCTCCAAGTCGTTCACCGAGCAGGTGCTGCTCGGCAAGATCACCGCGACCTATCTGGCCGCGGCGGGCGCCGAGATCACCGATCTCACCGGGGCGCCGGGCTCGGCGTCGGGCCGTCAGGTGATGGTCAACGGCGACGCCGACGTCACCTGGGAGTACACCGGCACCGCGTGGCAGGCCTATCACGGGCAGACGGAGGCGATCTCCGATCCACACGAGCTGTGGCAGCGCGTGCACGATCTGGAGGAGAAGCAGGGCCTGATCTGGCTGCCGCCCGCCGGATTCAACAACACCTATGCCTTCGCCACGTCGCGCCGCAACGCCGAACGGCTCGGCGTGCACACGCTGTCGGAGGTCGCCAAGCTCCCGGTGCACGAGCGGACGTTCTGCATCGACGACGAGTTCTTCAGCCGCGCCGACGGCATGCGGCCGATGCTGGAGGCCTACGGCATCCCGTTCAACACTCCCGACGGGGTGCCGCAGAACAACGTCACCCGGATGGACTCCGGCGTCGTCTATTCGGCGACCGCCGCCGGGAAGCCCTGCAACTTCGGCATGGTCTACACCACCGACGGCCGCATCCAGAACCTCGGCCTGGTGGTGATGCAGGACGACCGCAAGTTCTTCCTGCCGTACAACGGGGCCGCGGTGGTCCAAGAAGCGACGCTGCGGAAGTACCCGCAGTTGCGCGGTCTCCTCGGCGAGATCGCCGGACGACTGACCGACGAGGGCCTCCAGCAGCTCAACGCGAAGGTCGACATCGACGGGCAGGACCCGGCCGACGTCGCCTACGACTGGCTGATCGAGCAGAAGCTGGTGGTGCCGGACTGAGTCCGGTTCGGTGTCGCTGGCGAGGGGAGTCAGTCCGGCGGGTGGCCGATGAGCGGCCTCGCAGAAGCCATTTGTCACACCGCCCGGATGAGTGATTCCCGGTGTCGGCGACGGGCGTGGCAGCGTTCGCGGGCAGAAGCAGCGCTCGCGAACGCTGCTTGTGTACTGACGCGCTGCTTCGTGGCTCGGCGGCCGTCGGCGCGTGGGGGTCTGGACTCGATGGGCCGTGAGGTCCGTGTCCGGTGGATGGTCGGGCTCGGTGACCGTGCATGCCCTGGCGGCCTGGCCACCGTGCGGTGGTCAGACTGCCAGATGCTGTTCGAGGAGGAGTTCGACGCCGGAGTCGGTACCGGTCCCCGCGGTCCGGCGGTGTCACCGAGCCGGTGGTTCACGATCGGTGGCGGGAAGCGGTCCTCGGCCGCGCGACAGCCCGATCGCCTGCACGACACCCGGGTCCGAAGCGACTCCCGCCCACTGGTTGTCAACATGGTGTTGCGGGCAGAGCACGGGTGTCACGCAGGCGCGGCGGGAGACGATCCGCACCGCGGCCGGCCGATCACGCACCACCGGAGATCGCGAACCCCGGAATCGAGCATCTAGGAGACTGCTGAAGAATCAGGATGTTTGCCTCTGCCAGCTGGTTGAGCCGGTGACGAGCGCAGCGAGGAGCCGTGTCGAAACCCATCCTCATGTGGCTGGAAGTCGTTGTGTCCCAGTGCATGTGGCGGCGTTTCGACACGGAACTCCGCTAGCGCTCCGTTCCGGCTCAACGGGCTGCTGTAGGCGATCGCGGCCATTGTTCAGCAGGTTCCTGGACCGTGCTACGGCCTGGCAATCTCCTAATCGCGCAGGGGCGCGGCGCTGCGGGCGAAGGCGGCCACGTCGTCGCCTGTCACCAGGCGTGACGGTTCCGGGTCGCTGCGCAGCAGTCGCTGCAGCTCGGCGGAGCCGGGGAGCGGGCCGTCGCTCGCCACCACGACGATGTTCCCGCTTCGGCGGCCCTTCAGCATCGCCGGATCGGAGATCAGGGCCACCTCGGCGAAGACCTCGCGGACGGTGGCGACCTCGCCGCGCGCCGAGACCAGATCGCGACGGTCACCGCAGTTCGCCAGGTAGAGGCCGCCCGGCGCCAGCACCCGGCGTACCGCGGCGGTGAACTCCACGGTCTTCAGGTGCGCCGGGGTGAGCGACTCGGCGAAGGCATCGCGGATCACGATGTCGCGGGTGCCCTCGGTCAGCGACTCGACCACCTCCCGCGCGTCGCCGACCCGGATGCGCAGGCGGGGTGCGCGCGGCAGGTCGAACCATTCGCGGGCCAGCCGGGCCAGTTCGGCGTCGATCTCGACGGCGACGTGCCGGGACTTGGGGTAGCGGTGCGCGAGGGCGCGGGGGAGTGCGCACGCGGCGGCCCCCAGGTGCAGCACCCGCAGCGGCGCGTCGCGGGCGGGATGTGCGTCGTCGATGGCCGCGGCCATCTGCCGCATGTACTCGAATTCCAGGTTGGCGGCGTCGAACGGGTCGACGTGACTGCTCTGCGCACCGTTCACGGTCAGCAGCCAGCCGCCGACCCCGTCGCGGGTGAGTTCGGCGGTGCCGGTGGAGATCTCGAAGCTGCCGGCTTCGGGGGCGGGTGTGTGGGCCATCGGATGCCGATTCTAGCGGTCGGGTGCCGGTACCATCGCCGCGTGCGCAGACGTGACGGCGAGGCCCTGGGACTGGCGATCGGCGCCGCGGCGGATCTCGCTTTCGGTGATCCGCGCCGCGGGCACCCGGTGGCCCTCTTCGGCGGCGCCGTGGCCGCCGGTGAACGCCGGTGCTACCGCGACACCCGGCCCGCGGGAGCGGTGTTCGCCGCGTTCTGGATCACCGCCGCGACGGCCGTGGGCCGCCTCGCCGCGGTGGCCGATCCGGCCGGGACCGCGGCGGCCACCTTCTCCGCGCTCGGCGGCACCTCGCTCTGCCGGGTGGGCGGGCGGATCGCCGACGCGCTCGACGACGGCGACCTCGACGGTGCCCGCGCCATCCTGCCGAGCCTGGTCGGCCGCGACCCGAGCCTGCTCGACGAGGCGGGGATCTGTCGCGCCGCGGTGGAGTCGATCGCCGAGAACACCCCCGATGCGACCGTCGCACCGCTGTTCTGGGGTGCGATCGCCGGGGCGCCCGGCCTGCTCGGATATCGCGCGGTCAATACGCTCGACGCGATGATCGGCTACCGGTCGCCCCGGTACCTGCGTTTCGGCTGGGCCGCGGCGCGCACCGACGACCTCGCGAATCTGGTGCCGGCCCGGCTCGCCGCGGTGCTCGCCGGACTGCTGAGCGGGCATCCGGTGCGCACCGCGCGGGCGGTCCGCCGGGACGCCCACCGGCATCCGAGCCCCAACGCGGGCATCATCGAGGCCGCCTTCGCCGGGGCGCTCGGCATCTCTCTCGGCGGGCTGACGGTGTACGCGCACGGCGCGGAGCAGCGGCCGGTACTGGGCGACGGCCCCGCACCGCGCGCCGCGGACCTGCGCGCGGCGGTGCGGTTGTCGCGCCGGGTGCAGGTGGCGAGCGCGGTGCTCGCGGTGGGAGCGCGATCCGCGCGGAGCAGTCGGTCTGTGACATAGCGCGCAGACCGGGCACACGCTGTGACATGATCGGGCGGCCGGAACCGCGCGGGCGCGGTGCGCTCGATGACAGGAGCAGTGTGGGCCAGACTCCGATCTCCCCGGGACGGGTCCGCCCCGCGGACTGGATCGTCGAGATGTTGCGGATACGCCGCGCCGAGTTTCCGCTGGGGCATTCGATCCGTTCGGCGGTCGCCGTCGGCGGCCCGTTCATCGTGGGCTCGCTGACCGGCCACCTGATCACGGCGATGTGGATCGGACTGGCGACGCTGTTGCTCGCGGCCGGCGAACGCGAGGGCACCTACCGTCTCAATTTCACGATCATCGCGATCTCCACGCCGATCGCCGCCGCCGGCTACCTGCTCGGCTTCATCCAGGACGCGCCGATCGCCGCCCTGGTGGTCCTGGCGGCGCTGCTCGCCTTCCTGATGGGTGTGATCGCCGGACTGGGCCCGGCGTTCTCGGTCGGCGGAATGCAATTCCTCCTGGTCGCCAGCATCGCGCTCGGGGTCAAGGGGATCGACTGGTGGGAGCCGATCGGCCTGTACTTCGCGGGCGGCGTCCTCTACGCCGCCCTGCTGGGGATCGAGATGCTGTTGGTCCCGGCGCGCCCGCAGCGCGCCGTGCTGGTGCCGATGCTCACCGCCCTCGCCGATCTCGCGCGGGCCCGGCACGACGATCTCGCCGAGGGCGGCGACCGCACCGCGGCCGCGCGGGGCCGGGCCACCGCGGCGCTGCGGGCGGCGACCACCCGCGTCGCCGAGTTCTCGGTGCGCACCGCAGGCTCGGCCGGGTCGTGGACGCTCGACGACGGCGTGACCGGGGCCGCCGAACGAGTGCAGGCCTTCCTGATCGGCGACCGCGATCCGGCGGCCGCCGAGATCGCCGAGCGGCGCCTGCGAGCACTCGCCGCCGAGGTCGCCGCCGGCCGGTCCGCAGATGCCGGCGAGCCCGCGACGGAACCGGCGGTCGCCGGGTCGAGCCGGGGCGCGGCGCTCCTCTCGACCCGGATCGACGAGCTCGCCGACGCGCTGCGGCCCCGGAAGCGGCCCGCCGGGGCGCGGCACGAACGACTGGTCTCCGGCGGTATCGGGCGCGAAGTGGTGCTGGCGGCCGCTCGCCTCGCACTCTGCTACGGCATCGCCGTCGCGGCCAGGGAGTACTTCCCGTACGGCCACTGGTTCTGGGTTCCACTGACCGTCTGCATGGTGATGAAGCCGGACTTCGGTTCGGTGTTCGCCCGGGCGATTCTGCGGGTGATCGGCACCGTCGTGGCCGTCGCCCTCGCCTCGCTCTTGCTGCTGGTGGTGCCCAAGGGGGTCGGGCTCGGCATCCTCATCGCGGCGTTCGCGGCGCTGGTGCCGTGGCTCATGATGAAGTCGTACGCGCTGCAGGCTCTGGCCATCACCCCGATCGTGATCTTCCTGGTCGACGTGATCACCCCGGGCGATGGCGGCAACTTCTCGTGGGAGCGGATCGCGGCGACGGCGATCGGTGGGGCGATCGTGATCGTCTTCGGCTACCTGATCTGGCCGCATTCGCGGCGGGCCTGGGTCGCCGAGACCTTCGCCCAGGCCATGGCCGGCATCGCGGCGCACCTGCGGGTGGCGGGCACGGCGGTACCGGACGACGCCGGGCCGGCCGCGGACCGGCACTCCGAACTCGTCGCCGCCCGGCGGGCGGCCACGCGCGCGATGTCCGATCTCCAGACGCGGCTGGAGCGCGCGCTCGCCGAACCGCCACCGGCCGATACGGTCGCCGGGGCCTGGATTCCGGCGGTGGACGCCGCGCAGGTGCTGGCGGATTCGGTGACGGCGTACGCGACGGACCGGGTGGCCGATGACGTCCCGCCCGACGAACCGGAGAGCGCGGCGCTCGCCGCCGACATCCGGCACGCCGGTGAGGGTGGGCGCAGCGGTGAGGCGGTGGCACCCACCGATCCCGCGCTGCGGCCGATTGCGGACCGGCTGGCACGGGTCCGCGCGCATCTGGCCGACACCTGACCGCCCGTACCCCGCGTTCGAGAGAAGACGCTCGCCCGGGATCAGCGCCCGTAGCGCTGGGCGAGCTTGGCGCGCACGTCGTCCTCGTGGCTGTCGACGGCCACGCCCCCGCCGATCTCGACGTCGACGCGCGGGTCGGCGGTCCCGGGTGCGCTCGCTTCGCGGAGTTCGTCGCGGATCCGTCGTCGCTCCGCGCCCCGGCCGTCCTCGGCCGGGGTGTCGTCCACCACCTCGCCGTTCTCCTGCTTCCGGGCGAGGGCGCGGCGGTGCTTCACCTCGGCCCAGACGAAGTAGCCGATGCCGAGCGGCGCCATGATACCGAAGGCGAGCCACTGCAGCCCATACGAGAGATACGGGCCGGATTCGAGCTGCGGCAGGTCGATGGTGCCGAGCCCGCCGGGCTGATGGTCGGTGAGCTGCACGTAGAACGGATCGAGCGGGGTGCCGTCCGCGGCGGACAGTGCGGCGGTGTCGATGGTGTACGCGGTGAGCGTGCCGCCCTCCACCTTGGGGCCCTTGCCCGGACTGGTGGCCTCGGATCTGCGCAGGCGGGCGTGCAGCGTCACCTCGCCCGACGGCGGAGCGGGGATCTGGGTCCGGCCGGCCGAGTCGGGCCGGACGTAGCCGCGGTCGACGAGCACGATGCGCTCGGAGCCGGTGAGCTGGAACGGTGTCACGACCTCCACGGCAGGTCGCTCGTCGACGACGCGCAGCCGCACCTCGATCTGCTTGTCCGTCAGGTAGCGGCCGGTGAGGGTCACCTCGCGCCACTCGTGGCCGGTGGGCAGCACGCCTCCGGCCGGCACCAACCGGTCAAGGGGCACGGCCGCGGTCTTGGCGGCGGTCTGGATCAGGTCGTTCCGGTGCTGCGTCGCGGTGTTCTTCCCGAGTTGCCAGGGCGCAAGGATCAGAAAGCACGCGGCGGCGAACGCGGCCACCAGGACGGCGGCGAGTAGCCATCCGGGCCGCAGGAAGGTTCGCAGCAGGTGCACGCCGTCCAGAATAGGCGAGGAGGCTTCCTCAGCCCCGTTCGGCCAGGGTGGCGTGCACCCAGGCGAGCAGCCCGGGGACCGCGTCCTCGATCTGCGCACGCACGTCGGCGAAATCCTCCGGCGAGCCGTAGTACGGATCGGGGACGTCGCCGCCGTCGGCTCCGGGGTCGAAGCTGCGCAGCAATCGGACGCGCTCGCCGAGGCGCTTACGGGTCAGCTCTTTGACATGGCTGGAGTCGAGCGCGACCAGCAGATCGGCCGAGAGATGCTCCGGATCGAGCTGGGCGGCCACGTGATTGTCGGGGTAGCCGTGGGCCAGAAGTTCGGTGCGGGCGCGGTTGTCGGCCGGCTCGCCGACGTGCCATCCACCGGTGCCCGCGCTGGTCACCTGCACCTCATCGGTCAGCCCGGCATCGTCGATCGCCTTGGCGAAGATCGCCGCCGCCATGGGCGACCGGCAGATGTTGCCGGTACAGATGAAACAGACATGCAGCCGGTCAGGGCTATCGGACACCGAGTACCTCGCGCAGTTGCGGGACCGTCTGCACGGTCCACGTGGCTTCGTCGACCTCCCCCGGACGAGCGTAACCCCAACCCACCGCGATCGTGGGAACACCGAATGACGCGGCTCCGTCGACGTCGTGGGAGCGGTCACCGATCATCACGACGGGGTTCGTCGCCGGGTCCAACTCTAGTACGCCGAGCACGCGCGCGATGACCTGCGCCTTGCTTCGGCGGGTGCCGTCGTCGCTGGATCCGCCGATGAACGCGAAGTGCCGGTCGAGCCCGAAGTGCTCCAGAACCCGCCGCGCGATGGTCTCGTTCTTGCTGGTGGCCACGGCCAGGGTCCGCGCGCCCGCGGTGAGATCGGCGAGCAGTTCGGGCACGCCGTCGTACACCCGGTTCTCCCGCCAGCCGATCCGGTCGTAGCGGGCGCGGTACGCGGTGACGGCGGCCTGCGCGTCGTCGTCGGAGAAACCGCAGGCCCGCATGGTGTCGAGCATCGGCGGCCCGACGATCCCGGCCACGAGGTCGTCGCTCGGGGCGGGTGCGCCCATCGCGTCCAGGGCGTGCCGGAACGACGCCGCGATCCCCGGATAGCTGTCGGTGAGGGTGCCGTCGAGATCGACGAGGAGCACGGTCGCGGGGTCGGCCGGGTCGGCGGTACGCAGCATCACGGCTCCCATGGTGCCGGTCGCCCGCGGCGGCGTGACACGTAGGGTGCACGGTATGTCGACGGGTCGTGAGCTGCCGGATCTGTTCGAGCCGGGGCGGCACGGCGACGCCGACGCCGAGCCCGGCCTGATCGACTTCGCCGTCAACGTGCAGCCCGGGCCGCCGCCGTTCGTCCGGGACGTGCTGGCCGCCCGGCTCGGCGATCTCGCCGCCTATCCGTCGGCCCGCGATGCGGACGCCGCGGTCGCGGCGGCAGCGGCGCTGCACGGCCGCCGCACCGACGAGATCCTGCTGCTCGACGGCGCCGCCGAGGGCTTCGAGTTGCTGGCCCGGCTCCGGCCGCGGCACGTCGCGGTGATCGAGCCGTCGTTCACCGAACCGGAACGGGTGCTGCGCGCGGCCGGGGCGCGGATCAGCCGGGTGGTGCTGCCGCCGCCGTGGCGGCTCGACGCATCGCTGGTGCCGGACGACGCCGACCTGGTGATCGTCGGCAATCCGACCAATCCCACGTCGGTGCTGCATCCGCGCAGCGACCTCGAGGCGCTGATCCGGCCGGGCCGGCTGGTGGTGGTCGACGAGGCCTTCGCCGACCTGACTCTCGGCGACGACGGGCGCCGTGAACCGCAGTCGCTGGCCGACGGCCTGCCGAGTGGAGTGATCGTGATCCGCTCGGCGACCAAGACCTTCGGGCTGGCCGGGCTGCGGGTCGGCTATCTGCTGGCCGCGCCGGAGGTGATCGCGCGGCTGACGGCCGGGCGGCGGCACTGGCCGCTCGGCACCCTCGCGCTCGTCGCGCTCGCCGAATGCCTCGGCCCGCGCGGCCAGGCGCACGCCGCGGGACTGGCCGCCGCGATCGCCGCCGACCGGGCCGCGATGGTGGAGCGTCTGCGGGCGCACGGGATCACGGTGCCCGGGATACCGCGCGCCCCGTACGTACTGGTCGAGGTGCCCGACGGTCTCGGTCTCAAGGCGGCGCTGCGGACGCGGGGATGCGCCGTCCGCAGCTGCGCCAACTTCACCGGGCTGGGACCGCAATACCTGCGTCTGGCGGTGCGGCCGCCCGGGCGGGTGACCGCGTTGCTGGCCGCCTGGGAGGATGCATCCCGGGAGGCCGCCCGGACGGCGGCGGCCGCCACGACGACGGGAGCACACCGATGATGCCGACCCTGCGACAGGTGGTCGCCGGACTCGACGCGGCGTATCCGCCGCGGCTGGCCGAACCGTGGGATGCGGTGGGCCTGGTCTGCGGTGACCCCGACGATCCGGTGCGGTCGGCGCTGGTCTGCGTCGACGTGACCGACGGGGTGGTCGGCGAGGCGCTGGAGTCCGGCGCCGACCTGATCGTCGCGCACCATCCACTCCTGATGCGCGGGGTCGACTCGGTGGCCGCCGACACGGCGAAGGGCCGCCTGATCCACCAGCTGATCCGGGGCGGATGCGCGCTCTATTCGGCGCACACCAACGCCGACAAGGTCCGCGGCGGCGTCTCCGATGCGCTGGCCGACGTCCTCGGTGTGCGCGACACCGTGCCGCTGGAACCCGAACCGGTCGCGCCCCTGGACAAATGGGTGGTGATGGTCCCTGAGGGCAGCGCCGAGCAGGTGGCCGAGGCGATGTTCAACGCCGGCGCCGGGGCGCTCGGCGACTACACCGACTGCCTCTGGAGCGTGGTCGGCACCGGCCAGTTCCGGCCGGCCGACGGGGCCAGCCCGGCGATCGGCGCGGTGGGCGACCTGACCCGCGTCGACGAGGAACGCCTCGAGATGGTCGCGCCGAAGGGACTGCGGGCGACGGTGCTGGCGGCCCTGCGCGCCGCGCATCCCTACGAGGAGCCGGCGTTCGACGTGTTCGCGCAGGCCCCGATCGGCAGCGACATCGGGCTCGGCCGGGTCGGCACCCTCGCCGAGCCGATGCCGCTGCGCGAGTTCGTTTCGCATGCGGCGAGGGTGCTGCCGCGGGCTGCCTGGGGGATCCGCGCGGCCGGCGACCCGGGCGCGCTGATCACGACCGTGGCGGTCTGCGGCGGCGCGGGCGACTCGCTGATCGGTGCGGCGACCGCGGCCGGGGCCGACGTCTACCTCACCGGGGATCTGCGGCATCACGTGGTCGACGAGGCGCTGCGCGCCGGCAGCCCCGCGCTGATCGACGCCGGGCACTGGGCCACCGAGTTCCCCTGGTGCGTCAGCGCCGTCGAACAACTGGCCCGGATCGGTTGCCCGGCAACGGTTTACCTGCCGCCGACCGACCCGTTCACCGTGGTACCGGCGTGACCCGGGCCGGAAGATGAGAAGGTGGAACGCATGAAAGCCGCGCCCGCGCATCAGCGCCGACTCCTCGATCTCGCCGACCTCGACGCCGAACTCGCCCGCGCGCATCACCGGCTGAGTCATCTCCCGGAGAACGAGGCGCTGGTCGAGATCGACGTCGAACTCGCCGCGGCCTACGAGGAGGTGACGCGCGCCGAGTCCGTCGCCGCCGATCTGCAGGCCGAGTACGACGTGGTCGACAAGGAACTGACCGGGATGACCGAGCACGCCCGGCGCGATCAGGCCAAGCTGGACTCGGGCGGTCTGCCGCCCAAGGTGCTCGCCGAGCTGCAGCACGAGATGACCGGGCTGACCAAGCGGCGCGACGTGCTGGAGTCGGATCTGCTGGAGATCATGGAGCGCCAGGAGGCGCAGGGCATGGAGGGCGACCGCGCCCAGGCCGCCGTGGTGGCTCTCGAGGAGCGGCGGACACAGGCGCGGACCGCCCGTGACCAGGCGATGGCGGTCACCGAGAACGAGATCACCGAGTTCCTGCACCGCCGTGACGCGGTGGCCCGGGAACTGCCCGACGACCTGCTCGCCGCCTACGACCGGCTGCGCGATCAGGGCAAGGTCGGCGCCGGGCTGCTCCGGCAGCGCCGCTGCGGCGCATGCCGGATGGAACTGGATCCGCGTGCCCTCGCCGCGATCGCCGCGGCGGCCGAGGACGAGGTGGTCCGCTGCGAGGAGTGCAACGCGATCGTCGTGCGCACCGAGCAGTCCGGGCTGCCGTCGCCGCAGGCACCGCGGTGACGGACGGCGGAGCGGGGACAGCCGGCGGGGCGGAAGTGACGAGCGGCGGGACGGCGCCCAGCTGGCAGGGACAGGTCCGCGAACCGACGCGTCTGCTGTTGCTGCGGCACGGTCAGACGGCGCTCTCGGTGGATCGCCGCTACTCCGGTCACGGCGACCCCGAACTCACCGACCTCGGCCGCGCGCAGGCGGACGCCGCGGCCGGCCGGCTCGGGCGGCAGGGCGGCATCGAGGTGATCGTGTCCTCGCCGCTGCGCCGCGCCCGGGCCACCGCGCAGGCGGTCGCCGACCGGCTGGGTCTGGAGGTCGTCGTGCACGACGGGCTGATCGAAACCGATTTCGGGGCCTGGGAGGGACTGACCTTCCGCGAGGCGGCGCAGCGTGATCCGGAACTGCACCGGGAATGGCTGGGCGACGTCGAGGTGGCCCCGCCCGGCGGGGAGAGCTTCGCGCGGGTCGCCGAGCGGCTCGCCGCGACGAAGGCGGACCTGATCGCGTCGTACCCGGGTGCCCGGGTACTCGCGGTCAGCCATGTCACGCCGATCAAGACGCTGCTGCGCGACGCCTTGCACGTCGGACCGGAACTGCTGTTCCGTCTGCATCTCGATCTGGCCTCGCTGTCGATCGCCGAGTACTACCCGGACGGCGGATCGGTCGTCCGCCTGGTCAACGACACCGCGCACCTGCAGTAGTCTGTAGGACGCGAACGAGCCGGCCGGGCGGCCGCGGCGAGCGAACCACGCGGGGCACCGCGCAGGCGCGAGTCGAGGAAAGTCCGGACTCCGAAGAGCAGGGTGGTTGCTAACGGCAACCCGGAGTGATCCGCGGGACAGTGCCACAGAGAACAGACCGCCCGCCGCGTGCGGCGGGTAAGGGTGAAACGGTGCGGTAAGAGCGCACCAGCGCCGCGAGTGATCGCGGCGGCTCGGTAAACCCCACCCGGAGCAAGGCCGAAGTCCGCACCGCTTCGCGGCGGTGCGGGTGCGCGAGCGATGAGGACTGCTCGTCCGAGCTCGCGGGTTGGCTGCTCGAGGCACCCGGCGACGGTGTGCCCAGATGGATGGTCGCCCCCGGCCTCACCGGCCGGGACAGGATCCGGCTTACAGGCCGGCTCGTTCGCGCCCTCGAGAAGAGGCACTGGCTTGTGGCAGTGACATGATCGTCGTCACACACGATGCGAGCCTGCCGCGGGGCGCGGCCGAACTCGGACTTCGTGTGGAAGACCCCATCGAGGGATGAGGTCACCGGCCGGTGAGAGTGGAGACGACGATGACGACCCAGTGGCGGCTGCGCGCACCCGCGCTCGACTTCGACCGGCTCCGCGCCGAACTCGGACTGGCCGCCGAGTTCCCGGCCGACGTGACCGCGGAGGCCGCCGCGGCGGCCGACCGGCACGCGGACGACCGCGCCGACCGCCGCGACCTGGAATTGGTCACCATCGACCCGCCCGGCTCGATGGATCTGGACCAGGCGCTGCGCGTGGTGCGCGACGACGACGGCTTCCTGGTGCACTACGCGATCGCCGACGTCGCCGCCCTGGTGGAACCCGGGGGAGCACTCGACGCCGAAAGCACCCGCCGCGGCGAGACCGTGTACTTCCCGGACGGCAACGTTCCGCTGCATCCGCGCGTGCTGTCCGAGGGCGCGGGGTCGTTGCTGCCCGATCAGGACCGGCCCGCCGTGCTCTGGACGGTGCGCGTCGGCCCCGGCGGCGACGTGCTGCACACCGCGGTGGAACGGGCGACGGTGCGTTCGCGCGCCCGCCTCGACTACGCCGGGGTGGCCGCCGACGTCGCGGCGGGCTCGGTGCATCCGGCCGTGGCGGCGCTCGCCGACTTCGGGCGCGTCCGCGAGTCGTGGACGCTGGCGCGCGGCGCGGTCTCGCTGAATCTGCCCGACCAGGAGGTGCTGCCCAACACCGGGGCCAGCCCCCGCGCCTGGACACTCGCGCTGGCGCCGCGGACGCCCGTTGACGGCTGGAACGCCCAGGTGTCGCTGCTGGTCGGAATGTGTGCGGGCACGCTCATGCGCGACGCCGGAACCGGCTTCTTCCGCACGCTGCCCGCGGCGACGGCCGGGGCCGTGGACGAACTGCGGGCCGTGGCCGGCAGCCTGGGCGTCCCGTGGCCGGACGGCGCCACGCCCGGACAGTTCCTCGCCGGTCTCGCGCCCGACGCACCCACCACTCTCGCCCTGATGAGCGCCGGGGCCCGCCTGATGCGCGGCGCCGGCTACCGCGCGCTCACGCCGGGGGAGCAGGTGGACGACGACACGCTGGCGCACGCCGGAGTCGGCGGGATCTACGCGCACGTCACCGCGCCGCTGCGCCGGCTCGCCGACCGCCACGCCACCGAGGTCTGTCTCGCGGTGACCTCGGGGGCACCGGTGCCCGGCTGGGTGAGTGCGGCGCTGCCCGGGCTCGGCAAGGTCATGAGCGGCGCGGACACGGTCGCGGCGACGGCGGCGCGGCGGAGTGTCGATCTGGCCGAGGCGGTGGTGCTCGCCGACCAGCTCGGCGCGCGTTTCGAGGCCACGGTGATGCGCGAGGCGAACGGCCGCAAGGAAGCGGAGATCTTCATCGAATCGCCCGCGATCATCGCACCCTGCTCCGGGGCGCCCGGTGCCGGTCAGTGCTGCACGGTCGAGGTGACCGCCGCCGACCCGGACGGCGGAACCGTCGAGTTCACCGTCGTTTAGCGGGGGGGCTTCGACTCGCCACCTCGCCCCAGGGGGCTCGGTGGCGGCTCAGCCGGCTAAGGGGCTCGGTGGCGGCTCAGCCGGCTAAGGGGCTCGGTGGCGGCTCAGCCGGCTAAGGGGCTCGGTGGCGGCTCAGCCGGCTAAGGGGCTCGGTGGCGGCTCAGCCGGCTAAGGGCGCTCGTCGAGGAATGCCTGGACGGCGCGGCGGCCGCGCTCTTCCTCCCGGGCATCCAGCCGGCCGAGCACGAAGACCGCGCGGGACGAGAGGCCGGGGACGGCCACGACCTTCTGCAGATTCTCGCGATTGACGACCGTATCGTTGAAATCGCCCAGATGGGTCTGCACGCCGGCGGCCTCCGCGGCGGCCTTCGCCGCCTTCTTCAGGCCCAGCGGCTTGCCGGCGTCGGCGGTGTACCGGACGGCCTTGGCGCGCTTGCGGATGCGGTGCACCTGCTCCACCCACTCCTCGGACCACTCGTCGAAGTCGTCGAGCTTCTTCTCGGCCTTGTGCATCCGTTTGGCGGCGTGCTCGATGCCCTCCATCGCGACCTTCTCCGCGCCGCGGTCGGCATCGGGGCCGGGGGCCGGATTCGCGATCAGCGCGTCGAGGGTGTCGAGCAGTTGCAGGTACCGGCGGGTCGACAGCGCGTACCGCAGCGACCGGAGGGAGCGCTGCTGGCGGACCAGTTCGTCGTCGATCAGCGCGACGCGCAGGTCGGCGGGCGGATCGTTCTCCGAGTCGAGGAGCCCGGCGTTGATCTCCAGCTGCACCTCGCGGTCGCGCGCCTCGCCCAGCACCTCGCCGAGTGCGCGCAACTCCTCGGAGAGCCCCGCGACGGACTCCGAGTCGAGCACCGTCGGGAACGACGTCAGCACCGATCGCAGCTTCCGGGCGGTCACCCGCATCTGGTGCACGGCGTCCCATGCGTTCTCGCGGACCAGAGGATCCCAGTGCAGTAGCGAATCCCGGTGTGTGGCAAGGGAATGCACCACGAGATCGAGGCCCGTCGGGTGCTTGGCGAGCTTGGCCGGCTTGTGGTTGCGCGGTTCGGAGCCGATGGCGCGGGCCAGTTTGGAGACGCTCGACGCCGGGCGCGCACCGGCGCCGCGGAGCAGCGAACGGGCCTTCTTGAGCAGGCGCGTGTCACCGCCGGTGAGCTCGAACTCCCACTCGGCCCACTCCTTGGTGACCTGCGACTGGTGCGCGTGCGAGAGGACGCGGTCCTCGCAGAACTCGGCGAGCGAGTCGCCGTCCTCGTCGTACACGACGGTGACCGTGCGCGCGGTGCTGATCTCGGCGACCGGGATCAGCGGCCGGTCGCGCACGATCGCCAGCACGGCGCTCGCGATGGCCGCGGGGACCGGCCCGTCGGCGGGCGCCTCGGAGAAGTCGACCTGCAGTTCCCGCCGGGCGTCGCCGCCGGCCGGCCGCTTGAGATGCCAGCCGCTGTCGGTGCCGCCGGTGCGGCGCCGCAGCGTGATGCGATGCGCGGCGAGGTCGTGGGCGGGGGTGTCGAGGTAGGTCGCCACCAGCTCGTACTGCTGGGGCTCGCCGGCCCGGCCGCCCGGGACCAGCACGCTCAGGTCGGGGGCCGGCAGCCCGGCGTCGACGTCGAACTTGCACTCCACTTCGATGATCTCGGCGCGGGGGTTCAACGAGGTGCCTCCTTGGCGAAGTGGTCGGTCGCCGCGACCAGTTGCGCGGCGATCCCGGGCTCGAACGATGCGTGTCCGGCATCGTCGACGACGACGAAGCGCGCCTGCGGCCAGGCGCGGTGCAGATCCCAGGCGCTGCGCATCGGACAGACGACGTCGTACCGTCCCTGCACGATGACCCCCGGAATGTCTTGCAGCGCCCCGATATTCGACAGCAACTGGCCCTCGTCGAGGAAGCCGCCGTGAACGAAGTAGTGATTCTCGATGGTAGCGAAGGCGAGGTCGAAGCGGTCGCCGTCGCCCGAATCGCTCCGCGGCAGCAGGTGCGAGGTCCGGTTCTCCCAGCCCGTCCAGGCCGCGGCGGCGCGGGCCGCCGCCGCCCGGTCCGAGCCGGTCAGGATGCGGTGATAGGCGGCGACCAGGTCGCCGTCGCGTTCGTCCTCCGGCACGGGCGCGAGATAGCTCTCCCAGACGTCCGGGAACAGGTGCGCCGCGCCGCCGTTGTAGTACCAGTCGATCTCGCTGCGACGCAGCAGGAAGATGCCGCGCAACACCAGTTCGGTCACCCGATCCGGGTGGGTTTGCGCGTAGGCCAGGCCCAGCGTCGACCCCCACGATCCGCCGAAGACCTGCCAGCGGTCGATACCGAGGTGCGTGCGCAGCTTCTCCAGATCGCCGATCAGGGCGGCGGTGTTGTTCGCCGCCAAAGCGGCGGCGAGCGCGTCCGGCCCGGCGGCCTCGGCGTCGGCGATGTGCGGGCGCGACCGCCCGCAGCCGCGCTGGTCGAACAGCACGATGCGGTAGCGCTCCGGATCGAAGAAGCGGCGCTGCTCACCGGAGGTGCCGCCGCCGGGGCCGCCGTGCACGAAGACCACCGGCTTCCCGGCGGGATTCCCCGAGGTCTCCCAGTAGATCTCCTGGCCGTCGCCGACGGCGAGATGACCGGACGCGTACGGCTCGAGGGGTGGGTAGAGACCGCTCATACCGCCCACCCTATCGGCGAATGACGGCCGCGGCGTGGCGTGCGTCAGTACTCGTGCTCGGCGGCCGGGAACACCGACCGGGCCACCTCGTCGCGATAGGTGCGGGCGGCGTCGAGCAACTGGTCGCCGACGTTCGCGTAGCGCTTGACGAACTTCGCGGTCCGGCCGTGCGTGTAGCCCGCCATGTCCTGCCACACCAGCACCTGGGCATCGGTCTCGTGGCCGGCGCCGATGCCGACGGTCGGGATGGTGAGCTTGCGGGTGATCTGGCCGGCCAGCTCGGCCGGGACCATCTCCATGACGACGGCGAACGCGCCGGCCTCCTGCACGGCGATGGCGTCGGCGATCAGCTGATCGGAGCCCGCGCCGCGGCCCTGCACGCGGTAGCCGCCCAGGTTGTTGACGCTCTGCGGGGTGAAGCCGATGTGGGCCATCACCGGGATGCCGGCGGCGGTGAGCGCCGCGATCTGCGGGGCGATCCGCTCGCCGCCCTCGATCTTGACCGCGTGGGCGCCGCCCTCCTTGAAGAACCGGATGGCCGACTCGAGGGCCTGCTGGGGGCTCACCTCGTAGCTGCCGAACGGCAGGTCGGCCACCACCAGCGCGTGCGGGGCGCCGCGGACCACGGCGCGCACCAGCGGGATCAGCTCGTCGCAGCTGATCGGCACGGTGGTGTCGTAGCCGTACACGACGTTCGCGGCGGAATCGCCGATGAGAAGAACGGGGATCTCGGCGTCGTCGAAGATCCGGGCGGTGGAGTAGTCGTAGGCGGTCAGCATCGGCCACTTGTGGCCCTCCGCCTTCCATTCGGCGAGGTGCTGAAGCCGGGTCTTGCGTCGCGGCGCGGCGGCCGGCGCGGGGGAGTCTGTGGAACCGTAGATGGCTGCATCCGACATGACTGGTCTCATTTCTGCCTCGAGTCCCGCTCGGCGGGTACCCGGGTTGGTGTGGACACCCCGATTCTTCCACCGGGGGCCGGGAGCGTCACCGTCGTGTCCGGTGGTCTTTGTCACAGACCCGGTCGCGGTCCCCGGAATCGCCGTGCGTAACACGGGCGTAACAGGCCGGGCATAGGGTGCGGTCATGGATCGCCAACAGGAATTCGTGCTGCGCACTCTGGAGGAGCGGGACATCCGCTTCGTACGGCTGTGGTTCACCGACATCCTGGGCTATCTCAAATCCGTGGCGATCGCGCCGGCCGAGTTGGAGGGGGCGTTCGCCGAGGGCATCGGGTTCGACGGCTCGTCGATCGAGGGCTTCTCCCGCGTCTTCGAGGCCGACATGGTGGCCAAGCCGGATCCGTCGACCTTCCAGGTGCTGCCGTGGGAGAGCGACGGCCGGAACTACTCCGCTCGCATGTTCTGCGACATCGCGATGCCCGACGGCACCGCCGCCTGGGCCGACCCGCGGCACGTGCTGCGCCGCCAGCTCAGCCGGGCCGCCGAGGCCGGGTTCACCTGCTATGTGCACCCGGAGATCGAGTTCTACCTGCTCAAGGACATGCCGGGCGACGGCAGCGTGCCGGTCCCGGCCGACAACGGCGGCTACTTCGATCAGACGACGCACGACGCCGCCCCGAACTTCCGCCGCCACGCCATCGAGGCGCTCGAATCGATGGGCATCTCGGTGGAGTTCAGCCACCACGAGGGTGGCCCCGGCCAGCAGGAGATCGACCTGCGCTACGCCGATGCGCTGTCCATGGCCGACAACGTGATGACCTTCCGTTACCTGGTCAAGGAGGTGGCGATCGGCGACGGCGTGCGCGCCACGTTCATGCCCAAGCCGTTCAGCGATCACCCCGGTTCGGCGATGCACACGCACATGAGCCTGTTCGAGGGCGAGTCGAACGCCTTCCACAACCCGGACGACCCGATGCAGCTCTCGGCCACCGGCAAACAGTTCATCGCCGGCATCCTCACGCACGCCAACGAGATCAGCGCGGTGACCAACCAGTGGGTCAACAGCTACCGGCGGCTGGTGCACGGCGGCGAGGCGCCGACCGCGGCGACGTGGGGGCGGGCCAACCGCTCGGCGATGGTGCGCCTGCCGCTGTACACGCCGAACAAGTCGTCGTCGCGGCGGGTCGAGATCCGGACCCCCGATTCGGCCTGCAACCCGTACCTGACCTTCGCGGTGCTGCTCGCGGCCGGTCTGCGCGGCATCTCCGAGGGCTACGAGCTGCCCGAGGAGGCCGAGGACAACGTGTGGGCGCTGACCCCCGCGGAGCGGCGTGCCATGGGCTACCGCGAACTGCCGAACTCGCTGTCGGAGGCCCTGCACCAGATGGAGCGGTCCGAGCTGGTGGCCGAGGCGCTCGGCGAGCACGTCTTCGACTACTTCCTCCGCAACAAGTGGCGTGAGTGGTCGGACTACCGCGGTCAGGTGACCCCGTTCGAGCTGCAGCACTACCTGCCGCTCTGACCTCTCGAGCGGTCTAGTCTGACTGACGTGACTTCGATGGGTGGACGGTCGGCGGTACCGAGTCCCGGTCGGCTCGGGCTCCTGGAGGCCACCGCCCGGGCGGACCTGGACACTCTCGGCTGGTACGACGAGGCCTCCGTCGGTGTGCTGTGGGCGCTCTCCCGCGCCGCCGACGCCGATCTGGCGCTGAAAGCGCTGGTGCGGTTCCGGCAGGCCGCCGATGCCGCGGACTGGGCCGAGATCGACGAGCTGATCCGCACCGACAAGACCTTCCGCGGGCGCCTGTTCGCCGTCTTCGGCGCGTCCGACGCCCTCGGCGATCACCTGGTGGCCGAACCCGGCGTCTGGCGGCACCTGCTGCCCCGGGACCTGCCGACGGCGGAGCAGGCGCGGACGGAGATGCTGGCCTCGGTCGGCGCCGAGCCGGAGCCGGATCAGACCGCGGGGAGCCTGCTGTTCCGGGCCGAGGTGACCGGCCCGCAGGCGATCGGCCGGCTGCGCGTGGCGTACCGGAATCTGCTGCTGCGGCTGGCCGCCCAGGACCTGGCGGCGACCGTCGAGGACGAGCCGGTGCTCTACCTGCCGCAGGTGGGCGGGCACCTGGCCGACTTCGCCGACGCGGCGCTGACCGCGGCGCTCGCGGTCGCGATCCGGGAGGTGCTCGGCGACAAACCGCTGACCACGCGCTTGGCGGTGATCGCGATGGGCAAGTGCGGGGCGCGCGAACTCAACTACGTCAGCGACGTCGACGTCGTCTTCGTCGCGGAACCGGCCGACACCACCTCGGCCCGCCTCGCCGGCGAGATGATGCGGGTCGGCTCGCTCGCCTTCTTCGAGGTCGATGCCGCCCTGCGGCCCGAAGGCAAGCGCGGGGCGATGACGCGCACGCTGGAGTCGCACCTCGCGTACTACCAGCGGTGGGCCAAGACCTGGGAGTTCCAGGCGCTCCTCAAGGCACGGCCGATGACCGGCGACATGGCGCTGGGCGCCGACTACGCCGCGGCGACCGGACCGATGGTCTGGTCGGCGGCCGAGCGCGACGACTTCGTGACCGACGTGCAGGCCATGCGCCGCCGGGTCGAGTCGCTGGTGCCCGACACCGAGAAGGAGCGGAACCTCAAGCTCGGCCGCGGTGGCCTGCGCGACGTGGAATTCGCGGTGCAGCTGATGCAGATGGTGCACGGCCGCGCCGACGAGTCGCTGCACGTGCGGTCGACCCTGGAAGCGATCGGCGTGCTCACCCGCAAGGCGTACATGGGCCGCACCGACGGCGCGAACCTGCACGCCTCCTACGAGTTCCTCCGCCTGCTGGAACACCGGCTGCAACTGCAGCGGCTCTCGCGCACGCATCTGCTGCCCGATCCGGCCGACGACGCGGCGATGCGCTGGCTGGCGCGGGCCGCGCACATCCGGCCGGAGCGATCGCTGGTGGCCGCCGAGGTGCTGCGGCGCGACCTGCGGCAGCAGCGGACACGGGTGCGCCAGCTGCACGAGAAGCTGTTCTACCGGCCGCTGCTGGAGGCGGTGACCCGCTTCGACAAGGACTCGCTGTACCTGCACAACAAATCGGCCGAACGGCAGCTGGCCGCCCTCGGCTACGCCCAGCCCGAACGCGCCCTGGCGCACATCAAGGCGCTCGGCTCGGCCCCGGGCCGACGCGGCCAGGTGCAGATGCTCATCCTGCCGAGCCTGCTGCAGCACATCAGCGACACGCCCGACCCGGACGCCGGCCTGCTCAACTACCGGCGCCTGTGCGACGAGCTGATCGGCGCCGACTGGTTCCTGCGCCTGCTGCGCGACGACGGCGTCGTCGCCGAACGCCTGATGCACGTGCTGGGCACCTCCGAGTACATCGCCGACCTGCTGATGCGCTCACCCGACGTGATCCAGCTGTATTCGACGGGCGCTACCGGGCCGAAGCTGTGCGAGGTGACCTCGGAGGACGTCGTCAAGGGCCTGATCGCCTCGATGCGGCGGCACTCCGATCCGCGCAAGGCGATCGCCGTGGCGCGCTCGCATCGTCGTGCCGAACTGGCGCGCATCGCTTCGGCCGACCTGCTCGGCCTGATGGACGTCCAGGAGGTGTGCCGGGCGCTGTCGACGGTGTGGGCGGCGGTGATCGACGCCGCGCTGGAGAAGGTGATGGCCGCGACCGCCGCGGAGACCGGCGCCCCCGCACCGGCCCGGATGGCGGTGATCGGAATGGGCCGCCTCGGCGGCGGTGAACTCGGCTACGGGTCGGACGCCGACGTGCTGTTCGTCTGCGATCCGGTGGCGGGCGCCGACGAGACGGTCGCGCTGCGCTGGGCGCAGAACGTCGCCGACAGCGTGCGCTCGCTCCTCGGTACACCGAGCGCCGATCCGCCGCTCGAGGTGGACGTGGGGCTGCGGCCGGAGGGCAAGAACGGGCCGATCGTGCGCACCCTGGCGTCGTACCGGGCCTACTACCACCAGTGGGCGCAGGCGTGGGAGGTGCAGGCGCTGCTGCGGGCGCACGCCTGCGCCGGCGATCCCGGCCTGGGTCTGGAATTCCTGCACATGATCGACGAGATCCGGTACCCGGACGGCGGGGTGTCGCCGGAGGCGGTGCGCGAGATCCGGCGGATCAAGGCGCGGGTCGACGCCGAGCGGCTGCCGCGCGGCGCCGACCCGATGACGCACACCAAGCTCGGGCGCGGCGGCCTGGCCGACGTCGAGTGGACCGTGCAGCTGATGCAGCTGCGCTACGCCCACCGTTATCCCGCGCTGCACCGCACGTCGACCGTGGAGACGCTCGACGCGATCGGGGAGGCGGGGCTGATCCCGGAGGATCAGGTCGCCATGCTCAAGGACGCGTGGCTGACGGCGACACGGGCGCGCAACGCCCTGGTCCTGGTGCGCGGCAAACCCGTCGACCAGCTGCCGGGACCGGGCCGGGAACTCCGGGCCATCGCCTACGCGGCCGGCTGGCCGCAGGACGAGGCCGCGGAGTTCCTGGAGCACTACCTGCGGGTCACCCGGCGAGCCAAGGGCGTGGTGACCGAGGTGTTCGGGGCGTGACGCTCGTGGGACCGGTGGATCGGTCTCGAGTGCTCACCGTCTGAGTCGTCCGGCGTGGCGCGTGCCCGCGTCGGTTCGGTGTGCGCGCCGTCGGTCAGCTGGTGATCAGGACGGAAGCACATCGCGCCCGCACGAGCCGGTGATCATGCGAGACCAGCGCAGCCCCGACTCCCGCATCGACCAGCCCGTCGATCAGCCCGATGATCGCGCGCGTCGCGACCGGGTCGAGCATGGCGGTGGGCTCGTCGCACAGCAGGTATGACGGCTCTTGGACCAACACCCGTGCCACGCAGGCGCGCTGCAATTGCCCGTCGCTCAGCTGCCCCGGGTACCGGTCTAGCAGGCCCGTGGACAGACCGACCCGGGCGGCGATTTCGGCGATCTCCGGGGGCGGCGTCCGGGCGACCCGCGCGGGTTCGGCGATGATCTCGCGGACCGTCCAGCGTGGATTGCACGCCTGGCGTGGTGACTGGGCCAAGAGCGCGATCGACGCCGGCGCGGGGGAGGGGGAGCCGTCGTAGGTGAGCGATCCGCGACTGATCGGTTGTAGGCCGGCGAGTGTCCGCAGGAGCGTGGTCTTGCCGCTTCCGGACGGGCCGAGGATGCCGGTCATGGCGCCCGGGACAACCGTGCAGTCGATGTCCGCGAGTACGGTGCGGCCCGCGAAAGCCACACCGATACCGGCGCCCCTGATACCTTCGGCCATCAGTGCACCTCGCTGAAGAATGCGCGCAGATAGACCTCGTCGTCGCACTCTTCGGTGTCCGGTGTCGGGCTCGGCGCGGCCGGCGGATCGGCGAGGAAATGGCCCGCGCGGGTCTGATTCAGCAGCCGGCCGTGGCGCATCACCGCCACCGCGGGGTCGATTCCGGCCCGCCGAAGCGAGTCGAGATCGTGCGTGATGGCCAGGACTGCGGTGCCGCGACGGGCGAGCCGGGCCAGTAACTCCCAGACGGTGTGGGCGAGTTCAGGGTCCAGCGCGGACGTCGGTTCGTCGGCGACCACCACCGCAGGGTTGCCGGCGATCGCGGCGGCGATCGCCGCTCGCTGAGCCATTCCGCCGGACAACTCGTGCGGGTACAGATCGAGGGCGCCGCGCGGCAACCGCACCAGATCGCACAGTTGCTCGAAAGACCCCGGTCCGTCGAGCACGGAAACCACTTCGCGTAGTTGAGATCGCACCGTGCGTACCGGGGTGAACGACGTTGACGAGGACTGCGGAACCAGGCCGACCACGCGGCCGCGGAGGCGGTCCCATGCCGGATCGTCGTGCGTCAGCGTGGTCTGGTCGATACGAACGCTGCCGGTGACGGTGCAGCCCGGGGGGAGCAGGCCGCACAGCGCGGCTGCCACCATCGACTTTCCGCACCCGGACTCGCCGACCAAGACGGTGACCTCGCCTGTGCACACGGCCAGGCTCATCGTGTCCAGGACGCGGACCCGCGGGGAGCGCCGGTGCGCGCTGGTCGCGATGTCGACAGTCAGTGAACTCACCTGCGCTACCGGTCGCCGCGCGGCTGCCTTCACCAGACCCGCCCGACGGGAGGGGCACTGACGCGGCGAAGGACGAAGACCGCCCGGGTCACCGCCAGCGCAGTCACGATAAGTGCCAGTCCGGGAACCACCAGAGTCCACCAGGCGCCAGTGAGCACATCGCCGCGGGCGTCACCGAGCAGAGTGCCCAGGCTCGCGCGGTCCGGGGACAGCCCCACGCCGAGGAACGACAGGACGGTCTCGTGCCAGATGGCGTGCGGTAACAGGACGATCATGGCGACGAGCGCCTGCCCGGTGACGGCGGGCAAGAGATGATGCCGGGCCACGAAATAGCGTCCGGCGCCCGCTAATCGTGCCGACTCGATCCACCCCGCCGACCTCGAGCCGAGCAACTCGGCGCGGACCACGCGGGCCACGGCGGGCCAGTGCGTGAGCGCGATGGAGGCGATGATCGCCAGCGGCGCACCGCGCCACATCGCGGCGATCACGAGGCCGACCACCAGGTGCGGAAGGGCGTTGACGCCGTCGACCAGGCGCATGGACAGTGCGTCGAACCAGCCGCCGATCGTCGCCGCAGAGAGGCCGACGATCAGCCCGATCGCCGTGGAGAGCACGGCACATGCCGCGGCGATGAGCAATGAGATGCGCAGGCCTTCCGCGGTGCGTATGGCGAGGTCGTAGCCGGAGTGGTCGGTGCCCGCCAATCCGCCGTTGCCCGGAGGCAGCAGCGCCCGGGCGAAGTCGGGTGCCTGGTCGCCGGCGGCTGCGGGCACGATTACGGTCAGTAGGACAACCGCGATCAGCGTCAGCACGCTCGGCGAGGACACGGCCGCCCGCACCCGACCGACGGCCGAGGTGGTCGTTCCCGTGGTCGCTCCGCTTCCCGCTCCGGGCGGTGGGGTAGCGGCAGCACGATCGCGCCGTCGCAACCAGTGCGGCGCGCCCATCATGCGGTCATCTCGATTCGGGGATCGAGCCACACTGCGGCCGCGTCGGACAATGCCGATCCGGCCAAGACCAGCACGGCCGAGCCGACGGCTAAGGCGGCCAGGAGCGGGAAGTCGAGAGCGACCGCGGACTCGACGAGTGCCTGAGCTAGCCCCGGCCAGCCGAAGACGGCCTCCACAATGGCTGCGCCGGCAAGCAGCTCGGGCAGCCGGGTGCCGATCAGTGCCACGGTGGGGAGCGCCGACATCGGCGCGATGTGACCTAGCAGCAGGGTCTGCTTGTCAACGCCCCGGGCGCGCGCGGCGAACACTGCGTCCGAGCCCGTGGCCTCGACCACAGCGGCCCGCATCGTCAGGAGCATCCACGGGATCATCGACACGGTGAGCGCGATGGTCGGCAGCACACCGTGGGCGATCAGCCCGATCGCGGTGTACTCGTCGCCTGGCGCTCGGGCGCCCGAGGTTGGAAACCATCCGAGTGTCACCGCGAAGACGACCACTAGAACCAGTGACACGACGAATGGCGGGGTCGAGGCCGCCAGCGCGGCGAGTGCTGAGCAGCCGCGGTCGAGGAGTCCGCCGCGGCGCATCCCGATCACCGCGCCGAGCACCAGGGAGATCGCAGCGGCGAGCAGGAGGGAGATCAGCGCCATGGAGAAGGTGAACGGCAGTCGTTCGGCGAGCACGGTGGTGACCGGCTGCGACTGCGTCGAGGAGAACCCCAGCCGGCCGTGGAACAGGTCGACCCACCACTGCCACCAGGCGGCGACCCAGCTCTGATCCGTGTGGTAGGCCGCGGTCATCATTTCCCGCTGCGCCACGGTGGCGTTCTGGTAGCGACCGCCCAGGTACGCGGTGAGCGGATCGAAAGGCGACGCCGCGGCCACCGCGAAGATCGCGAAAGAAATAGCGACAACGGAGGGGATCGCGAGGAGTGTGCGGCGCGCAAGTAACCAGCCCGTTCGCCGCGCCCGCCAGAAGCGGCTGCGCGGAGGCGCTACAGCGGCGGCTGTGGTCTCCTCGGTGTCGAACGGACCGCTGAGTGCGGGTGCGGACCGGACGGACGGGGTTGTCATGATCCGCTCGGGTGCCAGGACGGCAGGTTCCACCACGGTCCCCAGACGACTCCGTGCGCGTGCGGCTCGAGTATCGGTGCAGCGTGGGTCCAACCCGCGCTGCGGGCGGCGTAGGTGTGCCGCAGAAAGACCAGGAAGACCGAAGACGGCTGCTCGGCGTACAGGGTTTGAATACGCCGGTAGCGGGTATCGTTTGCCGGGCCGGCGGCGCTCCGGCGTGCCTGCTCCAGGAGCTCATCGAGCCCGGGAGCGGTGAAATCTCCCGGGTTGGAGTATCGCGAGCCGCCGGGCACCTGGGTGTGCAGCGCGTCGTAGATCTGCGAATCGATGCTGTACGGAGTCTCGCCGCCGCCGAGCATCACGGCGTCGTCGTTGAGACGAGTATCGATGGCATCCCAGCTGACGCCCTTGGGCTCTACCCGGATCCCGATCGGCTTCATCGCCGCGGCGAAGGCGACGGCGAGGTCCCGGCGCAGCGTGTCGTCGGCGTTATAGAGCAGGGTGAAGCGCGCCGCTGTGCCGTCCTTGGCCCGGATTCCGTCGCGGCCGGCGCGCCAGCCCGACTCATCGAGCAGCCTGGCGGCAGCCCCGGACTCGAATCCGAACTGTGCGCGCGGTTCGTAGGCCGGCCCATAAGCCGGCGAGATGGGCGTGCTCGCCGGGGCGCCGGCTCCAGCCAGAACCCCGTCGACCAGGGCCGCGCGGTCGACGCCAAGGTTCATCGCTCGTCGCGCCGCAGGATCGGCGGCGAAGGCGTTACCGCGGGGAAGGCTCACGCCGCGCCAGTCCGCGCTGTTGACCGAGACGACGTCGATGCCGGATCGCCCGCGCAAGCTCTGGGCGAGCCTGGGTGGCAGGCCGGCGCCGTCGATCTCCCCGGCCGCGACGCGTTGTGCGCGTGAATTGTCATCCGGCGCAGCGGTGTACACCACTCGGCGCAGCGTCGGCTTACCGCGCCAGTAGTCGTCGCGGGCGACGAGCACGGCCTGATCTGGACGCAGTGAATCGAGCCGGTACGGCCCGGTGCCGACCGGCGAGGTGTTGAGCGCCCATTGCGCGGCGGGTCGCTTCTCCACGCGTTCGGAGGGCACGATGCCGACCAGCAGGTAGGGAGAAGGGTCGGCCTCGGTATCCATTCGCACGATGACCGCATCGGGGCCGTCGGCCGTCACCTCGGAAACGGGTCCGGCCTGGGTCGAGATGTCCGCGGCGACCGCCGGGTCGGTCATCGCCGCGTAGGTCGCCACTACATCGGCGGAGTCGAAGGCCGTGCCATCGGAGAACCGGATCTTATCGCGCAGGCGCACCCGCCATGTACGCGGTGCGGTCTTGATCGGCTTCTGCGCGGCGAGTACCGGAACCAGGTCCGGGATGCGCTCGTCGTCGGACGCCGACGGTGCCAGCAATGATTCGTAGATCGGCGAAACGCCGAGCGACCCGTATCCGAGCATAGGGTTGTACCGGCCAAGGTCGTAGGCATCGGCGAGAGTCAGCTGGTCGTTGCGGCTTTCGGTGTCACCGGCGCAACCGGTGAGGATGAGCGCCGCCGCCATGAGGGTAGCCAGCAGCGGCTTGGTGGGGGGTTTGGTGATCCACACACGTATATGTCTACACGGACATATGTGCCTTCGGTCAGATATTGCGGAACCGGTCTCGATCCGGTCAGTATGAGGCGGACAAGAGGAGGTCTCATGGCGCACAGCGGCGCGGCCGACGCGGCTGAAACAGCCGACACGGCCGACACGGCGGCGGTGCGGTCTGCCGCGCAGCTGACTGCCGACGAAGTGGAGCATTGGGCTGCGCGATTTGCACTCCTGAGTGATCCGACCCGGCTGGCCCTACTGATCGAGATGCACGCACTCCCTGACTCCTCGGTGTCGGAGTTGGCGGCTCGTGTCGGGATCACCGAGAACGCCGCCTCCCAGTCCCTTCGGGCGCTGCGTGATCAGGGATGGGCCCTGGCCGACCGGGACGGCCGCACCATGCGCTACCGCATGCGGCCCGACGCCGTGGTACATCGGATCCTGCACGATGTGGTCGGCGTCGGACATCTGCCGCCGATGCAGTGAAATGAGCCGTAAGTCCGCGGCGGACGAGCGGTCGACGGTTGTTCTCGCACGCCCCGCATCTGCCGGTCTAGAGAGCTATGTCGTTCCCGTTGCCCTCTCGTCATGCCCTCTCGTGAGGCCGAGTCAGTCGCCGACGCGAGCGATCTTCATCTCGAAGACAATGGTGTCGCCCGGCTTGATCGAGCCGTCCGGCGTGCCCTGTGGGTAACCGTCCTCCGACGGGATGACCGCGCCGACGTGTGAACCGCCCTTCTGGCCGACGAGGGCCTTGACAAATCCGGGGATCACACCACTCTGCGTGGCGCTGGGCTGCTGAGCGGGAAAGCTGGTGGCCTCGCCGCGCCCGTAGCTGGAGTCGAAGACGTCGCCGGTGCGGCCGTTGACGCCCTCGTAGCAGACGTAGACGGTGTCGCCCTCCTTGACGACCGGGCCATCGCCGGTGGTGAGGGTCTGGACCTGGGTCTCGTTCACGGCGAACGGGGTGGTGACGTTGATGACGGGGCCGTGCTCGTCGGTGCCTGCGGCGATCCGCGCCTCGCCGGTGGTGCCCTTCACCGTCCACTGCGTCTTGGTGTTGTCCGGCGCGTCGGTGCTGGGGCACGACGTGTTGCTCGGGTCGTACGACTTGGCGTGATCCGAGGAACACCCGGTGAGCAGCAGTGCACAGGCGGCGGGAACCAGCAGGAGGGAGGTCTTTCTCATGGGAGGCCACCTTACCGGGCGGTCAGGGTGCGGCGTCGGTCGGCGAGGTGTTCGGTGCCGGAGCCGTCCGGTGTCACCGGGCAGGAGGTCGTTCGCAGCGTTCGGTGAAACTTATCGATCGCTGCCCACTCTGAGCGACAACGTGCCGCGGCGTTCGTGGTTGTCGCTCAGAGTGAGCAGTCGCTGTCTTTGATACCGGATCAGCCGCCGGCGCCCGGGCACGACCCGCCCGGCAGCAGGGTCAGGTTGTCGCCCAGCCAGTGGCCGACGGTGTTGAGGGCGATCGCCCCGGCGTCGAAGGTCATCTTCGGCTCGTGCGCGCTCATCGAGACCGCGACCCGCTTGCCGTCGTTCAGCGTGGTGAGGCCGATCTGACGGACCAGATAGCCCTCGTCGCCCTCGTCGACGCCCCAGCCGCCCTTGACAGCGGTGCGGTCGCCGGGAATCTTGTTCAGGCCCCAGTCCTGGGTGGGTGCGACATGCGCCATCAGGTCGAGGACGTGCTCGCTGCCCGGCATGCACGGAAGGTGCGCGGTCCAGACGGCGGAGTCGGTGAGGGTCCAGGTGGTCTCGCCCAGGTGCGGCCACTCGCCGTCGTCGGCGGCCGGCTGCACGACGGTGCCCCGGTCGCCGCCCTCCCGGAGGACGTCGGTGACGGCCGCGGTGGCCTCCGCCGGGGTGCCGAGCGAGCGGGTGAGGAGGCGCGCCGAGCGGTTGTCGGAGTCGATGACCGCCTTGGTCTCGGTGCGGTTCTCGCCGTTGCGGCGTTCGGCGGCGAGCGCCAGGGGCACCTTGATGGTCGACCACGCGTCCTGCGGTTCCTGGTCGCCTAGAAGGATCGGGATACCCCCGCCGCCGACCGGCACGATCGCGACGCCGACCGGGACCTTCAGGTCGAGGGCGGCGAATCCGGCCTGCAGTTGCCTGCGAGCCTCGGCGTCGGGCAGTGACGGGGCAGGGGCCGCCACGCGCGGCTTCTGCCGGGGCGGTTCGTGATGGACGAGGAAGACCGAGGCGGTCGCGATGATCGCGATGCCGGCGATACCGAGGGCCGCGCGGGCCCAGGGGAGTCGTGAGCGCCGGGGCCGGGCGGCCGGCGCGGGCCTCGGCGCGGGTGCCGACGGGTGGTCTGGATCGTTCGACCGCGCGTCGTCGCGGGCTGCGTCGCGCGAGTTCGGGGCGACGCCCCGCTCGACCGTCGTGGAGGCGGCCGGAGTGCGGGGTTGCTGGACCGTCGTGGAGGCGACCGGGCCGGGCGGTGGCTGCCGCATCCAGAAGGGTGGCTGGTCGTCGGGCCGGTCGCTCGCCCTGTGCTTAGCCATCGGTGTCCTGGTTAATCGGAATCGTCGCTCGGTGTCCTCCCCGCCGAGCTTCGGCCAGGCTACCAGTGCGCCGTACCAGGTCGTCGTCCCATACTCGTGCGCACACGCGCGTCGGCCCGCTCTCCGGGAAGGGGAGCGGGCCGACGCGGTGGACCGATGAGGTCAGCAGTCGTAGTAGAGGCTGAACTCGTAGGGGTGCGGGCGGATCTGGGTCGGGAGGATCTCGTTCTCCCGCTTGTAGGCGACCCAGGTCTCGATGAGGTCCTCGGTGAAGACGCCACCGGTGGTGAGGTAATCGTGGTCCTCTTCGAGGCGGTCGATGACGTCGGCCAGCGAGGTCGGGGCCTGCGGGATGCCCTTGGCCTCCTCCGGCGGAAGCTCGTAGAGATCCTTGTCGACCGGCTCGTGCGGCTCGATCTTGTTCTTGATGCCGTCCAGGCCGGCCATCATCATCGCGGCGAACGCCAGGTACGGGTTACCCGAGCTATCCGGGCAGCGGAACTCGATGCGCTTGGCCTTGGCGTTGTTGCCGGTGATCGGGATGCGCACACAGGCCGAACGGTTGCGCTGGCTGTACACCAGGTTGATCGGGGCCTCGTAGCCGGGCACCAGGCGCTTGTACGAGTTGATCGTCGGGTTGGTGAAGGCCAGCAGGCTCGGGGCGTGGTGCAGGATGCCGCCGATGTAGAAGCGGGCCAGGTCCGACAGACCGCCGTAGCCGGACTCGTCGTAGAACAGCGGCTTGCCGTCCTTCCAGAGCGACTGGTGCGCGTGCATGCCCGAGCCGTTGTCACCGAACAGCGGCTTCGGCATGAAGGTGACGGACTTGCCGTTCTGCCAGCCGGTGTTCTTGATGATGTACTTGAACAGCTGGACGTCGTCCGCGGCGTGCAGCAGCGTGTTGAACTTGTAGTTGATCTCGGCCTGGCCGCCGGTGCCCACCTCGTGGTGGCCGCGCTCCAGGGTGAAGCCCGAGTTGATCAGGTTGGTCGACATCTCATCGCGCAGGTCGACGTAGTGGTCGTACGGGGCGACGGGGAAGTAACCGCCCTTGGGGCGGACCTTGTAGCCGAGGTTCGGGGTGCCGTCGAGGTCGAACTCCTCCTTGGCGCGCCAGGCGCCCGACTCCGACTCCACCTTGTAGAAGGTGCCGTTCATGTCCGAGCCGTACGAGACGCCGTCGAAGATGTAGAACTCGGCCTCGGCGCCGAAGAAGCAGGTGTCGGCGATGCCGGTCGAGGTCAGGTAGTCCTGGGCCTTGCGGGCGACGTTGCGCGGGTCGCGCGAGTAGGCCTCACGGGTGAACGGGTCGTGCACGAAGAAGCTGACGTTCATCGTCTTGGCCTTGCGGAACGGGTCGATCCGCGCCGTCGCCGGGTCGGGCAGCAGCATCATGTCGGACTCGTCGATCGACTGGAAGCCGCGGACCGACGATCCGTCGAAGGCCAGTCCCTCTTCGAAGACGTCCTCGTTGAACGCCTCCGCGGGGATCGAGAAGTGCTGCATGGTGCCGGGGAGATCGCAGAACCGGATGTCGACGTACTCGACGCCCTCGGCCTTGATTCCTTCGAGCAGTTCTTCGTTCGTGGTGTACACGTGCGCCGTACTCCTTACTCGGGTGGGCCAGAACCTCTCTGGCCCGGCAACTCACACAGGCATTCTCTCGCGTGCCGGGTGCGAATCGTTGGTTTCGACGGTAAGGACATGACATTGCCCGACGATCAACCGAATGTTTCCCCCGTGTTACGCGGGTTCTCGATTGTGTCGATTTCGTCACGTCTGGGGAGGCGCGTCGTCCGGTTGCGGTCGGTTCGCGGAGTTCGGCGCGGCACGGTTGCCCGCCCGGAGGCCCAGCCGCTGGGTGGCCGTATGCCTGCCCGGTCGTCGAGCCGAGTTGGCGCCGCTGGCGTTCTTCCGTGAGTCTGTCGTATCGGGACTGCGCTGGCGCTACTTGAACCGCACTGTCCAGATTCGCCAGCACCGTCCAGAATCGGTAGTGCAGTGACGACGCGCAGTCGGAGGGCAGCGTGGTCTCGCCTTGGTGGGCTCGCCGGCCCCACCGAACTCCGCACCGCTCGTCGGGCTCCGGAGACCCGGAAATCACTCATCTAGGATGGGCGCATGGCTTCGAAGAACCGGTCCCGTCCCGATACCGGGTCGACGGGCTCGACGATGCGCGACGCCGCGGGCAGCTGGCTCACCGGCCCGTACGTCGCGAAGGGCGAGGTGGAGTACCGCGGCTCCGATCTCGGACTCCCCGAATCCGGGCCCGGCTCGATCGCCGGCGGCTGGCGACGGGTGCTGGCCCTGCTGGTCGACTGGCTCATCGCCGGTGGCCTCGCCTTCCTCGTCGTCGGGCCGCGGAACGCCATCGAGGTGAACGGTCATGTCTACAGCGCCTTCGAGGTGACCGTCCAGGCGATGGCGTGGTGGCAGATCGGCATCTGGTTCGTCCTCGGGCTGGCCACGGTGATGTTCTTCGGCTTCACTCCGGGCCAGTTCGCGGCCGGGACGCGCGTGGCGCGGGCAGACCTCGGCCCGGAGCGCGGCGCGGCGGAGGCGGCCGGCACCGAGCCTCGGGCTGCGGTCGGTCCGGTGCGCGCGTTCTTCCGGCAGCTGCTGATCCCGTTCGTAGTCCCGGCGCTGATCAACGACTACAACGGCCGCGCCATGCACGACCGCGCCACCGGCACCGCCATCGTTCGCACGAGATAATCGGTCCGCATCCACTCGTTGTGCCCGCGCCAGGCCGCGGCTGCGGGTCGGCGGATCCGGGCGCCTCATCGAGACAGCCGGTGCAAGCATCGCCGCGCCCGCGCCCCGGGGGTGCCGGGGTTGCAGCGGAGGACAGGTACACGATGCCTGGGGCGCCCGAAGGGGGGTCCCGGGCGCGCGCGACGAGTCGGACAGTCGTACATTGGCCCGATCAGCATCGACCGACGAGAGGAACCCGTGGCCGACCGGCAGCTCGATTACAGCACCGTTCCCGAGCGCGACGAGGGCTACCAGCGTGGCCTGAGTTCGCGCACCATCCAGATGATCGCCATCGGCGGCGCGATCGGCACGGGCCTGTTCTACGGGTCCGGCCGGGCCATCGAGAAGGCCGGTCCGGCGCTGCTGCTGGCCTACGCGCTGGCCGGCCTGGCGGTGTTCATCGTGATGCGGGCGCTCGGCGAGCTGCTGATCTACCGGCCCATCTCCGGCGGTATCAGCGAATACGCCGACGAGTTCCTCGGCCGGTTCGCCGGGTTCAGCCAGGGCTGGACGTACTGGGCGGTGTGGGTGACGACGTGCATGGCCGAGATCACCGTGGCCGGGCACTACATCAACTACTGGTGGCCGTCGGTGCCGATCTGGCTGACGGCGCTGGTGGCGCTCGTCGTGCTGTTCATGGCGAACCTGATCTCGGTCGGGCTGTTCGGCTGGGCCGAGTTCTGGTTCTCGGCGATCAAGGTGACCGCGATCATCGGCATGATCATCATCGGTATCGGTGTGCTCCTGCCGATCACCGGATTCGGTCCGGAGACCGGGCCGTCGGTCACCAACCTGTGGAACCAAGGCGGCTTCTTCGCCACCGGCTTCACCAACGCGCTGCTGAGCCTGCAGATCGTGATGTTCGCCTACGTCGGCGTGGAGCTGGTCGGCGTCACCGCCGGTGAGGCGGAGAACCCGCGCGTCACCCTGCGCAAGGCGATCAACTCGGTGCCGTTCCGTATCGGCATCTTCTACGTCGGCGCCATCTTCGTGATCCTCTGCATGCGCAGCTGGAAGGACTTCCACGAGGGGCAGAGCCCCTTCGTCACGGTCTTCCGCGACATCGGCATGCCGGGCGCGGCGGGCATCGTCAACTTCATCCTGCTGACCGCGGCGCTGTCGTCGTGCAACTCCGGGATCTACTCGACGGGCCGCATGCTGCGCTCGCTCGCCGGCCGCGGGGACGCGCCGCGGCGGCTCACCGCGCTGTCGTCGCGCAAGGTCCCGGTCGGCGGCATCGTGCTCAGCGCGCTGGTGATGGTGATCGGGGTGATCGTCAACGTCGTCGACCCGGACCACGCCTTCGCCTACATCACGTCGGTGTCGACGGTCGGCATCATCGTCGTCTGGTCTACGATCCTGCTCTGCCAGATGGTGTACCGGCGCCGGGTGAGCCGGGGGGAGCTGCCCGCCTCGGACTATCGCGTGCCCGGCGCCCCGTACACGACGGTCGCCGCGCTCGCCTTCATGGTGCTGGTCTTCGTGCTGCTGTTCTTCGACCACGACGGCCGGATCGCGCTGATCGTCGGCGCGGTCTGGTTCGCCCTGGTGATCATCGGCTACTTTGTCTGGTCACGGGCCGCGTCCCGGCTGGCGCTCGCGCGGTACGCCGAGATCACCGGCGACGACGAACGCTAGCGCCGTCTGCTTTTCACGCTGCGCCCCGGTCCCGAGGACCGGGGCGCAGTGCATCGTCGTCGGGCCGGCCCGGGAGTAGCGTCGGGGCATGTGCCGACACATCAAGACGCTTCACAACTTCGCCCCGCCGGCCACGGACGACGAGGTACACGCCGCCGCCCTGCAGTACGTGCGCAAGATCGCCGGGACCACCAAACCCTCGCAGGCCAACCAGGCCGCGTTCGACGAGGCCGTGGAAGCGGTGGCGCATGCGACGGTGCACCTGCTCGACCATCTGGTGACGACGGCGCCGCCGAAGGATCGCGCGGTGGAGGCGGCCAAGGCCAAGGCGCGGTCGGCGGCACGGTTCGGCACGGCCGCCGCCGGATAGCGCCGGAAAGCGATTCGTCCTCCGCCGTCTACTGTTTTCGGTACTCGGCGGAGGACGAAATGCCCTCAGTCTCCGGACGGGATCAGGCGGCGCCACCGCGGCGGCGCGCGGTGCGCGCCATGTTCTTCACCTTCGCGCCCTGCGGCATCGGGCCCTTCGGCATGGCCGGGCCGGACGCGCCCTTCGCCTTGAGTGCGGCGAGGCGGCCGTCCAGGGCCTCCATGCGGTCGCGGTCGATGTTCGACGGCAGCTTCTTGAGGTGGCGCTCCAGCTTCGACAGCGGGACCTCGCCCTCGCCGTTGCCGACCACGACCTCGTAGATCGGGGTGTCGCCGACCACGCGTGCGGCCTTCTTCTTCTCTTGCGCGATCAGCGGCTTCACGCGCGACGGCGTGCCCTCGCCGACCAGGATGATGCCCGGCTTACCGATCACCCGGTGCACGGCGTCGAGCTGGCTGGTGCCGCTGACCGCCTGCTGCACGCGCCACTGGCCGCGCATGTTGCTCAGCGCCCAGCCCGCCGCACCCGGCTGGCCCTCGGCCTTCTTGTAGACGCTGCGCGACACGCGGCGGGTGAACAGCACGAACGCGCCGAGCAGACCGATCGCGATGCCGATCACCACCATGAACCAGAGTCCGCCGACGAAGACGCCGATCAGCGTGAACACCAGCACCGACAGGGCCAGCACGCCGATCATCAGCGGGATGAGCGCCTTGTCGTCCTTGCGCTGCATGTTGAAGGCCTGCCAGATCTGCTGGCGCTGCTCTTTGGAAGCGGCCTTGCGGGCGGCTTTCGCGGCCTTCTTGGCCTCTTTGCTCGCGTCGTTCTTCGCCTGTGCCATGGTGTCCAGTCTAGTGGGGGTTCGATGTGCGTTTCGACACGGTCTCGTCTTGCGGCGCGACCGGCGGGGCGGGCTGTGGGGTCGGGGTGGCTCGGTGGGCTGATTGCGGTGGCTTCAGGCAGCTCGCTGAGCCGGTCGGGCCCCCGGGGCCCGGCCGCGTCGAAACGGCCTTCTGCAGTCGGGGGTGCGTTTCGACACGGTCTCGCCTGGCGGCTCGACCGGCTCAACGGGCTGGGGGCGACGGGCTCAATGGGCTGGGGGACGGCTCGACCGGCTCGACGGGCTGGGGGGCGGCTCGACGGGCTCAATAGGCGGTGGGGGTGTGTGGAGCGACCGGCTCAACGGGCGGTTGGAGTCGGGGAGCGAGGCAGTCGGGGGCGCGGACGTCAGCGGGCGCCGGTGGCCATGCGGGCGATCACCGACGACGCCTCCTGGGCGGTGCTGCCCTCGTTCGCCAGGTGCGCCATCGCCGGATCGAGGGGGCGGCCGTGGCGGGCCATCGCCTGCGCGTACAGGCGGCCGGCCCGGTACGACGACCGCACCAGCGGCCCGGCCAGCACCCCGGCGAAGCCGAGCTGCGTCGCGTAGTCCGAGTGCTCGACGAACTCCTCCGGCTTCACCCAGCGCTCCACCGGATGGTGGCGGGGGGAGGGGCGGAGGTACTGCGTGATGGTGACGATGTCGCAGCCCGCCTCGTGCAGGTCACGCAGCGACTCGCGGACCTCGTCGGGCGTCTCGCCCATGCCGAGGATCAGGTTCGATTTGGTCACCAGCCCGAAATCGCGGGCCTGGGTGAGGACGTCGAGCGACCGCTCGTAGCGGAAGGCCGGGCGGATCCGCTTGAAGATCCGCGGAACGGTCTCCAGGTTGTGGGCCAGCACCTCGGGCCGGGCGTCGAACACCTCGGCCAGCAGGTCGGGCTTGGCGTGGAAGTCCGGGATCAGGTTCTCCACGCCGGTGCCCGGGTTGTATTCGTGGATCTTGCGGACCGTCTCGGCGTACAGCCAGGCGCCCTCGTCGGGCAGGTCGTCTCGGGCGACGCCGGTGATCGTCGAATACCGCAGGCCCATCGACTGGACGGATTCGGCGACGCGTCGCGGCTCGTCGCGGTCGAGCGGAGCCGGCTTGCCGGTGTCGATCTGGCAGAAGTCGCAGCGCCGGGTGCACTGCTCACCGCCGATCAGGAAGGTGGCCTCGCGGTCTTCCCAGCACTCGTAGATGTTGGGGCAGCCGGCCTCCTCGCACACGGTGTGCAGGCCCTCGCTGCGGACCAGGCCCTTGAGTTCGGAATACTCCGGGCCCATCGTCGCCTTGGTCTTGATCCACTTCGGCTTGCGCTCGATCGGGGTCTGCGCGTTGCGGACCTCGAGGCGGAGGAGTTTGCGGCCCTCGGACTTGATTTCGGGAGCGGCCTTGGCAGCGGAGTCGGGCGAGGCGGTCACTGTGTCGATCCTACGCTTGTGCGATCGGCGTCCAGGCATTCCTGAACGCGGGCGGCGACGCCGTCGAGCGTCTCGTCGACCGTGATCGGCCGGCCGAGCTCGGCGGCGAGGGAGGTGACCCCGGCGTCGGCGATCCCGCACGGCACGATCGCGGAGAACACCGACATGTCGGGGTCGACGTTGAGGGCGAAGCCGTGCAGGGTCACCCCGCGGGACACGCGGATCCCGATCTGCCCGAGTTTGCGTTCGCCCTGGAGATTCGGCCCGCTCCCGGCGCCGGGCTGATCGACGACCCACACCCCGGAACGACCCGCCACCCGCGTCGTGACGAGTCCCTGGTCGGCGCAGAACCGGATCAGGGCCTCCTCGACGCGGCGGACGTAGTCGACCACGTCGAGCGGTTCGGCGAGTTTGACGATCGGATAGCCGACCAGCTGTCCGGGGCCGTGCCAGGTGATCCGGCCGCCGCGGTCGACGTCGATCACCCGGGCGCCGTTGACCGGCCGGTCGCCGTCCTCGGTGCGTTTGCCCGCGGTGTAGATCGACGGGTGCTCGAGCAGGAGGAGCAGGTCGTGATCGAGTTCACCGGACGCCCGCTGGGCGGCCAGCCGGTGCTGCAGGTCGTAGGCCGTCTCGTAGTCGACGAGACCGAGTCTGCGGACCTCGAGGCGGCCGGTATCGGCACGGGCGGAACCGTTACGCACGGGCGTACTCCAGGGCTTGCGGGAGGGTGGGATGCGCGAAGACGAAGCCGTGGTCGGTGAGGACCTTCGGTTCGACCCGTGAGGAGGTCAGGATCAGTTCGTCGACCAGTTCGCCGCCGACGGCGTGCGCGAGTGCGGCGGGCACGCGGAACCAGTCGGGACGGTGCACCTGCTGCGCGAGGAGCGCGCTGAAATCGCCGTACCGGACGGCCTGCGGGCTGGCGAGGTTCACCGGACCGGCGATATGCCGCTGTTCGAGGAGGAACTCGATCGCGGCGACCTCGTCGTGCAGTGAGATCCACGAGAAGAACTGCCGGCCGTCACCGATCGACCCGCCGGCGCCGAGCCGGTACAGGGGCCGGAGACGTCCGAGGAGACCGCCGGACGGGGCGAGGACCGGGGCGGTGCGCAGCGCGACGATGCGCGCGCCGGCGGCGGCCAGGGTGGCGGCCTCCCAGTCGACCGCCAAGTCCGCGAGGAAGCCGTCGCCGGGCGGGGAGTCCTCGGTGGCCGCGTCCTCCCCGGTGTCGCCGTAGAAGCCGGTCGCGCTGGCGCTGACGAAGACCGGCACCCCGGCGTCGGCGACGGCCTCGGCGAGAACCGAGGTGGGGGTGATCCGGGAGTCGCGGAGCCGCTGCTTCACCCAGCCGCTCCAGCGCCGGGTGCCCAGTCCCACGCCGCCGAGGCCGATCACCGCGTCGGCGCCGTTGAGCGCGCCGGGCGGGACGCCGAACGTCTCCGGATCCCAGCGCACCTGATCGGCTCCGGTCACCGGCGTGCGCACGAGGCGCACGACGTCATGACCGGAGCGCGTCAGCGCGTCGACCAGCGCCGACCCGATGAGCCCGTGGCTCCCGGCGACGGCGATTCGCATGGAGATCTGCTACCTGCTCTCGGTGGGTTACAGGCCGAGATCGGCGGCGAACTCGCCGCCTTCCAGGCGATGGCGCACCGTGGTGAGGAAACGGCCCGCGTCGGCGCCGTCGATCAGCCGGTGGTCGTAGGTCATCGGCAGGAAGGCCATCGACCGGGCGGCGATCGACTCGGTGCCGTCGGCGGCGGTGAGGACCACCGGACGCTTGACGATGGCACCGGTGCCGAGCATGGCGGCCTGCGGCGGCACCAGGATCGGGGTGTCGAACAGGGCGCCGGCGCTGCCGATGTTGGTGATGGTGAACGTGCCGCCGGCCAGCTCGTCGGGCTTGAGGTCGCCGGAGCGGGCGCGGGCGGCGATGTCGGCGATGGCCCGGGCCAGACCCGCCAGCGACAGGTCGTCGGCGTTGTGGATCACCGGCGAGAGGAGACCCTGCGGGGTGTCCACGGCGATACCGAGGTTCACCTTCCCGTGGTAGGTGATCTCCTTCTTGGCCTCGTCGATCGACGCGTTGATGTTCGGGTGGACCTTGAGCGCCTCGACGACGGCCTTCGCGTAGAACGGCAGGAACGTCAGGTTGACGCCCTCGGCCGCGGCGAAGCCGGCCTTCGCCTGCTTGCGCAGCTGGGCGATCTTGGTCATGTCGACCTCGTGCACCTGTGTGAGCTGGGCGGTGGTGGCGAGCGACTCGCGGGTCTTCGCGGCGGTGATCTGCCGGATCCGGGTGATCTTCTGCGTGGTGCCGATCAGGGCGGCCAGTTCCGAACTCGGCGCCGGGGCCGCGGCGGCCGGAGCGGCCGCCGGAGTCGCGGCGGGGGCGGCTGGAGCCGGTGCGGCGGGCGCCTTGGCAGCCTCGACGGCGGCGAGCACGTCCTGCTTGCGGATGCGTCCGCCGACGCCGGTACCGGTGACGGTGGCCAGGTCGATGCCGTTCTCGGCGGCGAGCTTGCGCACCAGCGGGGTCACGTAGGGCGTCGACTCGAGGTCGTTGCCGTCGGTCTGCGCGGCGGGTGCCGGTACGGCCGGGGCGGGCGCCGCCGGGGCCGGGGCGGCCGGAGCGGGAGCCGGGGGCGCCGCCGGAGCGGGTGTGGGCTCGGGAGCGGCGGCGGCCGGAGCCGGCTCGGGCTCCGCAGCCGGGGCGGCACCGGGCTCGCCGATCACCGCGAGACGGCCGCCGACGGCGACGACGTCGTCGGTGTCGGCCACGATCTCCAGCAGGACACCGGCGAACGGTGACGGGATCTCGGTGTCGACCTTGTCGGTGGACACCTCGACCAGCGGCTCGTCGACGGCGACGGTGTCGCCGACCTGCTTGAGCCAGTTGGTGACGGTGCCCTCGGTCACCGACTCGCCCAGCTCGGGCATGGTGACGTCGTTCCCGGACGACGCGGCGGCCGCGGGTGCCGGAGCGGCGGGCGCGGCGGGGGCCGGGGGAGCGGACGCGGCGGCGGGAGCGGCCGGTTCCGGCTCGGGGGTGGGCTCCGGCTCGGCCGGGGCGGCGGGCGCATCGCCGCCGGCCTCACCGGCCTCACCGATCAGACCGAGCTGGCCGCCGACCTCGACGACGTCGTCCTCCTGGGCGACGATCTTGATCAGCACGCCGGCCGCCGGCGACGGGATCTCGGTGTCGACCTTGTCGGTCGAGACCTCCAGCAGGGGCTCGTCGACGGCGACGGTGTCGCCCTCGTTCTTGAGCCATTGGGTGACGGTACCTTCGGTGACACTTTCACCCAGTGCGGGCATCTCGACGGAGAAGGCCATTGCGTGTTGCTCCCTAGTCAGTTCGCTCGATGAACTTTTTCACCCGAGACCCTACCCCTTGAATGACCGGCCTTCAGGGCGGTCCGGGGTACCCGTGGGTAGGGGCTCAGCCGGCCTCGGCGATGTCCTCCAGCACGGCGATCAGCGTGCGCACCGGGACACCGGTCCCGCCCTTCGGCGTGTAGCCCCACGGGCCGCCGGTGTTGAACGCCGGCCCGGCGACGTCGAGGTGGGCCCAGCCGACGCCGTCGCTCACGAATTCGCGCAGGAAGATGGCGGCGCTGAGCATGCCGCCCCAGCGGTGATTGGTGACATTCGCCAGGTCGGCGACGCGCGAGTTGAGGTCCGACCGGAGCTCGGCGGGCAGCGGCATCGCCCATCCGTTCTCGCCCACGGCGCGGGAGATCGCGGCGACCCGGTCGCGGAACTCGTCCGTGCCGAGCACGCCGGGGGTGCGGGTGCCCAGGGCGACCATCTGGGCGCCGGTCAGGGTGGCGGTGTCGATCAGGTAGTCGGGGTCGTCCTCGCAGGCCGCCGCGATGGCGTCGGCGAGGATCAGCCGGCCCTCCGCGTCGGTGTTGAGCACCTCGACGGTGGTGCCGCCGTACTGCGTCAGGACGTCGCCGGGCCGCTGCGCGGTGCCCGACGGCATGTTCTCGGCCATCGGCACGGTGGCGGTCACGGCCACGTCGAGCCCGAGCCGCGCGGCGGCGATGACCGTCGCGATCACCGCGGCCGCGCCGCCCATGTCGGAGGTCATGTGATCCATGCCGGCGGCCGGCTTGATGGAGATGCCGCCGGTGTCGAAGGTGACGCCCTTGCCGACCAGCGCGACCTTCTTGCGGGCGTCGTTCTTGGCCGACGGCGTGTAGGCGAGCCGCACGAGGCGCGGTGGCCGGGAACTGCCCTGTCCGACGCCGACGATGCCGCCGTAGCCGCCCGCCGCGAGCGCCTCCTCGTCGAGGATCTCCACGGTCAGGCCGGCCGCACCGCCCGCGCGTCGTGCGCGGTCGGCGAACTCACCGGGGTAGAGGTGGCTGGGCGGGGTGTTGACGAAGTCGCGGGCCAGCGCGACGGCGTCGGCGACGACGAGCGCGTGGTCGAGTTCGGCCCGCGCCTGCTTGGTCTTCTGGGGGACCAGGAGCGAGATCTCACCGGCCGGCTCCTTCGGCGATCGGGACGCCGCCGAACGGAACTCGTCGAACCGGTAGGCGCCGAGGTAGAAACCCTCCGCGGCGGCACCGAGACCGGCCGCGGACAGCGTCGACACCACCGGGCCGGCGCCGTCGAGGGTGCGGATCGCGTCACCGGCCGCCTGCCGCACGGTCTCGGCGTCCTCGGCGTCCTCGGCCGCACCGAGTCCGACCGCCACGACGAGCCGCACGGGCAGGGCCGCGGGGGCGGGAACGGTCACCACCTGGCCGGTCTTACCGCTGGCGCGCACGGCGCGGAGCGCCGCCGTGAGGGCCTCGGCGGCCTCGTCGTCGAGCAGGTCGTCGGTCAGGAGCAGGACCGGATCCGGGTCGGTCGGCGACGTCTTCGCGTCGTCGTCGGTGTCGCCGGTGAGGAGGCCGATCACCAGAACGTCGTCGTTCTTGGTCAGGCCGGTGGCGAGGTCGATGCGGGGTCCGCGGGCACGGTTCAGGATGTCGTTGCTGCTCACGCCGACCCACTGTAGCCCGCCCGGGCGGAGGTGATCGGGAGAGTCGCGCAGGTGGCGCGATACGGTGAGCGCATGACCGAACTCCTCGCCGGCCCGATCGCCGACCGCCACGCCGCCCTGGGCGCCAGCTTCGCCGAATTCGGCGGCTGGGACATGCCCGTCTCGTACTCCGGAACCTCCGCCGAGCACGCCGCCGTCCGCGAGGCCGTCGGTCTGTTCGACGTCAGCCACCTCGGCAAGGCGCTGGTCGCCGGCCCCGGCGCCGCGGCCCTCGTGAACGACACCCTCACCAACGACCTCGGCAAGATCACCCCCGGCAAGGCCCAGTACACGCTCTGCTGCAACGACCGCGGCGGCGTGATCGACGATCTGATCGCCTACCTGGTGTCCGACGACGAGGTCTTTCTGGTCCCCAACGCGGCCAACACCGCCGACGTGGTGGCGGCGCTCGCCGCCGTCGCCCCCGACGGGGTGGCGGTGACCGATCAGCACCGCGACTACGGCGTCTTCGCCGTGCAGGGACCGCGGGCGCCGGAGGTGCTGGCGGCGCTCGGCCTCCCGACCGAGATGGAGTACATGGCCTTCGCCGACGCGGAGCTGCGTGCCGGGGATGCCGTCTACCCGGTGCGCGTCTGCCGCAGCGGCTACACCGGCGAACGCGGCTACGAGATCCTGCCGCGCTGGGACGACGCCGGCCCCGTCTGGGACGCCCTGCTCGCCGAGGTGACCGCGCGTGACGGTCAGCCCTGCGGCCTCGGCGCCCGCGACACGCTGCGGACCGAGATGGGCTACGCGCTCCACGGCCACGAACTCACCGAGGACATCACCCCGGTGCAGGCGCGCAGCTCGTGGGCGGTGGGCTGGAACAAGCCGTCGTTCTTCGGGCGGGACGCCCTGCTCGCCGAGCGCGAGGCCGGCCCGGCGCGGCGCCTCGCCGGCCTGAAGGCGACCGGCCGCGGCGTGCTGCGCGCCGGCTGCACCGTGCACCTGATGCCGGGCGGCCCGGTGATCGGCGAATGCTCCTCGGGGACTTTCTCGCCGACCCTGAAGGCGGGCATCGCCCTGGCCTTCCTGGACACCCTCGCGGGGGTCAGTGCGGGCGACGAGGTGGTGGTCGACGTGCGCGGCCGCAGCGTGCCCGCCGTCGTGGTGAATCCGCCGTTCGTCGAGAGCCACGTCTGAGCGAATCGCGGCTCGGGCGCAGCGCTATTGTTGTCCCATGACGCTGGAGTTCATCCGTACCGACCACCCCCATCCCGTCTCGGAGGGCCGTCGCGCCGAGATCCTGGAGGCGCCCGGCTTCGGCAATCACTTCACCGATCACATGGTGACCATGGACTTCGACCGGGAGCGGGGCTGGCATCGGGCGAAGGTGACCCCCTACGGCCCGATCGCCCTGGATCCGGCGGCGATGGTCCTGCACTACGCGCAGGAGATCTTCGAGGGACTGAAGGCGTACCGCCAGCCCGACGGCTCCATCGCCGCCTTCCGTCCGGAGGCCAACGCGGCGCGGTTCGCGACCTCGGCCGAGCGCCTGGCGATGCCGCCGCTGCCGACCGGGCACTTCCTCGACTCGCTGCGCGAGTTGCTCGCCGTCGACCACGGCTGGGTCCCGGCCGCCGGTGGCGAGGAGTCGCTCTACCTGCGTCCCTTCATGTTCGCCACCGAGCCGAGTCTCGGTGTCCGGCCGTCCAACGAGTACCGCTACGTGCTGATCGCCTCGCCGGCCGGCGCCTACTTCTCCGGCGGGGTGAAGCCGGTCAGCGTGTACCTCTGTACCGAGTACGTCCGGGCCTCGCCCGGCGGTACCGGCGCCGCCAAGTTCGGCGGCAACTACGCCGCGTCGCTGCTCGCCCAGGCGCAGGCCGCCGAGCAGGGCTGCGACCAGGTGGTCTGGCTCGACGCGGTGGAGCGCACGTACATCGAAGAGATGGGCGGCATGAACCTGTTCTTCGTGTTCGGCAGCGGCTCCGACGCGCAGATCGTCACCCCTGAGCTCTCCGGTTCGCTGCTGCCCGGCATCACGCGCGACTCGCTGCTCACGCTGGCGGCCGACGCCGGCTACGGCGTGTCCGAGCGCAAGATCTCCACCCGGGAACTGCGCGAGGGCGTCGACTCCGGCGCCATCACCGAGGTCTTCGCCTGCGGCACCGCCGCGGTGATCACCCCGGTCGGCCGCGTCAAGAGCGATACCGACGACTACCTGGTGGGCGACGGCACCACCGGCCCGGTGACCCAGGCCCTGCGTGACACCCTCACCGGCCTGCAGCGCGGCACCTTCGCCGACCGCCACGGCTGGATGACGACGCTCTACCCGTAGCCGCGAGTCGTATGCCGGGACGAGTCTCCGTCGGCAGCGGTCAGGCGAGGAGCACGACGAGCGCGAGTGTCGTGGACAGCTCGATGGTCGCGCCGAGGACGTCGCCGGAGACGCCGCCGACCCGGCGCGCGCAGTGCCGGGTGAACGCGTAACCGAACGCGACGACGACGATCAGGGCGGTCGCCGCGCGGATCGGTACGCCGAGCTGGAAGGACGGTGCCGCGCCGGCGCCGAGCCACCCGGCCCCGGCCACCGCGATCGCCGCGACGACGAGCCACACCGCGATCGCCGCGCGCTGCGTACCGGCGACCAGCGCCCCGAAACCGTCCGGATTGGCCGACGGCAGACCCGAGCGGCACGCGATCACCACGGCCACCCGGCCGAGGAAGACCGCGAACGCGAGGTCGTACCAGCGACTCTCGGCCGCCAGACCGCCGACGGTGAGGGCCTGCAACAGGAGGACGAGCACCAGGGTGGCGGCGCCGAACGGTCCGACGTCGCCGCTGCGCATCACGGCACGGACGCGCTCGGGGTCGCCGTAGCAGCCGAGCCCGTCGGCGGTGTCGGCGAGGCCGTCGAGGTGCATGCCGCGGGTGGCGAGCGCCAAGAAGACCACGCACAGTGCGCCGATCACCGGCGCCGGGAGCGCCGTGTACCCGAGACCGAAGGCCAGTGCGGCCGTCGCGGCGCCGAGCAGTGCGCCGACGACCGGCACGGCCGCGATCACGCGGCGCCCGTCGGTGCGATCGGGTGCCGACCGCGGCTGGGGGACCGGGACGACGGTCAGCCAGCTCAGTGCCAGCCGCACCCCGCCCGGCCGCGCGGTCACGATCCGTCGTCGACGCCGGCCGAGGTGAACGTCGCCATGTCGATCAGGATGTCGACCGCGTCGGTGACGACGGGCAGCGCGGTCACCGCGCCGGAGCCCTCGCCGAGCCGCATCGAGAGGTCGAGGATCGGTTCCAGCCCGAGCTCGAGCAGTGCGAAGCCGTGCGCCGGTTCGGTGGACCGGTGTCCCGCGCACCACCAGGCGCTCGCGCCCGGTGCGAGCAGATTCGCGACCAGCGCGGCCGACGTCACGACCATGCCGTCCAGGATCGCCGGGGTACGACGGACCGCGGCCTGGGCGAGGAAGCCCGCCATGGCGGCGAGATCGGGCCCGGCGACGGCCGCGAGCAGATTCAGCGGGTCGTGCCGGTGAGGGCGGCCGAAGCGCATGCCGTCGCGGATCGCGGCGGTCTTGCGGATCCAGGCGGCGTCGTCGATGCCGGTGCCGCGGCCGACCACGACCACCGGCTCCTTGCCGGTGACGATCCCGGTCAGCACGGCGGCCGGGGTGGTGTTGCCGATGCCCATGTCCCCGGCGATCAGCAGATCGGCGCCCGCATCGACCAGTTCGTCGGCGACGGCCCGCCCGGCGGCGACGCTGCGGCGCGCCTCGTCCAGCGTCATCGCCTGCCCGCGCCGCAGGTCGCCGGTGCTGCGGCGCACCTTGTAGCGGGCCACGACGGGATCGGCGTCATCGGTGTCGACGGACATGTCCAGCACCTGGACCGCCGCGCCGGCGCGGCGCGCCAGCACGTTGACCGCGGCGCCGCCCGAGGCGATGTTGGCGACCATCTGCGCGGTGACCTCCGGCGGGAACGCGGACACCCCGTCGCGGGCCACCCCGTGGTCGCCGGCGAAGACCGCCACCTGCGGGGCGACGATCCGCCGCGGCGGACAGACGCCCTGGCACGACGAGACCCAGACGACGAGGTCCTCCAGGCGGCCGAGTGAGCCCGGCGGCTTGGTGAGCGTCAGCAGGCGCGCCCGGGCCTGTTCGGCGACGGTCTCGTCGGGCAGGTCGACCGGGGGGAAGTCGGCGTCGGTGGGGCCCGCCGCGGTTGCGGGGGGTCGTTTCGACCCTTCGGCCGCGGGCCGTCGCAGGCTCCGCCCCGCATGCTCAGGGCCAGGCTCGAGCTCGGCTCGCACCTCGCTCGGCGGGGCGGGCTGGTCAGGGGCGGCCTCGCTCGGCGGGGCGGGCCGGTGAGGGTCGGCCTCGGTCTGCCGGCGTGACAGCGGCCCGGTCGTGGCCACGGGCTGCAGGATCCGCCCGGCCACCACCAGCTCGACGTCGTCGCACGCCGCCGCGACGGCCAGATTCGCCGCGCCCAGGACGTCGGCGAAGCGGCGGCCGGCGTTGGTGGACGGCACCACGGACAGCCCGACCTCCGGGCTCACGATCACCAGGTCGCCGTCGTAGGCGGCGACCGCGGTCGCCAGCTCGGTGATCTCCGCGCCGAGATCGGCGCCGGGATCGTCCCAGCCGCCGGTGGCGTCGAGCAGGGCGGTGACCCAGTTCCCGAGGTCGTCGATCAGGGTCGGCACCCCGTCACCGTCGCGTAGCTGCCCGGCCAGATCGGTCGTCTCGACGGTGGTGAACCGGGTGTCGCGCCGGTCGCGGTGGGCCTGGACGCGGCGCGCCCACGACTCGTCGCCGCCGGGCACCGCACCCGTCGCGAGATAGCGGACGGCGGGCGGGCCGGCGAGGAGCGCCTCGGCCCGCGCCGACTTGCCCGACCGGGTGCCGCCGAGGATCAGTGTGCGCATGCGCGGCTAGACCTTGGCGCCGAGCGAGACCCGGGGCCGCGGCGCCCGCATCATGCGCAGCTGCATGGCCCGGGTGAACGCGTACAGACCGAGCCTGAAGCCGCCGTCGGTGCTGTCCGGGAACCGCTCGCGCACACGCTTGTTGACCAGGCGGCCCAGGATCAGCGAATCGATCACCATGAGCACCACGAACGCCAGCATCACCAGCGACATGTACTGGCTGACGCTCGGAATCATCATCGTCACAATCAGCACGACGGCGAACGGCATGAACAGCCCGGCGAAGTTGCGCCGCGAATCGACCAGATCGCGCGTGTAGGCACGCACCGGCCCGCGGTCGCGGGCGATCATGTACTTCTCGTCGCCCTCCATCATCTTCTCGCGCTGATCGGCGCGGGCCTTGTTCCGCTCGGCGCGCAGCTCCTTGCGCTCTTCCTTGGTCAGCGTCGACTTCTGGGCCTTCTTGCGGGCCCGGGCCTCGGCGCGCGTGGTCGGCGGCGGTGCGACCGGTCCGGTGCGGCGCCGCTGGGAATCGCGGCGTTTGGGGGTCGGGCGGCCCTTGCCGGGGGTGGTCGCGCCGGACTGCTTCGCGTCGTCGTCGGCGGCGGCATCACTCGCGTTCTCGGCGGTGTCGGCGGAACTGTCGGCGGCCGCATCCGCGCCGGATTTCCAGGGCATCTTCACGCCCACGAGCCTAAGCCATCGCCGAACCTCTCCGCGGAGCCGCCCGGCATAGCTAGAGTCGCTGATCATGACGGTGGGGGCGCGGGTGCTGGTGATGCCGGACTCGTTCGGCGGAACGCTCGACGCGGTGGAAGCCGCGGCGGCGATCGGGGCCGGCTGGCACGCCGGCCGCCCGCACGACGCCGTCGCGCTCGCCCCGCAATCCGACGGCGGCCCGGGTTTCGTCGAGGTGCTGGCCACCGCGTTCGGCGTCCGGGTCCGCATCCAGACGGTCGACGGCCCGCTGCGCACCCCGGTGCGGGCGTCGTGGCTGCTGCACGAGCGCACCGCCTACCTGGAGGTGGCCCAGGCGTGCGGCCTGAACCTGGTTCCCGACCCGGACCCGCGCACCGCCGTCGAGGCCGACACCGCGGGCGTCGGCGACCTGATCGCGGCGGCGCTGCTGGCCGGGAGCCGCCGCATCGTCGTCGGACTCGGCGGTTCGGCCAGCACCGACGGCGGGCGAGGGGCCTGCGAGAGGCTCGGCGGGCCGGCCGCCGCGGCCCGGCTGTGCCGCGACGTGGAACTCATCGTGGCCACCGACGTCGACAATCCGCTGCTCGGCGCCGACGGTGCGGCTGTCACCTTCGGGCCGCAGAAGGGTGCCGATCCGGCGGCCGTGGCGTTCCTCGAGGAGCGGATGACCCGCTGGGCGGACCGGCTGGCCGCGGCCGGTGGCCGCGATGTGCGCGATCTGCCGGGTGCCGGAGCGGCCGGTGGACTCGGCGCGGCGCTCCTGGCCGCCGGAGCCCGCCGGGTCTCCGGGGCCGGTCTCATCGCCGAGCTGACGCGGCGACCCGCGGCGATCGCCGACGCCGACCTGGTGATCACTGGGGAGGGCCGGATCGACGCGCAGACCGGTCACGGCAAGGTGGTCGACGCGATCGCGGCCGAGGCGACGGCCGCGGGCGTCCCGCTGATCGTGCTGGTCGGCGAGTCACGGTTGACCGACGCCGAGGCGGCGCGGTTCGGTGAGGTCCATTCGCTGACCCATCACGCCGGGTCGCGCGCCGCCGCACTCGCGAACGCCGGGCCGGAGCTGACCAGCCTCACCGCGGAGCTGGCCGCGGGGTGGACCGGCGCGCGTGGCGCTCGTTCCGGCTATTGACCGCCGGCCACCCGGACGGTCTGGCCGGTGATCCAGCCGGCCGCCGGTGAGGCGAGGAATTCGATGACCGAGGCGATCTCGGCCGGTTCGGCGAGGCGGCCGAACGGCAGATGGAACATCCGGGGATCGAGGTGCGCGCCGAAGCGCTGCGCGGTGTCCAGCGCGAGCCCGGTGTGGGTGCCGCCCGGTGCCACGGCGTTCACGGTGATCGATCGCGCGGCCAGGTCGACGGCCAGGCAGCCGACGAAGGCTTCGACCGCCGCCTTGCTCGCACTGTAGATCGCATGGTTGGCGAACGGCGTGCTGGCGCTGATCGACGACAGACACACGATGCGCCCGCCGTCGGGTATGAACGGCAGGGCACTCTGGATCGCGAAGTAGACGCCCCGGGTGTTGGTGCCGAAGACCGTGTCGTAGATCTCCGGGGTGGCCTCGTCGATGTGTTCGAGGTGCTCGATGCCGGCCGGAATGCAGAGCACGTCGATCGTGCCGCCGAGCCACTGCGCCGCAGCGCCGATCGCCTCTCGTGTGCGTGCGATGTCGGCGAGGTCGGCGCACACGCTCCGGACCCGGCGCCCGGATTCCGCGGCGATCGAGTCGGCGGCCTCGTCCGCGGCGGCGTGGTCGGAGCGGTAGCCGATCACCACATCCGAACCGGCGCCGGCGAGAGCGCGCGCGGCCGCGAGGCCGATGCCGCGGCTCCCGCCGAGGACGACGGCCCCGCGCTTCGTGTCTGCCTCCATACGTTCTCTCCTCACTCGTCGGCCCGGTAGCCGAGCATGCCGGTGGTCATCGCGATGATCGACCGCTGCCGATCGGGATCCATGGCGGCGGGGTCGCCCGCGTGGGTGGCTTCGTAGTCGGCGAGCAGGGCGAACAGCGCGCTCGTGGTCCCGGTCAGCCGGTGCACCCGCTCGTCGGGCGGAAGATCGCGCATCTCCGCGTGCAGGAGGCGCGCGAGCTTGTCGGTGGCGGGCCAGCGGTCGAGACGCTGGGCGGTGAGGACCTCCGGGTGGGTGCGTACCCGATCGAGGAACCGTGCGTAGTGCGTGGAGCCCTGCGCGTACGGCACCGTGAACATCGGTTCCACCAGCACGCGTACCAGCGCGGGCAGGCCGACCGGCTCCGTCTCGCCGGTCGCGATGTCGGCGAGCATCGACATGCGCTGCTGGTCGAGGCCGGCCTGCCGGCGTTCGACGATCCCGACGATCAGCCCGTCGCGGGAACCGAAGTGATAGTGCACCGCGGAGTTGTTGCGCTGGCCGGCGGCCAGGGCGATGTCGCGCAGAGCGACGTCCGGGCCGCGTTCGGCGATCAATCGTTCGCCCGCGAGCAGGAGCTGTTCGTGTCCGTGTCGGGTACCGCCGGAGGTCATGCCGCGAGCCTAGTATTAAGCGAAAGTATTTACAAGAATAATCATATGTGATTAAAGTCGGGGCCATGCGTCACGACCAGCACTGCGCGGACCCCGCCGTTCACCAGATCGAGGCCCTGGGAGCGGTGGTGCAGATCGCCTTCGTCGTCCCGGACCTCTCGCGTGCGACCGCCGGCCTCGGGGCCGGGCTCGGGGTGCCGCGATGGCTTCGACTCGACGACGTCGCGTTCACGCCGGGATCGTGCCGGTACCGGGGTGCGCCGGCGGACTTCACCGCGGCGGTGGCCTTCGGGATGTCGGGTGATCTGCAGATCGAGGTGATCGAACCGCGGGCGGGCGTCTCCGTCTACCACGAATTCCTCGAACGCGCGGATGCGGGCGGGCTGCATCACGTGGCGGTGCTGCCGGACGACCTGGATGCCGCGAAGGCCCGGCTCGCCGCCGCGGGGCACCCCATCGTGCAGGAGGGGGTGATGGCCGGCGGCGAACTGCGCTTCGCGTACGTCGAGCCCGACGGGCCGGCCGGGTTGCTCGTCGAACTCCTGGAGATGAGCACCGGTCTCCGCGAGTACCTGACCCAGGCGTGACCGACACCCGGAGCCGCGGCGACGACCGCGGCGGACGACAGGAGGAATGATCGATGGCGACAGACATCCGGGAGATCGACACCGGAACCGGCTTCGACAGATTCGCGCGGGGCTGGCACTGCCTCGGGCTCGCCGAGGACTTCCGGGACGGCAGGCCGCACGCGGTCGACGCCTTCGGGACCCGGCTGGTGGTGTTCGCCGACGCCGGGGGTGAGCTGCGCGTCCTCGACGGCTACTGCCGGCACATGGGCGCAGACCTGGGTGCGGGAACGCTGCGGGACGGTCGCGTGGCGTGCCCGTTCCACGGCTGGCAATGGGACGGCGGCACCGGCCGCTGCGCCGTCGTACCGTACGCCAAACGAACCCCGAAGCTGGCGCGCACCCGCACCTGGCGCACCGCGGAGATCAACGGGCAGTTGCTCGTCTGGCATGACCACGAGCAGGACCCGCCGCCGCCGGATCTGCTGCCGCCGGCGATCGACGGATTCGCCGAGGGCCGCTGGAGCGAGTGGGCCTGGCGCAGCGAACTCATCACCGGGTCGCACTGCCGGGAGATCGTCGACAACAACGTCGACATGGCGCACTTCTTCTACATCCATCACGCCTACCCGACGTACTTCAAGAACGTGCTCGACGGCCAGACGGCCACCCAGCTCATGCATTCGAAGGCGCGCGAGGACATCTTCGGGGATTCGCCGTACTACCACCCCGACTCGCTGCTGCGGTCGGAGGCGACCTACTTCGGCCCCGCGTACATGATCAACTGGCTGCACAACGACTTGGGCGAGGGCACGACCATCGAGGTGGTGCTGACCAACGCCCACTACCCGGTGACTCAGGACTCGTTCGTGCTGCAGTGGGGTGTCGCGGTGGCGGCCCTCCCCGGAGCCGGGCCCGGGCAGACCCGCGCGCTGGCCCGGGCCTTCTCCGCCAAGTTCTCCGAGGGCTTCCTCGAGGACGTCGAGGTCTGGCGGCACAAGACGAGGATCGACAACCCGCTGCTCACCGAGGAGGACGGGCCGGTATATCAGCAACGCCGCTGGTACGAGCAGTTCTATCTCGACAAGTCCGAGGTCACGGCGGACATGACCGCGCGGTATGAGAGCGAGATCGACGTGCGTCATGCGCGCCGGGAATGGGACGCGGAGATCCAGCGGAATCTGCTGGAGAGGCGGTGAGCCGGTCATGAAGATCGTCATGCACGATGCCGCCCGCTGTGCGAACAGCGGCCGCTGCGCGGCGCTCGCCCCCGATGTCTTCGCGCCGCGCGGTACTCCGGACCGGTTGCGCCGGATCGTCGTCGACGGTGACGACGAAGACTATCTCCGGCGCATCGTCGCGCCGCTGTGCCCGGCCCGGGCCATCGGGCTGGTCGACCCGCGCCTGCCGAGGGAGGCCTGACCGGGCACGGCGGTGGGGGAATATCCGATCGCGGAGTACCGTTATAGCCGACGGCTGCGCTTCACCGCCCGTGGTGGAGGCGCTGCCGGTAGATCGGAAGGCGTCACCGCCTTTGCCCGCAGACATGAGGGAGCACCCATGACCGTCCAGAACGAGACCGCACAGTCGGGTGTGGTCCTGACCGATTCCGCCGCCGCCAAGGCCAAGGCCCTGCTCGACCAGGAGGGCCGCGACGACATGGCCCTGCGCATCGAGGTGCAGCCCGGCGGCTGCGCCGGCCTGCGCTACCAGCTGTACTTCGACGACCGCACCCTCGACGGCGACATCGTCGACGTCTTCGGCGGCGTGAAGCTGGCCGTCGACCGGATGAGCGCCCCGTACATGAAGGGTGCGACCATCGACTTCGTCGATTCGATCGAGAAGCAGGGCTTCACCATCGACAACCCGAACGCCACCGGCAGCTGTGCCTGCGGCGATTCGTTCAACTGATCGCGCGCAGCGCAGCGACCCCGACGGCCGCCGTCCCCCGAACAGGGGGAGGCGGCCGTCGTCGTTCCGCCTCCGTTTAGGCTGAGCGAATGTTCATTGCCGTATGCGGGTCGCTCGCGACCGACCATCTGATGAAGTTCCCCGGAAAGTTCTCCGAACAGCTGGTCGCCGACCAGCTGGAGCACATCTCGCTGAGCTTCCTGGTGGAGGACCTGGTGGTCCGCCGCGGCGGCGTGGGCGGCAACATCGCCTTCGCGATCGGTGCGCTCGGCGGCAATCCGTTGCTGATCGGCGCGGCCGGCGAGGACTTCGGCGACTACCGCGACTGGCTCAGCGACCACGGCGTCGACTGCCGCGGTGTGCGCATCTCGGGCACCCAGCAGACCGCGCGATTCATGTGCACCACCGACGAGACGATGGCGCAGCTGGCCTCGTTCTACCCGGGCGCGATGTCCGAGGCCCGCCGCATCGACGTGACCGAGGTCTTCGACGAGACCGGCCGTCCCGACCTGGTCCTGATCGCCCCGGACGACCCCGAGGCCATGGTCCGGCACACCGAGCTGTGCCGCGACCACGGGATCGCCTTCGCGGCCGACCCGAGCCAGCAGCTCGCCCGGCTCGATGGAGACACCGCGCGGAACCTGATCGAGGGTGCCGAATACCTGTTCACCAACGACTACGAGTGGGGTCTGCTCCGGCAGAAGACGGGTCTGACCGACGACGACGTGGCCGCCCTGGTCAAGATCCGCATCACCACGCGTGGCGCCGATGGCATCGACATCGTGCCGACCGGCGGCGACGCGATCCACGTCCCGGTGGTTCCGGTGGCCGAAGCGGTCGATCCCACCGGCGTCGGCGACGGCTTCCGCGCCGGATTCCTCACCGGCCGGTCACGCGGCCTGAACTTCGAGCGCGCCGCGCAGCTCGGTGCGATGGTCGCCACCCTCGTCCTGGAATGCGAGTCGACGCAGGGCTGGGAGTGGGATCGCGACGGCGCCGTCGAGCGTATCCGCGGCGCGTACGGCGATCAGGCGGCCGCCGACATCCACGCGGTGCTCTGAGCCCGGCCGGACGGTCCCGGGGCCACCGCGGCCCCGGGACGTCCCGTCAGAGCCGGACCGGGTAGTCGCGCTCCTCGATCTGCGGATCGATGGAGCCGTCGACGAAGATCCCGTACCAGATCATGAAGCACAGCACCGTCCACAGCCGCCGGCTGTTGTCCACCACCCCGGCCCGGTGCTCGTCGAGCATCTGCAACACGAACCGCTTGTCGAAGAGGTGATCGGTGTCGGAGGCGACGATGGTCGACCGCGCCCAGTCGTACATCTCCGGCCCGGCCAGCCAGTGGCGCAGCGGGACCGGGAAACCGAGCTTCTTCCGATGCAGCACGTGCGCCGGCACGATCTGCTCCAGCGCCTTGCGCAGCGCGTACTTGGTGGTGCCGTGGCTGATCTTCTCGTCGAACGGGAGTCGTTCGGCGACGGCGAAGACCTCCTTGTCGAGGAACGGCACCCGCAGTTCCAGTGAGTTCGCCATCGTCATCTTGTCGGCCTTGACCAGGATGTCGCCGCGCAGCCAGGTGAACATGTCGAGGTGCTGCATGCGCGCCACCGGATCCATACCGGTGCTCGTGGCGTAGATCGGCGCGGTGACATCCATGTGCGTCCAGTCCGCGTGGTAGTTGCGGAGCACGCGGCGCAGCCGCTCGTCGTCGAAGCTGCGGGCGTTGCCGTAGTAGCGCTCCTCCAGGGTCTTCGATCCCCGGTCGAGCAGGCTCTTCCCGCGGGTGCCCTCGGGGATCTTCTGGCTGAGCTTGCCGGCGGCCCGGCGCATCCGCGGTCCCAGCTTCTCGAAAGACCGGAGCGAGAGCGGCTCCTTGTAGATGGTGTAGCCGCCGAAGAGTTCGTCCGCGCCCTCCCCGGACAGCACCACCTTCACGTGCTTGCGGGCTTCGGCGGCCACGTAGTACAGCGGGACCAGCGACGGATCGGCTACCGGATCGTCGAGGTACCAGATGATCTTCGGGATGGCCGCGATGTACTCCTCGGGACTGACCACCTTGATCACATGCCGCGCGCCGATCGCCTCGGCCGATTCGGCGGCGACGTCGATCTCCGAGTAGCCCTCGCGCTCGAAACCGGTGGTGAAGGTGATCAGATCCGGGTTGTGCTGGATGGCCAGCGCGGCGATCGCCGTCGAATCGATGCCGCCGGACAGGAACGACCCGACGGTGACGTCGGCCCGCATGTGCTTGGCGACAGAATCGCGCAGGACGTCGGCGATCTCGTCGTACCGGGCCGCCTCGCCCGGCCGGGCGAACGGCTGCACGGCGAACCGCGGCCGGAAGTAACGGGTGGTCGTCGGCGCCTCGCCGGGCCGCAGCGTCGCGTAGGTGCCCGATTCCAGACGCCGGATGTCGGCGTGCAGCGACTCCGGTTCCGGGACGTACTGCAGGACCGTGTAGTGCTCGACGGCACGCGGATCCAGCTCGGAGTCGAGTCGGAGGGCGTCGAGCAGTTGCAGCAGGCTCTTCTTCTCGCTGCCGAACGCGGTGCCGCCGGGGCCCGTCGCCAGGTAGAGCGGCTTGATACCGAACGGGTCGCGGGCCAGGAACAGCTCCCGGGTCACCGTGTCCCAGACCGCGAAGGCGAACATGCCGCGGAGCTTGCGCACCACGTCCGGGCCCCAGTGGTGGAAGCCGGCGACGATCGGCTCGCCGTCGCCGTCGGTGGCGAACTCCGCGCCGAACTCGCGCTGCAGCTCCTCGCGGAGCTCCAGGTAGTTGTAGATCTCCCCGTTGAAGGCGAGCGCGTAGCGTTCCGGCTCCTCCGGCGGCCCCCAGCGCAGCGGCTGAGCCGAATGCTCGATGTCGATGATCGAGAGCCGATTGAAACCGAAGACGACGTCCTGGTCGTTCCAGGTGAGCGCATCGTCCGGCCCGCGGTGGCGCATGCAGTGCGAGGCCTCCGCGATCAGGTCGACGAGCGACGGCGCCGAGCCGTCGGCGGTGAGCATTCCGAGCAAGCCGCACACGTCTGCCGCGCCCCTTACTGTTCGGTGTCGTGAAAAAGGCGCCCGATCCGGATCGGGTGCCAACCTCTCTACTATGCCGCAGAGCGGTGATCGGCGGCGAACCCGGCGCACCGCCGAAGACGCCGGACCGGTGCCTTCGCCCAGGTCGCCGGTGGTGGTGACACGACGGGGAGACCCAATCGCGACCAGTTCGCCGTGTTGGTCTACGCTGCGTAGTACATGGTGCGAGAATGTCCATCAGCGAGTGCTGCACGACGGACTCCTCGCGCGCAAACAGCTCCCTGTCAGCAGGAAGGCGTGACATTGACTCACGGTGGACGTAAGTCGGCCCGGCGCATCACTGCGTCGCGCACGGTGAAGCGAGTCGGCGGACTCGGCGCTTTGGCGGCTGCCGCGCTGTTCCTTACCGGTTGCAGTCCGGAAGAAGCGGTGCGTTTCGGCTGGCCTGCCGGTGTGACTCCGGAGAGCCACGACATGCTCCGGCTCTGGCAGTGGGCCTGCATCGCGGCCCTCGTGATGGGCATCCTGGTCTGGGGCCTGATCTTCTGGACCATCACCTTCCATCGCCGCAAGAAGAACCAGACCGAACTCGACGCGACCGATCCCGGCTCGGAGTTCCCGCGCCAGACCGGCTACAACGTGCCGCTGGAGCTGGCCTACACCGCGATCCCGTTCGTGCTGATCGCGATCCTGTTCTACTTCACCGTCATCACCCAGACGAAGGTGGAGAAGAAGGTCGACGATCCGGCCGTGGTGGTCGACGTCACCGCGTTCCAGTGGAACTGGAAGTTCGGCTACAACCAGGTGAAGACCTCGAACGGCGACACCCTGGTGTCCAAGGACCAGTCCCGCAAGGGCGGCCCCTTCGAGATCCAGCAGCAGCCGGACTACATCGAGTTCCACGGCAAGGAGATGGAGAAGCCGGGCCCCGCTGGTGGTCGCGACGACGACATCCGCAACTACCTGACCTTCGACAAGATCGAGACCCTGGGCACCTCCTCGGAGATCCCGATTCTGGTGCTGCCGACCAAGACCCGCATCCAGTTCGATCTGGCTTCCGCGGACGTCGTGCACTCGTTCTGGGTTCCGGAGTTCCTTTTCAAGCGCGACGTCATGCCGTTCCCCAAGGAGAACAAGCAGGAGTCGACCTTCCAAATCAGCGAAATCGAGCGTGAGGGCGCCTTCGTCGGTCGCTGCGCGGAGATGTGCGGCACCTATCACGCGATGATGAACTTCGAGGTCCGCGCCGTGCCGCGCGAGGTCTTCGACCAGTACATCAACTACCGCAAGAACAACCCCGACAAGACCAACGCCGAGGCGCTCACGGCCGTGTGCCAGGAGCCGGAGTCGGTGGTCACGGTGCCGTTCAACACCCGCCGGGTGGCGAACACCGATGTCCCGAAGAACCTGGGCAACAAGAACGACACGTCCATCCCGAACTGCACTCCGGCGAAGTAAGAGGAGCACGACTCGCTATGAAGATCGAATCTCGAATCTTTGAAGCCATCGCGGTGTTCTTCATCGTGATGGGCATCATCTACGCCGTGGCGACCTACTTCTACCGGACCGGCGTCGAATGGGCCGGCGTGGCCTGCCTGTTCTTCTCCGCCGCGCTCTCGCTCCTGGTCGGCAGCTACTTCCGGTTCGTGGCGCGCCGCGTGGAGATCCGCCCCGAGGACTACGACGAGGCCGAGATCGAAGACGGTGCCGGCGAGCTGGGCTTCTTCAGCCCGCACAGCTACTGGCCCATCATGATCGCCGGTGCCGCCGCGCTGTTCGCCATCGGCTTCGCCACCGGCAACTTCTGGTTCTCGATCGGCGTGGCCCTGTTCCTGGTGGCCGCCGTCGTCGGCCTGGTGATGGAGTACCACGTGGGGCCGGAGAAGCACTGACGTCGCTCCCGAGTCGTCGAGGCCGCACCCGGTTCGCCGGGTGCGGCCTTCGTCGTCTGGGGTATCAGCCGATGGGGGGGCTGAAGTCGCGGGTCGGGCCGTTGTCCGCGTGGCGACCGCACCCCGTGAGACGCCGCATGGGCAGCGGACGGGCACCCGTGGTTCTCGGTGACGGTGATCAGCCGCACCTCGGCCACGCCAGACGGGGCTGCCCGCGGCGTCGTGGTGGGGTGGTGGCGACGGGAGGAATCGGGACGGTCCTCGTCGCGTATTCGGCCCGCTGTCGTCGGATCGCTCCGTCGAGCCCACGCCTCGTGTCGACGCCGGCCGACGACAATACGACGACGGTGGCGCGGGCTGTCGGCGGCGGTCGAAACCTGAACGGTTTCGGCGGTCCAAAAGTGAACAGTCTCTAGTCTAGGTTTTCTTGTTCGGCCTTGATGCTGGGAAGTGTTTCCAGGCCTCTGTCGCGTAGTCGGTAGGACGCTCCTTTGAGGGCGATGACGTCGGCGTGGTGGACGATGCGGTCGATCATCGCGGCGGCGACGACTTGGTCGCCGAACACCGCACCCCAGGAGCTGAATGGCAGGTTGCTGGTGAGGATGAGTGAGGCGTGTTCGTAGCGGGATGAGACCAGTTGGAAGAACAGGTTCGCGGCGTCTTGTTCGAAGGGCAGGTAGCCGACTTCGTCGACGATGATCAGTCCGTATCGGCGCAGACGCGCCAGTTCAGCGGCGAGTCGTCCTCGCTCGTGTGCTTCGCTGAGCCGGGCTACCCATTCGGTGGCGGTGGCGAACAGGACGCGGTGTCCTTGGTGGCAGGCGGCCACTGCGAGGGCGGTGGCCAGGTGAGTCTTCCCGGTGCCCGGTGGCCCGAGGAGCACGACGTTGCGATGCTCGGCGAGGTAGGCCCCGGAGGCCAGTGCCTGGATCGGGCCTCGTGCTGTGGGCTGGTGGTCGAAGTCGAAGTCATCGAGCGTTTTGGTCGCGGGCATGCCGGCGGCGCGGATCCGTAGCCGGGCGCCCGAGGCGTTGCGGGCGGCGACTTCGCGTTCCAGGACCGCGGCCAGATAGGTTTCGTGGGTCCAGCCCGAATCGCGGGCGTGGTCGGCTAGGCGGGCGGCCGATTCGGTGATCCGCGGGGCTTTGAGGACCGCAGCGAGGTGAATGATCTGTTTGATCATCGCGGCGTTGTCGGAGACCGGTGGGTTCATGGGTGGCTCACTTGCTCGGGGTCCAGGCCGAAGGCCCGGTCGTAGTCGGCCAGATCACGCATCATCGTCTCGGCCTCGGGTCGGGTCACGGGTTGTTGAAACGTAGTGCGCAGGGTGCCGGCGATCCTCACGTGTTCGGGGTCGGTGACGACCATGCGCCGGGCCCACCGCCGCTGGTGGACAGCGACCACGCGGCCGCCGTGGCGGACCTTCACGGTCTCCAGATCAGCCGAAACGTCCACGCGGGCACCGATCGCGCGGGGATCGACGGAGTAGTCGTTGGTGTCCACGCGCACGTAGTAGTCCCGGCCCAGCCGGATCTGGTTGTGCCAGCCCACATGCAAGACCGCTGGCGGCAGCGCCAGCATCGCCGCCTTGTCGGCGGCCAGCAGATCAGCTGGGCGCGCCTTGAGAGTGCGCACCACAGGGCGTGTCAGATGGTCTGTGTAAGTCGGGAGGGTGAGTCCTGAAAGGAACTCTCACTGTGACCATCGATGATGTGACTGTGGATCAGTCACGAGAAGAGCGGCGTCGCCGCCAGAACGAGGCCACCGATGCGCTCATCGCCTCGGGTGCGCTCGATGATGTCCTTGCCAAGATCGATGGCGGCGAGCCGTTGACCGGCGAGGGCGGTCTGCTCGGGTCGCTGATGAAGGCGGCCCTGGAGCGTGGTTTGAACGCCGAGTTGAGCGATCACCTCGGGTACGAGGCCGGCGACCCGGAGGCGTCGTCGTTTCCCAACTCCCGTAACGGTTACGGCACCAAGACTGTCGCCACCGAGGTCGGGGACGTGGAGTTACGTATCCCGCGTGACCGCGACGGCTCGTTCATCCCGATGCTGGTCCGCAAGGGCCAGCGCCGTCTGGACGGTCTGGACGCGATGATCGTCTCGCTCTACGCCGGCGGGATGACGATCCGCGATATCCAGCACCATCTGGCCTCCACGATCGGCACGGACCTGTCGCACGAGACGATCTCGAAAATCACCGAAGAGGTCGCCGACGAGGTGATCAAGTGGCAGCAACGTGACCTCGAACCGCTGTACCCGGTGATGTACCTCGACGCGATCGTGGTCAAGGTCCGTGACGGCGGGCACGTGATCAACAAGTCCGCGCACCTGGCCGTCGGTGTCGACGTGGACGGTATCAAGCACGTCCTGGGGATCTGGATCGCGCAGACCGAGGGCGCCAAATTCTGGGCGTCGGTGTGCGCTGAACTCCGTAATCGCGGCGTGCAGGACGTGCTGATCGTGTGCTGTGACGGGCTGACCGGGTTCGCCGACGCGGTCGAGGCGACCTGGCCGCAGGCTACCGTGCAGACGTGCGTGGTCCACCTGATCCGGGCGTCGATGCGGTTCGTGTCCTACGGTGACCGCAAAGCCGTCGCCGCCGCCCTCAAACCGGTCTACCAGGCCTCCAGCGCCGACGCTGCTCTCCAGGCCCTGGAGGAGTTCGACGCCTCCGAACTCGGGCGCCGCTACCAGTCGACGGTGCGCAGTTTCCGCGACGCCTGGGAACGGTTCACCCCGTTCCTGGCGTTCCCGCCGGAGCTGCGCCGGGTGATCTACACGACCAACAGCATCGAATCGTTGAACTACCAGTTGCGCAAGGTCATCAAGAACCGCGGGCACTTCCCGAACGACGCAGCCGCCGTGAAGCTGCTGTGGATGGCGATCGGCAACATCGAGGACAAACGCGCCCGTGAACGCGAGAAGGAGAAAGGACTACCCGCCGATCAACGCCGAGCCCCCGGCCGACTCGTCGAAGGCCAAGTCACCACGAACTGGAAACGAGCATTGGAACAACTCTCCCTGATCTACCCCGAACGAATCAACCATCACCTCTAACCCGAACACCCGAACGACATACACAGAAAACTTGACAGGCTCCACCACACGCTGATTCGCCGTGGCGAGCCACTCGGTGAACTGGTCGTTGAAATCGGCTGGCGAACTGAACGTGCGGCCCGGCATGAACGAGGTCTCGAAGAACCCGTTACGGCGCTCGACAATCCCTTTGGACTCCGGATCACGTGGACGCAGCAACACGAACTTGGTCGCCAGCGACCCGGCGAACACCGCCGCGGCCTCAGTGGGGTTGCCACGCCCGATCCCGGGCTCGTTGTCCCAGATCAGGCGGCGCGGTACCCGACCGAGTTGACCCAGCAGCTCCCATGACCCCAACAGCAGATCAGTGCTGGTGCGAGTCGGAATCATCCGGCCATACATGTACCGGGAGAATGCCGGAACCATCACCAGCACCGGCAACAACGCCCGCGAACCATCCTCGAGCACGAACTTGTACGGCGGGAACCACAAATCGCACTGCGCAGCATCGCCGGCAGACCAGGACAGCCGATCAGCCGGATCGATCCGCGCGCCCTCGGCGCGAACCCGTTTGACGTTGTCGCGGAACCAGCGAATCGACCCGGTCCAGCCCACCCGCTCAGCCAGCACCGTCGCCGGCATATCCGGGGTCTGGGCCAGCAACTCACGCACCCGCGCCTGGAACGGCGTGAACGACGTCGGCGCCGCAGACCGCTGATACCTCGGCGGCTCATGTGACCCGACAGCCTTGATCACCGTCGTCCTGCTGATACCCAACTGCTCAGCAATCCGCTTGTTCGGCACACCATCAGCGGCCAGCCTGCGGATCAACGCCCAATCCTCCAAAGTGATCACCCTCCAATCGTCGGCAGAGTGTTCACTTTTCAAGCGCCGTTAGTGTTCAGTTTTCAAGCGCCGTCGACACGGGCAGAAGCTCCGGCCGCGTTCGTTGCTCGCCGTCACTACGCGGCAGCCCACAGGACCCGGTAGTGCTTCCGTGGCGCCGCAACGCGTAACCGAGGGGCTCGCGTGCCCGTGTGCGCTGCGCTCACTGTGGGCCTGTTCGCCGTGCTTTGAGAAGGTGGTCGTGGCTGCCGCCAAAACCCGTACCGTCAGCGGGTGGACGCTGACCGGGTGACCGGGATCAGGCCGTAGCGCGTGCCGTGGTGCGATTCACCGACGACGTGCTCGCGACCACTGATCGCGGGATACGCGAGAACGGTCACCGTCGACTCGATGCGTCGTAGTCAGGCGACCGGCCGGCGCGCCTGCTGATCGAGGCGCAGCGGGCCGGCCGCCGTGTTCTTGCGATGCCGGCCCCGGGCTGAAGCTAGCTCGGGCGCCGGAGGGTGCGGACTATCGCGATCAGGTACCCGGCCACCAATGGAGCGATGATCGCGTACCTGTTCCAGTCCGAACCGAAGAGCGCCACGGCGAGGAGCAAGAACATCGTCAGCACGGCGATCCGCCAGCCGACGCCGGAACGGTTCGCCGGAAAGTGCTTCTGAATGAAGCTCCGCTCAGATTCGGTGTCTGTCGTTCCCATTGCCGGGTCTCCTTCTCACTGGTCGGCACACACCCTCCGATCTGAACAGATACCCGCGGGGCGTGTGCGCGATGGTCAGCGGACCGGAATCAAACGCACTGGTAGCGGGACTTCCGAAGTATTCCGGTCCGGAAACGATGAAGGAGACATACAGCGCAAGGCTGACAGGGGCGAGCGCCCTCCCCGCCGATCGGTGCTTCGTCGGAGGGGAGAGAGCGAGCCGGAGCGATAAGTGAGCGGTTCACCGGCACGACGGAGATCGTCCCGCCGGACGTCGATCGTGCGGGCGATACCTGAACCGCGGCGTCCAGATACGCCGGCGTGGTCCGCATACGCCGGCGTCGTCGACGGAACCCGTACCGGAGGGGAGCGCCGATAGTCCCGAGAGTTCGCTCCGCCCTCGATAGTCAGCGCGTTTCAGCGCGCTGCGCCGCGCGGGACCCCCGAGGGAACGTCCGCGTCGCGCCCCGCACCGGTACGAGAGCGTTCGGCCCCCATTGCGGCCGTGAGGGGGGTTCGTGACGGGTTCCGGAGCCGGAGTCGACGAGGGGCGCGCCGCCGCGACAGCAGGCAGGGGCCGGATCGAGGCATCGCCGCCGCATGAGTCCCCGACAGGGATCAGCCCACCAGATTCGGATCGTGCTGGCGATACCTGAACAGCAGCGTCCAGATACGCCCGCACCGTCCAAGTACGCCAGCGCGTCCCTGCCCGACCTGCCCTCGGCCGCGCGTGCGTACGCGGCCGCCGGGTGGGGGAGGGGAGGGGCGGAGCGACCGGGAGTGCGCACGCCGCGACGACACGACGACGACACGACCAGGAACGACGAAGGCCACCTCGCGATCAGCGAGGCGGCCTTCGTCGTGTCGTGCGGTATGCGGCTACTTGAAGGGAGTACCGCCGCGAGACTGAAGCTCCAGGAGAGCCTCCTTCTCGGCTTCGTGCTGCTCGTGAGCGGCCTTCACGTTCTCCGCCTGCTCCTCGGCCGGGTCGGCGGCGAGCAGGGCGCCCGAGCCGGTCTGGCCGGCGAAGCCGAGCTTGTTCATCCGCTTCGGCAGCGCCGCACCCTCGTAGGGGAGCGGGATCGGGTGACCGTGATCGTCCACCGGGCCCAGCGGCTGGTGGATCTCGATGTACTCACCGGCCGGCTCGCGACGGATGATGCCCGTCTCGATGCCGTGGGCGAGGACGTCGCGGTCGCTGCGCTGCAGCGAGATGGCCCAGCGGTAGGTCACGAAGTACACGATCGGCGGAACCACCAGCAGACCGATGCGGCCCATCCACGTGGTCGCGTTCAGCGAGATGTGGAACTTCAGCGCGATGATGTCGTTCATGCAGCTCACCGTGAGGATGATGTAGAACGCCAATGCCATCGCGCCGATGGCCGTGCGGACCGGAGCGTCACGCGGCCGCTGCAGCAGGTTGTGGTGGACGTCGTCGCCGGTCAGGGCCTTCTCGATCCACGGGTAGCTGAAGAGCAGAGCGAAGATGATGCCGATCACCACGACCACCCAGAAGATGGCGGGGATGGTGTAGTGGCCCCAGTAGATCTCCCACGGCGGCATGAGGCGGGCGAAGCCGTCCGTCCACATCATGTAGATGTCGGGCTGCGAGCCGGCGGACACCTGTGCCGGGTTGTACGGGCCGATCTGCCAGACCGCGTTGATCTGGAAGATGCCGGCCATCAGCGCCAGAGCACCGGTGGTGATCGCCATGAAGGCGCCGCCCTTGGCCGCGAAGACCGGGAGGATCCGGACGCCGACGACGTTGTTCTCGGTGCGGCCGGGGCCGGGGAACTGGGTGTGTTTCTGATACCAGACCAGTGCCAGGTGCGCGCCGATCAGAGCCAGGATGATGGCCGGGAAGATCAGCACGTGCAGCACGTACATGCGCGGAATGATGATCTCGCCCGGGAAGTCGCCGTTGAACAGGGCGAACTGGATCCAGGTGCCGATCAGCGGGATGCTCAGCACGATACCGCTCATGGCGGCGCGGACACCGGTGCCGGACAGCAGATCGTCGGGCAGCGAGTAGCCGAAGAAGCCCTCGAACATCGCCAGCAGCAGCAGGAAGCAGCCGATCACCCAGTTGGCCTCGCGCGGCTTGCGGAAAGCGCCGGTGAAGAAGATGCGGCACATGTGCACGATGATCGACGCCGCGAACAGCAGGGCCGCCCAGTGGTGGATCTGCCGGACGAACAGGCCGCCGCGGACCTCGAACGAGAGATTCAGGGTGGTCTCGTACGCGCGGCTCATGGTGACGCCCTTGAGCGGCGTGTAGGCGCCGTCGTAGATCACATGTGCCATCGACGGATCGAAGAACAGGGTGAGGTAGACACCGGACAGCAGCAGGATGATGAAGCTGTACAGCGCGAGCTCACCCAGCAGGAACGACCAGTGGGTGGGGAACACCTTGTTGATCTGGCGGCGCATACCCGCGGCCATGCGGTACCGCTGGTCGGCCTCGTCTGCCTGCGTGGCGAGGCGGTCGGCGATCGTCATGACTTACGCTCCCAGAATGCCGGTCCGACGGGCTCGATGAAGTCGCCTGCGGCGACCATGTACCCCTGATTGTTCACCGTGATCGGCAGCTGAGCCAGGGCGCGCGCGGCCGGTCCGAAGACGGGCTTGGCGTACTCCAGGGCATTGAACTGCGACTGGTGGCACGGGCAGAGAATGCGGTTGGTCTGCTGCTCGTACAGCGAGGTCGGGCAGCCGAGGTGGCTGCAGACCTTGGTGTAGGCGTAGTAGTCGCCGTAGTTGAAGCTCTCCTGGCCGCGGCGCTTGATCACCTTCGCGTCGGGGCGCAGGCGGATCAGCATCACGGGGTTGCGCACCGCGCGCAGCCCTTCCAGCAGCTTGTGACGGGACTCCTCGGTGTCGCCGTAGCCGTCGGAGACGCGCCACGGGAAGACGGTCTCCATCGCGCCGGCGTCCAGATCCTCCGGCCGCACCAGGGCGACCTGGTACGGGTTACCGGTGTCGCGGCGCAGGAAGACGGTCTCGTTCTTGCTGACGTTGTGGATCGGCGACCAGCCGGTCTGCCACAGGTCGTCCTTCTTGTCCGCCCACGGGTTCTTGATGAAGCCGCCGATCGCGGCGATACCGCCCGCGAAGGCGAGTGCACCGAGGCCGAACGCTGCCGATCCGAGGATCATCTTGCGGCGGGGGAGGGTGGAGGTGTCCAGGGTGTCGTCGAGCTCGGCGACGATCGTCTGCCGGTCGGCCTCGGCCGACGGGCCGTCGTGCCGCTCCTGCACCGAGATCTCGGCCGGGATGAAGCGCTTGGTCAGCTGCACGACGCCGAAGCCGAAGCTCAGGATCGACAGGCCGAAGCAGACGCCCAGAGCCGGCGTGTAGAAGGTGTACCACCAGTAGTTCGGGTGGTCGGGCATGGTGAATTCCCAGTGGTTCCACACGAAGAATGCGAAACCGGCCAGGGCGAAGATGCCCGACACGACGAACCAGAAGGCGACGATGCGCTCGGACCGCTTCTCGGCCTTGGTGCCGGGCACCGGGAAGCGCGGTTCGCGGTAGATGATCTCGACGCCGTCGAGGTTGGTGCCGAGCTGGACCTTCTCGTCGCGGCTCATCGCGGCGAGCTGGTCGTCCGATGGGACGTCGTTACTCGTTGCGCTCAATTTCGTGATCCAATCCACATCGCACCGACAACAATCCCGACCACGCCGATGACCCACATGACCACGCCTTCGGAGACGGGGCCGAAGCCGCCGAGGCCGAAGCCGCCGATCGGGTTCGAGGAGTCCGCGTAGCGGATGAAGCCGATGATGTCCTTCTTCTCTTCCTGCGACAGCTGCCGGTTGGAGAACTTCGGCATGTTCTGCGGGCCGGTGAGCATGGCCGTGTAGAGCTGCTGCTCGTTGACGTTCGTCAGCGGCGGGGCGTACTTACCACCGGAGAGGGCACCGCCGCGGCCGGTGAAGTTGTGGCACGACGCGCAGTTGAGGCGGAACAGCTCCGAGCCGCGGCCCAGGTCGCGGTTCTGGCTGATCGACTCCATCGCGAGCTTCGGCAGCCCGGTCTTGGGGTCGGTGACCGGCTTGCCGTCCTTGTACTCGTAGAGCACGCTCGGGCCGCCGCCCATCGCCTGGATGTAGGCGCCGAGCTGATCGATCTGCGCCTGCGTGAACTTCTCGGTCTTGCGGGCGACCTGCGCCTCGCCGCGGGCGGCGGGCATGCGGCCGGTCGAGACCTGGAAGTAGACGGCGGCGTCGCCGACACCGAGGAGCGACGGACCGCGATCCGGCACGCCCTCGAGGTTCTTGCCGTGACACGTCACGCACGAGGTCTCGTACAGCTGCTTGCCCTGCTCGACCAGCACGGCGTTGTTGCTGTCGGCCGTGGCGACCTGCGGCTTGGGCGTGAGGAGACCGGCCAGCAGGCCGGTCGCGATCAGGCCGAACAGCAGAAAGGCGGTGGCGCCTGCGCGACGACGGAGCTTGCGGCGCGACTTGGCGCGACGCGCATCGGTCTTCGCGGTTCCGGCGGTCGCGCTCTCGGTCCGGTCGTCGCCGATCGGCTCGGACGAACTCGGTGGAGATGATCTCATCGGTGACTCTCTACTAAGCGATTGGACTGCTACTTCGGTGTGCGCGGGCTACTGCACGAAGTAGATGAGGACGAACAGGACGATCCAGACCACGTCGACGAAGTGCCAGTAATACGACACGACGATCGCCGCGGTGGCCTGTGCCGGAGTGAACTTCGACAGACGGGTGCGGACCAGCAGCAAAATGAAGGCGACGAGACCGCCGATCACGTGCAGTCCGTGGAAGCCGGTCGCCATGAAGAAGACCGAGCCGAAGGCCGACGACGAGAGGGTGACGCCCTCGTTGATCAGGGTGTAGTACTCGTACGACTGGCCGGCGATGAAGAACGCGCCCATCAGGAAGGTGAGCGTGTACCAGCGGCGCAGGCCGAAGACGTCGCCGCGCTCCGCGGCGAACACGCCGAGCTGGCAGGTGACCGAACTCGCGACCAGGACGATGGTGACCGGGATCGCGAGCGCCAGGTTCAGGTGGGCCGGAGGCTGCGGCCAGTCCGCTCTGGCATTGGCTCGCGCGACGAGATACATCGCGAAGAGTCCGGCGAAGAACATCAACTCGCTCGACAACCACACGATGGTGCCGACGCTGACCATGTTCGGACGGTTCAGCGAATGCACACGCGAGGTGATAGAGGTTCCTTGGGTACCCACGGCGCTAGTCACATGAGAAGTATGACGGGTCGTAGTAAGAGATGCCCACCCGGGTCCCAAATTCGCCGAAAATAGTTGTCCCATCGCAGGTCGCGGGCGGTGCGGTCGGGGCCGCCGGGCGTGTCCGGCGGGGTCTTCGGGGCGAAGATCGGGTGCGGGCGCCACCAGCTATCGTGCCCGGCGGGGCTGAGAGAGTCCTGAAGAACACGGCAAGGGTGAGGAGACGGACATGCGCAGGTGGTTCATGCGGCGCGCGGACGCGCCCCGGGATGTGTCCGAAGAGCTGACGCGGGCGGTGGTGATCGCGGAATCGCATGACGAGACCGCGGCGTCCTCGACGGTGCTGGCCGCGGCGGGACTGATCGATCCCGCGGAACGTCTGTTGCGGCTGCTGGTCTTTCTGCCCGCGGCGCAGGTGCCCGGCGTCATCGAACGGTGCGCGTCGGAGGATTACGTGCCGGCACCCGCCCTCGCCTCCGATCCGCCGGCGCCGGCCGGGCTGGTCGCGGTGGCGCTGGCCCGCGTCCAGCCGATCGACGCCCGGCGGGTCTCGCAGGAGCGGTCGCTGCTGAGTTCCATCGCGGCGCGGGTGGGCGGCACGGTCGGCGGGTGGGCGGTGCTCGACGTCGCGGATCCGGGGCGATGAACACTGTTTATCCTGTCGGGGTGAACACCTTCGCTCCGCTGTCCCCGTCCGCGCCGTCGCCGGAGTCGCTCACCTGGCCGCAGATCCTCGGCAAGGTGACCGACGGCCACGACCTGACGGTGGGCGAAGCCGGCTGGGCGATGCGCGAGATCATGTCGGACGCGGCGACCGGAGCACAGATCGCGGCGTTCGGGGTGGGCGTGAAGATGAAGGGCGCCGCCCCGTCGGAACTGCGCGGCCTCGCCGCCACCATGCTCGAGATGGCCAATCGGGTGGACCCGGGCGGGCCGGCGGTCGACATCGTCGGCACCGGCGGCGACCGCTCGCACACGGTGAACATCTCGACGATGACCTCGGTCGTGGTCGCCGCGGCGGGGGTGCCGGTGGTGAAGCACGGCAACCGCGCGGCGTCGTCCAAGAGCGGCGGCGCCGATGTGCTGGAAGCGCTCGGCGTCGCGATCTCCCTCGGCCCCGAAGCGGTGCAGCGCTGTCTGCACGAGGTGGGGATCGGCTTCTGCTTCGCCCCGGTCTTTCACCCGGCGTTCCGGTTCGCCGGCCCGCCGCGCAAGGAGATCGGCATCCCGACGGTGTTCAACGTCCTCGGCCCGCTGACCAATCCGGCCTCGCCGGAGGCCGGGCTGATCGGCTGCGCGTTCACCGATCTGGCTCCCGCGCTGGCGCAGACCTTCGCCGAGCGCGGCAACCGGGTGCTGGTGGTGCGCGGTGACGACGGCCTCGACGAGCTGACCACGACCACCACGTCGACGGTGTGGCAGGTGGTCGGCGGCGAGGTGGCCCGGCACACGCTCGATCCCCGCGACCTCGGCCTGGAGCTGGTGGAGCTGTCGGCACTGCAGGGCGGCGACGCTCAGGTGAACGCGGGGATCGCCCGGGATCTGTTCGCCGGGGCACGCGGACCGGTGCGTGACGCGGTGTCGCTGAACGCCGCGGCCACGCTGGTCGCCTTCGAGCAGGAGCGGCTGTTCGGCGAGGGCGAGCTGACCGCGGCCGTGCGCGAAGCCCTCGCCCGGATCGACGAGGTGCTCGACTCCGGGGCGGCGGCCGACCGGCTGGCGCGCTGGGCCGAGCTCAGTACCGCGCTGGCCGGGTAGCTCTCCTCTCCTTATTCCTCTCCGATGGAGAAGCCGCCCTCCACCTCCGAGCTCGAGTAGCTGCGGAAAGCGATGTGGGTGGCGCTGTGGCGCACTCCGGGGAGCCGGTTGATCCGGCCGGTGACGACATCGGCGATGTCGTCGTGGCTGCGGACACGCACCTTGGCGATCAGATCGACGTCCCCGGCGCACGAGTACACCTCGGTGACCCCCGGGATGTCGGCGACGGCCTGCGCGGTCTCCGGGATCTGGTGGATGTCGGCTCCGATGAGGACGATGGCGGTGATCATGCCCCGAGCCTAAACGAGCCGGCGGCCGGTGGAGCCTGGTGTTCCCGGGCGCGGCGGGCGACGTCGGAGAAGTCGAGACGGCGCTGCGCCGAACCGATCGGGAGCGACAGGTCGCCGGTCACCGAGACCACCCGGGTGCCCGGCTCGGCGATCCACCGCCAGAGCAGCGCCACCTCCTCGGGCGGCGCCCCGGACAGTGGACCGTCGCCGGGACCCGGCGGCCGGATCGACTGCGCCCCGGCGACGAGGAGTTCGACGACCGGCATCGGCGCCACACCGCGCGCCGCGCAGCCCGCGCCGGCGAGCCGGCCGTAGCGGATCACCGCGAAGTCCCAGCCGCCGGCCGGCGCGGAGGCCGGCCGGGCGAGAACCAGTTCGTCGAGCCGAGCGAGCGCGGAGAGGCGCTGGCAGCGGGCGAGGGCCTCGATGGTCGCGGCGAGCCGGTCGCGGGCGCGGGCGGCCGACTCGAAGCGACGCAGTTCGGCGAGCCGGGCCAGGCGCCCGGCGAGCTGGTCGAGCAGCGCGTCGGATCGGCCCTCGATCAGATCGGCGGCGGCCCGGACGCGGGGCAGATAGTCGGGCAGGGTCTGCGGACGGTCGCTCGCGGCACGACACGCCCCCGGCAGCGCCGCGACGAGCGGGTCGGGCATCGCCGCGGCCGCGGCGGTCCCCGGGCAGAAATGGTGGTCGGCGGTCGTCAGGGACGTCGTGCAGGTGCGCAGGCCGGCGGCACCGGCGATCACATCGGCGACGTCCGCGGCGGCCGCGCGGCCGCCGAACGGGCCGAGACAGAGCTCGCCGGGAGTACGGGTCACCCGCAGGCGTGGGAAGCGTTCGGCGGTGAGCACGACCCACCAGCCCTGTCGCGGATTGCGGGAGCGCCGGTTGTACGCGGGCTTGTGCACCGCCAGCAGGGTCAGTTCGCGCACGCCGGCTTCGAGGGCGTGCGCGCACTCCACGTGCTCCACCCGGCGGGCGAGGGCCACCATCTCGGCCATCCGGGCGCGCGGATCGGCGCCGGTGAAGTACTGGGAGACGCGCCGGTGCAGATCGACGGCCGTCCCGATGTAGAGGACCTCGTCACCGGGACCGCGAAAGAGGTACACGCCCGGCCGATGCGGCAGTCCGGCGGCGAGCGTGCGCTTGGCGCGCACCGCGGGCGTGGTGCGCGGCAGATAGCGGGTCAGGTCGCGATAGGTGCGGACACCCTGATTCCCGACGCGCTCGAGAAGACAGTGGAACACCTCGACGGTGGCGCGGGCGTCGTCGAGCGCCCGGTGGGTGGGCGTCACGGAGACGTCGAAGAGCTCGGCGAGCGCACTCAGCTTGACCGTGGGTGCTTCTTGCCGGGAGAGGATCCGCCGCGCCATCACCACGGTGCACAGCGTCGCCGGGAACGGCCAGGGCAGATGACGGCGGGCGGCGGCGCGTTTGAGGAAGCCGGTGTCGAACCGGGCGTTGTGGGCCACCAGGATCGCGCCGCGGGCGAACTCGAAGAACGCCGGCAGCACCTCGTCGATGGTGGGGGCGTCGTGCACCATCGCCGTGGTGATGCCGGTCAGCGAGACGATCTGCGGCGGAATCTCCCGACCCGGGTCGACCAGGGTGGCGAACTCGCCGAGCACCTCGCCGCCGCGGATCTTCACCGCGCCGATCTCGGTGATCGCATCCCGGTCGGCGCTGCCGCCGGTGGTCTCCAGATCGACGATCACCAGGGTGGTGTCGTACAGCGCGGCGGTGGCGAACTCCTCGTCGTCGGGGAGATCGGCGAAGCTCAGCTGCTGTTCGGGTCGGTGATCAGCCATACCCGGGAAGGTAGGCGGCACCTCCGACAATCCGTTCCGCCGCGGCGGTCCACGGCCCCGGTGTCGGAGGGTCGTCCTAGTCTCCACCTCGAGTCGAGTGTTCCCGTGCCGCCGGAGCGCCGTGGTCCGCCGGAAAACGGCGGTCACCACGCTCAACGCTACGAATGAGAGGTAGATCACAATGAAAATCGACTGCGCGACGTGCCCGGCCCGGCAGCGGGCCTGTGACGGATGTCTGATGCAGGTGCTCTTTTCCCCTGCCACCAGGGACTTCGGTCCCGAAAGCCAGTGGGCGGAGACCGATGACGACCTCCTCGATGCCATCGATGTGTTCGTTGACACAGCGCTGATTTCGCGGGCGGCCGCACGGGCCGCCAGAAGTGACATCGCAGCACGTCAAACGGGATTCACCGAGCGTTCGCACGGCCGTCTCCGGGCGGTCTGATCCGGTAGGCGGTCCCGACCGCCTCGCGCGTTCGGTGGACATCGGACCCGCGAGTTTCGTAATCTTTCTGAGACCTTCCAGGGCGGGGGTTCCCGCCAGGGGATTTCCGCTCCGAGGTCACCGCCTAATCGCGGCCCCCACCAAGGGCCGCGTACCGGGGAACCACCACTTCCTCATCGGACGCGCGGCGAGAGCCGGGTGCGCCGAGGGATCGGGGTGAATCGCGGGCAACCGCGTAGGGCCATCTCTTCCGGCCCGAACCCGACAGCTAACCCGGTCGGCGGTCAGGGAGAAACAACAAGGAGATACTTTCCGTGGCCAAACACCGTTTGGAACAGCCCCGCGTCGCCGCCAAGGTGGCCAAGACCGCCGTGGTCACCGGTTCGATCGCCGTCGGTGCCCTCGCGCTCGCGGCCGGTCCGGCCGACGCCGCCCCGGTGAACGTGCCGGGTGTCGGGACCTTCGAGGTCCCCGGCATCAACGACAACCAGGTGCCGCCGCAGTTCCAGCAGAACGGCAACAACGGCGGGGGTCTGCTCAACAGCCAGCCGGTGCGTGCCCAGAAGGCGCTGCGCGCCGCCGAGTCCAAGATCGGCTCGCCCTACGTGTACGGCGCCGCCGGCCCGAACGCCTTCGACTGCTCCGGCCTCGTCTACTGGTCGTACAAGCAGGCCGGTAAGACCATCCCGCGTGACAGCTACGGCCAGCTCGGCGGCGGCCAGCGAGTGTCTTCGCTCGCCGACGCCAAGCCCGGCGACGTGCTGATCTTCAACGGCGGCGGCCACGCCGGCATCTACGCTGGCCACGGCCAGTTCATCCACGCCTCGACCGAGGGTGTGCCGGTGAAGCGCGCGCCGGTCAAGGCCTGGGCGCTGACCGGCATCCGCCGCTACTGAGCGCACACGCCGCAAACATGCAGTACCGAGTCGAGCCGTGGGCCCCTCCGGGGAGCGCGGCTCGATTCGAGTATCGGTAGGGATGTCAGAAGTGATGCGTACGTGTGAATTCCGCCGTGCCACCCGGCGCGGCGTATCGATCGTCGCGGCGCTGAGCGTCGCGACCACGCTGGCGGTGGTCTCGCCCGAGTTGGCGATGGCCGAGCCGGCGCGCTCGGCGGACCAGTTGCTCACGCACTACCGCCAGTTGTCGGACCAGGCCGAGAAGTCGGCCGAGTCGATGAACAAGGCGCAGGCCGAGTACGACAAGCAGCGCAAGATCGCCGCCGGCGCGCGCAAGGACGCCGCCGCCGCGCAGAAGGACCTGGACGCGGCCGACCGCCGCCTCGACGAGGCGCGAGCCACGGTCGACGTGCTGGCCCGGGCGAGTTCGCGCGGAGTCCGCGCCAACCGGCTCTACGCCCTGCTGGTCAGCGACTCGCCGCAGAACGTCCTGGACAACATGTCCGACCTCGAGGTGATCTCCCGGCAGGTCGACGGCGACATCGCGAGTGTCAAGAAGTCGGTCGACCGGGCGACCAGCGCCAAGGCGGCCGCGCAGAAGACGTCGGCGACGGCCTCGGCCGCGATGACCGATGCGGTGCGCAAGCGCGGCGAACTGCAGGCCAAGCAGTCCGATCTGCAGCTGGAAGCGGTCACCATCCGCGCGGTCTACCAGTCGATGACCGGCAAGCAACTGGCCGCGCTGCGCGGCCCCAAGTACAACTTCGACCCGCGGGCGGTCCCGAAGGGCACCTCGCCCGAGGCGATCGCCGTGCAGGCCGCGATCAGCCGCATCGGCGATCCCTACGTCTGGGGTGCCACCGGACCGAACCAGTTCGACTGCTCGGGTCTGATGGTGTGGGCCTACAAGCAGGCGGGCAAGACCCTGCCGCGGACCAGCGAAGCGCAGATGGGCGGCGGCACCCCGGTGGCCCGGGGCGACCTCAAGCCGGGTGACCTGATCATCTACTACGGCGACGCCCACCACGTCGGCATGTACGTCGGCGACGGCTACGTGATCCACGCCTCCACGTTCGGTGTCCCGGTCGCCGTGGTGCCCATCGACAAGGCCGGCCCCTACAACTCGGCGCGACGGTACTGACTTGTCCCCAGCCTCCAGGGCCTCCCGGGCGGTGGCCTCGGCCACCGCCCTCGCCCTGCTCGCCGGGGGAGTGACCGCGTGCGGTTCCGGCGAGAAGGCGGCCGCGCCGTCGTCGTCGACGACACCGCTGTTCAGCACCCCGCCGAACGCCTTCGAGCAGCAGCGGGCCGACGGGGTCACCGCCCTGCTCGACGCCCTCACCAAGGCCCTCACCAGTGGCGATCGGGCCGGGCTCGATGCGTTGATCGACCCGCTGGCGACTCCCGCGTTCCGGCAGTCGCTCCACCGTGCGCAGGACGACCTTCGGCCGGCCCCGGCGCCTCGCGCCGCCACGTCCGTCGCGCCCACGGCCACCCCGTCCGCGGCGGCGCCACAGAGCCCGGCGCCGCAGCGCTCGGTGCCGCGGCGGTCGCCGCGCTCGGGGGACCGGCCGTCGTCGTCGGCCCCGGCCGCCCCGGTGCCGCGGGGCAGCAACCTGGTGCTGCGGACCCTGCAGTACCGGCTGGCCCCGTCGGCCGGGCCGGAGCGGCTGATCGGCGGCGAACTCGGCGTACGGCTGAACGACGCCGGCGCCTCCGACACGTGGGTCACCCCGATCACCGCGAGCTACGCGCTCGGCGGTGCGGCCCGGCCGGGCGTCGACGAGCCGGTGATCGATGTGCCGCAGGAACTGGCCGTCGCCCGTTACGGAGACGACTGGAAGCTGCTGGGCGACGGTTCGCTGGCCCCCGACGAGTCGGTCGACCCCACGCAGGAGGTGCGGCCGCCCGAACTGGTGCCGTGGGCGTTCGGCGGGCTCCTGGCCGACGACGTCCCGACGGCCGGCGGCACGTCGTCGATCCTGTCGTACCCGGGTACCGACCGCACCGTGGCGAAGGTGCGCGACCAGCTCGCGCCGGCCGTCGCCGCGGTGACCGCGTTCTGGGGTGACGCGTGGGTGCGCAAGGCCGTCATCCAGGTCACCGGCACCCCCGAACAGTTCGCCGGGTTCACCCGCACCGCGCCGGGGGAGACCAACGCGGCGGCCGCGGCGACCGTCTTCTCGCGGATCGACGGCGGGGCCAAGACGGTGATCGGCCAGCGCGTGGTGCTCGCGCCCGCCGCCGGCCAGCTGTCGGTGGCCGGCATCGGCGTGGTGCTGCGGCACGAGCTGACCCACGTCGCGACCAGGCTCGACACCGCCGACGACGCGCCGATGTGGCTCACCGAGGGGGTCGCCGAGTACGTCGGCCGCCGCGGCACCAAGGTCGACTTCACCGATGTGGCGCCGGAGCTGTCCGCGCAGATCGCCGCGGGCGACGTGCCGAAAGCGCTGCCGAGCGACAAGGACTTCTCCGTCGACACCGATGCCGCCCGGCTCGCCTACCAGAGCTCCTGGAGCTTCGCGACGTTCGTCGCGCAGAAGTACGGCGAGGACAAGCTCAAGCGGATGTATCTCGCCGTCGCCCAGGGCGGACCGGTCGCGAAGACCGACGCGGCCCTGGCCGGGGCGCTCGGCGTGGACCGGGCGACCGCCGTCGCGCAGTGGCGGACCTGGCTCGGCAAGCAGGTGCGCTGAATGCGGCGCACCCTGCTCGTCACCAACGACTTCCCGCCCCGCCCCGGGGGGATCCAGTCGTACCTGGAGAACCTGATCGCGCATCTGCCGGCCGACGAGGTGACGGTGTACGCGCCGCGCTGGAAGGGCTGCGAAGCGTACGACGCCGCCGCGCCCTACCGGATCGTGCGGCATCCGACGACGCTCATGCTGCCCACTCCGGCGGTCGCTCGTCGTGCGGCGAAGCTGGTGCGGGAGAACGACATTCACACGGTGTGGTTCGGCGCGGCGGCGCCGCTCGCGATCCTCGGCCCGGTGTTGCGGCGAGCGGGCGCGGACCGGATCGTGGCGAGCACGCACGGCCATGAGGTGGGCTGGTCGATGCTGCCGATCGCCCGGCAGGTGCTGCGGCTGATCGGCGACACGGCCGACGTGATCACCTTCGTCAGCAAGTACACGCGCGGACGGTTCGCCTCGGCCTTCGGCCGCTGGGCCGCGCTGGAATATCTGCCGTGCGGGGTCGACGTCGACCGCTTCGCACCGAACCCGATGGCGCGCGCGGAACTGCGCGACCGCTACGGACTCGGCGAGCGGCCCGTCGTCGTGTGTGTGTCGCGCCTGGTGCCGCGCAAGGGCCAGGACACCCTGATCAAGGCGCTTCCGCGGCTGCTCGACGCCGTGCCGGACGTGCACCTGATGATCGTCGGCGGCGGCCCCTACGCGGACCGGCTGAAGGCGCTCGCCCACAAGACGGGTGTCGCCGACCGGGTGACCTTCACCGGATCGGTGCCGTACGCGGAGCTGCCGGGCCACTACGCGATGGGCGACGTCTTCGCCATGCCCACCCGCACGCGCGGCGGCGGACTGGACGTCGAGGGTCTGGGCATCGTCTTCCTGGAGGCCTCCGCGACCGGCGTGCCGGTCGTGGCCGGCGATTCCGGCGGTGCCCCGGAGACGGTCGTCGACGGCGAGACCGGCCTGGTGGTCAACGGCCGTAGGCCGGCGGTCGTCGCCGACGCGATCGCGAGCATCCTGACCGATCCCGAGCGCGCCGCCGCGATGGGCGCGGCGGGTCGTCGCTGGACGGTGGAGCGCTGGCAGTGGCGCCACCAGGCCGCGAGACTCGACCAGCTGCTCTAGTGTCGCCCGTGGTGGGATCGGAAGACGGCCGCAGCGGTCCGGGCGGGCGGTCGACGGTCCTCAGAGCGTGCTGGCTGGGGCTCGCGGTTCTCGGCGTCGCGGCGGGTGTGTTCGTGGCGGCGATGCCGGTGGGTTCGGTGTCGCTCGGCTGCGCGAAAGGGGACAGCCTCTCCGGACCACTGGCGCACGCCGATGCGACGTGCGATGACTCGATTCGCTACGCGCTGGGTCTGTCTCCGCCGGTGCAGGTGGCGATGGTTCTCGCCATTCCCGCGGTGGTCGCCGCGCTCGTGCTGCGCACGTGGGTCGCAGCTCTCGTGGCGGGGTGCTACGCGGTCATCGCGGTGTTCGGCCTGATGAATTGGACCGACTGGCGGATCACATTTCTCGTGGCCGGCGTGGTCGGGACGATTCTGGCGGGCACCACGGCCCTCGTCCAGTTCGCTCTGCTCCGCTCGTCGCGGTGACGCGCAATTGATGTGAGGGCCCGCCCGGCCCACTCGAGCGGAGTTCATGTCGATCGAGCGGAGTTCATGTCGATCGAGCGGAGTTCATGTCGATCGAGCGGAGTTCATGTCGATCGAGCGGAGTCGAGATCAGCTCACCGGCCGCGGGCGTGGCTTCGACTCGTCCTCGGCTATCGCCTCGGACGGCTCAGCCGGCGGGTGGCGCGAGGACTTTGCCAGACGATCGCAGACGCACCCGCCCGCCCTCAATCGAAGAGGACGGGCGGGGAGAGTCACTTGCGGTAGATCTTGTCGATCTGGTGGTCGTAGTGATCGGCCACCACCTTGCGCTTCACCTTCATGGTCGGCGTCAGCATGCCGTTGTCCTCGGTGAAGTCGTCGTGCAGGATCCGGAACTTCTTGATCGCCTCGGCGTGCGAGACGGTGGCGTTGGCCTCGTCGATCGCGGTCTGCAGGTCGGCGTGCAGCTCGGGGTCCTTGACCAGCAGCCGGACCGGCGTGTTCGGGTCCTTGCCGTTACGCGACAGCCAGCCGGGGATCTCGTCGGCGTCGAGCGTGAGCAGGGTGCCGATGAACGGCTTCTGGTCGCCCACGACCATCGCCTGGGAGATCATCGGGTGCGCCCGCATGATGTCCTCCATCGGCGCCGGGGAGACGTTCTTGCCGCCGGCGGTGACGATGATCTCCTTCTTGCGGCCGGTGATCTTCAGGTAGCCGTCCTCGTCGAGCGACCCGAGGTCACCGGTGTGGAACCAGCCGTCGGTGATGGCCTCGGCGGTGGCATCGGGGTTGTCCCAGTAGCCGCCGAAGACGACGGCGCCGTTGAGCAGCACCTCGCCGTCCTCGGCGATGCGCACGGCGTTGCCGGGGATGGGCCGCCCGACGGTGCCCATCCGCGCGTGGCTCGGGGTGTTGACGGTGACGGCCGCGGTGGTCTCGGTGAGGCCGTAGCCCTCGTACACCGGGATGCCGACGCCGCGGAAGAAGTGGCCGAGACGAGCGCCGAGCGGCGCGCCGCCGGAGATGGCGAGCTCGCACTGACCGCCCAGCGCGGCGCGCAGCTTGGAGTAGACGAGCCGGTCGTACAGCTGGTGACGCAGGTCCAGGACCTTGCCGATCGAGCCGCTCTCGCCGGCCTTCGAGTAGGAGATGGCGGTCGACGCGGCGCGGTCGAAGATCACGCCCTTGACCTTGGACTCGTCGTACGCCTTCTGCCGGGCCGTGTTGTAGACCTTCTCGAAGACGCGCGGCACCGACAGGATCAGCGACGGGTGGAAGACCTCGAACGTCGGCAGCAGATTCTTCACGTCGGAGGTGAACCCGACCTCGACGCGGGCCTCGATGGCCACCAGGTTGATGGCGCGGGCCAGCACATGCGCCATCGGGAGGAAGAGCAGCAGCCGCTTGCCCTCGCCGAGGAGATCGCTGAGCGAGGTGTCCAGAACGCCGCCGATCTCGCCGAGCAGGTTCGAGTGGTAGAGCATGACGCCCTTGGGGCGGCCGGTGGTGCCGGAGGTGTAGATCAGGGTCGCCGGCGAGTCGGCGTGCAGCGACGTCCGGCGGGCCTCCAGTTCGGTGTCGGTGACGTCGGCGCCGGCCGCGGTGAGGGATTCGAGGATGCCGGGGCCGTCGTCCGGCGCGATGACGAAGACGCCGGTGGCCGCGGTGACGTGCGAGACGTCGTCGAGGAGGGCGCGCTTCTTGTCGTTCTCGACGACGATCGCGACGGCCCCCGAGTCCTCCATGATCCAGTCGATCTGCGGGGCCGACGACGAGTCGTAGATCGGCACCGGTGTGGCGCCGGCGGACCAGATGGCGAAGTCGATCAGCGTCCATTCCAGGCGGGTCGCCGACAGCAGGGCGACCCGGTCACCGGCGTTGACGCCCGACGCGATCAGGCCCTTGGCCAGTGCCCGGACCTTGTCGGCCGCCTCCTGCGCGCTGACCGGGAGCCACTGTCCGCCGGCCTCGTCGAGGAAGACGGTCCGGCCGGGTTCGGCCGCGGCGGCGTCGAACAGGACATCGGTCGCGTTCCGTTCCGGCGGGATCGTGTACTGGGCAGGAACGCGGCATTCGGCCATGGGTGGATACCTCTCTCATTCTGCTGCGGTCCGTGCGTCGGGAGGCGGCGCGGGAGGATCGCTATCGCTCTGCGCTGAACGAAAGAAGAGTCTATCGCCCCGTGTTCGGCGTTTGTGCGTGGTCGGCTTTCCCCGCCGAATACCGGTATGTGAAGCTAGGACGGTGACAACCATCCAGGTAGCCGACGAGACCTTCGTCGCCGCGGCCCCGAGCAGTGCCGGCGCCGTGGTGACCGATCGCGCGCGGTGGCGGCAGTGGTTCGGCGACCTGCGGCTCGAGGTGGTCGAGGACCGTGGCGACGCCGGTGTGCGCTGGCGGGTCGCCGGTCCCGTCGAGGGCACCATGGAGATCTGGTGCGAGGAAGTGCTCGACGGCTTCGTCCTGCACTACTACCTGCACGGCGAGCCGACGACCCCGTTGCCCGCCGATCCGGCCGCCGCGATGGCCGCGATCGCCGAGGCCAACAAGCAGCGGCGAGTGGCGGGCAAGGAGATGTCGTTCCAGGTGAAGGCGCTCTTGGAGGGCGACCGCGAGATCGGCGGCCCCGCCGCCCCGGACCGCGCGGTGCGTCGTGGCTGACCACACCGAGCAGTCCATCGTCATCGGCGCCGACGTCGACGCCGTCATGGGCGTGATCGCCGACTTCGCCGCGTACCCCGAGTGGGTCACCGCCGCGCGGGAGGTGACCGTGCTCGACAGTGACGACGCCGGGCGCGCCCGGCGGGTGCGCTTCGTGCTCGACGCCGGGGTGCTCACCGACACCTACGTGCTCGACTACGCGTGGGCGGCCGACGGCACCGAGGTGTCGTGGCGGCTGGAATCCAGTGACCTGCAGCGCGATCAGCTCGGCAGCTACCGGCTGACCCAGCAGGTCCCCGGCTCGACCAAGGTGACCTACTCGCTCACCGTCGACCTGAAGATCCCGATGATCAGCCAGCTGAAGCGTCGCGCCGAGAAGGCCATCACCGACGCCGCGCTGAACGACCTCAAGAAGAGGGTCGAAGGCTGATCGATCTGGCGCCTCTCCACCTGGTGCTGGGGCCCGGCGGCTCCGGCGTCTCGACGCTGGCCGCCGCCGGAGCCCTCGAGCTGGCGCGCGCGGCCGCGCCGGCCCGCGGCAGCGGACCTCTCGCGCGCGCCGACACCGGCGGGGTGCTGCTGGTGTCCGTCGATCCGCGCTCGGACCTGCCGCGCCGCCTCGGCGTCTTCCGGGTGCCGGGGCAGCCGGTGCCGGTGACCGGGGAACTCGATCTGCTCCATCTGGATCCGCTCGCCGTCACCGAGACGGCCTGGTCGGGGTTCACCGGGGCCCTGGCCGGGGTGGGCGCGGCCCGGAGCCTGCCGCTGGTGGGAACCCTCACCGGCGTCGACGCCGGGGAACTCACCGGATTGCCGGGGATCTCGGAGTTCCTGCTGTTGCGCGCGATCCGCGACGCCGCCACCTCCGGCCGCTGGCAGCGAGTCGTGGTCGACCTGTCCGGGGCGGGGGATCCGTTCGCCGTGTTGCGGTCGCCGACCGTGCTCGCCACCGCGATCGACCGGCTGTGGCCGCGGCACCGGCGGCTCGCCGAGGCCGCCGAGAAGCCGGCACTGGCCCAGATCGCCACCGCCGTGGAAGGCATCGACCGGGACTGCCAGGATCTGCGCGAACTGATCGCCGACTCGCACGAGGTGTCCGTGCACCTGGTCGGCACCGGCGGCCAACGCGGCCTGGCCCGGATCGGCGACGACGTGGCGGCCGCCGACGTGATGGGACTGCCGCTGCGATCGGTGCTGGTGAACGCCGGTTCCGGCGGTCTGCCCACCGAAGCGGTACTCGACCGGGCGAGGGGTCTCCTCGGACCCGATGCGGGATCGGCGGTCTCCATGGTGACGATCGGCCGCCGCGACGAGGAGCCGGTCCGCCTCTCCCGGCTGCGGAAGCTCCGCGTCGCGTTGCCCGCCCCGAACGGCCGGCCGCGGGCCGCGGCCGCCCCCGTCGTCGAACACGTCGGCGGCGAGGGTCTGGATGCGGAATACCGGCTGTCGTGGCGGCAGGCGCTGCCCGACCCCGAGCAGCTCGCGCTCGGCCGCTCCGGCGACGACCTGCTGGTGACGATCGCCGGGTTCCGGCAGCCGGTGCGCCTGCCGTCGGTACTGCGGCGCTGCCAGGTGACCGCGGCCGATTGGGACGGCGCACGGCTCAGCGTCGGATTCCGGCCGGATCCGGCGGTCTGGCCGCAGCGCTGACGACCGTCGGCGTAGCGTGTTTCCGCAGCACGCCGGACGCCGGATGCATCCGGAAGTGACCGGCGGGTAACCTTGACGATTCGCACCGTTCGAGAAGCGAGGAGACCGTCTTCCATGGCCGACGACACGCAGGAGACCGGAACCGGGGCCACCTCCGGTGATCCGGTCGGCACCCTGCTGCTCGGTGTCGCCGGACAGATCGAACAGCTGGCCGCGCTGATCACCGGTCCCGGCCTCGCCGGTCTGCCGGGGATCGACGACGAGGGGCTCGCCAGACTGGCCGGGCTGGTCGGGGAGGCCGGCGGCCTGGCCGCCGAGCTCGGGGATCTGGTCTCACGCCTGCTCGCGGCGTGCATCGCGGTGCTGGAGGCCGCCGCCGAACTGCTCCGCGCCGAGTCGGACACGGCCGCGCCGGGCTCGACCCGGTTCCAGTCGATTCCGGTCCGGATCACCGCGGCACCCGCGCATCCGTGAAAGGCTGAGGGACGATGAGCACCTCCGGCAACGACCTCACCATCGGCATCGACATCGGCGGCACCAGCGTGCGCGCCGCGGTGGTCGACGCCCGCGGCGGGATGCTCGACACCCTCCGGGCCGCGACACCGCCGACCGCCGGGGCCCTGGAACACTGCCTGGACCGGCTGGTGGGGGAACTCCGCGACCGCTGGACGGTGCACGCGGTGGGACTGGCGATCGCCGGATTCCTGTCACCGGACTGCCAGACCGTGCGGTTCGCGCCCCATCTCGCGTGGCGGGAGGCCGCGGTGCCGGCCGAGATGTCCGAGCGGCTCGGCCTGCCGGTGTTCGCCGAGCACGACGGCAACTCCGCGGCCCTGGCCGAGCTGCACTTCGGCGCGGCCTCGCGGGGACACAACACCCTGGTGCTGGCCCTGGGCACGGGCATCGGCGCGGGCATGCTGATGGGCGGTGAGATCTATCGCGGAAGCTTCGGCGTCGCCCCCGAGTTCGGGCACCTCACCGTCGTTCCCGACGGACGGCCGTGCAGCTGCGGTAAGCGCGGATGCCTCGAAAGATATTGCAGCGGAACCGCACTGGTCGATACGGCCGTCGAGCTGATGGCCGAGACCGATGCCCGGCATTCGGTGCTGGCCGCCGATTCCGCCGCCGATCCCGGATCACTCACCGGACGCCGGGTGGCGGCCGCCGCCGCGGAGGGGGATCCGGTGGCGGTGGCGGCGTTCGCGAGTCTGGCGCGCTGGCTGGGGCAGGGGATGGCGATGATCGCCGACGTCTTCGACCCGGACATGATCGTGATCGCCGGCGGCCTCGGCATGGCCTCCGGGCTGTACCTGGATGAGGCGCGCGAACACTACGCGGGTCTGGTGACGGGGGCCGGTCACCGCCAGCTGGCCCGGATCCGGGCGACGCAGCTGGGGGAGGCCGCGGGTCTGATCGGCGCCGCCCAGGTGGCGCGTCTCGGACTCGCCGGACGGCAGGAGCCGGGCGCGCCGCTCGTGGCCGTCGCACAGTAGAGTGAGTGACCGAACTCGGGCCCGCTGATCGCGTCGGGCCGCGGATGCCGGAAGGAAGCGGGTCGGGAGTATGTGGTACTACCTGTTCAAGTACATCCTCATGGGACCGTGGCTGTGGCTGATGGGCCGCCCCAAGGTGGAGGGCCTGGAGAACATTCCGGACGACGGCGCCGCGCTCCTGGCGAGCAATCACCTCGCCGTCGTCGACAGCTTCTACCTCCCGCTGACGGTGCCCCGGCGGATCTTCTTCCTCGCCAAGTCGGAATACTTCACCGGCACGGGTCTCAAAGGCCGTTTCCAGCGCTGGTTCTTCTCCTCGTCGGGCCAGATCCCGATCGACCGGTCCGGAGCGACGGCCGCCGCGGGCGCCCTCCTCGCCGGTAAGCGGGTCCTGGAGTCCGGGCGACTGCTCTGCCTGTACCCGGAGGGCACCCGCTCGCCGGACGGCCGCCTGTACAAGGGCAAGACGGGCCTGGCCCGGATGGCGCTGGAGACCGGGGTCCCGGTGATCCCCGTCGCGATGATCGGCACCGACCGGATCAACCCGCCCGGCACCGTGCTGCCGCGCCCGACCCGGCTCACCATCCGCGTCGGCGAGCCGCTCGACTTCTCCCGCTACGAGGGAATGGCCGGGAACCGCTTCATCGAGCGGGCCGTGACCGACGAGATCATGTACGCCCTGATGCGGCTCTCCGGCCAGCAGTACGTGGACGTCTACGCGGCCAGCCTGAAGAACCCGAAGCCGCCGGCCGCCGCGTAGTCGTCCTCGTCACTCGAGCGCGCGAAAAGGCTTGACGCACAGCAGGATCAGGAACAGCAGGCCCCACAGCAGGTAGGCGTTGCCGACGACCTGCTGCCACCACGACCACACGGTGACGTCCTTCGGCAGCAGCTGGAACGGGCCGATCAGGAAGATCGGCACCCCGATCACGCCGAGCCCGCCGTAGCACCGAGCCGTCCAGCGTTCCCGGGTGTCGACGGCCAGCACGAAGCACGCCATGATCGCCGGGAGCGCCCACACCCAGTGGTGCGACCACGTGGTCGGGGCGACCATCAGCCCCCACAGGGCGACGAGGCAGGCGGCGAGCAGGGCGTTCACGTCGTCGCGCGCGGTCGCGCCCGGGGCGAACGCCGCCACCGGGCGGGTGCGCCACAGCGCCGTACCGGCCAGCGCCGTCACCACCAGCGCCGACAACACCCAGGCGGCCGGGGCGGCCGGATTCTCGGCGCCGAGGATCCGCAGCCACGCGGCGTTGAGGTTCTGGTTGATCGGCCCCTCCGGCACCCCGATCCGGCTGGTGTGGAAGACCGTGTCGGTCCAGTAGGTGCGCGAGTCGGCGGGCAGCCAGGCCGCGGCGATCGCGGCGGCCAGCACGAAGGCCGCCACCCCGGTCCAGAACGCCCGCCATCTCGCGGCGGCGGCGAACACGCCGAGGAAGACCAGCGGCGTCAACTTGATCGCCGAGGCGAGGCCGACGAGGGTGCCGCGCAGCACCGCCACCGGGCCGGTCGGGGCGCGTCCGTCGTCGTCCGTGGCACGGGACCGGCCGACGGCGAACAGATCGATCACGATCATCGCCAGCAGGATGATGTTGATCTGGCCGAAGCCGAGCGTCATCCCGAAGGGGTTGGACCACACCGCGACCGCGGAGATCCACAGGGCGAGCACGGGCCGGCCGGCGGCAGCGCCGACGTGCAGCAGACGGAGGAAGACGGCCGTCACGTAGACCAGGCAGACGACGCTGAGCACCGAGATGAGAATCCCGCCGGCGGCGAGGGAGAGCGCGCCCAGCGGGGTGAACACCATGGCGGCGAACGGGGGATAGGTGAAGGGCAGCCAGATCCCGTCCTGGGTGAACGGCAGCGATCCGTCGGCGTACAGGCTGATGCCCTGGTGCCACAGCTGGCCGCCGAGCCGGTAGACGTCCAGGTCGAAGCGGCTCCGGGTGCCGTAGCTCGACGTGCCCGGAATACCGATGATCTGCAGGGTCGCCGAGGTGGCCAGCACCACGATCGCACTGACCCACGCGAACGGCCCGGGCCGCCACCGGCTCAGCCTGATCGCCGTCGTGCGGGCGTACGGAGACATGGCGTTAAAGGTACCGCCCGGCCGATCCGCGCGGTCGCCGTGTGGGCCCGCCGCCTCGCCACCGGGTGCGGCGGCGTGGATAATCGGTGCCCGTGCGCTACTTCTACGACTGCGAGTTCATCGAGGACGGCACCACGATCGAGCTCGTGTCCATCGGCGTCGTCGCCGAGGACGGTCGCGAGTTCTACGCCGTGTCCACCGAATTCGATCCCGGCCGAGCCGGGCCGTGGGTGCGGGCGAATGTGCTCGACAAGCTCCCGTCACCGGCCGACAAGGCCTGGCGCAGCCGCCGCCAGATCCGCGACGACCTGCTCGCCTTCCTGACCGCCGGACCGGGTGAGGTGGAGTTGTGGGCGTGGGTGGGCGCCTACGACCACGTGGTGCTGTGCCAGCTGTGGGGCGCCATGCCGGGGCTGCCGCGGGAGTTGCCGCGCTTCACGCGCGAGCTGCGCCAGCACTGGGAGGCGGCGGGCAGTCCGGAGCTTCCGGCCACCAGCCGCGACGCGCACAGCGCGCTCGTCGACGCCCGGCAGAACCTGCTGCGATGGAAGGCCATCGAGGCCGCACGCGGGTGAGTGGTTCGCCGGGTTCGGCGGGCACCGGATAAGTCCCGGCCTCCGGCGGGCCCGCGGCGACTCTCCGATACCCTGGACGCCGTGGTGAACTGGACCGTAGACGTACCGATCGACGAGCTCCCGGAGCTCCCCCCGCTGCCGGGGAAGTTGCAGGCCGAGTTCGAGGACATGCTGGCCCGGCCCGCGCTGCAGCAGCCGAGCTGGGCGCCCGACGAGGCGCGCAAGATGCGCACCGTGCTGGAGAGCGTGCCGCCGATCTGCATGCCGTCGGAGGTCGAGAATCTGCGCGCCCAGCTCGCCGAGGTCGCCGAGGGACGGGCCTTCCTGCTGCAGGGCGGCGACTGCGCCGAGACCTTCGCCGCCAACACCGAGCCGCACATCAAGGCCAACATCCGCACGCTGCTGCAGATGGCCGTGGTGCTCACCTACGGCGCCAGCACCCCGGTGGTGAAGGTGGCGCGCATCGCCGGCCAGTACGCCAAGCCGCGCTCGGCCAACACCGACTCGCTCGGGCTGCTCAGCTACCGCGGCGACATGGTCAACGGCCTCGACCCGAACGAGGACGCGCGCGTGCACGACCCGTCGCGCCTGGTGCGGGCGTACGCCAACGCCGCCGCCGCGATGAACCTGGTCCGCGCGCTCACCGGCAGTGAGGCGCGGCTGGCCCGCGTGCACGACTGGAATCGCGAGTTCGTCGCCGCGTCCCCGGCCGGTGCCCGCTACGAGGCGCTCGCCGCCGAGATCGACCGCGGATTGCGCTTCATGGACGCCTGCGGCGTCACCGACTCCAGCCTCGAGTCGGCGTCGATCTTCGCCTCGCACGAGGCGCTGGTGATGGACTACGAGCGCGCCATGCTGCGGCTGGCCGACGACCCGCGGGGCGGCGACGAGCCGGTCCTGTACGACCTGTCCGCGCACTTCCTCTGGATCGGCGAGCGGACCCGTCAGATCGACGGCGCCCACGTCGCGTTCGCCAAGCTGATCGCCAATCCGATCGGCATGAAGATCGGGCCCACCACCACCCCCGAGCAGGCCGTCGAGTACGTGGAGCTGCTCGACCCGGACAACAGTCCGGGCCGGCTCACGCTGGTCTCCCGGATGGGCAACGACAAGGTGCGCGAGGTGCTGCCGGGGATCGTCAAGGCCGTCGAGGAGACGGGCCATAAGGTGATCTGGCAGTGCGATCCCATGCACGGCAACACCCACACGGCGTCGAACGGTTTCAAGACCCGGCACTTCGATCGCGTCATCGATGAGGTCCAGGGCTTCTTCGAGGTGCATCGCGCGCTCGGCACCCACCCGGGCGGCATCCACATCGAGCTGACCGGCGAGGACGTCACCGAGTGCCTCGGCGGCGCCCAGGACATCTCCGATCTCGACCTGGAGAGCCGCTACGAGACGGCCTGCGATCCGCGTCTGAACACCCAGCAGTCGCTGGAACTGGCCTTCCTGGTCGCGGAGATGCTCCGCGGCTGACGCCGCTCCGGTCACGCCGGGAGCGCTGCGGCCTCGGCCGGCTCGCGTTCCGGCTCGGGTCCGGCGACGTGTCCGCGCGGAACGCCGCGCAGCGCGACGAAGCCGAGGACCGCGGCCGCGGCGGTCACCGCCACGGCGACCCAGACGGCGCTGTGCAGCCCGTCGACGAAGACGTCTTGTACGGTGACGGTCAGCGTCGTCACCGCGCCGGGCGGGGCGCGATGGGCCACCTCGACCCCGGCCATCACCGAACCGGCGGCGGTGTCGGTCGCCGCGTGCGGGACGCCGAGCGCGGCGAACCGGTCGGAGACGCCCGCGGCGTAGACCGAGGTGAGGACCGACCCGAGGACCGCGACGCCCAGTGCGCCGCCGATCTCCCGGGTGGTGTCGTTGACGGCCGAGCCCGCCCCGGCCTGTGCGGGGGTGAGCGCGTCCATGATCACCTGGGTGCATGGCCCGGAGATGAAGGCCAGGCCCACCGCCATCAGCGCCATCGACCAGACCACCAGCTGCCAGTAGCCGGAGGTCCGCGAGGCCGTCTCGACGAGGGCGAATCCGGCGGTCATGAACAGGGCCCCGGCGGTCGCGACCGGTCGCGGGCCGAAGCGGTGGGCCAGCGCCATGGCGACCGGTGAGAAGACGGCCATCACGGCGGCGAACGGCAGGGTGCGGACGCCGGCGGCGAGCGGTCCGTAGCCCTGGACCGCCTGGAAGAACTGAGTGATCAGGAAGATGAAGCCGAACAGTGCGAAGAACGCGACGGCGATCATCGTGGCCGCTGTAGCGAAGTAGCGGTTGGCGAACAGCCGGACGTCCAGGATCGGATGGGCGACGCGGAGCTGGCGCATCACGAACCCGGCGAGGATCACGACCGCGAGCACCAGACCGCCGATCGTGCGGGCGCTGGACCAGCCGTGATGGGGGCCTTCGATCACCGAGAAGGTCAGCAGTCCGAGGCCGGCGATGGACAGTGCCAGGCCGGGGACGTCGAACGGGTGAGCCGCTTCCGGCCGGGTGCCGGGCACCGTGAGCACGACCGCCGCGATCGCGAGGGCGCCGAACGGCAGATTGACCCAGAACACCGACGACCACGAGAAGTGTTCCAGCAGCCAGCCGCCGAGCACCGGGCCGATCGCGACCGCGATGCCGGACACCGCGGCCCAGATGCCGACGGCGACGGCCCGCTGCCGCCCCGGGAGGAACGTGGCCGTGATGATCGCAAGCGTGGCCGGGAAGACCAGGGCGGCGAAGACTCCGAGCAGCCCGCGGGTGGCGATCAGCTGGCCGAGTGAGCCCGCCGACGCGGCGAGGGCCGACGCCGCGGTGAATCCGGCGAGGCCGATCAGCAGGGTGCGACGGTGCCCGAACCGGTCGCCGAGGTAGCCGCCGGTCAGCAGCAGTCCGGCGAAGACCAGCGTGTACATGTCGACGATCCATTGCAGTCCGGAGATCCCGGCGTCCAGGTCGCGGCCCAGTGTAGGCAGGGCGACGTTGACGATCGTGTTGTCGATCATCACCAGTAGTTCGGCGAAGCACAGGGCGCCGAGCGTCCACCAGCGGTTTCTCATCGATCTCGCCTCTCTTGTTTTAGAACACCGTTCTTCTGGTGTGTAACAACGTTCTATTGAAGAAGAACACCGTTCCAGTAGGCTTGTCAACATGTCATCGGAGACTCCTCGTAGCCGGACGTCGGCGGGCGATGTCCGCCCACTGCTGGTCGCCGCCGGCCGGCGCATCCTCGAGCGGGACGGGGCGGCCGCGCTCACCGTGCGGGCAGTCGCGAAGGAGGCCGGTGTCGCGCCGATGGGGGTCTACAACCACTTCGACGGCAAGGAGGGGCTGCTCGACGCGGTGGTCACGGACGGGTTCGCCGAATTCGGTGCGGCCATCGCCACCACCGACGCCGAGGCGGCGGCGCGGCTGATCGCCAGCGGCATCGCCTATCGTGATTTCGCGCTGGCGAACCCGGTGCTCTACTCGCTGATGTTCTCCACGACCTGCGAGGCCGAAGGCACGACGGTGGCGCGGGCGTTCGACAATCTGGTGGACATCGTGCGGTACGCGCAGGTCGGTGGTGTGATCCGGGCCGGTGACCCGGTCGAGATCGCGGTACAGGTGTGGTCGTGCGCGCACGGTGCGGTCTCGCTGGAACTGGCCGGCGCCGAGCCCGCGCTGTCGCGGGCGGGCGCGGAATCGGGCGCGGAGGCCTTCGCCGATCACGGCGCGAAGAATTACGAGAACGTGCTGGCCCTGATCGTGCGGGGCCTGGCTCCGTAGGGATCGCCGAGCCGGCTGCCGGTTGAGCCGGTTGAGCCGGAACGGAGCGCTGGCGGAGTTCCGTGTCGAAACCCCGCGAGACGCGCTGGGACCCTGCGCGTTCCCGCCCCGGCACCGGCAGGTTTCGACACGGCTCCGCGCGGAGTTCATATTGAGCTCCGTCGAAATGCTCGTCACCGGCGGGGCCAGCGGCGAGGGCACACGCGGGGGTCGTCGGCAGTCTCCTAGAACGGTGGCGGTCCGTAGAGTTCGGCGGCGTGTTCGCGTTCGCGGCGGAGGCGGGCGCGTTCGGCGCGCCGCCAGGCGTGTTTGTGCGCGGTGACGGCTTGCAGGCCGCCCCTCGGGGTGCACGGGTCCCCGCGCGGCACGGCTGGTTCACCGGCCGGGGCGGGTTCCGGCGGCGCTTGGGCCTGATGGGCACACGTCGCCCCGGCGAGGTCGGGGAACAACCACTGATTCTCCGCCCGCGTCTCGAACGTCATGCCGTCGACGGTGATCGCGGTCCACACGGTGCCGTCCTCGTCGATCCACTGTTCATCGATCCACCCGTCTGCGGGGTTCGACGCGCCGAGATGGGTTTTGAGGAGGTGGTGCCGTTGGCATTTGGGGTTGATGTTGCACAGGCAGGTGGGGCCACCGGAGGCCGGGCAGATCTGGTTGAACTCCTCACAATGATCCAACTCGCAGTGCCAGGCGGGCTGATCGCAGCCGGGGATGGTGCAGGTGCCGAACAGGGCGCGGACGAGAACGTCAAGGGCGGCGGTCGGTCGGTACGGGTCGCCGGGCTGGGCGGTGTTGGTGAGGAACACCGGCGGCACGCGGCCGTCGTCGGTCCCGGTCTCGGCACTCGACCCGGTATCCCGGTCTCCGTCCCGGTCTCGGTCGCAGTTCTGGTGTTCGTTGCCGTCCTGGTGCTCGGTGCCGGGGCTGGATCCGGCAGGGGCGCGTTCGGGGCCGGTGTGATCGGTGGCCGGTTCGGTGGGACCGGTGCCGCCGCCGGTGGCCGGCCGGTACTCGGGGTGCGGGACCGCCCGGTCTCCGCCGCCATCGGCGACCGGGGGTTCGGGGACGCCGCCGGTGAGGTCGTGGCCGGTCGGGCGATCGCCTGCGAGGTCACTGTCGGCCTGACTGTCGGCGCTGGGGTCACCGGCTGGGAAGTCGCCGTCGTTGCCTTCGCTGTCGGGCGGTGTGGGTCCGGCTGCGGGTGCCGCGGGGGGCCTGAGGATTCTGCCGAGGTCGAGATCGCGGACCAGGGCGTCGGGGCGGCGCGCCAGATCGCGGACGTGACCGGCGCTGATCGGGCCGTGTCCGTCCAGGAACCCGGGCTCGTCATCGACACCGGCGAGGGTGGTCTTGCGGCACACGGCGTGCACGATGATCCGCGCCTGCCGCTCGGAGATATCCTCGTCCGACAGCGTTGCGGTGCAGGCTTCTTTGTCGGTGCAGGCGCAGGTGAAGGGGAGCCGGCGCAGCCGGGCGATCGCCGCGGCCGACCGTAGCGCCCCCTTGGTGCGGGGATCGTTCGGGCAGACTCCGGCGATCATCGCCCCGATCGCCTCATATGCCAGCCTGGTCTCCTCTGCGTCGGCGGTGATGTTGATCCCGCCGAGCCCGTCGGTGTAGTCCCGCTGGGTGACGTTCTTGCGGCGCTGGGCCCTGTCATGCCGTTTCCGGGAGGCGTCCCGATCGTGTTTTTCCACGATGCGGTCGGCGATCCGCTCGGCGGCCTTCTCCGAAACATGCCCCGCCGTCGCAAGGGCGGTGGCGAGATCGGTGTCGACCTGGGCGACGATCGCGGGGTCGTCGACGATGTCGGTGCGGTCGACGACCTTCTCGAACATCTCCGGACTGATCACTGTCTGCCGGAGCAGACCGGCGGTCCGGGGGAGTCGTTCGGAGGCGGCGACAGCGATGCCGACCAGCATTCGGGCTTTGCGCCGGTTCGCCGCGAACGGCATGGCCACCGCGGCTTCGGCGGCGCTGTACGGGTCCATCAGGTCTTTCTGATCGGCGCCCGCGCAGACCGCGTCGTCGAGTTCGGCGAGCGTCAGATCGAGGAAGTTGCTGATCGCGTCGATCTGCCGCCAATACAGGAATGCCTGTCCGCGCCACGCGGACTCGGCATAGACCATCCACGAATGCGCCTGCGCCCTCGGATCGTCATTCTCGTCGGCGGCGACCATCCCGGCGGGAGTGAAATCGACTCCCTCCCAGCGTGAGGTGAACTCGTCGGGCGGTCCGTCGGGCATCATGGCCGTCACCTCCTTCCCCCAAGAAGACATCCACAGCGTTCGAACTCTCTATGGTCCACGATACAGACACATCGTGGTGTGCGCCACCATCGTCTGCTGAACCGTTGAGATCACTGTATCGCCTGGGTATGACAATAATCTGTTGCCGAAAATGCTGAGATCTACGGCCGAGATTCAGCCGGTGGACGCGCCGGCTTTGACGTCACTGACAAGAGAGTGTTCGAATGATCGCCGTAGCAAACAGTCTCGTTCTGCGCGAGGATCCACTATCGATGTGGCCCGGCGGCGGAATTTGCGGCACGTCGCATCGCGACGAGATAGGTGCCGATGAGGACGGGGAGGACGAGGAGATCGGTGGCGTCGCGGTAGACGATGATCGGGGTGATCGGGCCACCGGAGAAGGTCGCCACCGCGCGGAGCAGGCCGACCATGTACTCGTAGGCGTCGCCGACCGGGGGCACGGTCTTCACCGCCGCGAAGCCGACACCCACGACGGCGATCGTCGTGATCACGGCCCGGCGACCGGTGATCCAGCGCACTCCGCATACCCGCGCCGCGAGTTCGGCGACCGTCAGCATCAGGAGCGGCAGCAGAAAGACGCCGGCGACATCCGAGAGCTTCCCGGTCACCGTGTTGCCGAAGATCCACTTGAGCACGTGATCGTTCAGCAGCAGGACCAGCACCGACAGGGCCACCCACGGGCTGAGGAGCAGGTCGCCCGGACCGCCGCGACGCGGGTGCGTCGCGGCGGGAGCCGGAGTGGTCGCCGTCACGACAGGTCGATCACGGCCGAGCCGGAACCGAACAGGTCGCACTTGAACTGCAGCTGCAGGTTCTTCGCCGAATCCGGAACCTCGAACGCCAGGTCGCCGCGCAGCGTGCCGCCCGGTGCCACCTCACCGTCGAGCGACGAGGTCTCGTCGCCGGTGATGGTGATGTCGTGCTTGCGGTTCGAGTCGTCCCGCAGGTCGAAGCACATCATCGACGAGACGGTCTGCGACTTCTTGCTGTCATTGGTGACCTCGGTGTCGACGAGCACGTAGCGATTGCCGGGGCTCGGCGTCACGAACTCGTTGCTCGGCACGTACGGATCGGTCACCTTGTTGACCTTGACCTTCCAGTCGCCGAGCTTGACGGTGTCGCCGACCTTGAACGTGTCGCCCTGCTGGGTCGACCCGTTGCCGTCGACCTTGGTCGCCTTGTCCTCGCTGCCGGACGCGATGGTCGCGCCCAGGGCCAGGCAGGCCATGACGGCGATGGCGGCGTTGCGGAGCTTGCTCATGGTGATTTCCTTTCAGGGGCGGGGCAGCTGACCCGGCGTGATTCGCCGGAGCTGCGGTGCGGAGCAGACTCTGTCACCGGGGTACGACAATTCGCCCGAACGGGCCGAAAAGTGAAAGAAAACCGCAGGCCGGAAGCCTGCGGCGGGGTGCGACCCTAGGTCGTCAGGGCGATACCGAGAGCCCAGCCGCCGCCGCCGAGAAGAGCGGCGATCAGCAGAACGACGACGAACCAGGCGATCACGACCAGGGTGCTGCCGGTGTGCACGGGGCGCTGGGCGACGTCGGGGTAGTCGTCGTCGTAGGGGTCGTCGTAGTCGGCGTCGTATCGGTCTCCGCCGAGATGCCGGTCGGGCGGAGCCGGGACCTCGCCCGGCCCGGGGTCGTAGGCGCCCGGCCCGGGGTCCCGGCCCTCGTAGTCCGGCCGGGGGTCGTAGTCGTCGTCCACGGGACCGTCGCCGGGGTAGTCGTCGTCCGCCTGGCCGTATCCGTCCGGCGAGGGGCCGCGGCCGACGGTGGGGGCGGGGCGCGCGGGGGCGACCGGGCGGGCGATCGCGGAGGTGACGCGGGCCGACGCCTGCCGCGGGGCGGGCACCGTGAACGGCGGAAGGACGAGGTCGTCGACGGCGTCGAGCAGGGCGTGCTGCATGGCGAAGGCGTCGGGGAAGCGGTGGGCCGGGTCGCGCTCGGTGGCGCGCAGCACGATGTCGTCGATCTGCGGCGGCACCCCGGCGATGATCTCGCTGGGTGCCGGGACGTCGTACGACAGGCGCTGGTAGGCGAGTGCGAGGGGAGTGGCGCCGTGGAACGGCTGGCGGCCGGTCAGCAACTCGTAGAAGAGCACGCCCGTGGAGTACACGTCGCTGCGGGCGTCGATGTCGGTGGAACTCACCTGCTCGGGGGACAGGTACGCGGCGGTGCCGAGGATGACGCTCGCCGATGTGACACCGGCCTCGGAGACGGCGCGGACCAGACCGAAGTCGGCGACCTTGATGTCGCCGGTGTCGGAGATCAGCACGTTCTCCGGCTTCACGTCCCGGTGCACCAGCCCCGCGCGGTGCGCGGTGCCCAGCCCACCGAGGACCGGGATACCGACGGCGGCGACCGCGTGCGGGGGCATCGGGCCGCGCTCGCGCAGCAGTTCCCGCAGGCTGCCGCCGCGGACCAGTTCCATCACCAGGAAGGCGATGTCGCCGTCGATGCTCTGGTCGTACACGGCGACCAGCCCCGGATGGCTCAGCCCGGCGACCGCGCGGGCCTCGAACTCGAAGCGCCGCAGGAACTGCGGGTCGCCGACATACCGTGCGTCCATCACCTTGACCGCGACGCGCCGCCCGAGCCGCAGATCGGTGCCGACGTACACCGCCGACATGCCGCCGCGCGCGATCGGCGCGTCGATCCGGTAGCGCCGCTCCAGGACGCGACCCAGCAGCGGATCCTCGGGGGAACTCACGGGAGTGAATCTACCGTGCGCGGTGGGCCGGATCCGTGAGCGCCGGAGCCGTTCGGGTGTCGGCCCTGTCGGGTATCGTCACCTCCCGTGAGTTCCCTTCCGCTGGCCATCGGCATTCTTCCGGACGACGCCGAGGTCTTCGACCTCGACCAGGCGGCCGATCACCTGCATGTCTCCCCGAACCGGGTGCGCACCCTGATCCGCGATCACAACCTGCTCGCCGCCTCGCGGAACGGGCAGCCGGTGATCCCGGCGCTCTTCTTCGGCGAGGAAGGTCACCTGGCCAAGCACTTCGAGGGTCTGGTGTCGGTGCTGCTCGACGGCGGCTACACCCGGGACCAGGCGATGGAGTGGTTCTTCACCGTGTACGACGACCTCGGGATGCACCCGGCGCAGGCACTGCACACGCATTCCGCGCGCGAGGTGATCCGCCGCGCTCAGGCGCAGGCCTTCTAGGCTTCGACGAGCTCAGCCGGCGGGTCTGGACAGACTCAGCCGGCGGGCTTCGACGAGCTCAGCCGGCGGGCGGGCTCAGCCGGCGGGCAGGAGAGCGCGGGCGGCGTGCACGACACGCCGCCGTTTCGGCACCACCGCGCGGCGGGAGAGCACGTCGTAGTCGCTGCGCTCGATCTCGGTGAGGATGTCGGCGTAGCTGCGCGCCGCGGCGGCGATCGCCGGACGGGTGCGGCCCGGGAGCGCCGCGATCGCCGGGGCGGTGCGCCGGTACTGGTCGCGGTTGATCGCGATCAGGTGGCGCAGCGCCGCGCGCAGGGCGCGGCCCGGCCGTCCGCGGTGGACGTCCGTGCGCAGCACCTCCTCGTCGACGCCGAACGCCGCGAGATGGTCGGCGGGCAGGTAGATCCGGTCGCGGTCGAGATCCTCGGCGACGTCGCGCAGGAAATTGGTCAGCTGGAACGCCTCGCCGAGGAGCGCCGCGCCGCCGGCGACGTCGTCGTACGACACGCCGCCGCTGCCGCCCGGCGACACCCCCAGGATGGGCAGCATCTGCAGGCCGATCACCGCCGCCGAGCCGTACGTGTAGTCGTGCAGCTCGGCGAAGGACCGATAGCGGCTGCGGAACTCGGCGGTGCCCGGGACGTCCATCCGCATCGAGCGCAGGAACGCCCCGAACGTCGCCGGGTCGATGCCGAACCGCTCGACCGTAGCGGCCAGTGAATGCAGCAGCGCCCACTGGTCGGCGGTCAGCGACGGATCGGGGAGAGATTCGCCGTCCAGGGCCGCGGTGAGTCCGGCCGCCAGCGCGTCGAGCGCGGCGACCTGCGCGGCCGGGGCCTGCGGCGACCGATCGACGATGTCGTCGGCCATCCGCGCGAAGCCATACAGCGCGTAGACGCCGCGCCGCCGGTCGGCCGGCAGCAATCCCGCGGCCAGGTAGTAGGTGCGCCCGGCGCGCGCGGTCATCGCCCGGCCGATGCGGTAGCCGCGCTCAGTCATGCTTCGGCGGGATCGCGAAGGCCCAGTCCCGCAGCCTGCGCAGGCGCAGCGGATCCCGGCGGTCGAGCGAGACCGCGGCGAGCACGGCGAGCAACAGCGCGACCAACGAGGGAATCGGCTTGTAGAAGGTGATCGAATCGTCGGGCTGGAAGGTGATGAGGAAGAACACGCTCACCCCGACCACCACCTGCCGGACCCACAGAGGCAGGTCGAATGCGACGGCCAGCACCAGCGTCCACACGTAGTACCAGGGCAGGGTCGACGGCTCCAGCAGCAGCACCGCCAGCATCGCCCACGCGGCCCCGGCGACGGCCGCCCGCGTATCGGTGCGCGAACGCCACCAGAACCAGACCAGGAGCACCGCCAGCACCACTTCGCCGATCGCCCGCGTCACCGGCAGCACCTGCTGCAGGTTCCAGACGTGGAACGGCGCGGCCGCATAGGTGACGAGGTGCCCGGCCAGCGTGGGGATGGTGAACGGATTGATGATGCGCGACGCCCACGACAGACCGTTCAGCCACCCGAGGCCGAGCCCCAGGGTCAGGGTGAACACGCCGAAGACCGCGGCCGGGATCAGGGCGGTGGCCGCGAAGACGCCGACGAAGCGACGTGCGCCGAGCGGCGCGGCCTCGCCGCGGGCGGCGCGCTGTCTCCGCAGCTGATCGAGCCACATCCACACCACGAAGGGGATCGCGACGGCCGCGGTGATCTTGATCGACGCGGCGACGCCGAGCAGAAGCAGGCCGTACACCGGGCGCCCGCGGACGTCGTCCGGCCCGCTCGCGGAGTTCATGCCGGGCTCCGTCGACGTGCTCCCGGCGCCGACCACCACGGCGACGCCCGCTGCGAGGAAGCCCATCATCAGCAGTTCCAGGTGCGGCCCGGCGACCAGATGCGCCAGCAGCATCGGGTTGAGCAGCACCAGCCACAGCGCGAGCCGCCGGGAGGCGCCGAACCGCTCGGCGAGCGCGGGCAGCGCCCACAGCGAGAGGGCGAGCCCGATCAGCAGCACCAGGCGCATCACGAAGACCCCGGCGATCACATTCTGCCCGGTCACCGCGACGACACCGCGTGCGATCAGCATGAACAGCGGGGTGTACGGGGACGTGGTGGGCGCCCAGATCTGCGCCATCGAGTCGACGATCGGGCCGGGCGCGTGTGCGGGGCCGTCGAGATAGGGGTTGTAGCCCTGCGCCAGCACCCAGGCCTGACCGAGATACGCGTAGACGTCGCGGCTGAACACCGGCACGGCGAACAGCATCGGCAGCGCCCAGGCGCACACGGTCCAGCGGGTGCCGCGCACGTCCAGATCGCTGGTGCCGGCGAGCACCGCGCGGCCGATCCGGATCCAGGCGATCACCATCAGCGTGACGCCGGTCCAGAACGCGATCCAGGCGAGCGCCTTGCCGCTGCCGTAGGTGATCGGGGCCAGCCCGAGGTTCTGCAGGGTCGTGTCGTTGCGCGGGATGTCGGCCACCCCGTAGGTGCCGACTGCGAACAGGACCGCGCCCACGAACCCGAGCAGTGCGTCGGGGTGGCTCAGCAGTCCTCGCAGCCGCGCGCTCATCGTGCCGCTCCCGTGAGGAGCGCGTCGGCGCGATCGGCCGCGAGGCCACCGGAGATCAGGACCGGCGGGATGCCGACACCGGGCACCGTGGCGCTGCCGGCCAGGAACAGATTGCGCAGGCCGGGCCACGTGTTGCGGGTACGCAGCGGACCGGTCTGCGTCACCGTGTGGGCCGCCGAGAACGGCGTGCCCGCGGGCAGTCCGGCACGCCGCCAGGTACCCGGATGGTCGACGCGCAACACCTTCAGCTCGTCGATCCCGCGATAGCCGCGGCCGGCGAGGGTGCCCAGTACCTCGGTCACATAGGGGCCGGCGACCGCGTCCCACGCCAGCGGTGCGCTGTCCAGGTTCGGGGTGGGGGCCAGGACCGAGACCGACTCCAGCCCGCCGGTGACGAAGGTGTCCGGGTCGCTGACCGCCGGCCGGGTGACCAGGAACGACCCGTCGGTCATCGGCTTGCCTCCACGGCCGGTGATCTCGGCGAAGGTCTGCGTCCACGCCGCACCGAAGTCGAGCGTGTGGTGCCCCGACGACCACTCCCGCGCGGTTCCGGCCGGCAGCAGACCGTGGGCGACGACGGCGCTGGGCGAGTAGCGGAGCCTGCGCCGCGGGGTCGCGCCGAGCAGATCGGCGACCTGGTCGCGCTCCAGCGTCGCGATCACCGCGTCGGCGGCGATCACGCCGTCGTCGGTCGCCGCGCCGCGGACCGTGTGCCCGTCCCGCAGCACCGCCCGGACCGGGGAGTCGTACGCGATGGTGACGCCGGCGTCGATCAGCGCTCCGGCGAGCACCTCGCCGATCCGGCCCATGCCGCCGGCCGGCGCCCAGAGGCCGCGGCCGATGTCCATGTCGGCGATGATCGCGTAGATGGCGCGCGCCCGGTGCGGAGGTACCCCGGCGTACAGTGACTGGAAGGTGAACGCCCGCTGGACGCGCTCGTCGGGGGCGAAGCGCGCGACGGCGCCGGTGAGCCCGCCGAGGGCGCGCAGCTTCACCAGTTGTGCTGCGGCCCTGCGTGTTTCGGGTCCGGTCAGGTCGCCGATACCGCCGAAGTTGCGGTCGATGAAGACCCCGTACTCGGCGTCGTACACCGCGCGCAGCCACTCGAGCAGGTCGGCGGTGCCGCGTGCGGTGTCCGGGCCGAAGGCGCGGGCGACGGCGGCGGGGATCGCGGCTGCGTCGTGCGGCAGCGCGAGGACGGACCCGTCCGCGTAGTTCATCACGTAGCCCGGATCGACGGGCGTCAGTGACAGCCTCGCCAGCGCCTCGGCGCGGTCGATGCCGAGCTCGGCGAGGGCGTCGACGATCAGGCCCGGCATGGTGAGCAGGGTGGCGCCGGTGTCGAAGCGGTGTCCGTCGATCTCCTCGGTGCGGACCAGCCCGCCCGGGACGGCGGCGGATTCGAGGACGGTCACCTGGTGGCCGCGGCCCCGCAGACGGGCGGCGGCGGCCAGCCCGGCGAGGCCGGCGCCGATGATGACGACGTGTCTGGTGGCGGTCATGGCTGCGTCTCAGGTCTGCCTGTGGGCGATGCGATGCGCGAGGGCCGTGAGATCGCCGCGCGCGGCGGCTCCGACCGGGAGGGCGTCGATCTCGGCCAGCGCCGCGGTGAGATGGTCGTCGATCTGCTGCTCGACGGCGGCGAGCGCACCGGAGCCGGTGAGGATCGTCCGGGCGGTGGCCAGTTCGGCGGCGTCGATCCGGCGGCCGAGCAGGCCGCGCAGCACGTCGGCGTCGGCCGCGGGCGCCCCGGCGAGGGCGAGGGCCACCAGCACCGTGCGTTTGCCTGCGACCAGATCGTCGCCGGAGGGCTTGCCGGTCTGGGCGGGATCGCCGAAGGCACCGAGGACGTCGTCGCGCAGCTGGAAGGCCAGACCCAGCCCGGTGCCGATCCGGCGCAACGCGGCGGCCGTCTCGCCGGTCGACCGTCCCAGAGCCGCGCCGATCTCCAGCGGCCGGGCGATGGTGTAGGCGGCGGTCTTGTACTCCATCACCCGGTACGCGGCGTCGACGCTCTCGTCGCCGGAGACCTCGTTGGTGATGTCGAGGAGCTGCCCGCCGAGCACCTCGGTGCGCATCAGCGACCACAGGCCGGCCGCGCGCGGCGGCAGGGGGTCCCCGGCGACGGCGCCGGGCACCGGACGGTATCCGTGCACCAGATCGTCGGCCCAGGCGAGCGCCAGGTCGCCGAGGAGGATCGCCGCGGAGGCGCCGTAGTGATCGTCGTCTCCCGACCAGGCCCGATCGCGGTGCCGCTCCGCGAAGCGGCGATGCACAGTCGGGCGTCCGCGCCGGGTGTCGCTGCGGTCGAGGATGTCGTCGTGCACCAGGGCGCACGCCTGGATCAGCTCGATCGCGGCGCCGGTGCGCACGACCAGCGGTTCGCTCTCCGCGCGCTGCCGATCCGGGGCGGGTCTGCCCGACGGCGGACATTCGGTGAGGCCGCAGTGCCAGCCCGCGTGCACGAACAGCGGCCGGATCCGCTTGCCGCCGCCGAGGACGAAGTCGGCCAGAACGCTCCCGGCATCGGCCACCACCGGCGAGATCTCGTCGAGAGCGGCGGCGGAGGTGGCGAAGAAGTCCCGCAGGACCTCCTCCACGGCGCCGGGCACCTGCTGCTGACTCAACACGCGGGTAAGCCTACCGGGGCGTCACCCGCGGTCCGGCCGCGGCGGGACCCGCTTGATACCTCAGCGGTCCGGGCAGGTCAAGACGGCCCCGGCCGGTGCGTAAAACCGGCGCTGGAAATCGGTCCACTGCGGTACCCGTCGGTAAGATCGGCCGGGTGAGTGACGTTTCCGCCGATGCCTTCGCGCCCTCGACCGTCGTCGAGCGGCTCGCCGCGCCGCACGACGGCCCGGTGCCCTTCTCCGTCGAGTTCTTCCCGCCGCGGACCGAGGCCGACGAGGCCCGGCTGTGGCACGCGGTGCGGGTGTTCGAGCGAATGGACCCGGCGTTCGTGTCGCTGACCTACGGCGCCGGCGGTTCCACCCGGGACCGCACGGTGCGCATCGCGGGGGATCTGGCCACGTCGACCACGCTGACCACCGTCGCGCATCTGACCGCGGTGAATCACAGCCTCGACGAGCTGCGCGGCCTGGTCGGCGCGTACGCCGACAAGGGCATCACCAATCTGCTCGCGCTGCGCGGCGATCCGCCGGGCGACCCGCTGGGCGAGTGGGTGCGGCATCCCGAGGGCGTGTCGTACGCCTCGGAGCTCGTGGAGCTGATCGGCTCGCTCGGTGACTTCCACATCGGCGTGGCGTCGTTCCCGGAGGGGCACCATCGGGCGCCGAATCTGGCGGCCGACACCGGGAACCTGATCCGCAAGCTGCGCTCGGGCGCCGAGTACTCGGTGACCCAGATCTTCTTCGACGTCGACGATTACCTGCGGCTGCGCGATCGCGTGGTGGCCGCCGATCCGGAGCAGGGCGCCAAGCCGATCATCCCCGGCATCATGCCGATCACCTCGCTGGCCACGGTGCGCCGCATGGTGGAGCTGTCCGGCAGCGTGCTGCCGCAGCGCGTGGCGGAGCGACTGGCCGCGGCGGCCGGCGACGGTCCGGAGGAGGATCGGGCCGCGGTCCGCGAAGTCGGTATCGACCTGTGCACCGAGATGGCGCAGCGGCTGGTGGCCGAGGGCGCGCCGTGCCTGCATTTCTGCAGCCTGAACTTCACCCGCGCGACCAGCGAGGTGCTGGAACGGATCGGGATCGACACCCGGGGCGCGCTGACCCCGGCCTGAACCGGGCCGCGGCCTCTGCGCCCTACCGGCCGGTGGGGGCGGCAGGCTCCTCGATCTCCTCGGCCTCCGTCTCGGAGGTGGCGGCCGCGTCGTCGTTCTTCTTCCGGCGCAGCCGTGTCAGGGCGCGCAGTGGATTCGGTCCGCCGCCCTGTCCGGCCGGCGGGGTGTACCGCGGCGTGCGATCACGGAAGCGGTAGGCGAGGGCGGCGACGGCGCCGACGATCGCCAGGCAGGCGATCACCATGAACCAGGTCCAGCTCGGCAGCGCCGCCGTGGCCGGATCCGGGTACTTCGCATCGGCGTTGAACTGGGCGTTCTGGCCCGGCTCGGGCACCCAGGTGACGGAGTTGTCGCCGGCCAGATGCCCGTTGGTGGCGACGACCTCGCCGCCGAAGTCGACGGTGATCGAGAGATACGAGGTCTTCGGCGACAGCCCGGCCAGAGCCGCCCCGCCGCGCATCCGGACCACGTCGCCACTGCGCGTGGCCGTCAGATCGACGGTCGCGCCGGAATCCAGCGCGCCGGAGATGATGTCGCCGAGCTGGGAGAACTGGCCCGCGGTGAGATCGGTGAAGGTCATCCGGGAGCCGACCTTCCCGGTGACCGCGTCCGTCTGCGCCGGTTCCGGTGACGTCTGCGTGTCGCCGTCCGCCGGGAACTTGGTCACCGACACCGATCCGGCCATCGAGGCGGGCACGTCGAAGGTGGGGGTGGCGCCGGCGTCCGGGGCGGCCGCGACCACCACGAATCCCGAATACTGGTCGCCGACGTTCTCCGACTTCGTCAGGCATCCGCTCAGCAGCGGGACCAGCGCGAGCAGGACCACGAGGCCCAGGGCGGGGTGACGGTGACGCGGGAGATGCTGGCGACGGGACACGGTGTCATCGTGCCAGAGTGGGCGGGTTCTCCCCCGCCGCGACGTCGCCGGGCGCGTCCGGCAGCGGCAGCGACCGGCCCAGGAAGGCGAACTGCCGGGGGTCACCGGCGAAGGTGAAACCGCGCAGCACGTCGTCGAATCCGAGCCGCCGGTACAGCGACCACGCCCGGTTCTCCTCACCCCGCACCTCCGGCGTGGACAGCAGGACCCGGGACTCGGGGCGCCCGGACAGCAGCCGGGTGAGCAGTGCCTGGCCGAGGCCGCGGCCCTGCGCTACCGGGTGGACGTGCAGCTCGGTGAGCTCGAAGTAGTCGGACGCGATCGCCGCCACCTGGTCCGGTGAGCAGCCGTGGCGGGCCAGGCCCGAGCGCAGTTGCCGGTTCCACCACTGGTCCGCGGCGCCGGTGTAGCCGTAGGCGATACCGACCAGGACCTCGCGGTCGGCGGTCCACGGCGCGGTGACCCGCAGCCGGGCGTATGTCGGCCGCAGCAGATCCATCGGCGACGCCGTGGCCAGCGCGGCCACCGCCGTCCAGCCCGGCCGATGCAGGTGATCGCGCCACAGTCCGGTGCGGCTCTGCTCGGTGCCGCGCGCGTACCGCATGGCGGTCACATAGGTGTGCACGGCCGGATCGATCCACTGATCGGCATCGGCGGCGGCCAGGGAGACGATCCGAACCGCCATGGGCGGACCCACCTGCCTTTCGCCGTCGTATCCGGGTGCGTTGCCAGTGAGATTAGCGGCACTTGCCGACGGCCCCGAGTGGGGGTTAGTCTTCCGGTATCGAACAAAGTTTCGATGAGCCGAGAGTCGGCGGACCGGTGGGGAAGACGCCGGGCCGCCGGCTCTCGCGCATCCGGCGAAGGCCCGCCGGCCCGGGATTGTCGTAGGCACGTGAGACGTTCTTGTCGACAGAAGGAGGCGAGGGGTTCATATGACCGGAAAGTCGACGACGAGCCGCATGACGGCGACGGCCGACCCGCGGGTGGTCCTGCGCAGCCGGGACCTGCTCGACCGGGCCGAGGTGCTGTTCGAGGACGCCGCGCGCGTCACCGACGACGGCGCCGAGCGGTTCCGGCAGTTCTATCTGGCCGCCATCCGGGCGGCCGGCGCGGTGCTGGCCGTCTACGAGCCGCCCGGCCCGGTGCGCAGGCGCCGCAACGCCCGCGACGCGTGGAGCCGGATCAAAGCGGCCGCGCCGCAGTACGCCGAACTGGCCGAATACTTCGGCGGCCTGTCCGCCATGCGAGAGAAGGTGGAGGTGGGCCTGGTCCGGCAGGTGGACGACACCCTCTGCGCCCGCGTCGAACGACGCGCCGCCGAGTTCCTCGACGCGGCCGATGCCAGCCTGCTCGCCTACGAGCAGGGGGCGCTGCCCGGCGCCGAGCGCCCGGCTCGCCGGATCGGCGCCTGATCCGGTGGGCCGCGGTGGGGGAGGGTGGCGGATCGTCCCGGAGGGAATAGTGGTCGCCGGAGGATTCTGCTCCTATCATGGAGTGAGAAACGGTCGCCGAATTCCGCGGTGCCCGTCGCGACGGAGTAAGGGAGGGCGCGGTGCCGCTTTCAGAGCATGAGCAGCGGATGCTCGATGAGATCGAGAGCGCGCTGTACGCCGAGGACCCGAAGTTCGTCTCGAACGTCAGTAAGCAGCGGGTCGGTCGTCCTTCCGCGCGCCGCCAGTGGCAGGCGGTCCTCCTCCTGCTGCTCGGTCTGGTGCTGCTGGTGGGCGGCATCATGGTGCGCGTCCGGATCGGCGACTTCCCGATCCTGAGCCTGGTCGGATTCTTCGTGATGTTCGGCGGCGGGCTGATCCTGGTGCTCGGTCCGCGTGGCGGTTCGGCGTCCGCGGACGGTTCCGGCAAGTCGTCGAAGAACGGCTCGAAGGGTTCGCTGAGTTCCCGCATGGAAGACCGGTTTAACCGGCGCTTCCACCAGGACGGTCACTGACCGCCTGAGAAGAGTTCCGCAGAAGCGGGGCCGCAGTCTCCACGGAGACCGCGGCCCCGCTTTTTTCGTCGTGCCGCCGGGGCCGGTGGCACGTGTTCGTGAGCGCTCCACCACGACTACCCACTTCGCCCCACCCCGATCACCCACTTCGCCCCACTGGGTTCTTTAGATGAGTCCCACCTGCCACTTTTATGCTGTTCAGCCTCGCTGGCATCCGTTGAGACGCGCCGGACGCCACGGGCCTTTCCTGAGAATCTCCTTCGTGTAAGACGCCATGACCTGCGTAAACAATGCTCAGTGGTGTGCGAGTGGGGCGCAGGGGGTGGAAAGTGGTGGAAAGTGGGGTAATGTGGTGGATGTCGATGAGGGGGAACCCGGAATCTCCTCACCGATACCCGGGCAGGAGGTGGCGATGTGGCTGGCTTCATCGGCACCTACTCGCCCAAGCTCGACGACAAAGGGCGGCTCACACTGCCCGCGAAGTTCCGGAACGCCTTGTCAGGAGGGGTCGTGGTCACCAAAGCCCTCGATCACAGCCTGGCGGTGTATCCGGCCGAGGAGTTCGGCGCCATCGCCCAGCGGGCGAACCAGGCGTCGCGCAACGATCCGGAAGCCCGCGCGTACGTCCGGCTGATGATGGCCAACGCCGACGAGCAGAGTCTCGACGGCCAGGGCCGGGTCAACCTGTCGGCGGGGCTTCGCGCATGGGCCGGCCTGCAGAAAGACTGCGTGGTCACCGGGCAGTTCGACCACCTGGAGATCTGGGATGCGGCCGCATGGGACGCCTACCAGGCTGCACACGAGGAGGCCTTCGCGGCCGGCGGCTCCGCCGCGCTGGACGCGATCCTCTAAGACAAGTGAAGAAATGGACCGCTGCGGTGAGGCGAGGCCTCGGCCCGGCCGACCCTGACGTACTTCCCCAACGCCAGGTGCGACTCGGGCGGGGACCCCGCCTCACCGCCGTTCCATTTCTCCACCGTCTTGACCACCACCGAGACAGGGGAGAGGCGATGACCGTATCCGGCGCCCCGGCCGACTCCCCGTCCCCGGGCGAGCACGGCCACGTCCCCGTGATGGCCGACCGCATGGTCGAACTGCTGACCCCGGCGCTCACCCGCGTGCACGACGACGGCACCGGCGCGGTCCTGATCGACGGCACCCTGGGTGCCGGCGGACACACCGAACTCTTCCTCACCCGGCTCCCCGGACTCACCGTCCACGGCATCGACCGGGACGAGAACGCGCTCGAGATCGCCCGCGAACGACTCGCACCGTTCGGTGATCGCGCGGTGTTCCATCACGCCCGATACGACGAGATCGCCGACGTCGCCCGCGATGCGGGTCTGGCGCAGGTCGACGGGATCCTGCTGGACCTGGGCGTCTCGTCCATGCAGCTCGACCAGGCCGACCGCGGCTTCGCCTACGCCGTCGACGCGCCGCTCGACATGCGGATGAACCCCGGCGACGAGCTGACCGCCGCCGACATCCTCAACACCTACGATCACGGTGCCCTGGCGCGGGTCCTCAGCGAATACGGCGAGGAGCGGTTCGCCGGGAAGATCGCCTCGGCGGTCCTCCGGGAACGCGAGATCGAGCCGTTCACGACCAGCGGACGGCTGGTGGAACTGCTGTACGCGACGATTCCGGCCGCGACCCGCCGCACCGGCGGGCACCCGGCCAAGCGGACCTTCCAAGCGCTGCGCATCGAGGTCAACCGCGAACTGGACTCGCTGCGGGCCGTCGTCCCGGCGTCGCTCGCGCTGCTCGCGGTCGGTGGCCGGCTGGCCGTGATGAGCTACCAGTCGCTGGAGGACCGGATCGTCAAGCGGGACTTCGCCCAGGCGGTGCGCAACACCACCCCGGCCGGCCTCCCCGTCGACCTGCCCGGCACATCGGCCCAGTTCGCCCTGGTCACCCGGGGCGCCGAACAGGCGGATGAGCAGCAGCGCCGGGACAACCCCCGAAGCGCCCCGGTCCGGGTGCGCGCCATCGAACGAATCGCCCCCGCACCCGAAGAGAGGAATCGGCGGTGACACTTCTCGACGACCGATCGACCACGCGTCCCGGGGCCGCTCGCCGCCGCCGTGAGCGCACCGCCGCGAGCCGCACCCCCCGGACCTCGTCGCCCGGGACCTCCACGCCCCGGGCGACGGCGAGTCCGGCCGCGCGGACCCCGCGGGCGCGCGCCGGTACGGCCGAGACCGTCCCGGCGCCGCCCCGTGTGCGCCGTCCGCGCCGCGCGGAGGCGCCGGTGGCCGGGCCGGGTGCGCGGGGGCCCTCCGGCGTGCTGTCCGGCCTGGCCGACATCCCGTTCATCATTCCGATCGTCCTGCTGGTGGTCGGCGCGCTCGGCCTCACGCTGTTCCTGACGACCAGATCCGCGCAGGACTCCTACGCGCTCACCACCGTCCGGAACCAGAATTCGGCGCTGCAGGACCAGCGCGACGGTCTCAAGCGCACCGTCGACGCCGGGGACTCGGCGCCCGAACTGGCCGACAAGGCGCAGAAGCTCGGCATGGTGCCGGCCGCCGACTCCGCCCACCTGGTGGTCGGGCCGGACGGCAAGGCGCGCCTGAAGGGCGAGCTCACCCCTGCCGAGGGGAAGCGCCTCGGTTCGCTGAACCCCGCCCCGGACCCGGTGTCGCAGATCGATCCGGGCAAGGTCGACGACTCCGGCGGCCTCGGTGGGCAGCCGGCCCCGTCGGCGGCACCCTCGGCCTCGCCGTCGACCACGACCCCCGCCCCGGCCGCGACCCCGTCCACCGGTTCGCAGCCGCCGGCCGCCACGACATCGCCGGCCACCGACGATCAGGGCCAGATCCCGGCCCCGAATGTTCTGCCGCGCGGCGCCACGCCGAGCCGCAATAACCCACCGCAACGCTGACCAGGGAGAGGATGGAACGATCATGAGCTCCCCTCACCCCCCGGCCCCGGACACCCGGCGTGACGCCGATGCGCCGACCCGCCGCTTCATCGGGCGTCAGCGTCTGCTCGGCATCTTCGCGCTGGTGCTCGCGTTCGCGGTCGGCGGCCGGCTGGTCTACCTCAACGTCATCGATGCGCCCGAACTGTCCGCGAAGGCGGCGCAGCAGCGTGAGGACGTCGTCACCCTCTACGCCAAGCGCGGCGCGATCGTCGACCGCAACGGCCGCCCGCTCGCGTACACCGGCGAGGCCCGGGCACTGACCTTCCTGCCGCAGGCCGTCCGCAAGTCGATCGACGCCGAGCACAAGAAGAATCCGCAGCTGCCCGACGTGAACACCCGGCTGCGGCAGATCGCCGACGGGGTCTCCACCGACCTCGGCGGATCCATCTCGTCCGACGACCTGCTGGCCAAGCTCACCTCCAACGACCAGTTCGTCTACCTGGCCCGCTCGGTCAGCCCGGAGACCGCCAACCGCATCACCACCGACTTCCCCGAGGTGGGGGCGGACCCGCAGTCGATCCGCGTCTACCCGGGCGGCTCGCTGGGCGCCAACGTGGTCGGCGACGTCAACTTCGACGGCAACGGCCTGATCGGGCTGGAGTCGTCGCTCGATCCGATCCTGGCCGGGATGAACGGCACCGAGACCATCGACCGCGGGTCCGACGGCGCGGTGATCCCGGGCAGCAAGCGCAACGTCCATCCGGCCATCGACGGCAAGACGGTCCGGCTCACGCTCGACTCCGACGTGCAGTGGTTCGTGCAGGCGCAGGTCAACGCGGCGAAGAAGAACTCCGGCGCCAAGAGCGCTTCCGCGGTGGTGCTCGACGCGCGCACCGGCGAGGTGCTGGCCATGGCCAACGACGACACCTTCAACGCCTCGCGCCCGCTCAGCGAACAGAGCGGCGCCGACCTGGGCAACCGGTCGGTCACCTCGCCGTTCGAGCCCGGCTCGGTGAACAAGCTGGTGGTGGCCTCGGCGGCCATCGAATACGGCCTCACCACCCCGGACGAGGTGCACCAGGTGCCCGGCTCCATCCGGATGGCCGGGATCACCGTCAACGACGCGTGGGTGCACGGGGTGACGCCGTACACCACCACCGGGATCTTCGGGAAGTCGTCGAACGTCGGCACCCTGATGCTGGCGCAGCGGGTGGGGGAGAAGCGCTTCGCCGACATGCTCGACGCCTACGGTCTCGGCCAGCGCACCGGTGTGGGCCTGCCCGCCGAATCGGCCGGCGACGTGCCCGCCCTCAGCCAGTGGTCGGGCGGCTCGTTCGCCAACCTGCCGATCGGCCAGGGCCTGTCGATGACGCTCCTGCAGATGACCTCGATGTACCAGGCGATCGCGAACAACGGCGTGCGCGTGCCGCCACGCATCCTGGTCCCGGCCGACGGGGAGCGCGGGGCCGGGTTCAGCAAGCCCGAGCCGGTGCGGGTGGTGAGCCCGGAGACCGCGAAGACGGTCCGCAACATGTTCCGCGCGGTGATGCAGGACGATCCGATGGGCGTCCAGAACGGCACCGGCGCCAAGGGCGCCATCGCCGGCTACCAGACCTCCGGCAAGACCGGTACCGCCCAGCAGGTGGACCCGTCGTGCAACTGCTACTCCAAGTCGAGCTACAACATCACCTTCGCCGGGATCGCCCCCGCCGACCACCCGCGCTACGTGATCGGCATCATGCTCGACAACCCGGTGCGCAGCTCGGACGGCAGCGGCGGTCAGTCGGCGGCGCCGCTGTTCAGCACCATCGGCGGATGGCTGCTGCAGCACGAGAAGGTGCCTTACTCGACGACCAGGGCACCGCGGCTCCGGCTGGAAGCATAGGCTTCTCCCCGGGGACGACAATCGGAGTGATCGGCGTCAAGACGGCGATCCGGGCGTGACGACGGTAAGGGTGTGAGCAGCAGGTGGCGGAGAACGCGCAGCGGGCGATGGTGCGCCCGGAGCGGCCGGTCGGCGCGGACCTGACCGAATTGGCCGGTGTGTCGGGGGCCGAACTGGTCGGTGACAATCGGCGCGTGCTCGGGGCCACGCTGCGCGCACAGCACGCCGCCCCCGGCGATCTGTTCGCGGCGCTCCCCGGCAGCCGGGCCCACGGTGCGCAGTACGCCGCGGACGCCGTCGCGGCCGGTGCCATCGCGGTGCTCACCGATCCGGCCGGGCTGACGCTGCTCCGCGCCGCCGAGGCCACGGCCGGTGTTCCGGTCCTGGTGCACGACGATCCGCGCGCGGTACTCGGCGTGATCTCGGCCCGCGTCTACGGCGACCCCTCGCGGAAGTTCACGCTGATCGGCGTCACCGGCACCTCCGGGAAGACGACGACGTCGTATCTGACCGAGGCGGCGCTGCGGGCCGCCGGACACCGGGTGGGGCTGATCGGGACCGTCGAGACCCGCATCGACGGGGTGCCGGAGCCGAGTTCACTGACCACCCCCGAGGCCCCCGACCTGCAGCGGCTGTTCGCCGTGATGGCCGAGCGCGGCGTCGACGCGGTGGTGATGGAGGTGTCCAGCCACGCCCTGTCGCTGGGCCGGGTGGACGGCTCGTGCTTCGCGGTCGGCGGTTTCACCAACCTGTCCCAGGATCACCTGGACTTCCACCGGACCATGGACGAGTACTTCGACGCCAAGGCGCGGCTGTTCGCCGGTGACTCGCCGGTGCGCGCCGCCGTCGCGGTGATCTGCGTCGACGATGCCGCGGGTGAGCGGATGGCCGGGCTCGCGCGGGAGAGCGCGGAGCGGGTCGCCACGGTCGCCACCACCGGCCCGGCCGGTGACGCGTCGTGGTCGGTGGCCGGTGAGGTGACCGCCGACGCCGGCTCGCAGACCGTCGTGGTGGCCGCACCGGGCGGCGCCGAGCATGTCATGACGGTGCCGCTGCCGGGTGCCTACAACATCGCCAACGCGCTGCTGGCGGTCGCGCTGGCGGACGCCGCCGGGGTGCCGGTGCCGACCGCGATCGGCGGTCTGGCGCAGGTCGCGGTTCCCGGCCGGCTGGAGAAGGTGGACCGCGGGCAGGACTTCCTGGCCGTCGTCGACTACGCGCACAAGCCGGCGGCCGTCGAGGCGGTGTTGGCGACGCTCGCCGCGCAGACCCCCGGGCGGATCGCCGTGGTGCTGGGCGCGGGTGGCGACCGAGACACCGAGAAACGCCCGCTGATGGGTGCCGCCGCCGCGCGCGGCGCGGACCTGGTGATCGTCACCGACGACAACCCGCGCAGCGAGGACCCGGCCGCGATCCGGGCCGCGGTGGCCGCCGGGGCGCGCGCCGTGCCGCCCGCGGAACGTCGTGCCGCGCAGATCCGGGAGACCGGTGACCGGGCGGCGGCGATCGCCGAGGCCGTGGCCTGGGCCGCCACCGGCGACACCGTGCTGATCGCGGGCAAAGGACACGAGACCGGCCAGGAGATCGCCGGGCACAAGTACCCCTTCGACGACCGCCGGGTGCTCGCCGACGCGCTGGACCAGCGGGCAGCCGGCGACCAGGTGCTGGCCGTGCACCTGCCGGCCGAGCCGGTGACCGTGGATACGGCACGCACCGCGCTGCGCGAGCTGGTCGCCGAGGCCGCCGACAGCGGGGTCGGCAGCGCGCACCGGGAGTCCGGTGACGACGAGGCCGCCCATCGTCGCACCTGGGCGATCTTCGGTGAACTCGCCGCCGGTGACGACGCGCCCGTCGACGACGAGAACGTGCGCTGCCTCGCCTACGACCTGCTCGGCCGCCAAGCCGTGCGCCTGGCCGTCGACCAGACGGTCGCCGTCGGCGGCTCGCGCGCCGTCCGGGCGCTGTACCAGGGCGCCATCATGGAGGGCTCGTGGGGCGACGAGGCCGGGTTCGCGGCCACCGTCGACGAGCTCGTCGCGCAGCTGACCGAGGCGGCGGGCACCGCGGGCGCCCCGCGGGCCGGCGACATCGTGCTGGTGTGCGGCGGACCGGACCTGCGCCGGGCGCTGCTCTCCCTGTGGGAGGCCGACCCCGCCCTCGACGTGCGGGTACGGACCTCATGACACCTCACCCGTGTCACACCGGCCACAATCACCCAGGTCGATACCCGTCGGTAGGACGGGTGCGCGCTAGGGTTTTCAACCGGCCCTCGCACACGGCGGCGGTCGATGACGAAGGACACTCGGCATGACTCAGATCCTGATCGCGGGGGCGATCGCGCTGGCCGTGGCGATTCTGCTGACGCCGGTACTGATCCGGGAGTTCTCGCGGCGGGCCTGGGGTCAGGAGATCCGCCAGGACGGCCCGGCCAGCCATCAGGCCAAGGCCGGTACCCCGTCGATGGGCGGCCTGGCGATCATCCTTGCGATGTGGGCCGGGTACCTGGGCTCGTACGTGTACAGCTGGGCGATGGGCGACGGCGGGCCGACCGCCTCCGGCCTGCTGGTCCTCGGGCTCGCCACCGGCCTGGGCTTCGTCGGCTTCCTCGACGACTTCATCAAACTCGCCAAGCATCGCAACCTGGGCCTGAACAAGACGCAGAAGACCATCGGCCAGCTGGTGGTCGCGGTGGTCTTCGGCGTCCTGCTCCTGCAGTTCCGCAACGATCGCGGGCGGACCCCGGCCAACGACCACCTGTCGTACGTGCGCGACATCGAGGCCATCACGCTGACCGGCGTCGGCTTCGTCATCTTCTGCTGGCTGGTGGTGTACGCCTGGTCCAACGCGGTCAACTTCACCGACGGCCTCGACGGCCTCGCCGCCGGGTCGACGGCCATGGTGATGGGCACCTATGTGCTGATCACCATCTGGCAGGAACAGCATGCCTGCGACATCGTGGACAAGAGCGATCAGCTCGCCACCTGCTACAACGTCCGCGACCCGCACGACCTGGCGCTCGTCGCGATGGTCGCGGCGGCGGCCTGCCTCGGCTTCCTCTGGTGGAACGCGGCCCCGGCCAAGATCTTCATGGGCGACACCGGCTCGCTGGCCCTCGGCGGCGTCGTCGCCGGTCTGTCGATGACCACCCACACCGAGCTGCTGATGATCGTGATCGGCGCGCTCTTCGTCGCCGAGATCGTATCGGTGATGATCCAGGTCGCGTCGTTCCGGACCACCGGCAAGCGACCCTTCCGGATGGCGCCCTTCCACCACCACTTCGAGCTCGGCGGGTGGGACCAGACCACGGTGATCATCCGGTTCTGGCTGCTCACCGCCATCTCGTGCGCGCTCGGCCTGGGACTCTTCTACGGCGAATGGGTGTCGGGCTGATCGTGGGATTCTCGACCGATCCGCTCGACCTGAGCGGTGCCCGCATCCTCGTCGCCGGCGCCGGGACCACCGGGGCCGCGGTGGTGCGCGCCGTGACCGGGCTGGGTGCCTCGGCCGTCGTCGTCGACCGCCGGTTCGCCGGCGCCGAGTCGGACGCCGAGCACGCACCGGAGCGCTATCTGACCGGGGCCGGGGCCTTCTCCGGCGTCGACCTGGTGGTCACCTCGCCCGGCTTCAGCCCGACGAACCCCTTCCTGCTCGCGGCCCAGGCCGCCGGGACCGGAGTGTGGGGCGACGTGGAGCTGGCCTGGCGGCTGGACCGTGCCGGTCTGACCGGTGCGCCCCGTACCTGGCTGGTGATCACCGGCACCAACGGGAAGACCACCACCACGGCGATGACCGAGTCCATCCTGCGGGCCGCCGGAATCAGTGCGCTGGCCTGCGGGAACATCGGTCTCACCGTGCTCGACGCGCTGTCTGCTGAGCCGCGGGCCGAGGTGCTGGCCGTGGAGCTCTCGTCCTTCCAGCTGCACTGGGCGCCGTCGGTGCGCCCGCGGGCCGGCGTGGTGCTCAACATCGCCGACGACCACCTCGACTGGCACGGCTCCTTCGAGGCGTACCGCGACGCCAAGGCGCAGGTGCTTCTCGGGGACGTCGCGGTGGTCGGCCTGGACGATCCGGTGGCCGGGGCACTCGCCACACCGGCGGGGAGCAGGCGGGTCGGTTTCACCCTCGCCGCGCCCGGCCCCGGGCAGCTCGGTCGCCAGCACGGGATGCTGGTCGACGCGGCCTTCGACGATGCCGGCGGCTCGCGGCCGATCACCCGGGCGCCCGCCGAACTGCTGCCGGCGGACCGGGTGCGCCCGGCCGGACCCTCCGGGATGGCCGACGCGCTCGCCGCGGCGGCGCTGACCCGGGCCATCGGGGTGTCCACGGCGGCCGTCGCCCGCGGACTCGCGACGTTCTCGCCTGCCGCGCATCGCGGGCAGGTGGTGGCCCGGATCGGTGAGGTCGACTTCATCGACGACTCCAAGGCCACCAACCCGCACGCGGCGCAGGCCGCGATCGTCGGGCACGACCGGGTGGTCCTGATCGCGGGCGGTCTGCTCAAGGGGGCGCCGGTCGACGACCTGGTGCGCACCTGCGCCGGACGGCTCACCGGAGTGGTCGCGATCGGCCGCGATCGGCAGGTGATTGTCGACGCGATCGCGCGACACGCCCCACAGGTCCCAGTAGTCACAGTGTTCACAGGAGACGATGGCGGGGTGACTCTTCAACGCATCGCCGGTCCCGACGTGACGGCTCCCGCGGACGGCGCTCTCGCCGCCGGGCGGCCGGACCTCAGCGACGCCGACGCCGTGATGGCGCAGGCCGTCGGCCAGGCCTGGGCGCTGGCCCAGGACGCGCCGGACACCCGCGCGGTGCTGCTGGCCCCGGCCGCCGCGTCGCTGGACATGTTCGCCTCCTACGGTGCCCGCGGCGACAGTTTCGCCGCCGCCGCCACGAGGCTGGCCGGCGCCGTCGCGGAGCGCTGACATGCCGGGCCCAGGCTCGCAGCGCGACGACGCGGACGCCGGGATCGAGGACACCGTCGCCGACGAGGCGGCGATCGGCGACGAGGCCGTCGACCACGCACCCGCCGACCACGCGCCCATCGACGACACGGACGTGCCCGACGCGGCCCCGGCCGACGACGTCCGGGAGGACGACGCCGGAGCGGACGACGCTCGGGAGGACGCCGCCGCGGGCGACGACACCGAACCCGCGGGTGACGACGTTCGTCCGCGGCGCCGCGCCGCGGCGGCGTCCGCGCGCCGCCGGCCGGGCCGCGCGCCGCGGCGGTCCGCCGCGCGCCCGCTGACCTTCGGTCTCCCCACCGTCGACCTGCGGACCTGGATCTCCACCGCCCGCGAGGGCATCCGCACCCTGATGGCGCGCCCGCTGACGTCGTTCCACCTGGTGGTCGGGCTGGCCGCCATCCTCACCGTGTTCGGCCTGATCATGGTGCAGTCCGCGTCGTCCGTGGAGGGCTACTCGGAGAGTCACTCGGCCTACGGCGCGTTCGCCATGCAGGTCGTGTTCGCGATCATCGGCTGGATCCTGTTCTACGTCGTGCTCCGGCTGCCGATCCGCTTCTTCCGCCGGTTCGCGACCTTCGGGTTGCTGGTCAGCCTGGCACTGCTGATCCTGGTGCTGGTGCCGCACCTGGGCGTCAAGGTGGACGGCGCGCGCCGCTGGTTCGAGGTGGCCGGCGTCTCGATCCAGCCATCCGAGCTGGCCAAACTGGCACTGTGCATCTGGGGCGCGCACCTGCTCGCCTCGCGCCGCACGGCCGGGGCGACCGGTAAGGAGCTGCTGTTCCCGCTGCTCCCGGTGGTGGTGTTCATGTGCGCGCTGATCATCCTCGAACCGAATCTCTCGACGACGATCATCGTCGTCCTCATCACGGCGGCGCTGCTGTGGTTCGCCGGGCTGCCCGGCCCGGTCTTCGCCGGGTTCGCGGGCTTCTTCGTGCTGGCCGGTGCCGTCGCCGCGTTCACCGCCGAATACCGCGCGGCGCGCGTGTTCAGCTTCCTCGGCTCGGCCGACCCGCTCGACGGGGGCTACCAGGCCATGCAGGCCAAGTACGCACTCGCCAACGGCGGCGTCTTCGGCGTGGGTCTCGGGCAGAGCACCGCGAAGTGGAACTACCTGCCGAACGCGCACAACGACTTCATCTTCGCCATCCTCGTCGAGGAGACCGGCCTGATCGGCGGGCTGATCGTGGTCGGCCTGTTCCTGCTGCTGGCGTACGTCGGCATGCGGATCGCCCGCCGGTCCGCCGACCCGTTCCTGCGGCTGCTCACCGGCTCCATCACGGTGCTGATCACCGCGCAGATGTTCATCAACGTCGGCTACGTGGTCGGACTGCTGCCGGTGACCGGTATCCAGCTGCCGCTGCTGTCCCAGGGCGGCACGTCGATGCTCACCATGCTCACCATGCTCGGCCTGATGGCGAGTGCGGCCCGGCACGAACCCGAGGCGGTCGTCGCGCTGTCCGGTGCCGGCCAGCGCGGCCTGTCCCGGCTGCTGCGGCTGCCCCGGCCGGCCGCCTATCGGGCCCAGGTGGTCGACGGCGCCCGCGACCGGCTCGACCGGCGCCGGACCGCCGGGCGTGCCCCCGAGCCCCGGCGCGAGCAGCGGCGTGCCCCGCACCGTGGCGGCCGTCCCGATGCCCGGTCGGCGCCGCGGACCCCGCCGCTCCGGACACCACCGCTGCGGACCCCACCGCTGCGGACCCCGGCCCCGCGCACGCCGATGTACAGGCCGTCGGCGCCGCGGCAGCAGGCCTCCCGCTCGCGGGCCGGCCGCGTCCCACCGCCGCGGACCTCGCTGCCGCCCCACGACGACCGGCGCCGCGCGCCGCGGGCGGCCGCACAGCGCAGCGACGAGATCCACTATCCTGATCGGCAGGCGAGCACCCGGATTCCGCCGGATCCGCGCCGGTCCGCGGCCCGCGACCGGGCGGCAGGCTCGCCGCGACGAACGGAGTACAGGCACCGGTGAGCAGCAATTCTGGCCTTTCGGTGGTCGTCGCCGGCGGGGGCACCGCGGGACACATCGAGCCGGCGCTGGCGGTGGCCGATGCCGTCCGGCGCCTCGACCCGCTCGCCCGCGTCACCGCGCTCGGCACGCCGAAGGGCCTGGAGACCACGCTGGTCCCGGCGCGCGGCTACGACCTGCGGCTGATTCCGCCCGCACCGCTGCCGCGCAAACCCGGCATGGATCTGCTGAAGACGCCGTACCGGCTCGACCGGTCGGTGCGTGCCGCCCGCCGGGTCCTCGCCGAGGTGGACGCCGACGTCGTCGTCGGTTTCGGCGGTTACGTCGCGCTGCCGGCCTACCTGGCGGCCCGCGGCCGGGCGGCCCGCCGCCGCCGGATTCCGGTGCTGATCCACGAGGCCAACGCCAGTGCGGGCATCGCCAACAAGGTGGGACAGCGGCTGGCCGACCAGGTGATGGCGGCGGTACCCGGTTCCGGTCTGGCCGGCGCCGAGGTGGTCGGTATCCCGGTCCGGCGCGCCATCGCCGACCTCGACCGCGCCGCCCTGCGAGACGAGGCGCGGGCCTTCTTCGGCCTGGACCCGCAGGCGCCGGTGCTGCTCGTCTTCGGCGGCTCGCAGGGTGCTCAGCAGCTCAACGAGGCCGTCGCCGGTGCGGCCGGCGCCCTCGGCGCCGCCGGGATCGGCGTCCTGCACGCACACGGGAAGAAGAACACCGTCTCGCCCGAGTCGCCCGCCGGGGCGCCGCGCTACGTCGCCGTGCCCTATGTGGACCGGATGGACCTGGCCTACGCGGCCGCCGACCTGGTGATCTGCCGATCGGGCGCGATGACGGTCGCCGAGGTCACTGCGGCGGGTCTGCCCGCGATCTACGTGCCGCTGCCGCACGGCAACGGCGAGCAGCGGCTCAACGCGCTGCCGGTCGTCGATGCCGGTGCCGCCCTGCTGGTCGACAACGCCGAGATGACGTCCGACTACGTGGCCCGCGAGGTGCCCGCCCTGCTCGGCGACCCGGCCCGGCTGGCCGCGATGACCGCCGCCGGCGTCGGCAGCGGACACCGCCATGCCGCGGACAAGGTCGCCGCGACCGCGCTGTCGCTGGCCGCCGAGCACCGCACCGGGCGGGCCGAACGATGAGCGACTCGCTGCCGCAGCAACTCGCCCGCGTCCACATGGTCGGTATCGGGGGAGCGGGCATGTCCGGTCTCGCCCGGATCCTGCTGGCCCGCGGCGGCCAGGTGTCCGGGTCGGACGGCCGCGACGGCCGGGCGCTGATCGACTTGCGGGCGCGCGGCGCGCAGGTGCGCATCGGGCACGACCCGTCGGCCCTCGATCTGCTCGACGGCGGCCCCACGGTCGTCGTCACCACCCAGGCCGCGATCCCGGCCGACAACATCGAACTGGTGGAAGCCCGCCGCCGCGGCATCCCCGTGCTGTACCGGCCGCAGGTGCTGGCCCAGCTCATGGACGGCTACCGGACGCTGCTGATCACCGGAACCCACGGTAAGACCTCGACCACGTCGATGGCGGTCGTCGCGCTGCAGCACTGCGGCACAGACCCGTCGTTCGCAATCGGCGGCGAACTCAACGAGTCGGGGACCAACGCACACCACGGCAGCGGCCGGATCTTCGTCGCCGAGGCCGACGAGAGCGACGGGTCGCTGCTGCAATACCGGCCGGACGTGGTGGTGGTGACCAACATCGAGGCCGACCATCTCGACTTCTTCGGCACCGAAGCGGCGTACGTCCAGGTCTTCGACGACTTCACCGGCCTCATCCGCCCCGGCGGCACGCTGGTGGTCTGCCTCGATGATCCCGGCGCGGCGGCGCTGGCCGGGCGGCAGACGGATGCGCTGGCGCAGTCCGGCGTCCGTGTGATCGGCTACGGCACCGGCCGGCACGCCGACCTGGCCCCGGGCGTGCCGCTCGCCGGACGGGTGTGGTCGATCACCCCGCGCGGCACCGGCAGCAGCGCCGAGGTGGAACTGACCCGCCCGGTGGTCCCGACGCCGGTGAAGCGGGGCATGCAAGTGACTCTCCCGGGCGATCACATGGCCCTCAACGCGCTCGGCGCGCTGCTCGGCTGCCTGTCGGTGGATCCCGGGGCACAGGCCGCCTCGGTCCTCGACGGGATCGAGAGCTTCGGCGGGGTGCATCGGCGCTTCGAGTTCCGCGGCACCGCGGGCCGGGTCGCGCTGTACGACGACTACGCGCACCATCCCACCGAGGTCCGCGCGGTGCTGACGGCGGCGCGCTCGGTGGTCGGCGACTCCGGCGGCCGGGTGATCGCGCTGTTCCAGCCGCATCTCTACTCGCGGACCGAGGAGTTCGCGCCGGAGTTCGCGCAGGCCCTGAGCCTGGCCGACGAGGTGATCGTCGCCGACGTGTACGGCGCCCGCGAGGAGCCGCGCCCCGGGGTGACCGGGCGGCTGATCTCCGATGCGGTGACCGTGCCCGCGGTCTTCGTCGCCTCGGTGTCCGACCTGCCCGCGGCGGTCGCCGACCGGGCCCGGCCCGGCGACCTGGTGCTCACCATCGGCGCCGGTGACATCACCATGCAGGCGCCGCCGATCCTGGCCGCACTCGAATCGTGAGACAGGCCCGCACGCACGACCCGCAGCGCGCCGAACGTGCCGAACTCCGGCGCGCCGGCCGCCGTCGGCTCTGGCGGGCACTCGGCATCCTGGCGCTGCTGGCGGTGCTCGGCGGTCTGGTGGCCGCGGCCTACTTCTCGCCGCTGATGTCGGTGCGGGAGGTCCAGGTGACCGGCACGGCCGGGGTGCCGCAGCAGGAGGTCCTGACCGTCGCCGAGGTGCCGATGGGCAAGCCGCTGCTCCAGGTCGACACCGCGGCGATCGCCCGGCGCGTCTCACGGATCCCGGCGGTGGAGGCGGTCCGGGTGGATCGCAGCTATCCCTCGGCGCTGCACATCGCGGTCACCGAGCGGACCCCGCGGGCGCTGATCAAGCAGGCGGACGGCCGGCTCGGCGTGATGGACCGGCTCGGGGTGGTCTACGTCGCGTACGCGTCGCGCGCGGCGATGGGCAAGACCGCGATCGGCGGTGTCGCGCTGCGCGACCTGCCGGTGCTCGACGTCAGCGATCCGGGCCCGCGCGACCCGACCACGCTCGCCGCGCTGGAGATGATCGGCGGGCTGCCCGGCTGGCTGCGGCCGCAGGTCGAGTCGGTGTCGGCGTCGTCGCCGGCCGACCTGACCTTGCATCTGACCAAGGGGCGCACGGTGATCTGGGGTGATGCCGAGCGCGGCGCGGACAAGGCCGACGCCCTCTCGCACATCCTCCCGATGGCGGGGAACACCTACAACGTCTCCGCGCCCGACTATCCGGCCGTGAGCTGAGCAGAAATTCCGGCGTCGTTCGGCGCGCCTCCGCGCGCAGCGCGGAGGGCTCGATACCGTCGTTCTCAACACCGGTACTTGACATAACTATAACCCTTTGGTTGAGCTTTAGGGTTCTGCAGCACAGGAAGGCATCATGACGCCACCCCACAACTACCTGGCCGTCATCAAGGTCGTCGGCATCGGCGGCGGCGGCGTCAACGCCGTCAACCGCATGATCGAGCAGGGCCTCAAGGGCGTCGAATTCATTGCCATCAACACCGATGCGCAGGCGCTGCTGATCAGCGATGCCGACGTGAAGCTCGACATCGGCCGTGAGTCCACCCGTGGACTCGGCGCCGGCGCCAATCCCGAGGTCGGCCGCAAGGCCGCCGAGGACGCCCGCGACGAGATCGAGGATCTGTTGCAGGGCGCCGACATGGTCTTCGTGACCGCGGGCGAGGGCGGCGGTACCGGCACCGGCGGCGCGCCCGTCGTCGCCGGAATCGCGCGCAAACTCGGTGCGCTCACCGTCGGCGTCGTGACCCGCCCGTTCTCCTTCGAGGGCAAGCGGCGCGGCAACCAGGCCGACGAGGGCATCGCGGCGCTGCGCGAGTCCTGCGACACGCTCATCGTCATCCCGAACGACCGTCTGCTGCAGCTGGGCGACTCCCAGGTCAGCCTGATGGACGCGTTCCGCAGCGCCGACGAGGTGCTTCTCAACGGCGTGCAGGGCATCACCGACCTGATCACCACCCCGGGTCTGATCAACGTCGACTTCGCCGACGTCAAGGGCGTGATGAGCGACGCGGGCAGCGCGCTGATGGGCATCGGCGCCGCACGCGGCGAGGACCGGGCGCGCAAGGCCGCCGAGTCGGCGATCAACTCGCCGCTGCTGGAGGCCTCGATGGAGGGCGCGCGCGGCGTGCTCATCTCGATCGCCGGTGGCAGCGACCTCGGCCTGTTCGAGATCAACAACGCCGCCACGCAGGTCCAGGAGGCCGCGCACGAGGACGCGAACATCATCTTCGGCACCGTGATCGACGACAACCTCGGCGACGAGGTGCGTGTCACGGTGATCGCCGCGGGCTTCGACGGCGGCACCCCGCGCAAGCGGGTCGAGAACCCGGCGGCCACCCGGGCCGCGGGCACCGTCGAGCAGGCGCAGGCCGGCCGCACGGCCACCCCGCCCGCCGACGACCCGCTGTTCGGCTCGCGGTCGTCCCGGCAGGCGGACCCGTTCGCCGACGCGCCGGCACCGCGCCGCAACACGGTCCGGCTCGACGACGACGAGGTCGACGTCCCCGACTTCATGAAGTGATGGCACCGCACACGCCCGCGCGGCGGGTGCGGCGCGTGGTCACCACCCGCGCCGGCGGTGTGTCGCGCCCGCCCTACGACTCGTTCAACCTGGGTGACCACGTCGGCGACGATCCGGCCGCCGTCGCGGCCAACCGGACACGACTGGCCACCGATCTCGGCCTCGCGCCGCGCGACGTGGTGTGGATGGAGCAGATCCACAGCCGCACCGTGACCGTGGTCGACGGCCCCGTCACCGAGCCGGTGCCGGCCACCGACGCCCTCGTCACCACCGCGGAAGGCCTCGCCCTGGCCGTCCTCACCGCCGACTGCGTCCCGCTGCTGCTCAGCGACGACGAGGCCGGCGTGATCGCCGCCGTGCACGCCGGGCGCGTGGGCGCGCGTATCGGTATCGTGCCGGCCGTCCTGGACACCATGATCGGTCTGGGCGCCCGGCCGGAGCGCATCGGTGTGCTGCTCGGCCCGGCGGCGTCCGGCGAGCGCTACGAGGTGCCGCCGGAGATGCAGCGCGACGTGGAGAAGCATCTTCCCGGCAGCGCCTGCCGCACCGCCAAGGGCACCGCCGGACTCGACCTTCGGGCCGGCATCGAGCGCCAGCTCCGCGCCGCGGGGGTCACCGGCATCGCCGTCGACCCGCGCTGCACCATCGCCGACCCGGACCTGTTCAGCCATCGCCGCGGCGCGCCCACCGGCCGTCTCGCGTCGGTGATCTGGATGGAGCGGGAGTGAGCGCTGACCCGCGGAGCGACGAGCTGGCGGCCGGGCTGGCCGCCACCCGGGAGCGGATCGCCGCGGCCGAGGCGGCCGCCGGGCGGGCACCCGGCAGCGCACGGCTGATGGTGGTCACCAAGTACTTTCCGGCCGACGATCTGGCTCGCCTGGTCCGGCTGGGCGCCACCGAGTTCGGCGAGAACCGTGAGCCCGAGGCCGGCCGGAAGGTGGCGCAGGTGCGCGCGGATCTGCCCGGCGCCGACTTCACCATGGACATGATCGGTTCGGTGCAGCGCAAGAAGGCCAAGACCATCGCCCGCTGGGCCCGGCGCGTCCAGTCCGTCGACTCGCCGGAACTGGTGGCGGCGCTGGCGACCGCCACGACGGCCGCGCTCGAGCGCGGCGAGCGCGATACGCCGCTCGGCGTCCTACTGCAGATCAGCCTCGACGGCGATCCGGCGCGCGGGGGAGTGGTCGAGGCCGATCTGCCCGCGCTGGCTGACGCGGTGACCGCGCACGGCGGCATCCTGAGCCTGGACGGCCTGATGGTCGTCGCGCCGCTCGACGGCGACCCGGATGCGCACCTGGCACATGCGGCCGCGATCGCCGAGCGCTTCCGCGCCGCGTATCCGGATGCCGCCGAACTGTCCGCGGGCATGTCCGGTGACCTGGAGGCGGCGATCGCACACGGATCGACGTGTGTGCGTGTCGGAACCGCAATCATGGGGCCGCGGCCGTTACTCTCGCCCTAGTCACATTGGTCACACGGGAACCAAAAAGATCATTCATCACCAGGAAGGCATCTCGATGACGACGATGCAGAAGTTCAAGGCATATTTCGGCATGGTGCCTCCGAGTGAATACGAGGACGACTACCTGACCGATCCGGCCGACCGCGCACCCGCGCCGATGGGCGACGCTTACGCTCCGGCGCCCGCCCGCCACGGCGAGGCGATGAGCGCCCGCGAGCGCCTGTACATGGAGCGCTACCGCGGTGCCGGTGCGCACGACGAGTACTACGACGAGCCCTACGAGGCCGACTACGCCGAGGTCGACTACGCCCGCCGCGGCGACGATCGGGTGTACGCCGCCCGCGCCGTGCACGTGGAGGCCGACCTGGGCCCGGCGCCGATGCGTGGCCGCCTGGAGCCGCTCTCGCGGAGCGCCAACGTCACCGCCCGCGGCGGTGTGATGGCCGTCCGCGGCGCCAACGCGCTCGCCCCCGAGGTACGGCCGGAGGTGGTCGCCGAGACCGCGAGCCGGATCACCACCCTGCGTCCGGCCGACTACTCGGAGGCCCGCACCATCGGCGAGCGCTTCCGCAGCGGCAGCCCGGTGATCATGGATCTGGTCGAGATGAACAACGACGATGCCAAGCGCATGGTCGACTTCGCGGCCGGCCTGGTCTTCGCGCTGCGCGGCTCGTTCGACAAGGTCGCGACCAAGGTGTTCCTGCTGTCGCCGGCCGGCGTCGAGGTGACCCCGGAAGATCGTCGCCGCCTCGCCGAAACCGGCTTCCACAGCCAGAGCTGAGAGGATCGCCACGCGGGGCGCCGGGGCTGACCCGGCGCCCCGTCTGGCACTGTAGACATCGTGGTGACTTTCCTCTGGATCCTCTACCTGGTCCTCTTCCTCTACTGGCTGCTGCTGATCGCCCGGCTGGTGGTCGAGTTCGTCCAGTCCATCGCGCGCCGGTGGCGCCCGCGAGGCTTCACCGTGGTGGTGGTCGAGACCGTCTTCACCCTCACCGACCCACCGCTGAAGGCCATCCGCCGCGTCCTCAAGCCGGTGGATTTGGGATCAGTGCGACTGGATTTGTCGTTGTTTCTGGTGTTGATTGTGGTATCGATCGGGATGAGCATCTCGCGCACCTACGCGACGGTCCTGTAGCGGCCCGCGCAGCGACACGCCCGGAGTAATCGCTGGTCAGGGGCATGTCGGTGAAGGCGACCGGGTCGGCCGACGGGACCGTCGTGGAACACGGCCGGGCGGAGTTTTGGTTGCGAACAGGACGCAGCCGAGCAACAGAACTTGGTCCGGATGTGACAAGATGACACGCTAGTTACGCAGTGCTACTGGTATTAATAGAACTGCGACCGGCCTGTCGCCGGCGATCGAGCGCGCAGCGGTGCGTGCTCGACGGACTCACTCGACGACCAAAGGGGAAACCGAAATGCGGCTGACACCAGCTGATGTGCACAATGTCGCGTTCAGCAAACCGCCGATCGGGAAGCGCGGCTACAACGAGGACGAGGTGGATCAGTTCCTCGACTTCGTCGAGGCCGAGCTGGCACGCCTGCTCGACGAGAACTCCGAGTTGCGTCAGCGCAACGCCGATCTGGAGTCCGAGCTGAACGCCGCGCGCGCCGGAGGCGCCGACCGCACCCAGGTCTTCGCCGCCGCCGCGCCGGCCGAGACCGCCGCGGTCCCGGTCCAGGCCGCGCCCGAGCCGGCCCCGCAGCAGGCGCCCGCGCCGCAGCCGGTGCTCGACGAGGACGCCAGCGTCCGCGCCGCCCGCGTGCTCGCGCTGGCCCAGGACACCGCCGACCGCGTCACCGGCAGCGCCCGCAGCGAGGCCGAGGCCCTGCTCGCCGACGCGCGCCACCGCAGCGACGCGATGGTCAACGAGGCGCAGGCCACCGCCGACGCCACCCTGGCCGACTCGCGCCAGCGCGCCGAGGCGCTGCTGGCCGATGCGCAGACCCGCGCCGAGACCCAGGTCCGTCAGGCGCAGGAGCGCGCCGACTTCCTGCAGCGCGACGCCGAGCAGAAGCACTCGGAGATCATGTCGACCATCAACCAGCAGCGCACCGTGCTGGAAGGTCGCATCGAGCAGCTGAAGACCTACGAGCGCGAGTACCGTACCCGCCTGAAGACCTACCTGGAGTCGCAGCTCGAGGAGCTGCAGCAGCGCGGCAGCGCGGCGCCGGTGGAGCAGGGCTACGGTCAGGAGACCGGCTACCCGCAGGGCTGATCTCACCCCGGGCGAGTCGTTGGACGAGTTGATAAGAGGCTGTCGATGCTGACCTTGGCACTGGCCGCGACGCTGGTCGGCTTCGGCCTCCTCGTGGTGGCCTTGATCACGAGTAATTTCTGGCTCGCGGTGGCCTGCATCGTCGTCTGCGCGATCGGTCTGCTGATCCTGCTGGCCGATGCGCTCCGTTCGGGCCGCCGCTCGGCCGCCGACGCCGACGAGCCGCTGTTCACGATCCGCGACGACGCGTCGCAGAGCCGTCCCGCGCCGCTCCTCGGCGACGAATCGCCGGCCGCCGAGGCCACGCCGCCCGCCGGCGGGGCGCCGGACACGGCGGTCGAGGAGTACGCGACGGTCGTGACCGCGGACACCGTGACCGATACCGGTCCGGCCGATGTCTCGGACACTGGCCTGGGTGGACTGGTCGTCCCCGGGGCCACCGCGCCCGAGGAGCCCGAGCCCGTCGGAGGCGACGAAATGGTGACCGGCGACGCGAACGACTACATCAAGTCGGTGACCGGCTCGTTCCCGGTTCAATCGGGCCCGATCCCGTCGGCGCCGCCGTCGTCGGGTTCCTGGCCGGTGGCCGCGAGCCCGTTCGCGCAAGACGCGGCGAGCGAGCCCGCCCCGGCCCCGGCACCGGTGCACGCCGACAGCGGCCCGGACACCGGTCCGATCCGCGCGCAGTCTCCCTACGTGGGACGGCGCCGCCGCCACGCCGACACGGAGAACGCCCCGGACACCGGCGAGATGCCCGTGGCGACCGGTCCGGAGCCGGCGGCGGCCGATCCCGAGCCCGCGGACACCGGTCGGGCCGATGCGGTCGCCGAGCAGGCGGGCGACGGCATCGTCGTGCACGACCACACCGGTCCGCTGCCCAAGATCAGCTACGCCGGTGACGAGGAGTAGACTCTCCACGCGACAGCGTTGATCCGGCCATCACCGGGGAGCTCCTGGAAGAACGGATAGCCGCCCTCGGGCCGCGATCCCAGTAGAACCGGGCGGGTGCGGCCCGTGACAGCCGCTGAGAAGTCACCTCCGGGGGCTTCCGCCGAGTGGCAGCGCCGCAGCGCTGCAAGCGGGGTGGTACCGCGCGTCCGCCGAGAACGACGAACGCGTCCCCGTGCCCGAAGTGAGTCAGCCGCGGCTGACGTGCAGGCACGAGGAGCACGCCGATGACCGAGAACCCCCCAGCACGCGCCTATCCGCTCGTCGACTTGACCGGTGGCACCGGTCCCGGTGCGCCGTCGTTCCCGGACGTCGAGGAGCGGGTCCTGGACTACTGGGCAGACGACGACACCTTCGCCGCCTCGATCGCCAATCGCGCCGATGCACCGGAATTCGTCTTCTACGACGGCCCGCCGTTCGCCAATGGCCTGCCGCACTACGGGCACCTGCTCACCGGCTACGTGAAGGACATCGTGCCGCGCTACCAGACGATGCGCGGCAAGAAGGTCGAGCGCCGTTTCGGCTGGGACACCCACGGTCTGCCGGCCGAGCTGGAGGCCGAGCGCCAGCTGGGGATCACCGACAAGTCGGAGATCGAGGTGATGGGCGTCGACAAGTTCAATGAGTACTGCCGTGATTCCGTGCTGCGCTACACCGGCGAGTGGCGCACCTATGTGACGCGCCAGGCTCGCTGGGTCGACTTCGACAACGACTACAAGACCCTCGATCTGGACTTCATGGAGTCGGTCATGTGGGCGTTCAAGCGCCTGTACGACAAGGGGCTGGTCTACCAGGGCTACCGCGTGCTGCCGTACTCCTGGTACGAGCAGACCCCGCTGAGCAATCAGGAGGCGAAGCTCGACGACGCCTACCGGATGCGTCAGGACCCGGCGCTGACCGTCACCATGCCGCTGGTGGCGCCCGGCTCGTCTCTCGACGGCGTCAACGCGCTGATCTGGACCACCACCCCGTGGACGCTGCCGTCGAACCTGGCGATCGCCGTGCACCCGGACACCGAATACGCGCACGTGCGCACCGCCGACGGGACCGAGTACCTGCTGGCGAGCGCCCTGGTCGGCGCGTACGCGAAGGAGCTGGGGGAGACCGAGACCGTCGGCACCCACCTGGGCCGCGATCTGGCCGGACTGAGCTACCGCCCGCCGTTCGACTACTTCCTCGGGCACCCGAACGCCCACGTGATCCTGACCGCCGATTACGTGACCACCGACAGTGGCACCGGTGTGGTCCACCTGGCCCCGGCCTTCGGTGAGGAGGACATGGACGTCGCGACCGCGCACGGCATCTCAACGGTGCAGCCGCTCGATCCGGGCGGCAAGTTCACCGAGCTGGTGCCCGATTATCAGGGTCAGATGGTGTTCGACGCCAATCCGAACATCATCCGGGACCTCAAGGCGAAGGGCCGTGTCCTGCGGCACGAGACCATCGAGCACTCCTACCCGCATTCGTGGCGATCGGGACAGCCGCTGATCTACATGGCGGTGCCGTCGTGGTTCGTCGCCGTGACCAAGATCAAGGACCGGATGCTGGAGCTGAACCAGGAGATCACCTGGTCGCCCGCGCACATCAAGGACGGCCAGTTCGGCAAGTGGCTGGAGGGCGCCAAGGACTGGAATATCAGCCGCAACCGCTACTGGGGTGCACCCATCCCGGTGTGGATGTCCGACGACCCCGCGTACCCGCGGATCGACGTCTACGGCGGCCTCGACGAGCTGGCGGCCGACTTCGGTGTGCGGCCCACCAACCTGCACCGGCCGGAGATCGACGATCTGGTGCGCCCGAACCCGGACGATCCGACCGGGCGTTCGATGATGCGGCGCGTACCCGAGGTGCTGGACTGCTGGTTCGAGTCCGGCTCCATGCCGTACGCGCAGGTGCACTACCCGTTCGAGAACACCTCGTGGTTCGACGGCGACTCCTCGACTGGCGAGATCGCGCACAATCCGGGCGACTTCATCGTCGAATACAACGGTCAGACGCGCGGCTGGTTCTACAACCTGCACGTCCTGGCGACGGCACTGTTCGACCGCCCGGCGTTCAAGACCGTCGCGGCGCACGGCATCGTGCTCGGCGACGACGGGCAGAAGATGAGCAAGTCCAAGCGCAACTACCCGGACGTGAACGAGGTCTTCGACCGCGACGGCTCCGATGCGATGCGCTGGTTCCTGATGGCCAGCCCGATCCTGCGCGGCGGCAACCTGGTGGTCACCGAGCGCGGCATCCGCGAGGGCGTGCGCCAGGCGCTGCTGCCGATGTGGAACGCCTACAGCTTCCTGCAGCTGTACGCCGAGCGTCCGGCCACGTGGCGGACCGACTCGGAGAACGTGCTGGACCGGTACATCCTGGCCAAGCTGGCGGTGACCCGCGACGACATCACCGCGGCCCTCGACGTCTACGACATCGCCGGTGCGTGCGACAGCTTCCGGACCTTCTGCGAGTCGCTGACCAACTGGTACGTGCGACGGTCCCGCGCCCGCTTCTGGGCCGGTCAGGACGCCGACCCGGACGCCTTCGACACCCTGTACACGGTGCTCGAGGTGGCCGGCCGGCTCGCCGCGCCGTTGCTGCCGCTGGCGACCGAGGCGATGTGGCGCGGTCTGACCGGTGAGCGCTCGGTGCATCTCACCGACTGGCCGGCTGCCGGCGACCTGCCTGCCGACCCCGAGCTGGTGGCGGCGATGGACGCCGTCCAGTCGGTGTGCTCGGTGGCCTCGAGTGTCCGCAAGGCCAACAAGCTGCGGGTGCGGCTGCCGCTGCCGAGCCTGACCGTCGCCGCACCGAACGCGGAGGCGCTGGCGCCGTTCGCGGGTCTGATCGCCGACGAGATGAACGTCAAGAACGTCGAACTGTCCACCGACGTCGACGCCTACGGAAAGGTGGAGGTCGCGGTCAACGCCCGCGCCGCCGGACCGCGCATCGGCAAGGACGTCCAGCGGGCGATCAAGGCGGTCAAGTCCGGGAACTACGAGCTGTCCACCGGCGCCGACGGGGAGCCCGTCGTGATCGCCGACGGCATCGAGCTGCGCGGCGAGGAGTTCACCCGCAAGCTCGTCGCGGTGGCCCCGGAGTCGACGGGCGAGCTGCCCGACGGCGGCGGCCTCGTGGTGCTGGACACCGCGGTGACACCGGAACTGGAGGCCGAGGGCTGGGCCAAGGACCGGATCCGCGAGCTGCAGGATGCGCGCCGGGGCGCCGGGCTCGACATCTCCGACCGGATCGTCGTGCGGCTGGTGGTGCCCGCCGACAAGGTGGCGACCGCCCAGACCCACGCCGGCCTGATCTCCGGGGAGGTCCTGGCGACCGAATTCAGCGTCGCCGAGGGGCCCGCGGGCGCGATCGAACTGGGTGACGGCGTCACGGCCGACCTCCGCAAGGCCTGAGTGGCCGCGGGGAGAGCCCGCTGGGCGGTGCTCGCCGTCGGCGCGCTGACTGTGCTGATCGGCGTGTACTGGGCGGCGGTGCGCACCTACACCGGGCAGCGGGTGGAGAACGCCGCCCTGCGCGGGTCGTACCAGATCAACGCCGATCAGGTGACCGCCGCCGACAACGCGCTGGCGACGCTGACGGTCGGCAGCCTGGCGGTCGCCGTGGTGATCCTCGCCGTGATCGGATGGGTGCGCGGTGGATTCCGGCTGGCGGTCGTCGCGGTGGCCGTGGTCGGTGGGGCATCCGCGGCGACGGAGGTGCTCAAACGCTACGTCCTGCGTCGGCCCGACCTGGTCGACGGCCCGCCGCAGTGGCTGCACAACAGCTTCCCGAGCGGTCACACCACGGTCGCGATGGCGGTGGCCTGCGCGACTCTGCTGGTGGTCTCCTGGCGGTGGCGGACCGTCGCGATGCTGATCGTGACGACGTGGACGGTCGGTGTCGGCGCGTACACGGTGATCGCGCGGTGGCATCGGCTGTCGGACACCCTCGGCGCCGATGCGATCGCACTGCTGGCGGCCTCGCTCGGTGCGCTCTATCTGGTGCGGCGGGGACTGGTGCGCCGGGTCCCGACCGATCGCCGCGCGCCCGTCCGGACCGTGCTGGTGGTGCTCGCGGCGGTGTACGTGTTCGGCGCCGGCGCGATCGGCGTCTACGTCGGCCTGGCCGGGGCCGGCCAGACACCCGGCGACGTCGCTGATTTCAACCTCTATCTGGCGGCACAGACGCTGGCGTCGGTGGGGTCGGTGCTGACCATCCTGCTGGCCTGGTGGTCGTGGCACCGCCTCGAATCGGCCTGACACGCGACGCGGTCGACGGCCACGGGTAGCCGCACCGGGCGGCCCGATCGGAGCAGGGGGAGGCGCCGATCGGGCCGACGACGCCCGGCCTGTCGTTCGGGCGACGTCTGGTGCGGCCACCCGAGGGTGTCGCAGGAGTATGGAATTCTCAAACAACACACCGCGCCGGATCGCTCCGGTATGGCCTCACGAAGGTGGGCCGCGACGGTGCGGGCACCGGCCGGATCACCTCCGTACCGATAAGCTACAGCTCACCACCGACAAGAACAAGTGTTCGGATAGGAGACCGGTTTCCTCGGGTGACGGCGCCGAGGTGACCGGGGTCGGTCAGCCCGTGGTGATCGTCGCGACCGCCGTCGGCTCGCCGTAACGCGGGGCGAGGGTGTCACCGGACGACACGCCGCGCAGGCGGCGGCCCAGCCAGGGCGCCAGGAAGCCGCGGGTCCACCGCAGGTCGTCGCGGCGGGACCGCGCCGGCACGTCCGGGAGTTCGAGCGGCGCGAGGTCGTGCGGGACGTCGAGGGCGTCGAGCACGGCGATCGCCATCCGCTGATGCCCGGCGGGCGACATGTGCAGCCGGTCGAACGCCCACATCCGCGGGTCGTCGTAGTCGCGGATCCGCCAGTAGTCGACCAGCACCGCGCCGCGCCGGTCGGCGATCTCGCGGATGCCCTCGGCGAAGATCGCGAATCGTCCGCGCAGGCGCCTGATGAGCGGCGCCTCGGCGGGGTCGTGCGGGGTGAAGAGCACCACCGTCGCGCCGGACTCGGTGAGGCGCGCGACCGCGTCGTCGTAGTAGGTGACGAGGTCGTCGAGGTCGACCCGCGGACGCAGGATGTCGTTGCCGCCGGCGTGGATCGACACCAGGTCCGGCTTCATCGCGAGGGCGGACGGCACCTGCCGGACCACGATTGGCCGCAGTTTCAGACCGCGGATCGCCAGGTTCGCGTACTCGACGCCGCCGTACGCATCATCGAGCGCTTCGGCGACCCGATCGGCCCAGCCGCGGACGCCGTTCGGCAGCTGCGGGGCGTCGTCGCCGACCCCTTCGGTGAACGAATCGCCCAGGGCCACATAGCGAGTGAACGTCATCGGATCAGGGTAGCCGTCCTACTCTGGAGGCATGTCCGACGACCTCGACCGGCTACGGCGCTGGGTGGAGTCCGGTGCGCTGTTCCGGGTGCTGGCCTCCCGCGGCGGTACGACGACCGTCGCGCTGCTGACGTGTGACGGCGGCGAGGAGATGGGGCGCCTGGTGAGCGACGACCCTCGCGTGGCGCAGTGGTGCGCGGCCAACCCGGACGCCGAGGCGTCGGGGTAGCGCCGGACCGGCCGGAAGGGTTCAGCGGACCGATACCGGGACCGGCATGTGCAGGGCCGCCTGCGCGCGGGTGGTCACCTCGAGGGCCAGGGCCCGTCGGGCGCCGAGCGCGCGCAGGTCCTCGGACATGCGCCCCTCGCCGAGGGTGAGGTCGTAGCCGCCGGGCAGTCGTGCGCGGCCGGTGGCGAGGACATTGGTCTGGTTGAGCGTCGCCAGCCAGGCACCGTCACGCTGCGTGTAGGAGGTGAGAGCCCCGACCCGCTCGCCGCTGCGATACGTGCGCTGCCGGGGCGTCGGCGCGGAGAACGCCAGGTCGACGCCGCCGGCGTCGTTCGCGATGCGAGCGGTGGTGCGCCGGGTATCGATCTCGACGTCGAGGTCGGTGACCCACTTCGGGAAGCCGTAGCCGTCGTGGCCGCGAACCTGCGCGATCGCCGTGTTGACCGGGAGGGACAGCACGTACGTGTGCAGATGGTCGTCGCCGAGGGCGGTGATCAGCTCGGCGGCGGCCGTGCTCCGTCCGCCGTGGCGAGCCGGCCGCACGGCGACACCGACGGCGGCCTCGGTGTAGAAGTCGATGTCACAGACGTCGTAGCGGAACAGCATCAGCGACGCCAGGCCTAGGCCGGGCGCCACATCGAGCGGTGTGAGCTCCGCCGGGATCCGGGCGCGGATGGCCTTCGACGGGGCGAGCATCGTGAGTCGGGCCGAGCTCATCGCGTAGTAGAAATTCGGGGTCGCGGTGGTGCCGACGGGCGACTGCACCTGCGTCTTCGGCAGCCGTTCGAAGAAGTCGACCCCGGGTACGCGGGGATCGCCGGCGACGGCGCTCAACGGTGCCCGCATGCGGTAGCGGTCGTACAGACCGCCGGCGGGAACCGGGACGGTTCGGCCGGCGAGATCGACGTCGACGGTGGTGGAAGTGGTCACGAGCGGGCTCCTCATCAATGTGGTCGATGTTTACATGAGGCTACGAGCGTGGTGTGAACATCGTCAACATCGAAGTGTCGGGAGTCACTCCCGGTGTGGATTCTCAGGCATCGAGGTGCAATGTGGTGACCACGACGGTGCGCACGGTCTCCGCGGCCTGGTCGGGCGACGACGCATCGAGCTTGCCGTCCAGGAAGAGGAATGCCAGTCCGTGGACCAGTGCCCAGGCGCCGGTGGCGGCGACCGCGGGGTCGTCCGTCGTCACCGTGCGGGCGATGATGTTCGTCAGATAGGTGTTGATCGCGGTGACGGCGGCGACCCGATCGGCGTTGTCGGTGTCGCAAAGTCCGCCGAACATCACCCGGAACAGGCCGGGCCGATCGAGGGCGAAGCGGACGTAGGCCACCGCGATCGCGGCCAGGTCGTCGGGTGTGCGCGCATCGGGTGCCGCGGCGGCCAGGCTGTCGGCGAGTTCGCGATAGCCGACGGCCGCGACGGCGGAGAGCAGTGCGTTACGGTCGGCGAAGTGCCGGTACGGGGCGCCGGCCGAGACGCCGGCGCGCCGGGCGACGGCGCGCAGCGACAGGTCGGCCTCGGCTCCGTCGGCATCGAGGAGTTCGAGAGCGGCCCGGACTAGTGCGGCGGGCAGGTCGCCGTGGTGGTACGCCGAACGCGGTTCCATGGTCGCGAATTTATCAAGGTGGGCGGGGTCGGCTGTTGATGGGACTCTCCGGCGCGGCCTAATGTAAGCGCTGTCTACACCGAAAGTCTCGGCGACCCTCCGGAAGGAATCCCATGGCCCCGCGAGTTCTGCACGTCGTCACGAACGTCGGCCACTACGACGACCCGTCGCATCCGACGGGGCTCTGGCTGTCCGAGCTGACCCACGCCTGGCAGGTGTTCGCCGAACGCGGGTGTGAGCAGGTGCTGGTCAGCCCGAGCGGCGGGCCGTCGCCGCTCGAGCCGCGCTCGCTGAAGTTTCCCAACTACGACAAGACGGCCAAAGCGTGGCACGGCGATCCGGCACGGATGGCGCTGCTGGAGACCACCGCCGAGCCCGGTGCCATCGACGCGGCGGAGTTCGACGCGATCTACTACACCGGCGGACACGGCGTGATGTTCGACTTCCGCCATAGTGCGGACCTGCAACGCATCACCCGGGAGATGTTCGAGCGCGGCGCCATCGTCTCGTCGGTCTGCCACGGCTACTGCGGCCTGCTCAACGTCACTCTGTCCGACGGCTCGTACCTGGTCGCCGGGCGTCGTCTCACCGGCTTCTCGTGGCGCGAGGAGGTCCTCGCGCGGGTCGACAAGCTGGTTCCGTACAACGTCGAGGCGGAGATGAAGGCGCGCGGTGCGCGCTACGAGAAGGCGTTGCTGCCGTTCGTCTCGAACGCGGTGGTCGACGGCAACCTCGTCACCGGGCAGAATCCGGGCTCGGCGAAGGAGACGGCCGAGCGGGTCGCCGCGCTGCTCTGAGTGCCGCCGACGCCTGCCGGTCGAGCTGGGCGTCGAAGATCGCGGCGGGGTCGGCGAAGGTGGTGTCGCCGAATCCGCCGGTCACCTCCTGGCCGACGGCACCGATCAGCCATGTCCACAGGGCGAGACCGGCGATCAGCGCCGCATCGTCGAGATCGGCGCCGAATTCGTCGGCGACGGCGCGCAGTTCGTCGTGCAGCGGCGCGGGCAGATCGGGGTCCGGGCCGTCGGCCGGGGCGGAGTCGGCGGCCTCGGACAGCAATCCGAGGAGCAGGCCGATCACCCGGATGCCGGGCGGCGTGGTCCGCTCGGCGGGTGCGTCGTAGCCGGGGACCGGGCTGCCGTAGAGCAGGGAGAAGTCGGCCGGGTGGGCGACGGCCCAGGCGCGATAGGCGCGCAGGGCGGTGCGCAGACGCTCGCCGGGCGGGCCGTCGTGCCCGGCGACCGCGGCCTCCACGGCGTCGGCGAGTTCGGTGTACGCGGCGACGACGAGCCGGGTGAGCAGTTCGTCGCGGCTGGCGACGTACCGGTAGACGGCCGACGAGGCGAGCCCGAGGTCGCGGGCGATCGCCCGGACCGACAGGGCGGCGGCGCCGACCTGTGCCAGCTGGGCCCGGCCGAGGCGCAGGACGTCGGTCTCGATCTCCTGCCTGCGCCGTGCGCGCGGAGTGGTCATGACGTGATTCTCGCACATTCGAGAGCGGTGCTCTTGATTTATCCGGGTGTCCGGCGCACACTCGAAAACGAGAGCAGTGCTCACAGAATGGAGAATCCGATGACCGAGCAGACCAGCCACGCGCCCGTCACCCGGGCGGACCGCGTCTTCAACGGTGCCGTCCGCTGGCTCACCGACCGCGGTGTAAATCTCGCCGGTGCGCAGACCTTGACCGTCACCGGACGGAAATCCGGTGTGCCGCACCGGGTTCCGGTGAATCCGGTGACCGTCGACGGGGTGCGCTACCTGGTCGCGCCGCGCGGCGTCACCGACTGGGTGCGTAACGTGCGCGTCCACCCGGAGGCGCAGCTGCGGCGCGGCCGGCGCGTCACCGACGTCGTGCTGGACGAGTGCGGCGACGCCGACCGGCACGTCGTCGTGCTGCAGCGGTACCTCGCCCGGTGGGGCTGGGAGGTCGGGCGGCTGCTGCCCGACGGGCTGACCCCGGACGCCGACGCGGACACCCTGCGCCGTCATCTCGACCTGGTGCCGGTCTTCCAGGTGCGCGCGGCCTGAGTCGTGTCCGGGTCCGCCGATACCATCGGGCGGTGGAGTTCCGCGCGGCCGAGACGAGTGCGCGCTGGGTGATGCACCTCGATATGGACGCCTTCTTCGCGTCCGTCGAGCAGCTCACTCGGCCGACGCTGGCCGGGCGGCCGGTGCTGGTCGGCGGGGCCGGCGGGCGCGGGGTGGTGGCCGGCGCGTCGTACGAGGCGCGGGCCTTCGGGGCCCGCTCGGCGATGCCGATGCACCAGGCACGGCGGATGGTCGGCCCGTCCGCGGTGGTCGTGCCGCCGCGCGGCGGCGTGTATCGCGAGGTCAGCGGCCGCGTCTTCGGGATCATCCGCCGGTATGTCCCGGTGATCGAGACGCTCTCGTTCGACGAGGCCTTCGGCGAGCCCGCCGAACTGGCCGGCGCCACCGCGGCGCAGGCCCGGGAGTTCGCCGAACGACTGCGGGCGGCCATCCGGGCGGAGGCCGGACTGCCGGCCTCGGTCGGCTTCGGCTCGGGCAAACAGATCGCCAAGATCGCCTCCGGTCAGGCCAAGCCCGACGGCGTCGCGGTGATCGCGCCGAGCGGTGAACTGGCCTTTCTGCAGGAGCTTCCGGTGCGGAAGCTGTGGGGGATCGGTCCGGTCTCCGGTGACCGGCTCGCCCGGCTCGGTGTCGAGACCATCGGCGACTTCGCCGCGATGGCGCCCACCGAGGTGGTGTCCGTGCTCGGCGCGACGGTGGGGCTGGCCCTGCACCGGCTCGCCCAAGGCATCGACGACCGGCCGGTCGCCGAACGCGCCGAGGCCAAACAGATCAGCGCCGAGTCGACCTTCGCCGTCGACATCATCGATCTGGTACGCCTGCGGGCGGCGGTCTCGTCGGCCGCCGCCGATGCCTACCGGCGGCTGACCGCCGACGGGCGCGGCGCGCGCACGGTGGTGGTGAAGCTGCGCCGCGCCGACATGTCGATCCTCACCCGGTCGATCACCATGCCGTCGGCCAGCACCGACCTCGACGTGCTGACCGCCGCCGCACAGCGGATCGTGCTCGACCCGCTCGAGGTCGGGCCGATCCGGCTGGTCGGGGTCGGCTACTCCGGCCTCACCGACACCGAGCAGTACAGCCTGTTCCCGGACCTCGGGGAGTTCGGCGATGCCGAATCGGAGGGCGGGGCGCCGGGCGACGACGCCGAGACCGCACCGGAGACGGTGGTGCCGCCACGTCATTCGGCGTCGTTCCAGGAGTGGCCGACGGGCACCGACGTGACGCATCCGGACTTCGGGCACGGCTGGGTCCAGGGCGGCGGACACGGCTTCGTGACCGTGCGCTTCGAGACGCGGGCGACCGGTCCCGGCCGCGCGCACACGTTCCGGCTGCCCGAGGACCGGCTGGCCCGGGCCGACCCGCTCGCGAGCCTGGCCTGGGAGGATGTCGTCTCGGAGTGACGGCTCGCGGCCGTGGGGGTCGTTTCGACAACCTCCTCGCCCTGGGGGCTCGGAGGTGCTCAACGGGCAAGGTGGGGTGGCTCGGAGGTGCTCGACGGGCAGGGGCGGGGTGGTTCGGGGTGCTCGACGGGCGGGGTGGGGTGGTTTCCGGCCAGGCGCTCAGTCGGGCTCGGAGGCGCGGAAGAAGTCGGCGATCTCCGAGCGCGCGGCGCCGGTCGTCAGGAGGGCGATCATCGCCATGCGGGCCTGCGGCGCACGGAGCCACGGGGAGATGACGGCGCCGGCGCGGGCCAGGTCGACGCCGCCGCCACCGCCGCCGTAGGTCGCCTCCACCTTGCCGTAGGGCACGCGAGTGGAGACGACGACCGGGACGTTCCGCTGCTGGGCGAGGGCCATTTCGGCGGTGATGTCCGGGTGCGTGTTCCCCGATCCGGTCGCCGACAGCACGATGCCGGCGGCGCGCTGTGCGACGGCCGCGGCGATCAGTCCCGGGGAGACACCCGGGTAGAGCGCGAGCAGATCCACGCGCGCGGGCACGCCGCCGGGGACCGGGGCGTCGAGCAGGGGCCGCGGCAGCTGAGGGTGCACCGTATCGAAGGCGTCGACCGAGGTCGTCGACACCTTGAACGTCCCGCGGGCGCCGAGGGCCTGGCCGCCGAGCGCGACTAGCACACCGCGCCCGCTGGTCTCGGAGGCGGCGGCGAGCGCGATGGCGGCCGCGATGTTCGCCGGGCCGTCGGACATCGGGTGATCGGTGGGGTACTGCGCGCCGGTGAAGACGACCGGCCGCGGGTCGTGCGCGAACAGATCGGCCAGGAACGCGGTCTCCTCCAGGGTGTCGGTGCCGTGTGTCACCACGACGCCGGTCACCTCGTCGTCCCGCAACGCCTCGGCGATCGCCGCGCAGACCGCGAACTGCTGGCGCACGGACATGGCCGACGAGTCCACGGCCATCAGGTCGACCGGCCGCACGACGACGTCGTCGAGCCCGGCCGGGATCAGGTCTGCGGCGTGCAGAACGGGAACGGCGCCGTCGTCGGTGGTGCGGGAGGCGGCGGTGCCGCCGGTGGTGATCATCACAACCTGGCGTGGGCTCATGTCCCGATTCTTGCACTTCGGCGGCGGGCGTGTGCGCTGGTCGCCGCCCTCGCGATGTGGCACATGTGATGACTGTTGCTTGTGGGAACCTGTGGGCGGCCTCAGCTTTCTTTGGCATAGTGGGGAAAGCTCGGATCCCGAACGGCCGAGCGGATTCTCAATGGAGGTTTGATTCGGTGAAGTTCCGTAAGTTCCTGCTGGTCGGTGTCGTCGCCGGCGCGGTGACCCTCACCGCGGCCTGTGGCTCGGACGACAAGTCGGACCAGCCGCCGGTGCCGCCGGCCACCACCACGACGTCCGCCGCGGCGACGAGCGCCGACAACAGCCTCGACGCCCAGCTGACCGATCCGAACAAGAAGCCGACGGTCGCCGCGCTGAACGACATGCTCGACAAGGCGCTGGATCCGAGCATTCCGGCCAAGGACAAGACCGACCTGGTCGAGGGCTCCGAGGTCGACCCGAGCCTCTTCAACCAGCTGGTGAAGGCGAAGAAGGAGAACCCGGGCGTCACCTACAAGATCAAGAACCCGATCACCAAGGACGGCCCGAAGCGCTACAGCGTCAAGGTCGAGGTGAAGCTCCCGGACAACCCGCCGCAGCCGCTGGACGCCGCGATCGTCTTCGACAACGGCCGCTGGAAGCTGTCGAAGACCACCGTCTGCCCGCTGCTGAAGATGGGTGAGGTCGCCACGCCGCTGTGCCCGGAGAACTCGATCGCGCCGAGCGCGTCGTCTCCGCACAAGAAGCCGGCGAAGACCACCACCAAGTCGGCCGGCTGACCGGCACGCTGTACCGAACGCCGCTCGCGCACCGCGCGGGCGGCGTTCGACTTAGGACGGCGACGTCCAGCGCAGCGTGAACGAGGTCTGCTGCACGATGGGCTTGGCGGGGTCGTCGCCGACCAGCTCGCGGGCCCCGGACAGGGCCACCTCGGCGGACACCGGCAGCGGCCGGGTCAGATCGACGACGACGGTGCCCGACCCCGCGTTGAGGAACCTGCTCAGATCGAGTGTCTTGTCCGATCCCGGGATCCGGAAGATCGGCTGGTCGGGCTCTTCCGAGACGTGCACGTCGAGGGTGAGCCGGTCGCCCGTCCACGACGTCATCGTGACGTCCATGGTCTGCGTGACGGTGGTCGCCGCGGTGACGGTCCGGGTGACCCGCCACGTGGCACCGGTCCCGATCGGTGTGGTGGGAAGCGGCACCGAATACGTGAAGGCGCTGGTCAGCGACTGCTCGATGGCACGACTGGCCGGAGCCTGCGCATCTTTCGGTGGCGCGATCTGCAGTTCGGTGGTCACCAGACCGTCGGCGTAGCGCACCCCGCCCTCGGCGCCGTCGAACGCGGCGAGGTCGGGCTTCAGCGCCGTATCGGGCGTGGTCGGGGTGCCGAAGGTGAAGTCGGCGAACTTCGGATCGGTGCACCCGGCGCGGGTGGTCAGCGGCAGCGTCACCGATTCCACGGTCGACGTCGGCGGCTGATTCTGGCCGCTGACCACGCTGGTCTCCTTCGACTCGGTGCTCAGCGTGACCTTCTGCGCGGCGTCGGTCCGCGGCACGGGCGCCGGGACCCGGAGGGCGCCGGTTCCGGGGCTGGTCACCGCGACGGTGGCCGGCGAGAGGTCGATGGTCGACGCGCCGGCCACCGACGTCTCCGCGGTGCACGGGCGGTCGGCGTCGGCGGCGGGCTTCGCATCGTCGCCGCAGCCGGTCAGTACCAGTGCGGTCGCACACGCGACGGGCAGCAGACCGATCCGGAACGGGGAGAGACGTGGGGCCGACACGCGTCCCACCCTAGGACATGTGGAGAATCGAAGGCATGAACGACGCCGCACCGCTCGGTGCACCCGGCACCCAGGACGATTCGCCGCCGGACACCGGCCGGTCGCGCACCCTGCTGATCGCCCTGGCCGCGGTCGCCGTCCTGGTGTACCTGGCCGATCTCGGCACCAAGACGCTCGCCGTCCGTCATCTGGACCCGGACGAGCCGACGCGGGTGATCGGCGACTTCTTCCGGCTGACGCTGCTCCGGAACAGCGGCGCCGCGTTCTCGATGGCGACCGGGTACACCTGGATCCTCACCATCATCGCGCTGGCGGTCGTGATCACGATCATCCGGTTCAGCAGGCGGCTGGGCTCGGCCGGCTGGGCGATCGGCCTCGGGCTGATCCTCGGCGGCGCACTCGGGAATCTCACCGACCGGTTCTTCCGGGAGCCCGGTCCGCTGCGCGGGCACGTCGTCGACTTCCTGTCGTTCGGCTTCTCCTGGGGCCGCTGGCCGGTGTTCAACGTCGCCGATTCGGCGGTGGTGTGCGGCGCAGTGCTGCTGGTGGCGCTCACCGTGCTCGGCTACGACTACGACGGCTCGCGGTCGGGCTGGGCGGCCCGCAACGACCCGCCGGCCGACGAGGACCTGACCGACGAGCGCGCGAATGACGAGGGGGACCGCGATGCGTGAGTCACGAGCGATGCCGGTGCCCGACGGACTGGACGGGCTGCGGGTCGACGCCGGCGTCGCCCGGCTGCTCGGGCTGTCCCGGACCGTCGCCGCCGCGCTGGCCGACGCGGGCGACGTCGCCGTCGACGGTGCGACCGTCCCCAAATCCCACAAGCTGCGCGCCGGGACGTGGCTCGAGGTCACGCTGCCCGAGCCGGAACGACCGCTGCGTGTCGAGCCGACCCCGGTGGAAGACCTCGACGTGCTCTATCACGACTCGGACATCATCGTCGTCGACAAGCCGCCCGGGGTGGCCGCGCATCCGTCGCAGGGCTGGACCGGGCCGACGGTCGTGGGCGCGCTGGCCGCCGCCGGATTCCGGATCTCCACCTCCGGGGCCGCCGAACGGCAGGGCATCGTGTCCCGGCTCGACGTCGGCACGTCCGGTGCGATGGTCGTCGCGGCGTCCGAGCACGCGTACACGATGCTCAAGCGGGCGTTCAAGCAGCGCGAGGTCGACAAGGTCTACCACGCGGTGGTGCAGGGACACCTGGATCCGCCGGTGGGCACCATCGACGCGCCGATCGGCCGCCATCCCGGCTCCGACTGGCGGTTCGCGGTGACGTCGAACGGCAAGGAATCGGTGACGCACTACGAGACGGTGGAGATGTTCGCCGCCGCCAGCCTTCTCGACATCGATCTGGAGACCGGGCGCACCCATCAGATCCGCGTGCACTTCTCGGCGCTGCACCACCCGTGCGTCGGCGACCCGACGTACGGCGCCGACCCGAAGCTGGCGGCCCGGCTGGGCCTGGACCGGCAGTGGCTGCACGCCCGTTCACTGGCCTTCGCGCACCCCGCCGACGGCCGCCGCGTCGAATTCACCGCGCCCTACCCGGACGATCTGACACACGCGCTGGACGTCTTGCGTGACGCGTGACCGTGCTCGGCGAGCCTCCCGCATCACCGGGCATATCGCGTGGTGGGTATATGTGATCGCCGCGGTATTCGGGCTGTGTATCGCCGACCGGTACGGCTCGACCATGCCGCGCCGCTACGCCGACTACCTGACGACGGACATCGGATGGACGGCCTACACACCGCTGGAAGACTTCACGCCCAGCGGTGCCGGCTCTTCGTCCACCGCCTTCTTCGGCGGCCTCGCCCTGGTCGCCGGGGCGGTCGTGCTGGTGGCCGCGGTCGCCGAGGCGGCGTGGGCGGACGGTGGGGAAGCGGGATCGTCACCGTCGCCGCTCCGGCCGTGGGCGGGGCGCTGGTGTCGATGGCGTCGTGCGGCGGTATCGGGGACGTGCTGCTGAGCCCGGAACTGCTGTTCGCGCTCGTCCTCGCCGGAGTCGCGATCAGGGAGATCTGGAGCCGGGCACTGGCGCCGACGAGGCGCTCGGCGCCGGAGCCCGGCGACGGCTGAACAGGCTCCGCCGGGATCCCCGGGGCCTCATTCGTCACACCCGGGCGAGCCGATCCAGGCTTGTCGGAGGGGCCGCCTACAGTGGGGTGGTCCAGTTCCGATAGGAGGCGTTGCCGCGTGGCCGGTTCGTTCGTTCACCTGCACAATCACACCGAGTACTCGATGCTCGACGGTGCGGCGAAGGTGTCTCCGCTGTTCGCGGAGGCGCAGCGCCTCGGAATGAACGCGATCGGGATGACCGACCACGGCAACATGTTCGGTGCGAGCGAGTTCTACAACGCCGCGATCAAGCACGACATCAAGCCGATCATCGGGATCGAGGCGTACATCGCGCCCGATTCGCGGTTCAACACCAAGCGCGTGCTGTGGGGCACCCGGGATCAGAAGAGCGACGACGTCTCCGGCTCGGGTGCGTACACGCACATGACGATGGTCGCCGAGAACGCGACCGGTCTGCGGAATCTGTTCCGGCTGTCGTCGCTGGCCTCGATCGAGGGCCAGCTCGGCAAGTGGTCGCGGATGGATGCCGAGATCATCGCCGAGCACGCGTCGGGCATCATCGCCACCACCGGCTGCCCCTCCGGCGAGGTGCAGACGCGTCTGCGGCTGGGGCACGACGCCGAGGCGCTCGAAGCGGCGGGCAAGTGGCAGGAGATCTTCGGCAAGGAGAACTTCTACCTGGAGCTGATGGAGCACGGGCTGGAGATCGAGAGCCGGGTGCGGGGCGGACTGCTCGACATCGGCCGCAAGCTCGGCATCAAGCCGATCGTCACCAACGACTGTCACTACGTGACGCGCGACCACGCGTCGGCGCACGAGGCGCTGCTGTGCGTGCAGACCGGTAAGACGCTCTCCGACCCGACGCGGTTCAAGTTCGACGGCGACGGCTACTACCTCAAGTCCGCCGAGGAGATGCGCGCGCTCTGGGACGACGTGGTGCCCGGGGCCTGCGACAACACCCTGGAGATCGGGGAGCGCGTCTCGTCGTACCAGGAGGTGTTCACCCACCGCGACCGGATGCCGATCTTCCCGGTGCCCGACGGCTACACCCAGGAGACCTGGCTGGAGCGGGAGGTCGACAAGGGCCTGGATCGCCGGTTCGAGGGCGGCCCGGTGCCCGAGGAGTACGTGACGCGCGCCGCCTACGAACTGGGCGTGATCAATCAGATGGGCTTCCCGGCGTACTTCCTGGTGGTCGGCGACCTCATCGCGCACGCCCTGGAAGTCGGGATCCGCGTCGGCCCGGGCCGCGGCTCGGCCGCCGGTTCGCTGGTCGCCTGGGCACTCGGCATCACCAACATCGACCCGATTCCGCACGGCCTGCTGTTCGAGCGCTTCCTCAACCCCGAGCGCGTGTCCATGCCCGACATCGACATCGACTTCGACGATCGTCGCCGCGGCGAGATGATCACCTACGCCAGCCAGAAGTGGGGCAACGACAAGGTGGCCCAGGTGATCACCTTCGGCACCATTAAGACCAAGGCCGCGCTGAAGGACTCGGCGCGCGTGCAGTTCGGGCAGCCCGGCTTCGCGATCGCCGACCGGATCGCCAAGGCACTGCCGCCGCCGGTCGCCGCCAAGGACATCACGGTCGCCGGCATCACCGATCCGTCCAATGAGCGCTACGCCGAGGCGGCCGAGGTCCGGACCCTGATCGAAACCGATCCGGACGTCAAGAAGATCTACGACACCGCGCTCGGTCTGGAAGGCCTGATCCGCAACGCCGGCGTGCACGCCTGCGCGGTGATCATGTCGTGCGACCCGCTGACCGACGCGATCCCGGTGTGGAAGCGCGCGCAGGACGGCGCGATCATCACCGGCTGGGACTACCCGTCGTGTGAGGCCATCGGCCTGCTGAAGATGGACTTCCTGGGTCTGCGCAACCTCACCGTCATCGGTGACGCGCTGGACAACATCAAGGCCAACCGCGGCATCGACCTCAACATGGACAAGCTGCCGCTGGAGGACACCGCGACCTACGAGCTGCTGGCGCGCGGCGACACGCTCGGCGTGTTCCAGCTCGACGGCGCGGGCATGCGCGAACTGCTGAAGATGATGCAGCCGACCGGCTTCGAGGACATCGTCGCCGTGCTCGCCCTGTACCGGCCCGGCCCGATGGACGTCGGGGCCCACCATTCGTACGCCCGGCGCAAGAACGGCCTGGAGGAGATCAAGCCGATCCACCCGGAGCTGGAGGAGCCGCTGCGCGACATCCTCGCCGAGACCTACGGCCTGATCGTGTATCAGGAGCAGATCATGGCGATCGCCCGGACGGTGGCCGGCTACTCGCTCGGTGAAGCCGACCTGCTTCGTCGTGCCATGGGTAAGAAGAAGAAGGCGATCCTCGACGAGGCCTACGGCGGATTCGCCGAGGGCATGAAGAAGAACGGCTTCTCCCAGGGCGCCATCACCGCGCTGTGGGACACCGTTCTCCCGTTCGCCGGGTACGCGTTCAACAAGTCGCACGCCGCCGGCTACGGCCTCGTGTCGTTCTGGACCGCGTATCTGAAGGCCAACTACCCGGCCGAATACATGGCGGGCCTGCTGACCTCGGTCGGCGACGACAAGGACAAGTCGGCGATCTACCTGGCCGACTGCCGGAAGATGGGCATCACGGTGCTCCCGCCCGACGTCAACGAGTCGCGCGCCGACTTCGCCGCCGTCGGCGAGGACATCCGCTTCGGGCTGGCGGCGATCCGCAACGTCGGCTCGGGCGTGGTCAGCTCGATCATCGCCTCCCGGGAAGAAAAGGGCGCGTTCACCAACTTCTCGGACTATCTGTCGAAGATCGACGTCACCGCCTGCAACAAGAAGGTCACCGAATCGCTGGTCAAGGCCGGCGCGTTCGACTCGCTCGAGCATCCGCGCAAGGGTCTGTTCCTGGTGCACGCCGACGCCGTCGACTCGGTGCTCGGCACCAAGAAGGCCGAGGCGATGGGGCAGTTCGACCTGTTCGGCGACATGGGCGGCGGCGACGAATCGCTGTCCGAGGTGTTCGCCGTCAAGGTGCCCGACGAGGAGTGGGAGTCCAAGCACAAACTGGCGCTCGAGCGCGACATGCTCGGCCTGTACGTCTCCGGGCACCCGCTCGCCGGGGTGGAGCACGCTCTCGCCGCGCAGACCGACACCTCGATCACCCAGCTGCTGGAGGACCAGGTGTCCGACGGCGCGCAGATCACCATCGGCGGCATCATCTCCTCGGTCACCCGGCGGGTGAACAAGAAGGGCGAGCCGTGGGCCGCGGTGACCGTGGAAGACATGGTCGGTGGCGTGGAGGTCTACTTCTTCCCGCGCGCCTATATGGCCTTCGGCATGGACCTGACGGTCGACAACATCGTGCTGGTCAAGGCGCGCGTCAACAAGCGCGACGACTCGATGATGATCAGCGCCAACGACCTCGCCGTCCCCGATCTGGCCGCGGCGGGCACCACCAAACCGCTGAGCCTCACCCTGCAGGCACGGGCCTGCACACCGTCGACCGTGGCCTCGCTCAAGCAGGTGCTGCAGCGGCACGCCGGGACGTCGGACGTCCACGTGACGCTGATCAGCGACAAGAAGGAGACCCGGCTGCGGCTGACCGAGTCGCTGCGCGTCGCCCCGTCCTCGGCCCTGATGGGCGACCTGAAGGCCCTCCTCGGTCCGAGCTGCCTGAGCTGAACGGACCGGACGAGCGGTGCTGGTTCTCGACAGGTCGTCCGGCGAGATCGTCACGGAGACGACGATCCGCAAGTCGCGGTTCGTCGCGACTCTCGCGGCGGTCTCCACCGAAGCCGAACTCGCCGCGCTGATCGCGCGCAAGCGCGACCCGTCGGCGAACCACGCCTGCTGGGGTGCGGTGATCGGCAGCGGCCCCGGACAGATCGCCCGGTGCAGCGACGACGGCGAGCCCGGCGGCACCGCAGGCCCGCCGATCCTCGCCGCACTGCAATCGCGTGAGGTGACCGGGGCCGCGATCGTCGTCGTCCGCTGGTTCGGCGGCATCAAGCTGGGTGCAGGGGGACTGGTCCGCGCCTACGGCGGTGCCGCCGGCGCCGTGCTCGACGCCGCTCCGCTCCGGGCGGCCCGCGAGCGTGCGACGCTCCGCCTCCGGGTGCCGATCGAGATGGCCGGCCGGGTCGAGAAGGTCCTCTACGCCGCCGGTGACGTCGGTGCGGTCGACTACGGAGCGGAGAGTGTGACCTTCACCGTCGACGTGGCCGCGGCCGCCGAAGCGGCACTCCGTGACCGTGTGCTGTCGGTGACCTCCGGCGCCGCGGAGGTGCTCGACGCGGTCCACCACCTCGCGTGACCGTCGTCGATCCGGCCGGCGGGCGTACCGCACCCATGAATTCGGTCACCCGAACAATATCTCTCCGGTTGGTGCTATCCTGAAGTTGTGACCACGCTGAACCACACTGTCACCCAGCCCGCAACGCGGATTCGGCACGCCGTGCCCGCGGCAGAGGTGTTCGGCGTCTCGTGGCCGCTGTACAAGCTGCACGCGCTCGCGGTCGCGGGTCTGGTGCTGGTGGTCGTTCTGGCCGCCGGTGGGTCCGGCGCCACCGCGATGTGGACGAGCGCGTCCGCGCTGCTGCTGGTCTGGTGGGGCGAGCGCGCCGCACTGGCGGCGCGGTGGGACGATGGTGGTCGTGACCACCGCACCCACTTCTGACGTCTCCACCCCCGACGACGCGGTCGTACCCGGCCTGAACCGGGCCAGCATCGAAGCCGCCGCCGACCGGCTCGACGGCGTCGTCGCCCGCACGCCCCTCGAAACCTGCCCGCGCCTCTCCGAGGCCACCGGCACGCAGGTGCGCCTCAAGCGGGAGGATCTGCAGACCGTCCGGAGCTACAAGATTCGCGGCGCGTACAACGTGATGGCGCAGCTGACGCCGGAGGAACTGTCTGCGGGTGTCGTCGCCGCGAGCGCCGGAAACCATGCCCAGGGCGTCGCGTACGCGTGTCGCACGATGGGTGTGAAGGGCCGCATCTACGTCCCGACCACGACGCCGAAGCAGAAGCGTGACCGGATCTCCTGGCACGGCCGAGAGTTCGTGGAACTGCTCGCCGTCGGCGACACGTACGACGCCGCCGCCTCCGCCGCCCAGACCGACGTGCTGCGCACCGGCGCCACCTGGATCCACGCCTTCGACGACGCCCGGACCGCGGCCGGTCAGGGCACCATCGGCAAGGAGATCGTCGAGCAACTCGGTACCGCCCCCGACGTGGTGATCCTGCCGGTCGGCGGCGGTGGCTGCCTGGCCGGCATCGTGACCTACCTGCGGGCGACGTGCCCGGACACCGCGATCGTCGGCGTCGAGCCCGCCGGGGCCGTCTCGCTGGCCGCCGCGCTGGTGGCGGGGGAGCCGTACACGCTCGACGACATCGACCCGTTCGTCGACGGTGCCGCGGTCAAGCGGATCGGCGGCCTCGGACACCGGGTGATGGCACAGGCCGGCGCCCGCGTCGTCGACCACCCGGTCTTCGCCACCATCACCGACGACCCCCAGGTTCCGGTGATCTCCCGCGATCAGATCGACCTCGCGCCGGGCAGTGTCACCGTGACCCATGTCGACGAGGGCGCGATCTGCTCGACGATGCTGGAGCTGTACCAGAACGAGGGCATCATCGCCGAACCCGCCGGTGCGCTGACCGCCACCGCGCTCGCCGAACTGGACCTGCCGGCCGGTGCGTCGGTGGTCGTGCTGGTCTCCGGTGGCAACAACGACGTGTCGCGCTACGGCGAGATCATCGAGCGCTCACTGGTGCACCGTGGACTGAAGCACTACTTCCTGGTCAACTTCCCGCAGGAGCCGGGTGCGTTGCGCCGCTTCCTCGACGACGTCCTCGGCCCCGACGACGACATCACCCTCTTCGAATACGTCAAGCGCAACAACCGGGAGACCGGCGCCGCGCTGGTCGGCGTGGAACTCGGCAGCCGGGAGTCGTTCGGCGCGCTGATGGACCGGATGGCGCACTCCCGCCTCGACGTCGAGCTGCTGGAACCGGGCACCCCCGCCTACGACTACCTCACCTGATCGGCGCGGTGAGCCGCGACGCCCGGCCCCGCATCGGCGGCGCCGGGGCACATCCGCGTCATCGGCGAGTGCCTCGGATGTGCCCGGCTGAATCGTTCGCGACGAGCGCCGCGGATGCCGAAAGGGGCCGTCGGCGACACGCGGGATCGCTCGTGCGACATCGCCCGGCCGGCGGCGTAACCAGGCTTATCGCACGTCCGGCGTAGTTTAGCGGAGCGGACCGAGGGTCGCTTAGGACACACTCGGCAAACATCGTGACCCCTGACACAAATGATTTTCTCAGGCTGTAGTATCCCTACTCACGGGTCAGGTCATCCGCTAACGGGGGTGTGAGGCCGCAGCGACGATCGTGAAGGCAGGGGAGTGAGCACAGACGCAGCCGATGCGGGCGTACCGCTCGCCCGGAGTCGCCGCCGGTTCTCGGACACCGGCTTCGGCAAGTGGTGGCGCGAGCACATCACCAAGTCGTTCGAGACCTTCGGCCGCCAGCTCGCGATGTTCGTCGAGGTCTTCAAGGTCCTCATCACCGACCTCGCGAAGGGCCGCTTCCCGTTCGCCGAGTTCGTCCGCCAGTGCGGGTTCATGGCCTCGACGTCGGTGTTCCCGACGCTGCTGGTCGCCATCCCGATCGGTGTGATCGTCTCGATCCAGGTGTCCAACATCGCCGGCCAGATCGGTGCGACGTCGTTCGCCGGCGCCGCGACCGGCCTCGGCGTGATCCGGCAGGGCGCCCCGCTGGTCACCGCGCTCATCATGGCCGGCGCCATCGGCTCGGCCATCGCGGCCGACCTCGGCTCGCGCACCATCCGCGACGAGATCGACGCCATGAAGGTGATGGGCGTCAACCCGGTCGAACGCCTCATCTCGCCGCGCCTGCTGGCGACCATGGTGGTCAGCTTCCTGCTCTGCGGCTTCGTCTGCTTCGTCGGCTTCATCACCGGCTACCTGTTCAACGTCTACTTCCAGGGCGGGACACCGGGCAGCTACACGGGCACGTTCGCGTCGTTCGCCGGCACGCCCGACCTGATCTTCGCGCTGGTCAAAGCCGTGATCTTCGGCGCGATCGTGGCGATCGTCGCCTGCGACCGCGGTCTCACCACCAGCGGTGGCCCGTCCGGTGTGGCCAACTCGGTCAACGCGGCCGTCGTCAATTCGGTGATCCTGCTGTTCACCGTCAACGTGGTGCTGACCCAGGTGTTCGCGCTCGTCGTTCCGGCGAAGGTGGTGTGACGTGACCGCATCCCGCTATACCGCGCCGATCCTGCGGCCCTTCGAATGGCTGAAGAAGCTCTGGGAGATCCCGCGCGACGGCATCGTCTCGATGGGCCACCTGATCACCTTCCTGATCAAGTCCATCGGCCTCGCGCCGATCACCTTCCGGCACTACCAGAAGGAGGTCTGGCGGCTGCTGTCCGACGTCGCCTGGGGCAACGGCGCCATCGTGGTCGGCGGCGGCACCGTCGGCGTCATGGTGATCCTCGGTGTGATGGGCGGCGCCACGGTCGGCATCGAGGGCTACACCGCCCTGAACCTGCTCGGCATGGAACCGCTGACCGGCGCGCTGTCGGCGTTCGCGACCACCCGCGAGATCGCCCCGCTGCTGGCGGCCACCGCCTTCGCCGCCCAGTCCGGCTGCCGCTTCACCGCGCAGCTCGGTTCCATGCGGATCAGCGAGGAGATCGACGCGCTCGAGGCCATCGCCATCCGCCCGCTGCCGTATCTGGTCACCACCCGGATGACCGCCGCCGTGCTGTCCATCGTCCCGCTGTACGCGGTGGCGCTCGCGGCCAACTACATCGCCTCCCAGCTGATCTTCCAGGTGCAGAGCGGTCAGGGTGCCGGCACCTACGTCCACTACTTCCAGCAGTTCATGCTGTCCACGGACGTGCTCTTCTCCTTCCTCAAGGTCGTGGTCTTCGTGCTGCTCACGACCTTCATCCAGTGCTACTACGGGTACTTCGCCTCCGGCGGCCCGGAGGGAGTGGGCGTGGCGGCCGGCCACGCGATCCGTCTGTCGATCATCACGATCGTCTTCGCCAACCTGATTCTGACGCTGGTGTTCTGGGGCACCACCGCCGGAATCCAGATCTCGGGGTAACTGACCATGGTGAGAGTCGATACCGGCGGCCGCGACCCCTCGGTCGCGCAGTACTTCTGGCGTGGCGTCGCCTTCCTGGCCGTCGCCGCAGTGGTCTTCGTGCTGCTGATGATGCGCTACGAGGGCAAGTTCGACAGCGTCACGCGCGTCACCGCGCAGATGACCGACGTCGGCGACGGCCTGATCAACGGCGCCGACGTCCGCTACAACGGTTTCATCGTCGGCGCGGTCCGCAGCGTGTCCGTGGTCAACGACGGCGACGCCGGCCCGCTCAAAGACGTCAGCATCGATCTGCTGCCGGCACAGGCGAAGGGCATCCCCCTCAACACGGAGGCCCGCACCGTCCCGGCCAACCTGTTCGGCGTGAACTCGGTGGAGCTGATCCAGCCGGCCAACCCGTCGTCGCAGCGGCTGCACAGCGGCGCCACCATCAAGGCGGCGACCGACGCCGACACCATCCGCCTGCAGGACGCCCAGAACGATCTGCGGCATCTGCTGCAGGCCGTGCCCGCCGAGGACCTCGGCATGGTGCTCGGCACCATCGCCGACGCCCTGCACGGCGGCGGCGCGACGTTCAAGACCTTCCTGCCGGTCCTCGACACCTACTTCCAGCAGATCAACGCGCAGTTCCCGGCGGGGGCACCGTCGGGTTTCGCCAACTTCAACGCCGCGGTCACCGGCATCTCGCAGTCGGCCCCGAAGCTGCTCGACACCCTCGGCAAGTCGGTGATCCCGGCCATGACGATCGCCGAGAAGCAGCGTGACCTGACCGCGCTGCTGTCGGCCGGACAGGGCCTGCTCGATCAGACGCAATCGCTGTTCGCCAAGAACGGCGACGGCGGCGAACGGATCGTCGGCGACCTGAACACCATGCTCGGCGCCACGATGGCCGATCCGCAGGCGATGCCCGAGGCGGTGCACGAGCTGTACGTCCTCGCCGGCCGCGTGCTCGGCGTGTTCACCGGCACCAACGGCAAGGTGCAGCTGAACCTCGGCATCAGTTTCAGCCCGTTCGAGATGTACACGCGGCAGAACTGCCCGGTCTACAACGGCGGCAAGTACGGCCAGCTCCGCGGTCCCGGATGCGTCGGACCGGGCACCGGCACCGGGCCGACCAGCTCCGGTCCGCTGGCCATCTATCCGGCCGAGGGCCTGCAGCGCCGCACCGTGTCGAAGCGGGTCACCACCGGGCACGACGGCCAGACGCTGGGTGCGGCACTGGGCCGTAAGCCCACCGCGGCGGACACCCTGATGCTCGGGCCGCTGGTCCAGGGTGTCACCCCGCAGGGAGGAGACAAGTGAGCCAGCCGGTATCGAGCATCCGCAAACCGCTCATCGGTTTCACGGCCTTCGCCCTGGTGGCGCTGTTCATGACCTATCTGATCTGGTCGACGCTGGAACGGACGCTCGACGGCCCCACCGGCGAGTACCACACCACCTTCAACGACGCCTCCGGCCTCGCGGTCGGCGACGACGTGCGCATGGCGGGCGTGCGAGTCGGCCGCGTCGAGTCGATCAAGCTGGAGAACGGCCGCGCCAAGGTCGGCTTCGACGTGCTGAACAGCCAGAACGTGTACGACAACACGCAGGCCGCGATCCGCTACCAGAACCTGATCGGCCAGCGTTACCTGGCGCTGAGCCTGGACGGTGGGGTCCCCGGCAAGCAGTTGCCGAAGGGCAGCTCGCTCAAGCTCGACGGCGTCGACTCGTTCGACGTCACCCGCCTGCTCGCCGGTTTCCAGCCCGTCTTCGACACGCTCACTCCCGACCAGGTGAACAGCCTCACGATGAGCCTGATCAACACCTTCCAGGTGGGCGACAAGATCTCGCTGACCAACACGATCACCCAGATCGGCACCGTCGCGAACGACATGGCCAACCGCGACGAGGTCCTCGGCGCCATCATCAACAACCTCTCCCTGGTGATGCGCGACCTCGCTCAGCAGGGCGATCAGGTGAAGGTGCTGATCGACAACACCGCGAAACTGGTGGAGGGCCTCAACAGCAACTCCGCCGCGTTCGGCAAGTCGGTCGATCTGATCGGCCGCACCGCCGCCGGCTTCGGCGACGTGATCGGCCAGAGTCAGGACGCGCTGGCCTCGGCGGGTTCCGCGGCCCGCAGCGCCACCACCACGCTCATCCGCAGCGGTGCCACCCTCGACCGGGCAGCCGTCGTGCTGCCGGACTTCCTGGTGCACTTCCCGATGGTGATGAGCCAGGGCGCCTACCTGAACATCTACGCCTGCGAACTCGACATCTCGATCGGCAACGTCCTCCTTCCGCCCGGCCTGCTGACCCAGATCGGCGGCTCCAATCACTCGGTGGTGTGCCGATGAAGAAGCGTCTCGCGCAGTCCTGGGGCGCCCGCCGCCTCCTCTGGTACGGCCTGATCGGCTCCGTGGTCCTGATCCTGATCCTGGTCGCGGTGGTGGGCTTCAGCAGCCTCGGCATCGGCAAGCACAACTACACCGCGAACTTCACCAACGCCGGCGGCATCCGCTCCGGTGACAAGGTCCGCGTCGCCGGTATCGACAAGGGTGAGGTGACCGGTACCGAACTGGTCGGCGACCACGTCAAGGTCACCATGCGCGTCGACAACGACGTCAAGGTGACCGACCAGGGCACCGCGACCATCAAGCTGTCGACCCTGCTCGGCCAGCGGTTCGTGGAGGTCGACCAGGGGTCGGGCGACCATCCCGCCAAGAACGACGTCATCCCGCACACCGAGGTGCCGTACGACCTGCAGAAGACCCTCGAGGCCGGGGTGCCGATCCTCGCCGGAATCGACGACAAGAGCCTCGCCGCATCGCTCGCCGGATTGAACACGCAGCTCAAGGGGGTGCCGGAGATCGCGGCGCCCACGCTCGACGCCCTCACCCGGATGTCGGCGGTGATCAACAATCGCAGCGACCAGATCAACCAGCTGATCAAGGACACCCAGAACGTGACCGATCAGGTGACCGGCAGCCAGACGCAGCTGTCGATCATCGTCGGACAGGGCGCTCAGCTGGCCGGCAAGATCCAGGCGCGCGAGCAACTCGTCACCCGGCTGCTCGACGGCCTGGCCGACCTGATGACGCAGTCGCAGGTCCTCGCCGAACAGAACCAGGGCCAGTTCGCCCCGCTGATGGCGAATCTGAACACGATCTCGCAGGGACTGGAGAAGAACCGTGACAACCTCCGCAAGATGCTCGACATCCTGCCGGTGACCGCGCGCGCCATCACCAACCTCACCGGCGACGGCCCGTACGCGAACGGCTACCTGCCGTGGGGCATCTTCCCCGACAACTGGCTCTGCCTGGCCCGGGTGGTGGACGGATGCTGACGATGAAGAAGCACGGATTCCGGCGCGGAATGGCCGCGGTCGCGGTCACGACCGCCGCCGCCCTCGGGCTGAGCGGCTGCTCGCTGGTCCCGGCCGGCTGGAAGACGGCGGTCGGCGCGGCGCAGACCTACACCGCCTACTTCACCAGCGCCGCCGGCCTGTACCCGGGCAACGACGTCGCCGTGCTCGGCATGCCGGTCGGCCGCATCACCAAGCTCGAGCCGCAGGGCACCCGGGTCAAGGTGGAGATGGCCGTCGACTCGAACATCTCGATCCCGCAGGACGCGACCGCGGCGATCGTCAACACCTCCATCGTCACCACCCGCCACATCGAGCTGACCCCGGCGTACACCGGCGGCGCCAAGATCCCGGCCGGCGGCACGGTGGCGCACACCGCGGCGCCGGTGGAGATCGGCACGCTCTTCGACTCGATCGACTCGCTGGTGGAGAATCTCAAGGGCACACCCGACGGGGACAAGCCGATCGCCGACCTGGTCGATATCGCCTCGGGGATCGCCGACGGCAACGGTGAACGCCTCCGCAACGCGCTGACCGCGCTGGAGAAGGCGGCACGGCTCGGCGCGGGCAACGCCGACGCGATCGGCTCGATCATCAAGAACATCGGTGAGCTGTCGAGCGCGCTGACCGCGAACTATCCGAAGATGCTGGCCTTCTCCAACTCGGTCACGCAGGTCTCGGAGATGCTCGGCGAACAGAGCCCCGGCCTGGACGCCACGCTGGCGAACGTCAACCAGACGCTGGCCAACACCTCGGCGTTCCTGCAGGACAACAAGGGCACCATGGGATCGGCGTTCACCCAGCTGGCGTCGCTGGCCTCGAACCTGTCGGACTACTCGCGCGAGCTGGTCGACACCGTGGACATGGGGCCGCTGCTGTTCCAGAACCTCTCGAACTCGGTCTCCGCCGAGCAGGGGGCCTGGCGCGCCCAGGTGCTGCTCGACAAGTCGCTGATCGACAACGAGATGCTGTCCCGGTTCTGCGAGGCGATCAACCTCCGCAAGAACGGCTGCCGCACCGGAAAGCTGAACGACTTCGGACCCGACCTGGGCGTCTTCTCCGGACTGTTGGAGTTGAGTAAGCGATGAACAGGATCAAGAAGGCCGCGCTCGGCGCCGTCGCGGTGCTGACGGCGGTGAGCCTCACCGCCTGCAGTTCGCTGCCCGGCATCACCGTCGAGCAGATCCCGCTGCCGTCGCCCGGCGGTCTGGGTTCGACGTATCAGCTCAAGGCCGTCTTCGACAACGCGCTCAACCTGCCGAGCCAGGCCAAGGTCCGGCTCAACGGCACGGATGTGGGGGAGGTGACCGGCATCGTGGCGAAGAACTACCAGGCCGAGGTCACCATGGACATCTCCGACACCACCAAGCTGCCCGTCGGCACCGGCGCGGAGCTGCGGCAGGCGACCCCGCTGGGTGACGTGTTCGTCGCACTGAATCCGCCGCGCAACGCCGACAAGGGCATGATGAGCCCGGGCCAGACGCTGAGCGGTGAGACGTCCGCGGCGGCCACCGTCGAGGATCTGCTCATCAGCATGACCGCGCAGGTCGACTCCGGTTCGGTCAGCGCGCTGCAGAACATCTTCACCGAACTGAGCACGGCGCTGTCCGGACAGGACAAGTACGTGGAGCTGCAGGGGGCCATCAACGGCTTCACCACGGCGATCACCAAGTTCAACAAGAACTCCGCCGAGGTCGACACGGCGATGGCGAACACCCAGAAGCTGACCGGGGAACTCGCCGACGGCCGCAATCAGATCACCGCGGCCGTCAACAAGCTGCCGCCGGCGATCGCCACCGTCAACGACGAGCTCGGCCTGATCCTGGACACCCTGGACAAGTCGAACACCGTCACCGCGGCGACCGCGAACTTCCTGAACACCCGGCAGAGCGACCTGATCGAACTCCTGGGACACCTCAACGAGGCGGCGATCGCCCTCAACCAGACGGCACCGCAGCTCACCCCGCTGATGCAGCGGCTCTTCGAGCTGAACCCGAAGTGGAAGGGTTCCACGCCGGGCAGCGCCGCTGCGGTCGCGGCCAAACTGTACTGGCTCACCCCGGGCGTCGGCTTCGACTCGCGGTCCCGGTTCCCCGAATTGCAAGACCTCCAGGGCGGACTGCAGAGCCTCCAGCAGACCCTGACGATCGTGCTGGCCCGGCTGACCGGACAGATGGGGGCGAACTAGATGACGGCCTTCCTGCGCAAGAACTCGATCCTGCTGGGCAACATCGCGCTCGCCGTGGTGATGGTGCTCGGCCTGGCCTACCTGGCGTTCGTCTCGCTCAACTGGCGGCCGTGGCAGAGCACCTACGACGTGATGGTCAAGTTCCCGATCTCCGGCGGCTTGCAGGAGACCTCCAAGGTGACCCTGCGCGGCGTCGAGATCGGCGACGTGGACAGCATCCAGGTGACCCCGCGGACGGTCGACGTGAAGCTGCGGCTGCGGAGCGACCACAAGATCAACCGCAACGCCAAGTTCTCCGCGCTGGGCCTCTCGGCGGCCGGTGAACAGTACGTCGACATCGTCCCGACCACCGACGACGGCCCGTTCCTGAAGAACGGCGACGTGATCGAGCCGGGCCAGACCGCGGTGACCGTGCCGTTCTCCACCGTGCTCGAATCGAGCCTCGATCTGATCAGCCAGGTCGACACCGAGAAGCTCAGCGGTGCGCTGCAAGAGCTGACGATCGCGCTCAACGACGATCAGCCGAATCAGCTCAAGTCGATCTTCCAGTCCGGCGGCACCATCTTCGCGCAGCTCTACAAGGTGATGCCGCAGACCACCAAGCTGATCCAGGACGCCGGCACCATCCTGAAGACCACCGCGGACATCCAGCCCGATCTCAGCCGCCTGATCGACGGCGGCGCCGGCCTGATCAACGCGGCGGTGGCCTCCGACCGGGAGCTGCGCACGCTGCTCGGCACCGGTCCCGGCCGCATCACCAGCCTGACCGGGTCGCTCGACACCATCACCGACCCGATCACCGACGTGCTCGGCCAATTCCTGTCGGTCGCCCAGCAGGGCGCGCTGCGGGCCCCGACCCTCGCCGTTCTGCTGCCGTCGATCCGCGACGGCTCCGCGCAGGCGCAGAAGATGTTCCACGACGGCGCCTGGTGGGCGATGGCCTCGATCTACCCGCGACCGTACTGCGACTACGCGGTGACCCCGACCCGGCCGACGGTGATCATGGCGGCGTCGGTGCCGACCAACCTGTACTGCGTCACCGAGGATCAGAACCAGCAGCGGCGGGGCAGCGTCAACGCGCCGCGCCCGAAGGGTGACGACACCGCGGGCCCGCCGCCCGGCTACGATCCCAACAGCCGCACAGTCCCCCTGAAGTGAAGGACGCATGACCTCCGAGCAGAGCCCTGACGAGCAGAACCCCGGCGGGCCGAGTCCCGACGATTCCACCGGCGGCGTCACGGACGCGGATCATGCCGCGCCGGACGACGCCGCGGTGACCGGGACCACCGACGACGCGGCGGAGCCGGACGAGGCGGAGCCCGATGAGGCGGAGCCGAAGGCCGCCGCGCGGAGCAAGATCGAGGCCAAGCGGGCCGCCCGCGAAGCCGACGCGGCCGCGGCGCCGTCGAGTGGGCGGCAGTTCACCATCACCGCGCGCGCCCTGATCCGCGCGGGTATCGGACTGCTGCTGATCTGCGCGCTGATCGTGATCGGCCTGCTGAGCTGGCAGTACGCGGAGAAGAGCCGGGCGCTGAGCGCGTTCGACGACGCCAAGGGCGCGTCGACGTCGTTCGTGCGGACCTACTTCGAGACGATGATGGCCCCGAACGCCACGCCGGATCAGATCAAGTCCAAGGTGGTCCCGCTGACCACCGGCGAGGCCCGGGACCGGGTCGAGGCCGACGCCGTGTCGAATTCGACGTGGACCAAGGAAGCACACATCGAGAACGCCACCGCCGAGGTCAATGCGGCGATGGTGGAGAGCTTCAGCACCTCGAAGGCGGTGACGGTCGTCGCGGTGACATTCTCGGCGACCAGCGCGGCGGCTCCAGCCGGAGCCAAGAGTGTCGTGCTGCTGCAGTTCGACATGGTCCACAAGGACGGTAAGTGGCTGGTCAGCAAGATGGTGCCGATGCCGGGTGTCTCCTCGCAGGACGCTCCGGGCAGCGTCGGCGGTCAGACCACATCGACCACCACGCCGCCGGCCGGTGACACGACACCGCCCGCCGGACAGACGCCCGCGCCGCAGCCGGCCGGCTGACGTCGCGAGCCCGGCGGCTCAGCGTCCGCCGGGTCAGAACACACGCGACACTAGTCGTCGGTGGCTTCCAGGATGGCGACGGGCCGGTCCCCGAGAATCCGATCGGCCCGGGTCCGTCCGGTCTGCACGACGCCGGTGCGGACGTCGCGCCACCGGCCGGGCGGCAGATCGACGGCCGCCTCTTCGCGGTCGGGGCCGGGACGGAAGGTCTGACTGAACCGTTCGGTGACCACCACGACCTGCGGCGCCCGATCGGCCGGTCCGCGGGCGAAGGCCAGGATGTGGCCGGCGCGTGCGCCGCGGGCGGTCACCTCGCGGTACTCGCCGCAGGTGCCGAACGCCTCGGGGTACCGCCGCCGGACGGCCAGCGCCTCGGTGATCAGGGTGAACTTCTGGTGGTCGGCAGGCTGGGTGTAGTCGACCGGCCGGCGGTTGTCCGGATCGGTGAGGGAGTGATCCCACCACTGCGAGCCCTGGTACACGTCGGGCACGCCGGGGCCGAGCAGGGCGACCGCGGTGCGGGCGAGCGCTTCGCAGCGGCCGGGGCCGTGGATGAGCCCGACGAACTCGGAGATCAGCGCGGCGGGGGTGCCGGTGAGCACGGCGGCGAGCCAGGTCTGGGTCTGCTCCTCGGCGTCGTCGTTCGGCGCCGGCCACGAGGTGATGAGGGCGGCGTCGCGCATCGCACGGGTCGCGTACCGGGCCAGGCGTTCCCGGAGGTCGGCGTCGGGAGATCCGTCGTCGGGCCAGACGCCGATCACGTTCTGCAGCAGCAGATACGCGGTGCGCGGGTGCGGTGGGGGAGCCTCCTGCCAGATGCGGCGGACCAGGAGGTTCCAGCGCTGCGGAACCTGTGCGATCAGCGCGATGCGAGCGCGGGCGTCGCCGCTGCGCTTGGTGTCGTGCGTGGAGACGGTGGTCAGCGCGAGCGGCCAGGTCCGGGCGCGCACCCGGTTGCGCTCGTGGAAGGCCACCGGGCTGATGGTCGGCACTCGCGGATTGCAGCCGAGTTCCTGAGTGGAGATCAGCCGCGCCGTCCGGTGGAAACCGACGTCCTCGATGGCTTTCGCGGCCACCGCGGTGGCCAGCTCGCTGACCCGGAACACGGCCTCGGGGTACTCGTCGGGTGCGAGGAAGACCGCGGCGACCGAGTCGAGTCCTACGCTCGCGGTGGGGAGTTCGCTGCGCGCCGCCTCGATGGTCGCCAGTACCCGGGGCAGTAACTGCGGATAGTCCGGCCGGCTGACGGTGAGGGCGACGACGAAGGCGGCGACCGCCTGCTCGATCTGGAAGAGCGGGACCGACGGGGTGGCCTCGGCGACCGCGGCGCTGGCCCAGCGCAGCCGGGTGGCGAAGACGGTGCGCATCGTCGAATCCCGGAGTGCGCGTGCCTGGGCCGCGAGCTGGTCGCCGTCGCCGGGCAGGCCGGTGATCCAGCGGAAGATCTCGTCGAGTTCGATGATCCCCGGTGGGGAGGTGAAGGCCGCCTCGATCAGCTGGAGCTGGTCGTACCCGGTGGTGCCGTCGATCGGGAGCGCGTCGTCGAGCTGTTCGTCGACGGCCAGTCCCTTCTCCACGTAGATCAGCCGGTGCGGCCCGAGGATCTCGCGCAGCGCGGTGGTGTAACCGAGCGGATCGCGCAGACCGTCGAGGTGATCCACGCGGACGCCGTCGATCAGGTCCTCGTTCGCCAGATAGCGCAGCCAGCCGTGCGTCGCCTCGAAGACCTCCGGAGCCTCGACACGCAGGGCCGCGAGCTCGCCGATGTCGAGGAAGCGGCGATAGCTCAGCAGCGGAGAGGTGGCCGCGACCAGTCGGTAATGCTGCCTGCCCAGGACCTCGACCGGGTCGTCGCCCGGCGCGGCGGTGTCCGGGGCGGTGGGCAGTACCCAGTCGTGCAGGCAGAGGTTGCCGTCGTCGTCGAGCCGCAACTCCTCGAGGTCCTGTCCGGCACCGAGGAAGGGGAGAAGGATGCGGCCGTCGACGCCGTCCGTCGAGGCCGGGTGCAGATCGAAGTACCCGGCGTACCGCGACTCCATGCCGAAGCGCAGGACGTCGGCCCACCAGGCGTTCCGTGCGGGGACGGCGATACCGACGTGATTGGGCACGATGTCGATGATCAGGCCGATGCCGACCGCGCGGGCGTGCGCGCGCAGCAGCCGGAAGCCGTCGATACCGCCCAGCTCTGCGGAGATCTGGGTCGGCGGCGTCCAGTCGTAGCCGTGGGTGGAGCCGGGCATGGCGCCGAGGATCGGTGAGAGATACAGATGGGAGATGCCGAGGTCGGCCAGCTGATCGAGGATCCCGACGACCTCGGCGAACGCGAACTCCGGGGTGAGCTGCACCCGGTAGGTCGCGATCGGCTCGATCGGGATGTCGCTCATCGGTGTCCTGTCGTGGGCTCGGCACCGCGGTGGCCAAGGCTCACAAATCGTACCGTCACCCGGGACCGCCGCGGCGCGTCTGCGGCGGCGATGGTCAGACGGCGGCGAGCGCGGCGCGGGCGCCGTCGAGGATCACGCCGAGGGCGGCGGTGAACTCGGCGTCGTAGTTCCGGCCGGACGGTCCGGTGACACCGAGCCGCTCCATCTGGGCCCGGGTCTGCTCCTCGATGGTGAGGCCGATGGTCAGCTGGCACAGGGCGGTCGCGACACCGTGCGCGGCGGTCTCGCTGAGGCCGCCGGTGGCGGCGAGTCCGGCGAGTCGTCCGGCCAGATCGCTGCCGGACAGTCCCGACGCCCACGCCGAGGACACCACCTCGGCGCTGTCCGGCACGGCGAGCAGCGCGGCGCGCATGCCGCGGGTCGTCTCGCGCAGCGCCGCATCCCAGGGCAGGTGATCGGGGACGGGCACCGCCGCCAGCAGGTCGTCGGCCAGTGCGGCGAGCATCGACTGCTTGTTGGGGAAGTGCCAGTACAGGGCGTTGGGCCGGACCCCGACCTCGGTGGCCAGGCGGCGCATGGTCAGGTCCGCCAGGCTGTGCTCGGCCAGGATGCCGCGGGCCGCCGCCAGGATGTCCGTCCGCGTATTGCCCACGCCGACGACACTAGGCCATGTCTCCCAAGTCTCGCTCCGGTCCTCGGCGGCCCGCGCAGCGCCTGGCGGCGTTGTCGTCGGTCGGCATAGCGCCGCTATGCCTCCCTCCTCCGCCTTGCCAGCCGCCCAGCGGATCCACCGATGCCTTCGGAGAAGACTTGGGAGACACGGCCTCGTCCTGTACGGCGTACAGGGCCACCTGTACAGTGTTCAGGAGTTGTGATGTCGCACGGGTCACGGTGTGGAGAGGAGGCGAGCGGTGGATACGGCGGAGGTCTCGCGGCTCGACGCCGCGCACGTCTGGCATCCGTACGGCGGCTTCCCGTCGACCACGGCGCCCCGCGTGGTCGCCTCAGCGCGTGGCGTCCGGCTCACCCTGGCCGACGGCACCGAGCTGATCGACGGCATGAGTTCCTGGTGGGCCGCGGTGCACGGCTACCGGAATCCGGTGCTCGACGCCGCCGCGACGGCGCAGCTCGGCGCGATGGCGCACGTGATGTTCGGCGGCCTCACCCACGAACCGGCCGTGACGCTCGCCGCCCGGCTGGTGGACATGACACCCGCACCGCTGACCAAGGTCTTCTTCGCCGATTCCGGCTCGGTCGGCGTCGAGGTCGCGGTCAAGATGGCGATCCAGTACCAGCGCAGCCTCGGCCGGCCCGGCAAGCGCCGCCTGCTGACCTGGCGCGGCGGCTACCACGGCGACACCTTTGCCCCGATGAGCGTCTGCGACCCCGAGGGCGGTATGCACGCGATGTGGCGGGGCGTCCTGGCCGAGCAGGTCTTCGTCGACGCGCCGCCGCGCGACTACGACCCGGCGTACACCGACATGCTCGACGCCGCCCTCGCCCGCCACGGCCGGGAGCTGGCTGCGGTGATCGTCGAACCCGTGGTGCAGGGTGCCGGCGGCATGCGCTTTCACGATCCGCGGCTGATCGCCGATCTGCGCCGGCTCTGCGATGCGCACGACGTGCTGCTGATCTGCGACGAGATCGCCACCGGCTTCGGCCGCACCGGCGAGCTGTTCGCCGTCGGCCACGCCGGGATCAGCCCGGACATCCTCTGCCTCGGCAAGGCGCTGACCGGCGGATACCTGACGCTCGCCGCGACGCTGACCACCGACATCGTGGCCGGCGTGATCAGCGCGGGCGAGGCCGGCGGCCTGGCGCACGGGCCCACCTTCATGGGCAATCCGCTGGCCTGCGCGATCGCGAACGCCTCGCTCGACCTGCTCGCCGACGGTTCGTGGCGCACCGCGGTCGCGATGATCTCGGAGCGGCTCGCCGCCGGGCTGGCCGCGGCGGACGGGGTCCCCGGCGTCACCGAGATCCGCACCCTGGGGGCCATCGGTGTGATCGAACTCGACGAGGACGTCGACATGGTCGCCGCCACCGATGCGGCGGTGGCGCACGGGATCTGGCTGCGGCCGTTCCGGAACCTGATCTACGCGATGCCGCCGTACATCTGCACCCCGGACGAGGTGGACGCGATCGCCGCGGGCATGGTGGCCGCCGCCCGGGCCAGTGTGGCCGCGCGGCCATGCCGATCGAGCGAAGTCGAGATCTCCGCATGACCGCCACCGTCCACGCCGACCCGCTCGCCTGGCTCACCGAGGAGGCCGCCGCGATCGAGCGCGCCGGGCTGCACCGCGCGCCGGTCGCCCGCCAGGCCGGCGCGAGCGAGGTGAACCTGGCCTCGAACGACTACCTCGGCCTCTCGATGCATCCGGCGGTGATCGCCGCCGCGCAGCGGGCGGCCGGCACCTGGGGCGGCGGGTCGACGTCGTCGCGGCTGGTCGTCGGCACCACGCAGGCGCACCTCGACTTCGAGGACGACCTCGCCGACTTCCTCGGCGTGCAGGCGGCCCTCGTCTTCTCCTCCGGATACCTCGCCAACATCGGAGCGATCACCGCGCTGGCCGGCCGCGGCGACCTGATCGTCAGTGACACCGGCACCCACGCCTCGCTGATCGACGGCTGCCGGCTGTCCCGGGCGCGGGTGGTCGTGGTCGAGCGCGGCGATGCCGCCGCCGCCGCGCGGGAACTGGCCGCGCGCACCGAGAAGCGGGCACTGGTGGTGACCGACTCGATCTACAGCATCGACGGCGAGCGCGCGCCGATCGCCGAGTTGTACGGTGCCGCAAGCGAATTCGGCGCCACGCTGCTGGTCGACGAGGCACACGCGCTCGGCGTCCGCGGGCCCGGCGGACGGGGTGTCGTCGCCGAATGCGGGCTGGCCGGCGCGCCCGGCCTGGTGGTGACCACGGTGGCGTCCAAGTCGCTCGGTGCGCAGGGCGGGATCGTCGCCGGTCCGGCGACGCTGCGCTCGCACCTCATCGACCGGGCACGGACGTTCATCTTCGACACCGGGCTCAATCCGGCGGCGGTGGGTGCGGCCCACGCGGCGCTCGGCCTACTCCGCGCGGATCCGGAACTGCCGGAACGGCTCCGGCGTTCGGCGGCGTCGTTCGCGGCGGCCGTCGGTGCGGCCGAACCCGCCTCGGCCGTGGTGTCGCTGATCGTCGGCGACCCGGTCGCGGCGGTCACCGCGGCCGGCTACTGCCGGGACCGCGGCCTGCTCGTCGGCTGCTTCCGGCCACCGTCGGTGCCCGCCGGCACCTCGCGGCTGCGCGTCACCGTCCGGGCCGACCTGGACGAGCAGACCCTCGCCGCCGTCGCCCGCATCGTCGACGATGCCCTGACCCACGTGGGTGCGCGATGACCTCCCACAGCCCGTCGAGCCCGCCCCGCCGACCGAGCCCCGACAGCCCGCCCCGCCGGACGAGCCCCCTTAGCCCGTTGAGCCGGACGAGCCCTGACAGCCCATCCCGCCGGACGAGTCCTGACAGCCCATCCCGCCGGACGAGTCCTGACAGCCCTGATAGCCCGTTGAGCCGGACGAGCCCCCCGGGGCTCGGCCGTGTCGAAACGACCACCAGTCCGGCCGAACACCCACGTCCCGGCGACGTGCTGGTCGTCACCGGCACCTCCACCGACGTCGGCAAGACCATCACCGTGGCCGCCCTCGCCGCGGCCGCGGCCGCCGACGGCCTGCGCGTCGCAGTGTGCAAACCGGCGCAGACCGGTGTCGCCCCGGGGGAGGACGGCGACCTCGCCGTCGTCACCGCGCTGGCCGGGGACCTGCCGACCGCCGAGATCGCGCGCTATCCCGAGCCGCTCGCCCCGGAGACCGCCGCCCGCCGCGCCGGACTGCCGTATCTGCGGCTCGACGAGGTGTGCGAGACCGTCGAGCATCTGCGCCGCGAGGCCGACCTGGTGCTGGTCGAGGGCGCGGGCGGCATCCTGGTGCGCCTGGCGCCCGACCTGACCCTGCTCGACGTCGCCCGCGCGCTGGACGCGCCGGTGGTCGTCGTGACCGATCCCGGTCTCGGCACCCTGAACCACTCCGAGCTCACCGTCGACGCGCTGCGCGCCGCGGACTGCGAGGTGGCCGGACTGGTGATCGGATCGTGGCCGGCCGCACCGGATCTGGCGATGACCTGCAATGCCGACGACCTGCCGCGGCTGTGTGGCACCGACATCGTGGCCGTCGTCCCGTCCGGCGCCGGCCGTCTCGATCCCGACGACTTCCAGGCGGCCGCGCCGTCCTGGGTCAGCCGACCGTGCTGGAGCCCCGTGTCCGGGGCCGACACATCCCATCAGAAGGAGATCCCATGACCACCACCGAAGCCCCGGTGGCCCCCGGCGAGACCGCCGACATCCTCGCCGTCGCCCGCGAGCAGGTCCTCGAGCGCGGCGAGGGGCTGCGCTACGAGCAGATCGTCGAGGTGTTGCGTCTCGGCGAAGACCGGCTCACCGAACTGCTGCAGCTGGCGCACGACGTCCGCATGCGCCACTGCGGCCCCGAGGTGGAGGTCGAGGGCATCATCTCGCTGAAGACCGGCGGCTGCCCGGAGGACTGCCACTTCTGCAGCCAGTCCGGCCTGTTCGCGTCGCCGGTCCGCAGCGCGTGGATCGACATCCCGTCGCTGGTGGAGGCCGCCAAGCAGACCGCCAAGACCGGTGCCACCGAGTTCTGCATCGTCGCCGCCGTCCGCGGCCCGGACAAGCGGCTGATGACGCAGGTCGCCGCCGGTATCGAGGCCATCCGCAACGAGGTCGACATCCAGATCGCGTGCAGCCTCGGCATGCTCACCCAGGAGCAGGTCGACGAGCTCGCCGCGATGGGTGTGCACCGCTACAACCACAACCTGGAGACCGCGCGCAGCCACTTCCCGAACGTCGTCACGACGCACACCTACGACGAGCGCTGGGACACCCTGACGATGGTTCGCGAAGCCGGCATGGAGGTGTGCTGCGGCGGCATCCTCGGCATGGGGGAGACCGTCGAGCAGCGCGCCGAGTTCGCCGCCGAACTCGCCACGCTCGACCCCGACGAGGTGCCGCTCAACTTCCTCAACCCGCGCCCCGGCACCCCGTTCGGCGACCTGGACGTGCTGCCCGCCTCGGAGGCGCTCAAGTCGGTGGCCGCGTTCCGCCTCGCGCTGCCGCGGACCATCCTGCGGTTCGCCGGCGGCCGGGAGATCACCCTCGGCGACCTCGGCGCCAAGCAGGGCATCCTCGGCGGGATCAACGCGGTCATCGTCGGCAACTACCTGACCACCCTCGGCCGCCCCGCCGAGGACGACCTCGACCTTCTCGACGACCTGAGCATGCCCATCAAGGTCCTGAACGACACCCTGTAGGTCGGGTGAGCGGAGCCACGCTGGTCGGGTGAGCGGAGCCATGCTGGTCGGGTGAGCGGAGCCATGCTGGTCGAGCGGAGTCGAGACCGTTTCCCTGGTGGTGTGGGTGATCTCGACTTCGCTCGATCGTCGTGGTGGTCATGCTGGTCGAGCGGAGTCGAGACCACACGCGTAGCGTCATGCGTATGCGAGAAGGAGATCTGATGACCGCCGTGGCGCGACCATTGGACGAGCCGCTGAAGTACGGCGTGTACACCGGCCTGGAACTGGAATTGCAGGCGCCCGACGCGATCCCGCGGGCCGCGCAGCTGGGGCTGGAACCGCCCCGGTTCTGCGGTCAGTGCGGCCGCCGCATGGTGGTGCAGGTGCGCCCGGACGGCTGGGACGCGCGCTGCTCGCGCCACGGCGTCGTCGACTCGGTGGAGCTGGGGCGCCGGTGACCGCGCCGCTGCCGCAGGCCACACGGACGTCGTCGTTCGATCCGACCGCGCTGATCACGGCCGTCGCGCTGCTGGTGCTCGGTGCGCTGGCGGGCGTGCTGTGGGCGTTCATCACGCCGTACGGCGAGGTGACCCTGACCGCGGACGGCAGCCTCGACTTCACCGCGGCCGACACCGCGAAGACCTTCGGCGCGGTCGCCGTGTTCGTGTTCCTGGCGTTCGGACTGGGCGCGATCTGCGGCGTGACCGTCTGGATCGCGCTGCGCGAGACCCGGGGACCGGCCGGACTGGGCTACGCGGCACTGCTGGCGACGGTCTCCGGCGGCATCGCGATGGCGGTGGCCCAGGGGATCGGCGAACAGCGGTTCCCCGGGATCGACGTCCACCATCCGGGGACCTACCGGATCGTCGGGAAACTGTGGATGCCCGACGCGACGTTCGGCGGCCTCGCCGTGCCGTGGCTGCTGGTCGTCTGCGCCACGGGTTTCGCCGTGCTCGGCTACTTCGTGTGCGCCGCCGCGTCCACCGACCGCGCGATCTCCCGGCTCACCGAACTGCCCGACGAGGACCGCTACGGCGGTGGGCGCAGCGTCGCGAACTCGTCGGTCACCACCAGCGCGTCGTCGGCGAACGTGTAGAGCGCCGGCGGCCGTCCTCCGCTGCGGCCGGTCCGCCCGACGGTGCCGGTCGCGACCACCACACCGCGCCGCGACAGCACGCGCAGCAGGTTGGTCGCGTCGACGTGATAGCCCAGCGCGGCGCCGTAGATCTCGGACAGCTCGGACATCGCGAAGCGTTCCGGGGCCAGCGCGAAGGCCAGATTGGTGTACGACAGTTTCGCGGCGAGTCGTCCGCGCGCCAGGGCGACCACGTCGGCGTGGTCGTAGGCGAGCGACGGGAGTTCGTCGACGTCGAACCATCCGGCGGTGACCGGCCCGGCCGGGTTCACGTCCACGCCGCTCGGATCGGCCGGCACGTCGCGGGGGACTAGACCGAGGTATGTCGAGGCGATGGTCCGCACCCCGGGCACCCGGTCGGGATCGGACAGCATCGACAGCTGCTCCAGGTGGGCGACGCGGGTGAGTCCGCACTGGGCGCCGAGGTGCCGCCGGGCGGAGGCGGCCAGCGTCTCCCGGTCGCCGAGGTCGCCGCCGGGGAGTGCCCAGGGCGCGTCGTCGGTGTCGTCGCGGTGCAGCAGGACGCACAGGACCGGCCGGCCCGAACCGGGTTCGCGCACCTGGAAGACCGCGCTGAGCACCTCGATCGGAGTGGGGGTCGCCATGGGTGTGAGTCTAAGGTGCGACGCGGCCGGGAATGAGCCGCGCCGACCCGGTGTTACGATGAGCAGGACAGTTTTCGACCAATGGTCGAAAACCCTCCCCGGGGCCAGCCCGCCGCCGGGGGAGCAGCGATGGAGGCTGGTAGCCATGACCGCGAATGTGATCACCCGGACCGAGACCGACCTGGGCATGCCCGACCCGCGCACCGGGATTCCGCCCGCCTACGGGGGCGTCGAGGCGACACCGGAGTGGGCCGACGAGATCAAGCGGCTGGCGAAGGCCCGCAACGCCGTGATCCTCGCGCACAACTATCAGCTCCCGGCCATCCAGGACATCGCCGATCACTGCGGTGATTCGCTGGCGCTGTCGCGGATCGCCGCCGAGGTCGACGCCGACGAGATCGTCTTCTGCGGCGTCCACTTCATGGCCGAGACCGCCAAGATCCTCTCACCGGAGAAGCGGGTGCTGATCCCGGACGAGCGGGCCGGCTGCTCGCTCGCCGACTCGATCACCGCCGACGAACTGCGCGCCTGGAAGGCCGAGTTCCCGGAGGCACTGGTGGTGTCGTACGTGAACACCACCGCCGAGGTGAAGGGCCTGACCGACATCTGCTGCACGTCGTCGAACGCCGTCGACGTGGTCGCGTCGATCGATCCCGGCCGGGAGGTGCTGTTCCTGCCGGATCAGTTCCTGGGCGCGCACGTCAAGCGCACGCTGCGGCGCGACAACATGCAGATCTGGGCCGGTGAGTGCCACGTGCACGCCGGCATCAACGGCGACGAACTGACCGCGCAGAGCGAGGGTCACCCGGACGCCGACCTGTTCATCCACCCCGAATGCGGGTGCGCGACGTCCGCGCTCTACCTGGCCGGAGAGGGGGCGGTACCGGCGGAGAAGGTGCACATCCTGTCCACCGGCGGCATGATCGACGCCGCGCGGGCCACCCACGCCAAGCAGGTGCTGGTCGCGACCGAGGTCGGGATGCTGCACCAGCTGCGCAAGGCGGCGCCGGACGTCGACTTCCAGCCGGTCAACTCGCGCGCGGCGTGCCCGTACATGAAGATGATCACCCCGGCCGCTCTGCTGCGGTGCCTCACCGAGGGCCGCGACGAGGTCTTCGTGGCGCCGGATGTCGCGCAGCGGGCGCGTCAGTCGGTGGAGCGGATGATCGCGATCGGTAACCCGGGCGGCGGCGAGTGAGCGAGGCGTTCATCGGGCAGGCGAGCGCCGCCGGCACGCTCGACTTCGAGGTCACCGAGGAGCTGGTGGCGCTGATCGCCACCGCGCTCGACGAGGATCTGCGCTACGGGCCCGACGTCACGACGCTGGCCACGGTGCCCGCCGACACCGTGGCGGACGCGCGCATCGTGAGTCGTGCGCACGGCGTGATCGCGGGCGTTCCCGTGGTGCGGGCCGTGTTCGACCTGGTGATCGGCTCGGCCAACTACGTGGTGACCTCCGAGCGCGGCGACGGTTCTCCGGTGGCGCCCGGTGACGTGGTGCTCGGTGTTCGCGCGCCGGCCGCGTCGTTGCTGACGGCCGAGCGCACCGCGCTGAATCTGCTCTGCCATCTGTCGGGTATCGCGACGGCCACCGCGCAGTGGGTGGCCGCCGTCGAGGGCACCTCCGCGCAGATCCGCGACTCCCGCAAGACCCTGCCGGGCCTGCGCTTTCTGCAGAAGTACGCCGTCCGCGCCGGTGGCGGCGTCAATCACCGGATGGGTCTGGGCGATGCCGCGCTGATCAAGGACAACCATGTGGTCGCCGCGGGTGGCGTCGCCGCGGCGTTGCAGGCCGTGCGCGCGTACGCCCGGGACGTGCCGGTGGAGGTCGAGGTCGACTCGCTGGCCCAGTTCGACGAGGTCCTCGCGCTGGAACCCGCGCTGATCCTGCTCGACAACTTCGAGCCCTGGGAGACCCAGATGGCCGTGCAGCGCCGCGACAAGCGGGCGCCGTCGACCAAGCTGGAATCGTCCGGAGGGCTGACCCTCGACATGGCGATGGACTACGCCCGCACCGGCGTCGACTACCTCGCGGTCGGGGCGCTGACCCATTCGGTCACGGTCCTCGACCTCGGCCTGGACTGGTAGCGGCGGGGACATCGGAGGGCGCGGATGGGCACCGTCGGGCCGTTTGGCATGTCCCGGGAGGAACTGATCGAGCTGGTGCGCCGGGTGATGAATCCCGAGCCCGCCGACACGGAGGCGGCGGGTGAAGCGCTCCTGCAGCGCGTGCAGGACGCCGTCTCCGATCCCCAGATCAGCGACTACATGTTCTGGCATCCCGCGCCCCTCACCCCGGAGCAGGTGGTGGACAAGGCGCTGTCGTACCGGCCGCTGGCCTTCTGAGCGGCGTGCCAACGCGCTCGTCCGGTGTGCGCACCCGTGTGGACGAGATCATCGCGGCGCCGGAATCTCGCCAAGCGCCCCGGGTCGCAGTGAGTGGGGTCGTCCGTCGAAGGTGATCCAGCCACGGTCACGAAGGGTCTCCATCAACAATCTGGTGGCCTGATCCTTCCAGTTGTCCGGGTTGCGGCCTTCGGGGACGTCGAACAGCCGGGTGACCGGGCCCTGCGGCCGATCGCGAAACGGACCGAGCGCCTCGCGCCAGGTGGGGCCCCGACCGTGCTCGTCGTGCCAGACGGCGAGGGCTCTCGACATCTCGATGCCGATCGCGGTGAGGACTTCGGGTGGGCAGCAGTCGGTGAACCGGGTTCGCACCCCGGCGCTGATGCCGCGTCGTCGATGAGGGCGCACGCCGGTGGTGTACGCCGACGCGCTGACCTGGCCTCGGCGCACGACCGTCGGCTGGTGCCCGAGGTGCACGCCGTTGCCGACCGGGCAGCGGTAGGTCGCGAGACCGTGCAGGTCGCGTGCACGCGCCGCCCGCCGCGCGAGCTTACGCGAGGGAAAGGCCACCTTTCCGCACGCTCCGCAGGAGTGTGGAGCGATCGGACGGTCGCCACCGCCATCGGACCGGTGCCGGTGCTGTCGATAGGTCGTCATGAGTCCCTCCCGCTGTCCGAGTCCGTGCTCTCGTGAAGGTATGCCGGAGGTACGACATCCCGGGGAGGACGAGACCGTCGCGCGAAGCCGCACGTGGGCCGCGGCGAACGTCTACGCTCGGACCGGCGTCGACTCCGGCAGTCGGCGTGTCGTCCGACTCCGCCAGGGGCCCCGGTCCCGATCTCGATAGGTGAACCATGCGTCTCTCCGTGCCCGCCCGCTGGATCGGCATCGTCGCCACCACCGGCGCTCTGACCTTCGGCGTCGCAGCCTGCGGCAACGACAGCGAGCACTCGGCATCTCCGTCGAGTTCAGCCGCGAGTGTGGCGCCGGTGCCCGCCGGATCGCTGCGCATCGACGGAGCGGTCGCCAAGCCCGAGACGCTGACCATCGGCGACCTGAAGAAGCTGCCCGCCCGGACCGAGTCGGTCAAGTTCGGCAGCAGTAAGGGCGAGCAGGAGCACACCTTCGTCGGACCGCTGCTCAGCGATGTCCTGGCCGGTGCGCAGCCCACGACCGACCCGGCGGCGAAGAACCCGGATCTGCGGCTCGCGGTGCTCGCGACCGGTGCCGACGGCTATCAGGCCGTGGTGTCGTGGGGTGAGTTCGACGCGAGCTTCGGCGCGACTCCGGTCCTGGTCGCCTACACAGAGGACGGCAAGGAACTATCCCGGCCCCGGCTCGTCGTTCCGGGAGACATCAAGGGTGGTCGCTACGTCAGCGACCTGACGACGCTGACCGTCGTCGACGCCGCCGCGAAGTAGCGGCGCGCTTTCTCGCTCCTCCGGGCGGCGGCTGTCAACCGTCCCGACACCGTCGTATCTGTTGGTCGCCGACCGACAGATACGACGGTGTCGCGATCACCGGTAGTCGATGACGATCCGGCCCTCGATGTCGCCGTTCTCCAGTCGCTCGAAGACGCCGTTGATGTCCTCCAGGCGGGCGGTGGCGACGGTCGGCTTGATCAGGCCGCGGGCGTAGAAGTCCAGGGCCTCGACCATGTCCTGCCGGGTGCCCACGATCGAGCCGCGGATGGTGAGCGCTTTGAGCACCACGTCGAAGATCGGGGTGGGGAAGTCGCCGGGCGGGAGTCCGACCAGGACGATGGTGCCGCGGCGGCGCGCCATGCCGATCGCCTGGGCGAACGCGGGCGGGCTGACCGCGGTGACGAGCACGCCGTGAGCGCCGCCGGTCTGCTCCTGGATCACCGCGACCGGGTCCTGGGTCGCCGCGTTGGCAGTCACCTCGGCGCCGAGTTCGCGGGCCAGATCGAGTTTGTCGTCGTGCACGTCGACGGCGGCGACCCGCATGCCCATCGCCCGGGCGTACTGGACGGCGACGTGGCCGAGGCCGCCGACGCCGGAGATCACCATCCACTGGCCGGGGCGGACGTCGGACATCTTCAGGCCCTTGTAGACGGTGACGCCGGCGCAGAGGATCGGCGCCACCTCGACCGGGTCGCAGCCGTCCGGGATCCGCGCCGCGAACCGCTCGTCGACCAGCATGTACTCGCCGAACGAGCCGTCGATGCCGTAGCCGCCGTTGACCTGCGACTCGCACAGCGTCTCCCAGCCGGAACGGCAGTACTCACAGTGGCCGCACGCCGACCAGAGCCAGGCGTTGCCGACCTTGTCGCCGACGTGAAGTTCGGTGACGCCCGGTCCGACGGCCACCACCGTGCCGTAGCCCTCGTGGCCGGGCACGAACGGTGGCGACGGTTTGACCGGCCAGTCGCCCTGCGCGGCGTGGAGGTCGGTGTGGCACACCCCGGACGTCTCCAGCTTGACCAGGGCCTGGCCCGGACCCGGTACCGGCCGTTCGATCTCGGTGATCTCCAGCGGTGCGCCGAGCCGCGTGACGACGGCGGCGGTGAACTTCTCTTCTGACATCTGGCCTCCCAGTGCGCGGCGCCGCGGCAGCGTCGCCGATCTATCGATGTCCTGCCGTGTCAGCTTGACGCGCAGGTCGGTGGGGCGCAGGGGAACGGCCGAGATTTCACCGCGGCGACGCCGCCGGCACGACGGCGGATGTGTTCCGTTTGTCTGTTCCCGCAGGCACCGGGACGGCCGGGCCGTCGGCGCCGACTTGCGCGATCGCGGGATCGGTGCCATTTTGGACCTGCAAGGTGCCAATCGTTAGCTGAGGCTCCTTCGCGGACACAAGCCAGCGACCCCAACCGTCGAGAGACGCTCCGGGTCAGGACAGAGCCATCCGGATTAAGGGTGGTTCCCGATTGGCTACCTGAGAGGGTTCACGCCGCGAAGTGCCGAAGGTCGAACGTGGAGGGGCATCCGCGGGCCGCATCGGGCGGCCGTCTCCTCCCGGCGCCGGCCGACTCGTCGGAGGTGAGCGATGCCCGAGGGAAACAGTCAGCAGCCGGGCGACGCGATCCGTCGTCGCCCGGCCGTGTGCGCCTGATCTGAACCGAACCCCCTTTTTCACCGCCGCCGAGGCCACGGCCGGCTCGTTCGCGAGTCCGCCGGGTCCATCCGGTCGTGTCCGATCGCCGGGCCTCGTCGCCCCGCGCGGGCGGCCCGGTGGTGCTCTCGAGAGGAATCTCCCATGGCACGTCAACTGTCCACTCTCGGACCCCGTGTGGGCCGGTCGCCGCTGCTCGCTGTCGGCGGCGGCGCGCGCCGCCGTACCCTACGCACCATCGCCGCCGACATCGTCGTGATCCTCGGTGCGATCGCGCTGATCTGGGTGCTCATCGAAGTCGGCAAGGGAATGAACGCCCACGTCGACCTGGGAAACGCCTCCGGCACCATCGACACCGACCCGGCGAAGCTGCCGTACTACGCGGCGCGATCGCTGCTCCGCATGTTCATCGGCCTGCTCGCCTCGCTGATCTTCACCTTCGTCTTCGCGGTGGCCGCGGCACGCTCACGCCGGGCGCGCGCCGTGTTGCTGCCGATCCTCGACATCCTGCAGTCGGTCCCGGTCCTCGGCTTCCTGTCGATCACCGTGACACCGTTCATCGCCCTGTTTCCCGGATCGGAGATGGGACTGGAGTGCGCGGCGATCTTCGCGATCTTCACGTCGCAGGCCTGGAACATGGCGTTCTCGCTCTACTACAGCCTGGCCAGTCAGCCTCGCGACCTCGCGGAGGCGGCGGTCGATCTGCGGCTGTCCAGGTGGCAGCGATTCTGGCGGCTCGACCTGCCCAGCGGAGCGATTCCCCTGGTCTGGAATTCGATGATGAGTTTCGGCGGCGCCTGGTTCTTCCTGACCGCATCCGAGGCGGTCACCGTCGCGGGGAAGAGCTACGCACTCCCCGGCGTCGGCGCATACGTGGCGTCGGCGGCACAGGCCGGCCTGCTCACCGACGTGTGGTGGGCCGTGCTGACCATGGTCGTCGTGGTGGCGGCGGTGAACGTCCTGTTCTGGAGTCCGCTCACGGCGTGGGCCGAGAAGTTCCGGGTCGAGGACTCCGAGTCGGGCCGTGAGCCGCGATCGCTGGTCTTGACCGTCCTGCGGCGCTCCCGCGTCTCCGCCGCGTTCGGCTGGGTGATGGCACCGGTCACCGCCGTGTGCGACAAGGTCTTCGGGGCCGTGTTCGGCCGCGCCGGAGGGCAGACCGTGGTGAGCACTCGGCGGCGGCGCAGCGGCGACGCCGTGTTCGCGCTCGCCGTCACGGCGACCCTGTCGTACGCCGTGTTCCGGGTCGTCCAGGTGGTGTTGCGCGGCACCGGTGGCGGTGAGGTGTGGCACGTCTTCCTCCTCGGCGCTGCGACGATGTCGCGCGTGGTGGTACTGATCATCGTCTGCACGCTGATCTGGGTGCCGGTCGGCGTGCTGATCGGGCTCGACCCCAGGATGAGCCGGTTCCTGTCGCCGATCCTGCAGATCGCCGCGAGCTTCCCCGCCAACTTCCTGTTTCCGATGGTCGGCGCGGTATTCCTCGCCTGGCATCTCAGCCTCGATGTCGGCGGCATCGTGCTGATGGCCCTCGGTACCCAGTGGTACATCCTGTTCAACGTGATCGCGGGCGCCTCCGCCATCCCGAACGACCTGCTCGAGGCCGCCCGCGACATGAACCTGACGCGGGCCCTGAGATGGCGGAAGGTGCTGCTGCCCGCGATCTTCGGGAGCGTCGTGACCGGGGGCATCACGGCGGCCGGCGGCGCGTGGAACGCCTCGATCGTCGCCGAGGTGCTCACCTACCACGGCCAGACCTACCACGCCTTCGGCCTGGGCGACTACATCGCGACCTGGACGGCGTCGGCCGCGCCCGGCCACGGCGCGCACCTGCTGCTGGGCATCGTGATGATGTGCGTGTTCGTCGTCGCCACGAACGCCGTCTTCTGGCGCCGCCTGTACGCGCTCGCCGCGCGCCGATTCTCCTACTGACCCTTCCCGACACCGACCTGCCCACCAGGAGCGAATCATGAACGACCACACCCTCACCCGCAACGCATTGATCGACGTCGTCGGTATCGAGAAGAACTTCGGCGGCGCCAAGGGTGACGCCCTGCCGGTTCTGGACGGCATCGACCTGCACATCGCCGAGAACGAGATCGTCGCACTGCTCGGCCGGTCCGGATCCGGAAAGTCGACGCTGCTGCGCATCCTCGCCGGGCTGATCCCCGCGAGCAGCGGGACCGTCGAGGTCGACGGGAAGCCGCTGACCGGTCCGAATCCCGGCGCCGCGATGGTCTTCCAGTCGTTCGCCCTGATGCCGTGGCTGACGGTGCAGGAGAACGTCGAATTGGGGCTGGCGGCGCGCGGCGTCGATCGGCGGGAGCGGCGCGATCGCGTGCTGCGCGCCATCGACACCATCGGCCTGGACGGATTCGAGTCCGCCTACCCGCGCGAACTGTCCGGCGGTATGCGGCAGCGTGTCGGCTTCGCCCGGGCCCTCGTCCGGCAACCGGACCTTCTCCTGATGGACGAGCCCTTCTCCGCGCTCGACGTGCTGACGGCCGAGAACCTGCGGAACGAGATCACCGAACTGTGGACCGCCGGCACCTTCCCGGCGAAGAGCGTGTGCATCGTGACCCACAACATCGAGGAGGCGGTGCTGCTGGCCGACCGGGTGGTGGTGCTGGGCAGCAAGCCGGGCCGGATCATTCACGAGGCGCGGATCCCGATGCCGCGACCACGGGACCGTTCGGATCCCGCGTTCGAGGCCCTGGTCGACGAGCTCTACGGCACGCTGACCGGCCGCGATAAGGCGCTGGAAGACGCGCTGCCGGCCGCCGACGCGACTCCGGTGAGCCGTCCACTGCCGAACGCCACGGTCGGCGGAATGGCCGGACTGGTCGAGATCCTGGCGTCCAAGGGCGGATCGGCGGACCTTCCCGAACTCGCTGCCGAACTCACCTTCGAGATCGACGACCTGATGCCGCTCGTCGACGCCGCCGCACTCCTCGGGTTCGTGACCGTCGACGGCAACGATCTGGAGATCAGTGCCGCCGGCCGCGACTTCGCCGCGGTGCCCCTCACCGAAGCCAAGGTGGTCTTCGCCGCACAGGCCGCGGAGCGTGCCCCGCTGGTCCGGACCATCGTCCGCGCGTTGCGTGTCAACGACCGGCACTGCCTGCGGCTGAGCTTCTTCCGGGACCTGCTGCGCCGTGGCTTCGCCGACGACGACGCCGATCGGCAACTGCGCACGGCGGTCGACTGGGGCCGCTATGCCGAGTTGTACGACTACGACGCCGACTCCGATCAACTCCGGTTGGACCCGGACGTGGCGCGGGGCTGACCTGGCGCGGCGATCACGCCGGGTGGTGGTTCGCCGTCCAGGCGCGCTCGATGAGTTCGCGGAGCGCGTCGTCGTCGACGTCGGACATCCGCTTGAGATAGAGACAGCCCTTGCCGGTGGTGTGCGGACCGAGGCGGCCGAGGAGGTCGGCGTGCGAGCCGTCGTAGGTGAGGCCGTACAGCGTCAGGGCCTGTTTGCGCGGGGCGAGGCCGATCGCGAACCACTCGTGTTCTCGGCCGTCGGCCGTGCGGTACGGCTGCCGGCCGAATCCGACGATCGACGGGCCCCACATCGCCGGTTCGACCCCGGACACCTCGCGCATCAGCGCGCAGACCGCCTGGGCGTCGGCGCGGCGCCGGTCGCCGTCGATCGACGCGAGGAAGTCTCCGACGGGTTCGGCCGTGGGTCGCGTCTGTGGCATGAGTTCAGGTTAGGTGCGCGAAGATGGACGCGTGAAGCCGATCGTGCACAGCGCCGCCACCGACCGACTCGATGCGGTCACCCTCTACCGGATTCTGCGGTTGCGGGTGGACGTCTTCGTCGTCGAGCAGGACTGCCCGTATCCCGAGCTGGACGGACGGGATCTGGAGCCGGCGACCCGGCAGTTCTGGTGTGCCGACGACGCGGGCGAGCCGATCGCGACGGCCCGGCTGCTCCGCGACGACATGCCCGGCGGCTGGGAATACCGGGTCGGGCGCCTCGCCACCGCGCCGTCGGCGCGGGGCACCGGCGTCACCACCGGCCTGATGGAGGCGGTGCTGGCCGAGATCGGGGAACGGCCGAGCGTGCTCGACGCGCAGTCGCACCTGACCGGGATGTACCAGCGGTTCGGGTATGCGATCGACGGGCCGGAGTTCATCGAGGACGGGATCCCGCACACGCCGATGCGGCGCGGCTGAACGCTATCGCCGATACCGCGAGGCGGTACCGGACCGCAGGGCGGCGGTGCCGTGCAGCGCGGCGCGCGCGAAGTCGGCGACGTGCGGCTCGGGCTCGGCGGGCCGCGGCCATCCGGCGTCGCCCCGGGTGGAGCCCAGCGAGTCGAGCACGTTCTGGACCGGCCGGACGATCTCGGCGACGGCGCACCGGTCGAACTCCCCGGAGCGATCGCCGGGCGCCCAGCCACACGCTTCGAGCGCGAAGGCGACCTCACGCCACCGCGGGTCGGGCCGGCCGGCACCGGGCTGCGCACGACCGTCGGCATAGCTGAGCAACAGGGCGGTCGCGGCGACCTGCGCGCCGGGGGAGAGCTTGGTGAGCAGTCGGGCGGTGAGCGCGTCCCACAGGTGCTCCGGGCCGGCCGCGGCGCGGGCGCCGTGCGCGGTACGGACGAGCCGTCCCTCCAGCACCCGGACCAGACCCAGCCGGACGGTCGCCTCGTGGAGCGCGCGGATCGGCACGGTCGACCGCTCCCGGGTGCTTGCGCCCAGCCGGGAGTCGTGCCGGCCCAGCGTCGTCATACCGTCGAGCATGACCGCGGGCGGCAGCCGTCCGGCCTCCGACAGCGCGATCCCGTCCGGTCCGACCGCGTCGAGCAACCAGGCGAACGGTGCCAGCAGCCGCGCCTGGACCTCCGGGTCCACCTCGACCGGTTCCAGCAGTCCCGTGCGTCGTGCGTATCGACGGAACTCCGAGCGCAGCGTTGCGGGAAGTCCGGCGGCGAAATCGACGAGCAGCGACTCGGGGGACAGGTCGCCGGGGCGGCGCAGGTCGTCGGCGGCCACCAGACCCGACACGTCGTGCGGATCGCGCTCGTCGGCGCCGAACCCGAAGAAGCCGTCCAACTCGGCCTGGATCGCCTCGGCGTCGAAACTCTCCGGCGTCGGTGGAAACCAGGGACCGGTGACCGCGGCCGCCCAGTCGGCGATCCGGTCGTGATCGGGATGATCGGGGTCGTCGAGCACCGCGAGTTTGTCGGTGTAGCCGGCCGGGCCGCCGGAGTCCTCGATCGGGCCGCGGCGGGAGCCGCCGATGAGGGTGACCGGGCGCGTGGTCCCGATCGCGGTGGTCGGGGCGCCGGCCGTGAGGCGGTGGCACCAGCCGTCGCCGAAGTCGTAGTCGTACCAGAGCGTGCCGCCGGCCAGGGCGTCGGCAACGGTCGTCGTGGATTCGGGTCGCAGCGCGACGACGTCGCGCTCGGTCAGCCGATGCGGATCACCCCAGTGCGCGGCGGTGGGGTCGTGCCGATCGCGGTCCCGGAAGAGATGCGCGTGGACGTCGCGCCAGCCGAAGGCGATCTGGAGTGCGTGGTGCAGGTCCGCCAGCGTCGATGATCCGTCGATCTGCAGGTCCCGGGTGACCGGTGGCTCCAGCTCCTCGAGCTCGGCATGCACGGTGATCAGTGAGGCGGGCATAGGGGCAGACTACGGTCCGGCGTCCAGGAGAACGCCGATCGTTCGAGGCCGGTATCGGAAGCAGCCGAAGCGACGCGCATTGTCAAGGCTCTCTCAGCGCGGTCTGTGGACAGCCGATGTCGTCCACAGGCAGCGGATTCCGGGGTTTCGGCGGTGTCAGGGTCGCGGGATCGTCGGGGCATGGGAATCCGCTACTACGCCTATCCGATCCGGCCCGATCAGGTCAGCGCCGCCCGGCTCGATCCCTGGCCCTTCTTGTCCGACGACCCGCTCATGGATGCCTGGGCGCGGGACGAGGATCGTCCGCGCATGCTGTACCTCGACAAATGCTGGTACGAGTTGCAGCGGCTGTTCGTGCCGGCCCGAGACGATCCGCATCCGCGGCCGCGGATGGCGTTCGAGCTGGTGCGCGGTGCGGTGAGCGAGACCGGGTGCGGTGCGCACAGTCCGTTCACCGCGGTACACGGCCCGGACGTGGTCGCGGCGATCGCCCTCGACCTGGCGCGCGTCGAGCCGATCGACGACGAGAAGGCTGCGCTGATCGGCCGGTGGAACTCGAGTGCCGACTATGTGAACCACTATTTGGCGGCCGCCCAGGAGTTCACGGCCGGACTGACCCGCGACGGCCTGGGTCTCGTGTATCTGATCGGCTGACCGATCCGGTCCGGACATCTGCCGCGGCGGTCGGCGGCGTTCGTCCGTTCGCGGACCCGGCGTCTCGGCCGTGCTGATTCGGTTCGTCGGTCTAGTGCATACGTGCGGCCTCGACTCGGGTGACCGGCTCACGAAGGTCGCGGAAGAAGGGAGCCCGATGAGTGCACTCGACGACGATGTCAGGCCTGCGGGCGCTCGCTCGCGATCGGCGGACGCGCTGCCGGCGCGCCGGGTTCCGGGCGCCACCGCGGCCCGCCGAGCCGGACGCAGTCCTGACCGGCGCCGATATTCGACGTCCCCGCGGTAGAGTCACCGCCCGTGGGCAGCTACTACGACAAGTACCCGGTGGAGACGCTCCGATTCCGCCCCGGCCCGCGCGTGATCGCGGCACTGGTTCTGTGGATCGGTGCGTTCGTGGCCGCCGGTGCGGCCGTGATGCTGCTTCTCTCGGGTTCGACGGTCGGCTACGGCAGTGCGGCGCTGACGTGCGGATCGGTGCTGTCGAGCCCGGGCGCGGACGGCCACGGCAGCGAATCGGCGATCGCAACCTGCGCCGAACAGCGCACGCGGCGCCTGGCGCTGTCCGGGATCTCCGCGGCCGTCGCGGTGGGACTCGGCGCGGGCGCGCGGAGGGTGCGGGCGAAGATCGTCTGACCGGCGTGCAGTCGCGCTGGGGTCGCGCGCGGCTTCTGTCCCGACTGTGACGTAGTGATCCGGAATCGGCCGGACCGAGCCTGGCGACATGGTCGAATACCCGCCCGCGGATTCGACCGGCCGGGAATACGTCACGGTCGGGTCAGGATCGGCCTGTCATGGATCTGGACGACCAGCTGCTGTGGAGCGTCGCCGGCTCGGACGGTACCGGGTTCTGGTCTCCACCCCGGACGGTCTTGCCGCCTTCGCCTCCCGGTGACAAGAACCCGATCTGGACTCTGTCGATGGATACCGCGACCCCGGTGGCTTACGAGGGACATGTCTACCGGCAGGACGAGCGCCTTCTATAGCCGACGCGATCGTTGCTCGGGGCGTGTGCCCGAACACAACACACCCCGAACAGCAAGGGCCGGCCCGCGCCGCTGTGGATGAACACGGCTGTCCACAGGCCGCAGTGGCGGGCACTTCCGCCGAAACGATCGGCGGGCGATCGTCGACGGTATGGACCTGTCGGGGGAGGGGCCTGATCCGCGATGGCTGGCGGTCAGTCGTGCGCATGTGCGCGGTCTGCGCGGGCGGTATCGGCAGCATGTCGTCGACTGCACCGGTGAGGGTCACGCGGTGATCAACGGGTGGCTGCGGGGCGCGACGCTGTCGCGTCGATCGGCGGACTACGCCCGTTCGCGCACGGCGAGTCTCGACGCGGTACTCGCGGCAATACCTCTGACGCGCGCTATGCACGTGACCCGGGTCGTCGGTATCCGGGCGACATTCGGACTCAACGACGGGCACGATCTGGATCGAATCGTCGGGCAGCCACGAATGGAAGCCGGCTTCTTGTCGACCAGTCGGATGCGGACATACCCGGTCAAGAATCGGGCCGATCCGATTCTGCTCGATGTCGACGTCCCGGCCGGAACCCGGCGGCGGCGCTGGAAGACGTGTCGCGCTATCCGGAACAGTGCGAAATTCTTCTCGGCAGAAACCTTGGCTACGTCATTCTGGCGCCGCAGTATGATCGAAATGTCGGCTGGTGGCGCGCGACGATGCTGGTCGGAGAGGAGTAGTGCGATGAGTGCACTCGACAGCGGCGAACTCGCACCCGATATCCTTACCGATATCGGGCGGATTGCGTCTCTACGGCAGTCGACCCTCCGCCGCGCGGGATATCGCATCGCTCTCCAGCCCGCCGAACGGGAGGCCGGTCTGACCGAGGCCGACATCTGGCGGTTCCTCGACGACGAATCGCCGGCGGCGTCGTAGATCGCGCCGGCCCGTCGGCGGTCACGGGACGTGGCCGCGTGTCGCGGGTCCACTTGCGCGTCGCGGGCCCCGAACGACAGGCGAGACGGAAGAAGACCCGCGACACGACCGGGGTGGGGAGGCCTCGAGCGCCACGGTTACGCTCAGCGCAGGACTGGTTGGAAAGAGTTTGCTGGCGGCGCATATCCTTAAAGGACATTCGAAGCCAACGCCAGAGGACAACCACTTCATGCTCGCCAGAACCGATCTGCGCGGCACCGACGTCACGCTGAGCCAGCTGCGTCGTGCCCTGCCGCGCGGAGGTACCGACATCAACTCCGTTCTTCCGGTGGTCACGCCGGTGGTGGAGGCGATCGCCGAGCATGGAGCGTCCGCGGCCCTCGACTACACCGAGCGGTTCGACAAGGTCCGGCCGGCGTCGGTGCGAGTGCCGGCCGAGGTGATCGCGCAGGCGCGTGACGCGCTCGATCCGGCGATCACCGCGGCGCTGGAGGAGTCGATCCGCCGCGCCCGGCTGGTGCACGCCGATCAGCGCCGGGCGACGGTCACCACCGATGTGGTCGCCGGTGGCAGCGTGACCGAGAAGTGGATCCCCGTCCGCCGCGTCGGTCTCTACGTGCCCGGTGGCAACGCCGTGTACCCGTCGTCGGTGGTCATGAACGTGGTGCCCGCGCAGGAAGCCGGCGTCGGTTCGCTGGTGGTCGCCTCGCCCGCACAGGCCGACTTCGGCGGCTGGCCGCACCCGACCATCCTCGCCGCCTGCGCGCTGCTCGGCGTCGACGAGGTCTGGGCCGTCGGCGGTGCCCAGGGCGTGGCCCTGCTCGCCTACGGCGGCACCGACACCGACGGCAGCGAATTGAACCCGGTCGACCTGATCACCGGTCCCGGGAACATCTATGTGACCGCTGCCAAGCGCCTCGTGCGCGGCGTGGTCGGCATCGACTCGGAGGCCGGCCCCACCGAGATCGCCATTCTGGCCGACGACTCCGCCGATCCGGCGCTGATCGCCGCCGACCTGATCAGCCAGGCCGAGCACGACGTGCTCGCCGCGTCGGTGCTGGTCACCGACAGCGAGGAGCTGGCCGGGGCGGTCGACGCCGAAGTGGCACGACAGGCCGCGGCCACCAAGCACACCGAGCGCGTCGGCGAGGCGCTGGGCGGGCCGCAGTCGGGCATCGTGCTGGTCGATGACCTGGAGGCCGGCCTGCGCGTGGTCGACGCCTACGCCGCCGAACACCTGGAGATCCAGACCCGCGATGCCCGCGACGTCGCCGAGCGGGTGACGAGCGCCGGGGCGATCTTCGTCGGCGCCTACTCTCCGGTGAGCCTCGGCGACTACTGCGCCGGGTCGAATCACGTGCTGCCGACGTCGGGTTCGGCGCGCTACGCGTCGGGTCTGTCGGTGCAGACCTTCCTGCGCGGCGTGCACCTGATCGACTACGACCGCGACGCGCTCGCCGGGGTCGCCGACCAGGTGGTCACCCTCGCCCAGGCCGAGGATCTGCCCGCGCACGGCGACGCGGTCACGGTGCGTTTCGGGGCCGGCCGGTGAGCGGCACGACCACCCTCGACGACCTGCCGCTGCGCGAGAACCTGCGCGGCAAGAGCCCGTACGGCGCGCCGCAACTGCAGGTCGCGGTGGTCCTGAACACCAACGAGAACCCGCACCCACCCAGCCCGGCGCTGGTCGAGGACCTCGCCGAGGCCGTCGCCGACTGCGGGACGGTCCTGCACCGTTACCCCGACCGCGATGCGGTCGCGCTGCGCACCGATCTCGCGGACTATCTGTCCGGCGCGACCGGTATCCCGCTGAGCGTGGCGAACATCTGGGCGGCGAACGGTTCCAACGAGATCCTGCAGCAGATCCTGCAGGCCTTCGGCGGGCCGGGCCGCACCGCGCTGGGTTTCACGCCGTCGTATTCGATGCACCCGATCATCGCCGACGGCACCCAGACCACCTGGCTCGACGCCAAGCGCACCGCCGACTTCGGTCTCGACATCGACTACGCGGTCGGCGAGATCGTCGCGCAGCGGCCCGATGTCGTCTTCGTGACGTCGCCGAACAACCCGACCGGCGGCTCCCTCGGCCTCGACGACCTGCGGCGCCTTCTCGATGCGGCACCGGGCATCGTGATCGTCGACGAGGCGTACGCGGAGTTCTCCGACCGGCGCAGCGCCGTCGCCCTGATCGACGAGTACCCCGCGAAGGTGATCGTCAGCCGCACCATGAGCAAGGCCTTCGCGTTCGCCGGTGGCCGTCTCGGCTACCTCGCCGCATCCCCCGCGGTGATCGACGCCCTGCAACTGGTGCGCCTGCCGTACCACCTGTCGGTGCTGACCCAGGCCGCCGCGCGGGTCGCGCTGCGGCACAGTAGCGAGACCCTCGCCGGGGTCGCCGCGATCGTCGCCGAGCGCAAGCGCGTGGCGCGGGAACTCACCGCGATGGGGTACGACGTGATCGACTCGGACGCCAACTTCCTGCTGTTCGGCGAGTTCGCCGACGCTCCCGCGACGTGGCAGCGATACCTCGACCACGGCGTGCTGATCCGCGACGTCGGCATTCCCGGCCGCCTGCGGGTGACGATCGGCCTGCCCGCCGAGAACGACGTCTTCCTGGACGTCAGTCGCGTTCTTGCCACTTCCGACCGAAAGGCCCGGCCATGAGCCGCATCGCACGGATCGAACGGACGACGCGCGAGTCGTCGATCACCGTCGAGATCGACCTGGACGGCACCGGGAAGACCGACATCTCCACCCGGGTGCCGTTCTTCGATCACATGCTGACCGCGTTCGGCGCGCACGGCGGGTTCGACCTGACCGTGCGGTCGGTGGGCGACATCGAGATCGAGGCGCACCACACGGTCGAGGACACGATGATCGTGCTCGGCCAGGCGATCGCCGACGCGCTCGGCGACAAGGCCGGTATCCGCCGGTTCGCCGACGCCTGGATCCCGATGGACGAGACGCTGGTGCAGGGCGTGGTCGACGTCTCCGGCCGTCCGTACTGCGTGTTCACCGGTGAGCCCGAACACATGCTGACCAGTGTCATCGGCGCGGGCTACAGCGGCGGTGACCAAGGCCCCGTGACCTCGTACGCGACCGTCATCAATCAGCACGTCTGGGAGTCGCTGGCGCTCAACGCCCGGATCGCGCTGCACGTGCGGGTGCTGTACGGCCGCGACCCGCATCACATCACCGAGGCCGAGTTCAAGGCCGTCGCCCGCGCGCTGCGCGCGGCCGTCGAACCCGACCCGCGGATCACCGGCATCCCGTCGACCAAGGGAACGCTGTGACCGACCCGACCGGCGCCGGGAGCACTTCGGCGGGGCTCAATATTAACTCCGCGAGCGGGCCGCTTCCCACAGTCGCGCTCCTCGACTACGGCTCCGGCAACGTCCGCTCCGCGCAGCGCGCGCTGGAGCGGGCCGGCGCCGTGGTCGAGGTGACCTCCGACTTCCAGACCGCCCTGGACGCCGACGGCCTGCTGGTTCCCGGCGTGGGCGCCTATGAGGCGTGCATGGCGGGGCTGCGCGCGGTGCGCGGCGACCGGATCATCGGCCGGCGGCTGGCCGGCGGCCGCCCGGTGCTCGGGATCTGCGTCGGTATGCAGATCCTGTTCGACGAGGGCGTCGAGTTCGGCGTCGAAACCGCCGGCTGCGGCGAGTGGCCGGGCGCGGTGACCCGACTGCCCGCGCCGGTGCTGCCGCACATGGGCTGGAACACCGTCGATGCCCCCGAGGACTCGATGATGTTCAACGGGATCGCTCCGGACGCGCGCTTCTACTTCGTGCACTCCTACGCCGCCCAGTCGTGGGAGATGGACAGCGGCGGGTCGCCGCTGACGGCGCCGAAGCTGACGTGGACGCAATACGGTGCGCCGTTCCTCGCCGCCGTCGAGAACGGTCCGCTGTGGGCCACCCAGTTCCACCCGGAGAAGTCCGGGGACGTCGGTGCGCGGCTGCTGGCCAACTGGGTGGCGACCCTGTGACACGGCAACCGCCGGGCCCCAGCGCCGCCGACGAGTTCTCGTTCGGCCGCATGGTCGCCCGCTCGCTCGGCGCGGCGGCCCTGGTGCTGCTGATCGCGATCCCGATCGTCTGGTGGATCTCGACCATGACGGTGACCGTCGCGCTGGCCGTCGCGATCGCGGCGGTGGTGCTGATGGTGGTCGTGCTGGCCGTCGTCGCCCGCCGCGAGCTGCGCGGAGTGCAGCGCGAGATCGACGAACTGCGCGCCCGTCGCGACGACCCGCCCGCCGGAACCACCCCCTCCCGAGAACCGAAAGAGAAGTGACCCACCCGATGGCCCAGATCCTCGAACTGCTGCCCGCCGTCGACATCGTCGACGGACAGGCCGTCCGGCTGGTGCAGGGCGCCGCGGGCTCGGAGACCCCGTACGGCTCGCCGCGCGACGCCGCCCTCGCCTGGGAGCGCGGCGGCGCCGAGTGGATTCACATGGTCGACCTCGACGCGGCGTTCGGCCGCGGTGACAACCGCGCGGTGATCAGCGAGGTCGCCGCCGAACTCAGCGTGAAGCTGGAACTCTCCGGCGGTATCCGTGACGACGCGTCGCTGGCCGCGGCCCTCGCGACCGGCTGTACCCGGGTCAACCTCGGCACGGCCGCGATCGAGAACCCGCAGTGGTGTGCGCGGGCGATCGCCGAGCACGGTGACCGCATCGCCGTCGGCCTGGACGTCCTGCGCGATGAACAGGGCAGCTATCGTGTCCGCGGCCGCGGCTGGGTCACCGAGGGCGGGGAGGTCTGGGAGGTCCTCGACCGGCTCAACGCCGACGGCTGCGCGCGGTACGTGGTGACCGATGTCAGCAAGGACGGCACGCTCACCGGCCCGAACCTGGAACTGCTCGAGCAGGTGGCCCGGCGCACGGATGCGCCGGTCGTCGCCTCCGGGGGCATCTCCGCGATCGAGGACCTGACCGCGATCGCCGGTCTGGTTCCGCTCGGTGTGGAAGGCGCGATCGTCGGCAAGGCGCTCTACGCCGGCCGCTTCACCCTGCCCGAGGCGCTCGCCGCCGTCGCCGCGGCGGCGCGGTAGGCGCTCGAGAAGTAGACGTTCGGAGCAAAGGACGATGAGCGACGTGACGGCCCCCGGCGACCTCGCGGGTCTCCTCGACGTCGCGACGACGGTGCTCGACGAGGCCGTCCCGGAATTCCTCGGCGGACTCGGCGCACCGAGCGCGCACTCGAAGGGCGGGACCGACTTCGCCACCGAACTCGATCTCGCGCTCGAACGCCGCATCACACGGGACCTGGTGGCGCGCACCGGAATCGAGGTGCACGGCGAGGAGTTCGGCGGCCCGGATCCGAGCCGCGGCGCGGTGTGGCTGCTCGACCCGATCGACGGCACCTTCAACTACTCCACCGGCCTGCCGCTCACCGCGATGCTGCTGGCTCTGGTGGTCGACGGCGAGCCGGTCATCGGCCTCACCTGGCTGCCCGGCCAGGACCAGCGCTTCGCCGCCCACCAGGGCGGGCCGCTGCTGATCGACGGCCGTCCCGCCCCGGATCTGGGCGCCGGGACGCTGCACTCCTCGGCGATCGGCTACGTGTCGTACTACGTCGACCAGGGCGGGATGTTCCCGGGAGCCGAGCGCGCCCGCGTGCAGGGCGAGATCACCCGCCGCCACGCGCGGATCCGGATGCACGGCTCCACCGGCACCGACATGGCGTACGTGGCGGCCGGGAAGCTGGCCGGTGCGGTGTCGTACGGCCGCCACCCGTGGGACCACGCCGCCGGGGTCGCGCTGGTGCGCGCCGCCGGGGGACTGGCCACCGACATCCACGGCCGGCCCTGGACGGTCAGCACGCCGTCGCTGGTCGCCGCCGCCCCCGGCGTCCACGCCGAACTGCTCGACGTGATCGCGGCCGGTGAGTGGCCGCCCCCGCAGACCCTGGCCTTCGGGCCGCAGGATTCGTCGCAGTACCCGACCGAGAGGCATGACAAGTGAGCCTGGCCGTACGAGTGATCCCGTGCCTGGACGTCGACGGCGGCCGGGTGGTCAAGGGTGTGAACTTCCAGAATCTGCGCGACGCGGGCGACCCCGTCGAGCTGGCCGCCCGGTACGACGCCGAGGGCGCCGACGAGTTGACCTTCCTCGACGTCACCGCGTCGAGCTCGGGCCGCTCGACGATGATCGATGTGGTGAAGCGCACGGCCGATCAGATCTTCATTCCGCTGACCGTCGGCGGTGGTATCCGCACCGTCGACGACGTCGACGCCATGCTGCGGGCCGGCGCGGACAAGGTCAGCGTCAACACCGCCGCGATCGCCCGGCCCGAGGTGCTCAGTGAGATGAGCCGCCGCTTCGGTTCGCAGTGCATCGTGCTGTCGGTCGATGCGCGGACACAGGCGGCGGAGGCGGAGCACGAGCCCACCGAGTCCGGCTGGGAGGTCACCACGCACGGCGGCCGCAAGGGCACCGGGATCGACGCCGTCGAATGGGCTCGCCGCGGCGAAGAACTCGGGGTGGGGGAGATCCTGCTCAACTCGATGGACGCCGACGGCACCAAGGAGGGCTTCGATCTGCGCATGATCGAGGCCGTTCGGGAGGCCGTCAGCATCCCGGTGATCGCCAGCGGGGGCGCAGGCACCGCCGCCCACTTCCCGCCGGCCGTGCACGCCGGCGCCGACGCCGTGCTCGCCGCCTCGGTGTTCCATTTCGGCGAGCTGACCATCGGCGACGTCAAGGCCGCGATGGCCGCCGACGGCATCGTCGTCCGCCACGCCCACGACTGACCAGGAGATCCCATGGCCCTCCCCGAAGAGCTCGCCGCGCGGCTCAAGCGCAACGACGACGGCCTGTTCGCCGCCATCGCCCAGGAACGCGGCACCGGTCAGGTGCTGATGATGGCGTGGATGGACGACGAGGCGCTCGAACGCACCCTCGCCACCCGCCGCGCCACCTACTACTCCCGGTCACGACAGGAGTACTGGGTCAAGGGCGAGACCAGCGGTCACACCCAGTACGTGCACGATGCGCGCCTGGACTGCGACGGCGATACCCTGCTGTTGACGGTCGATCAGACCGGCGCCGCGTGTCACACCGGCAACCACAGCTGTTTCGACACCGAGCCGCTGCGGTTCGCGGACTGACCCGCGCCGCCTGGTCGTGTTGCGAAAGTCTTCTGCGAGGCATTCGGCGAGTCCGATGGGCGGATGGCAAGGCGGAGGAGGGAGGGATACCGGCAGGTATCCTGACCGACGACAACGCAGCCAGCCGTTCATCGGGCCGACGAGGCCCGTAAAGGGATTTTCGCAACACGACCTAGACCTCCAGAACGCCACACCACAGAAGGGCCGAGCCATGCCGCTCATCCAGATCTCCCAGACCCCGGGCCTCTCGGACCGGGTCAAGAACGAGACCATCGCCGCGGTCACCGAGGCCTACGCGCGGGCCACCGGCAAGAATCCCGACTCGGTGTGGGTCACCATCACCGAGGTGCCGCGCACCCAGTGGGGAGTCGGCGGGGTGCCGCTGGGATGACCGGCGCCGCACACACCACCACCCGCGAGACCTTCCTCGATCTGGCCGCCGACCACCGCGTCGTCCCGGTCACCCGGAAGCTGCTCGCCGATTCGGAGACCCCGCTGTCGGCGTACCGCAAGCTGGCCGGCGACAAGGAGGGCACCTTCCTGCTGGAGTCCGCCCAGAACGGCCAGTCGTGGTCGCGATGGAGTTTCATCGGGGCCGGCTCGCCGTCCGCGCTGACCGTCGTCGACGGGCAGACGCACTGGTGGGGGACCGTGCCCGCCGGCGCCCCCGTCGACGGCGACCCGCTGGAAGCCCTGGACGCTTCGCTGCGCCTGCTGCACACCGATCGGCTCGCCGGCCTGCCACCGCTGACCGGTGGTTTCGTCGGGTTCATGGCCTACGACTTCGTCCGGCGCCTGGAACGACTCCCGTCGAGCACGGTCGACGATCTCGGACTCCCGGACATGTTCTGGCTGCTCGTCGCCGACCTGGCCGCGTTCGACCACCACGAGGGCACCATCACGCTCATCGCCAACGCCATCAACTTCGACGGCAGCGACGAGCGGGCGAACGACGCGTACGACGATGCCGTCGCCCGCCTCGATGCGATGACCGCGGCCCTGGCGGCCCCGGCACCGTCGACCGTGTCGACCTTCGACCGGCCCGCCCCCGATTACAACTGCCAGCGCACACTCGCCGAATTCACCCCGATCATCGACGGTCTCATCGACGCGATCGAGTCCGGTGAGGCGTTCCAGGTGGTGCCGTCGATGCGTTTCGAGATCGCTACCGATGCCGACCCGATCGACGTGTACCGGGTGCTGCGGGCGTCGAACCCGAGCCCGTACATGTATCTGCTGCGGCTGCCCGGGATCACCGCGAGCGGTGTCGGCGCCAAGCCCTTCAGCATCGTCGGTTCGTCGCCGGAGGCTCTGGTCACGGTGAGCGACGGCGTCGCGACGACGCATCCGATCGCGGGCACCCGCTGGCGCGGTGCCACCGAGGAGGAGGACGTCCTGCTGGCCAAGGGGCTGCTGGAGGACGAGAAGGAGAACTCCGAGCACCTGATGCTGGTCGATCTCGGGCGCAACGACCTGGGCCGGGTCTGCCGGCCGGGCACCGTCCGGGTCAACGACTACCGGCGCGTGGAACGCTACAGCCACGTGATGCACCTGGTGTCGACGGTCACCGGGCAGCTCCGCGAGGACAAGCGGGCGCTCGACGCGGTCACCGCCTGCTTCCCGGCCGGCACCCTCACCGGGGCGCCCAAGGTCCGGGCGATGGAACTGATCGAAGACAGCGAACTCACCCGGCGCGGACTCTACGGCGGCGTGGTCGGCTACCTCGACTTCGCCGGCGATGCCGACACCGCCATCGCGATCCGCACCGCGTTGATGACCCCGGGCCGGGCCTACGTCCAGGCCGGTGCGGGCGTGGTCGCCGACAGCAACGCCGAATACGAGTACACCGAGGCCCGCAACAAGGCGATGGCCGTCCTGGGGGCCGTCGCCGCGGCCGGCACGATGATGCCGGTCGCCGCCGAGGGAGCCGGCCGGTGAGCGGCCCGTCCGGCGCGGAGGTTCCCGCGACCGCGACCCGCGACAAGAAGGCCGCGCCGCCGGACCGACGCCGCCGGGCGATCGCCGCGATCCTGCTGATCGTCGCGGCGCTGCTGCTGTGGATCTCGTCCCGGATGCGGTGGGCGACGGTGGCCTCGGAGGATTTGCAGGGGGCGCCGCACTTCGACGCGGTCAAGGGCTCCAACTGGAGTCCCTGGCTGGTCGCGGTGGCGATCGTCCTGCTGGCCGCGCTCGCCGTGCAGTTCGTGCTGCACGGGATCGGGCTCCGCATCGTCGCCGTCGTCGTCGCGATCATCGGTGTCACCGTGTCGTACCCGGCGATCTCGTTGCTCGCCGGGGGAAAGAACAGCGCGTACGCGGCGCAGGCGATCGATCTACCCGCCTCTCGTGACGTCATCGCCGTCACCACCGCCACCTTCCCGGCCGTGGTGGTCCTCGTCGCCGTCGTGTGCACGGTGGTCGCCGCCGTGTTCATGATGCGGTCGGCCTCCGGGACGGGCGGGTCGTCGTCGAAGTACACGTCGCCGGCCGCGCGCCGGGACGAGCTGGAACGCCGGGTCTTCGCCGAGCGGGAGAAGCGGGAGCAGGTCCCGGCCAGCGAACGCGAGATGTGGGATGCGCTCGACAACGGGATGGATCTGACCGAGAACGGCGATTCCGGAGACGACGGGGACACCGACCGGCGAGCATGACCGGCGTGGACTTGCACAACACCGTCCGGGTGCGCGGCGCCCGCGAACACAATCTGCGCGACGTCGACGTCGACGTCCCCCGCGACGCGCTCGTCGTCTTCACCGGGGTCTCCGGGTCGGGGAAGTCGTCGCTGGCGTTCGGGACGCTCTTCGCCGAGTCGCAGCGCCGCTATCTCGAATCGGTGGCGCCGTTCGCCCGCAGGCTGATCGACCAGGCCGGCGTGCCCGACGTCGACGCCATCGAGGGCATGCCGCCCGCGGTGGCGCTGCAGCAGCAGCGCGGCGGCACCAGCGTCCGGTCGTCGGTCGGCAGTGTGACCACGCTGTCGAGTCTGCTGCGGATGCTCTATTCGCGGGCCGGCGACTATCCGGCCGACGCCCCGATGCTGTACGCCGAGGACTTCTCGCCGAACACCCCGCAGGGCGCCTGCCCGCGGTGTCACGGCATCGGCCGCGTCTACGAGGTGACCGAAGAACTCATGGTCCCCGACCCGAGCCTCACCATCCGTGAAGGCGCCATCGCGTCGTGGCCCCCGGCCTGGTACGGCAAGAGTCTGCGCGACGTGCTGGTCACCCTCGGGTACGACGTCGACGTGCCCTGGCGCGACCTGCCGCGCGCCGACCGCGACTGGATCCTCTTCACCGACGAACGCCCGACCGTCCACGTGTACCGGGACGCCACCCCGGAGAAGATCCGCCGGCTGCGGGAACAGGGCGTCGAACCGGCGTACAAGGGCACCTATGTCGGCGCGCAGCAGTACGTGCTGGAGACCTTCGCGAAGACCAAGAGCGGTTCGGTGAAGAAGTGCGTCGCCCAGTTCGTCGGGGCCGCGCTCTGCCCGTCGTGTCACGGCAAGCGCCTGAAGCCGGAGTCGCTGGCGGTCACCTTCGACGGACTCGACATCGCCGAACTGTCGCGCCTGCCGATGGCGCGCCTCGCCGAACTGTGCGCCCGCGTCGCCGATCCGGACTGGGCGCCCGCCGAGTCCGGGGCGGCGCTCGACGCGCGGGCCCGCGGCGAGGCGGTCGCCGAGCGGGTCGCGGCCGGCGGGGCGGCGCACGCCTCCGCCCCGGACGTCCGGCACACCCCGAACATGTCGGTGGAGAAGCGCGCGGCGGCGCAGCGCCTCGTGGCCGACCTCGGTGAGCGGCTGCGGCGGATGATCGAGCTGGGTCTGGGGTACCTGTCGCTCGCCCGCAGCACCCCGACGCTGTCCGGCGGCGAACTGCAACGGGTACGGCTGGCGACTCAGCTGTCATCGCAGCTCTTCGGCGTGGTGTACGTGCTCGACGAGCCGTCGGCCGGGTTGCACCCGCGCGACCGGGACGCGCTGCGCGGCATCCTCGCGGGCCTGAAGGAGCGCGGGAACACCGTCTTCGTCGTCGAACACTCGCTGGACGTGATCGAGGCGGCCGACTGGCTGGTCGACCTGGGGCCCGGTGCGGGCACCCGGGGTGGCCGGGTGCTGTACAGCGGTGAGCCCGCGGGCCTCGCCGAGGTGGCCGGGTCGGTGACCCGGCGCTACCTCTTCGGCGACGGCGCGCGCCCCGCGCCCCGGTCACCGCGCGACACCGGCGGCGAACTGGAACTGGTGGGGGTGACCCGCAACAACCTGCACGAGGAGACCGTGACCGTCCCGCTGCACCGTTTCACCGCGGTGACCGGGGTGTTCGGGGCGGGGAAGTCGAGCCTGGTCGCGCAGGCGATCCCGGAACTCGTCGGCGAGCGGCTGGGCAAGCCGGTGAGCGTGGCGGAGCCCGATGACGACGACATGCTCGCCGAGACCGCGGCGCCGGTCGGCGGCGAGGTGCGCGGCGATCTCGGCGACGTCAAACGCGTCGTGTGCATCGATCAGAAGCCGATCGGCCGCACCCCGCGCTCCAATGTCGCCACCTACACCGGCATGTTCGATCACATCCGCAAGTGCTTCGCCGCCACCCCCGAGGCGCGCAAGCGCGGCTACAAGCCAGGCCGGTTCTCGTTCAACGTCGCCGGCGGCCGCTGTCCCACCTGCGAGGGCGAGGGCTGGGTGATGGTGGAACTGCTGTTCCTGCCGAGCGTCTACAGCCCGTGCCCGGACTGCCACGGCAGCCGCTACAACCCGGAGACCCTGGAGATCGAGTGGGAGGGGCGGACCATCGCGCAGGTCCTCGACCTCACCGTCGAGGAGGCGCTGGAGGTCTTCGACGGCGAGCCCGCCGTGCGCCAGCCCATCCAGGCGCTGGTCGACGTCGGGCTCGGCTACCTCCGCCTCGGACAGCCCGCGACCTAGCTCTCCGGCGGCGAGGCGCAGCGCGTGAAACTCGCCAGCGAACTGCAGCGCGCCGCCCGCGGCGGCACCCTCTACGTGCTCGACGAGCCGACCGCCGGCCTGCATCCGGCCGACACCGACCGGCTGCTCGCGCACCTGTTCCGGCTGGTCGACGCCGGTAACACCGTGGTCGCCGCGGAGCTGGACATGCGGGTGGTGGCGCAGGCCGATCACGTGATCGACCTCGGCCCCGGCGCGGGCGGTGACGGCGGCGCCGTGGTGGCCGCGGGCACCCCGGCGCAGGTCGCCGCGGCGCCGGGCAGCGTCACCGCGCCCTACCTCGCCGCCGAGCTGGGCGTAGCAGACCCCGGGGGCCGGGTGGCCCGGCACGGTCTCTAGGCTGGACCCCACAGCCGGAGAGGTACGCGAGAAAGGGGCTGGTTCGGTGACTGGCGGCACAGTACTCGACTCGATCATCGAGGGCGTGAAGGCCGACGTCGCCGCGCGCGAATCCGTTCTCGATCTGGCCGCGGTGAAGCGGGCCGCCGAGCGCGCCCCCGAGCCCCGCGACGCGACCGCCGCGCTGCACCTTCCCGGGATCGGCGTGATCGCCGAGGTCAAGCGGGCGAGCCCGTCGAAGGGCGACCTCGCCAACATCCCCGACCCCGCGGACCTGGCCCAGGCCTACGAGGCCGGCGGCGCCCGGATCATCAGCGTCCTCACCGAGGAACGACGATTCCGCGGCAGCCTCGCCGATCTCGACGCCGTCCGCGCCGCGGTGAACATCCCCATCCTGCGCAAGGACTTCATCGTCGGGCCGTACCAGATCCACGAGGCGCGCGCGCACGGCGCGGACGTGATCCTGCTGATCGTGGCGGCCCTGGAGCAGCAGGCGCTGGCCTCGCTGCTCGACCGCACCGAATCGCTCGGGATGACCGCGCTGGTCGAGGTGCACACCGAAGAAGAGGCCGACCGCGCGCTGGAAGCCGGTGCGACGGTCGTCGGCGTCAACGCGCGCAATCTCAAGACGCTCGAGGTGGACCGCGACTGCTTCGGCCGGATCGCGCCGGGCCTGCCGTCGAACATCATCAAGATCGCCGAGTCGGGTGTCCGCGGCACCGCCGACCTGCTGGCCTACGCCGGCGCCGGAGCCGACGCCGTGCTGGTCGGCGAGGGCCTGGTCACCAGTGGCGACCCCCGCCAGGCGGTCTCCGACCTGGTGACCGCGGGCACGCATCCGTCGTGCCCCAAACCGTCGCACTGACCAGCCCACCACCTCCGCCGAGCACCGAACCCGCGGCACCGCCCGGGTCCGATTCGCGCATCCATCGAGACGACGAGGATACTGAGGAACCGTGACCGAACATTCCGCAGACGGCGGCTCGCCGCGTTTCCCCCGGGCCAGCGACGGTGTCGCGCAGCGCTCGCCGATTGGCCCCGATGAGAAGGGCCACTGGGGCGTGTTCGGCGGCCGGCACGTTCCCGAGGCGCTGATGGCGGTGATCGAGGAGGCCACCGCCACCTACGAGAAGCTCCGCACCGACGATGAGTTCTTCGCCGAGCTCGACGGTCTGCAGCGCGACTACACCGGGCGGCCGTCGCCGCTGTACGAGGCCACCCGGCTGTCCGAGGAGGCCGGGGGCGCGCGGCTCTTCCTCAAGCGGGAAGACCTCAACCACACCGGCTCGCACAAGATCAACAACGTTCTCGGCCAGGCGCTGCTCGCCAAGCGGATGGGCAAGACCCGGGTGATCGCCGAGACCGGCGCCGGTCAGCACGGCGTCGCCACCGCCACCGCGTGCGCGCTGCTTGGCCTGGAATGCGTGATCTACATGGGCCGCGTCGACACCGAGCGGCAGGCCCTCAACGTGGCCCGGATGCGGCTGCTGGGTGCGGACGTCGTCGCCGTCGAGACCGGTTCGGCGACGCTCAAGGACGCCATCAACGAGGCGCTGCGCGACTGGGTGAGCAATGCCGATGACACCTACTACTGCTTCGGCACCGCCGCCGGACCGCATCCGTTCCCGATGATGGTGCGCGACCTGCAGCGCATCGTCGGCATGGAGTCCCGCGTCCAGATCCTCGATCAGGCCGGCCGGCTGCCGGACGCCGTCGTCGCCTGCGTCGGCGGCGGCTCCAACGCCATCGGCATCTTCCACCCGTTCATCGACGACGCCGCCGTGCGCCTGGTCGGGTTCGAGGCCGCGGGCGACGGCGTGGAGACGGGCCGGCACGCGGCCACCTTCACCGGCGGCAGCCCCGGCGCCTTCCAGGGCGCCTACTCGTACCTGCTGCAGGACGAGGACGGGCAGACCATCGAATCGCACTCCATCTCGGCCGGCCTGGACTACCCGGGCGTCGGACCCGAACACGCCTACCTGCGGGAGACCGGCCGCGCGGAGTACCGGCCGATCACCGACACCGAGGCGATGGACGCGCTCGCGCTGCTCTCGCGCCGCGAGGGCATCATCCCGGCGATCGAGTCCGCGCACGCCGTCGCCGGCGCGCTGAAACTGGGCCGCGAACTGGGGGAGGGCGCGATCATCGTCGTCAGCCTGTCCGGGCGCGGCGACAAGGACGTCGACACCGCCGCGGAATGGTTCGGGCTGTTCGGCAAGCCGCCGTCGGAGTTCGAATACGCCGCCCAGCAGGCCGCGAAGGCCCAGGCGAATGAGGCACAGGAGAACCAGCAGTGAGCACGCCCGCACCCGAGTCCCGCCTCGGCGAGACCTTCGCCGCCTGCCGCGCCGAGGACCGCGCCGCCCTGATCGGCTACTTCCCGGTCGGTTACCCGACGGTCGACGACTCCCTCGCATCGCTGCGCATCATGGTCGAGTCCGGCTGCGACATCGTCGAAGTCGGCATCCCATACTCCGACCCGGTGATGGACGGCCCGACGATCGCCAAGGCCACGCAACTCGCCCTGGCGAACGGCAGCCGCGTGCGCGACGTCTTCCGGGCCGTGGAGACCGTGGCCGGCGCCGGGGCGGCCCCGGTCGTGATGGTCTACTGGAATCTGGTCCTCAAATACGGCGTCGACGCCTTCGCGCGGGACCTCGCCGCCGCCGGCGGCCTCGGCCTCATCACGCCGAATCTCATCCCCGACGAGGGGGCCGAGTGGGAGGTCGCCTCCGACGCGCATCACCTGGACCGCATCTACCTGGTGGCGCCGTCGTCGACGCCCGAGCGGCTGGCGATGACCCTCGATCACTGCCGCGGCTTCGTCTACGCGTCGTCGACGATGGGCGTGACCGGTGCGCGCGACGCCGTCGACAACCTCGCCCCCGAACTCTGCGCGCGGATCCGCGAGCACTCCGACATCCCGATCGGCGTCGGGCTGGGTGTGCGCGATGGGCGGCAGGCCGCCGAGATCGCCGAATACGCCGACGGCGTGATCGTCGGCTCAGCGCTGGTCTCGGCCGCGACGCAGGGCCCCGACGAGTTGTCCGGCCTGGTCGCCGAGCTAGCCGAAGGCGTCCGCAAGGAGTACTGAGCGGGAGCGCTGGGGAGGGTGCTCTAGGGTGGACCGCGTGAGTCACACGAGCGTTCTCGCGTACCTGCCCAGTCCTCCGCAGGGGGTCTGGTACCTCGGACCGGTACCCCTGCGCGCCTATGCGATCTGCATCATCATCGGCATCGTCGTCGCCGTCTGGTGGGGCGACCGGCGCTGGCAGGCCCGCGGCGGCCGGCCCGGTGATGTGCTCGACGTCGCCCTTTGGGCGGTGCCGTTCGGCCTGATCGGTGGCCGGCTCTACCACGTCGCCACCGACTGGTATCGGTACTTCGGTACCGACGGCCGCGGCATCTCCGGGGCGCTCGCCATCTGGGACGGTGGCCTCGGCATCTGGGGTGCGGTACTGGTCGGCGCCCTCGGCGCCTGGATCGGCTGCCGCTGGAAGGGCATCAAACTGCCGCCGTTCGGCGACGCGATCGCGCCGGCGATCCTGCTGGCGCAGGCCATCGGGCGCGTCGGCAACTACTTCAACCAGGAACTGTACGGCGGTCCGACCACGCTGCCGTGGGGCCTGGAACTGTATGTACGCCGCGACGGCGCCGAGACCGGGATCTCGCTGCCCGACGGGGTGTCGACCGGCGTCCTGCACAGCGTGGTGCACCCGACGTTCCTCTACGAGGCGCTGTGGAACGTGCTGGTGGTGATCGTCCTGGTGCTGCTCGACCGGCGCTTCCGGATCGGGCACGGCCGGCTGTTCGCGCTCTACGTCGCGGGCTACTGCGCGGGCCGCTTCGGGGTCGAGCTGCTGCGCACCGACGCCGCCACCCACATCCTCGGCATCCGGATCAACATCTTCACCGCGGCGATCGTGTTCCTGTGCGCGGCCCTCTACTTCGTGCTCGCCCCGCGCGGCCGGGAGACCGGGTTGTCGATGTACTGGCCGCGTCGCGCCGAAGAACTCGCCGCCGAGGGTGAACTGGGCTATGTCCCGCCCGCGCTGGACGACGATGAGCCGGAACACGTGCCGGTCGCCGTCGGTCCCGGCACCGCGGACCTCGACGCCGAGGATCTGGACGACGCCGAGGATCTGGACACTGAGGACCTGGACGCAGAAGACCTGGGGGCGGAAGACCTGGATACAGAAGACCTGGAGGCGGAAGACCTCGACCGGGAGGTCCTCGACGACGACATCCTGGCCGCCGAGGACCGGGCCGCCGACGAGGCCGACGGCGCCGGGTCCGGCGCCGATGCGACCGTCTACACGGTGGTCTCCGATCCGGCCTCGCAGGTCGGCGGCATCGAGATCCGCGAGGTGATCGCCAGCGCCGCGGACACCGGGATGGTCGTGCTCGCCCCGAAGACCGCCGCGGAATCCCTCGCCGAGTCCGCCGAGTCCGACGAGGACGCCGCGGCCGATCCGGGCGCCGCTGCCGACGAGACCTCCGACGAGGATGCGGCCGTCGCCGAGGACGAGATCGCTGCTGAGGACGAGGCTGGCGCTCAGGACGAGACTGCCGCTGAGGACGAGGCTGGCGCTCAGGACGGGACCGTTGATGAGGACGAGACCTCGGGCACGGATGAGTCCGAGACCGACGAGCCCGGCACCGACGAGCCCGGCACCGACGAGCCCGAGGCCGGCGAGTCCGCAGAGCCCGCCGACGATCAGCCCGGCACCGACGAGTCGGCGGACCCGGACGTGGACGACACCGACGAGCACGCCGACACCGAAGAGCACGCCGACACCGACGAGCACGCCGACGCCGACACCGATTCCGGACCCGCCGAGGCTGTCGACGGCGACGCCGAGACCGTCACGAATCCGGCCGGTGTGAGCGTCGTCGACGTCGACGACGAGGAACTCGCCGACGACGAATTCGGGCCACTGTCCGACTCTCGAACTGAAGAGGAAGGTTCGGGCACGAAGGACTAGCCTTGGTGACGTGACCCGTCGAACCAAGATCGTCTGCACCCTCGGACCCGCCACCAATACTCAGGAGCGCATCACAGAGCTCGTCGAATGCGGGATGAACGTCGCCCGCATGAACTTCAGCCACGGCACCCACGACGACCACCGGAAGGTCTACGAGCTGGTGCGCCGGGCCGCCGAGATCACCGGCAAGCCGGTCGGCATCCTCGCTGACCTGCAAGGACCGAAGATCCGCCTCGGCTGGTTCGAGGACAACGGTCGCCCCAACGGGGCCGTCGACTGGCTCAAGGGCGAGGTCGTCCGCATCACCGTCGACGACGTCATCGGCAACCACGACCGCGTGTCGACCACGTACAAGCAGCTCGCGGCCGATGCGCAGCCCGGCGACCGCCTGCTGGTCGACGACGGCAAGGTCGGTCTGACGGTCGAGGAGATCGACGGCAACGACGTGGTCTGCCTCGTCACCGAGGGCGGCACCGTCAGCAACCACAAGGGCCTGTCGCTGCCCGGTATGAACATCTCGGTCCCGGCGCTCAGCGAGAAGGACGTCGCCGACCTGGAGTTCGCCCTCGGGCTCGGCGTCGACTTCGTGGCGCTGTCGTTCGTGCGGAGCCCCGGTGACGTCGAACTGGTCCACGAGATCATGGACCGCGTCGGCCGCCGCGTGATGACCGTCGCGAAGCTGGAGAAGCCGGAGGCCATCGACAATCTGGAGGCCATCGTGCTGGCCTTCGACGCGATCATGGTCGCGCGCGGCGACCTGGGCGTCGAGATGCCGCTCGAGCAGGTCCCGCTGGTGCAGAAGCGCGCCATCCAGATCGCCCGCGAGAACGCGAAGCCGGTGATCGTCGCGACGCAGATGCTCGACTCGATGATCGAGAACTCGCGCCCGACGCGCGCCGAGGCGTCCGACGTCGCGAACGCGGTGCTCGACGGGGCCGACGCCGTGATGCTGTCCGGCGAGACCTCGGTGGGCGCGTTCCCGTTCGAGACGGTCCGCACCATGGGCAACATCGTGGTCGCCGCCGAGGAGAGCCGCCGCGAGGTGCCGCCGCTCAAGCACGTGCCGCGGACCCAGCGCGGAGTGCTCACGTACGCCGCCCGTGACATCGGCGAACGCCTCAACGTCACCTCGATCGCCGCGTTCACCGAGACCGGCGACACCGCGCGCCGCATCGCGCGGCTGCATTCGCGGCTGCGGCTGATGGTGTTCACCACGCAGGAACTCACCCGCAATCAGCTCACTCTGAGCTGGGGCGTCGCGCCGTTCCTGGTGCCCAAGGCCGGCAGCACCGACGCGATGATCGACCAGCTCGACGAGTTCTGCGAGGTCAACGGCGAACTCAAGCGCGGCTCCGTGGTGGTGGTCGTGGCCGGCGCCCCGCCGCAGGTGCCCGGCTCCACCAATCTGCTGCACCTGCATCGGATCGGCGAACAGGACCACTGACGCGCCTGGGCCCGGAGCGGGCCGGGCGTCGAATAGGGTTGTGGGATGACCCGCAACCTGAACGACCCGAGCCATCAGATCAAGGTGGAGACCGAGGGCGGCGATCTGGGCAAACTGATCGAGCTGCTCGACATCGAGCAGGTGTCCGACGACGTCTTCCTCGGACGGCATCCCGAGCAGAAGACCGCCCGTACCTTCGGCGGTCAGCTGCTGGGCCAGGGCGTGGTCGCCGCGGGCCGGACACTGGTCCGCGGCACCCCGCCGGTGCACGCGCTGCACGCCCACTTCATTCGCGGCGGCGACGTCAACAAGCCGATGGAGTATCACGTCGACCGGTTCCGCGACGGCAAGGCCTTCGCCAATCGGCAGGTCACGGCCAAGCAGGACGGTGAGGAGATCTTCACCATGCTGGTCGCCTTCCAGGACAACAACGTCGGTCTCGAGCACGCCGTGAAGATCCCGCTGGTGCCGTTCCCAGAGGAACTGCCGACGCTCGGCGAGCACTTCAAGGGGTACGAGGACCAGATCGCGCTGTTCGTCAACGCGCTGCACCCGATCGACATCCGGTTCGCCAACGACCCGACGTGGAAGGTGAAGGACGCGGGGGAGACCCTCACACACAACCGGGTCTGGATGAAGGCCGACGGCGCGATGCCCGACGATCCGCTGCTGCACGTCGCGGCCATGGCGTACGCCTCCGACACGACCGTGCTCGATTCGATCATCACCACCCACGGTCTGTCGTGGGGGATGGACCGGCTGTTCGCGGCGACGGTGAACCACTCGATGTGGTTCCACCGCGAGCCGCGATTCGACGAGTGGATGCTGTACGCCACCGAGTCGCCGGTGGCGGCGGGTTCGCGGGGCATCGGTTCGGGCCGGTTCTTCATGCGCGACGGCACCCTGGCGACCTCGGTGGTGCAGGAAGCCCTGATCAAGTACTTCCCGCCGCGTGACTGACCCGGGGCCGGGGATGCCGCAGATCCAGTACTTCCAGCCGCGCGGTGCGTTCCTGCCGCCGCGCGCCTGGCGCCGCCACGACCACGGCTGGGTCTGGGTGGTCAGCGTGCTCGCCGCGCTGCTGCTCGCCGCCGTCACCGCGGTGGTGCTGGTCTTCGGCATCGCGAGCACCACCAAGTTCACCGCCAGCGGCTACGTCCGGGTCGACTGCGCCACCAAGAAGGCGCTCGACGGCGGCCCGATCGGCCGCGGCTCGCGGGTGCGGCTGTACGACGCGCACAGCGGTTCCCTGATCGCGACCACGTCGCTCGACCGGGCCGTCGACGTCGAGGCCGGCAAGGGCGCCTGCTACGAGGGTTTCCGGATCCACGACGTCCGCGTCGTCTCCCGCGGCTATCTCGTCGAGATCGATGATCAGCCGGGTCAGCTGGTGTCCCGGGATGCACTGGAGGCCGGCACCGTTCTCGAATGAGAGCGGCACCGGCCTCCGGGCGCGGGGTCAGCGCAGCGGGCGGTCCACCGGAACCGAGACCCAGCTCGGGTTCTTCGGATCGATCTCCAGGTACTGCGGACCGAAGCGGCTCGCCCACATCTCCGGGCCGAGCGGCAGGGCCTTCGGCGCGTTCAGCGAGTAGACGTCGATCCGCAGCCGGTCACCCGGGTGCAGCGCCGCCTGCGTCGGCGTCATCGGGATGTTCACCGGGAGGATCTGTCCCGGCTTCACCGGCTTGTAGTGGTTCAGCGAGAGGTACAGGAACGGATCGACCAGGTCGCCGTTCGCCGCGAAACCGCTGCGGGAGCGATCCACCTCGCGGAGCGACACCACCAGCTGGCCCATCGAGATCACCTGGGAACGGCCGTCGGGGGAGACGACGTTCACCGTCACATGCCAGTAGCCGTCGGTGGCGCCCAGCCGCTGCAGCAGCTGTACGCCGGGCCAGCCGGAGATCCGGGTCAGCTGCTTCACCGGGGCGGTCGTGAAGGTCTGCGCCGCGACCTCGGCGAGCCGGTTGTCCCGGCCGCAGAAATCGAAGACCGCCGTCACGCCGGCGGCGCCCTGGGCGCCGTCCTTACCGCAGATGTTGCTCAGACCCGGCTGGACCAGGCGGGTGGTCCGGGTGACCGGAGCCGCCGACGACAGCGAGCCGTCACCCGCGACCGGGGTGCCCACCGATCCGGACGGCTTGCCGGTCAGGTACTGGCGCTGGTGCGTGTACCCGGGCAGCGGGAAGCTCGGCCCCTGAATGAAGTTGTCGCGCGGCATCGAGGCCAGCGTCGCCGGATCGTAGCGGTCGATGCCGTTGTCGATGCCCTTGAGCCACTTGTCGTACCAGGCGCGGGCCAGCACGTTCATCTTCGGCGGGTTGCCCGGCGTCCCGAACTGCGAGCCGACGGTCACGTGGTAGCCGTCGTCCATGATCAGCTTCTTCTGGCTGCTCGGCAGCTGCTTCAGGTTGGTCAGCAGCCGCGCCTCGCTGTTGGTGAACAGGTCGTTCCAGCCGCCGATCGCGAAGGTCGGGGTCGTGATCGCGCCGACGTCGGTGTTGAGCGCGGTGCGCCGGTCGGTGCCCTCGGTGAGCAGCGCGCGGGTGTCCCCGGTCGCCTGGCCCGGGCGTTGCATGCTCAGGGCCTGCGCCATCACATCGAAGAAGGTCAGCGGATCCTTGACGCGATCGGCCAGCCACTGCCAGTCGAAGGTGCCGTTCAGCATGGAGGCGACGTTCGGGATCAGCTTGGTGGTGTTCACCAGGGTGAGCCACAGGGACAGGAAGCCGAAGCCGACGCCACCGCCCGGTGCGACGACGTCGCGGACCAGATCGGCACCCGGCACGATCGGGAAGAGCGCGCCGATCTTGCCCGGCTGATCGGCCGCGGCCTGCAGCTGGTTGATACCCGAGTACGACGCGCCGGCCATGCCGATCTTGCCGTTCGACCACTTCTGCTTCGACGCCCAGTCCACCACCTCGACGGTGTCCTTGCGCTCCCGCGGACCGAACACCTGCCAGGTGCCCTGCGAGAAGCCGGTGCCGCGAACGTCGACGACCAGCATGTTGTATCCCGAGCGGATCAGCTTGGGATCGTAGGAGAAGCCGTCGACGAAGCCGCTGCGCAGCGAGCCGACGAGGTCGTTGTAGCCGGACAGCACGGTGCCCCGCAGATTGATCGCGTTGAGCAGGGCGATCAGCTCCGGCATCAGCACCGGGAAGTTCATCACCTCGGAGGCGAGCGCGCTCACCATCTTGGTGTACGGCGTCATGTTCACGATCGTCGGCATCTTCTTGTCGATCGCGTGACCGCGGGCATCCGCGGGACGGATCAGGTTGCCGCGCAGGACGGTGCCGTCACTCATCCGGATCGGGACGTCCGGGGTCACCGTGTAGCCCGGATACTTCTGCGGGCCCTCCGCCGTCTTGGTCCACTTGGCGCCGAGCGCCCCGAACACGGCGGCATCCGACCGTGGCGGGCTGACGACGAGCAGCGCGCCCGCGGCGATCAGGATGGGAACGAGTAGGAGGACCAGTAAACGGCGCAATCGCGCCGCGGTGACCTGAACCATGTGACAGACAACTCCCCGACTTAGAGATGTGAGACTTCCTGTGATGTTACTGAGACGTAACGTAGCGGACGTCTCTAACGATGTCTACGTCCCCCCGCCGCGGCAGCGGCGGATTTCCCGGTATGCCCGTTCCACCGTTTCCGGGGAGGTGACCTCCAGGTCGCCGGCCGTTCCGCCGCCCGGACCGGCGGCTCCCGGGTCCGGTTCGACGGTCTTGGCCGACAGGTGCACGGCGTCGACGCCGAGGGCGCACAGCGGGGCGATGTCGTCGATGGTGACGCCACCACCGGCCATGATCTGCACGCCGGTGCCGGCCTCGACCAGTCGCCCGAGTTCCGCCAGGCCGAGCCCGACGCGCGCGGCGCCGCCCGAGGTGAGCACCCGGTCGACACCGAGACCGGCGAGCGCCCGCAGCGCGGCCACCGGATCGGCGGCGACGTCCATGGCGCGGTGGAAGGTGACCTCGACGCGTCGCCCGGCGGCTCGTTCGGCGGTGCGGGCGGCGTCGACCAGCCGCCGGATGCCGCCCCGATCCAGTTCGGCGTCGGGAGTGAGCGCGCCGATCACCACCCCGGAGGCGCCGAGTTCGACGGCGAGCGCGACGTCGTCGACCAGCACGGAGATCTCGCCGGGGGAGTAGACGAACCCGCCCGGCCGGTTCCGGAGCAGGACGTGCACGGCGGGGAGCGGCGCGTCGTGCCAGACACCGGCGCAGGCGCGGAGGGTGCCCGGCGACGGGGTCAGTCCACCGGTGGCGCCCAGTGCGGCGCAGAGTTCGATGCGGTCGGCGCCGGCGGTCCGGGCGATCGCCGCGCCGGCGGGGTCCTGCACGGCGATCTCCAGAACCGGGCCGGCGGGGTGCGAGGGTGAGGACGACATGCTCCGATCCTGCCGCGTCACGGCGTGTCCGGGAGGGTGAATGTGTACGACGGCCGCCGGGTCCGTACACTGCACTACGCACGTTCACCAGCCCCGGTGGCGAAATTGGCAGACGCGCCGCACTCAAAATGCGGTCTCGAAAGGGGTGCCGGTTCGAGTCCGGCCCGGGGCACTGTCACCTTCCTCGCCGGTGTCCGGCGAGAACCGATCGAGAAGATGTGAGTCGATGAGCGAAGCCGGGTCCACACCGGACCAGCCGCGTACCCACCGGGTGGTCGTCGCCGAGGACGACTCCCTGATCCGCATGGACCTGTGCGAGATGCTGCGCGATGAGGGCTACGACGTCGCCGGAGAGGCGCCGAACGGGCAGGTCGCGGTCGATCTGACCGAGTCGCTGCACCCCGACGTCGTCATCATGGACATCAAGATGCCGGTGCGCGACGGGATCGACGCGGCCAGCGAGATCGCCCGGAAACGACTCGCCCCGGTCGTCATGCTGACCGCCTTCAGTCAGCGAGACTTCGTCGAGAAGGCCCGCGACGCCGGCGCCATGGCGTACCTCGTCAAGCCGTTCAACCAGTCCGATCTGGTGCCCGCCATCGAGGTCGCCCTCAGCCGCTTCCGTGAACTCAAGGCGCTCGAGGACGAGATCTCCGGGATGAACGAGCGCTTCGAGGCGCGCAAGCTCATCGAACGCGCCAAGGGCCTGCTGATGGAGAAGCAGGCGCTCACCGAGCCGGAGGCCTTCCGGTGGATCCAGACCAACGCCATGGACCGCCGCGTGACGATGAAGGCGGTGGCGCAGGTCGTCGTCGAGACCCTGGGCGGCGACACCGCTTCCTGAGCCCCGTCTGTTAACACTGGGAAAATCTCGATGCCGGCGACCAGTGAGTTCGTGGGAAAGCTCACACCCGACGCACAGATTCCGCTTATCTTTTGCCCAGGTCTTTCGAGCGGATGACCTCTCGGCGCCACGCCGGGTCACAGCAGAAGAGGTTTCGATATGCCGAGGTTGAATTCGCGGCGTCACGTCCGGACGGCCGCCGTCGCGGCGGCACTGGCCGGGGTCATGGCCCTGTCCGCGTGCGGCGACAAGTCCACCGACACGGCGTCCTCCGGCTCCGGCCTGGAGATCACGCCGCTGGCCCAGATCGACACGCAGGGCAACGAGCAGCAGGCCGTCGCCGAGAACCAGGCGCTGGATCCGGCGGGAGACGGCAAGGCGCAGTGTCCCGAGACGACGCTCGCGCAGATGGGTGCGCTGACCGGCGCGGACGCGGCGCTCGGCATCAACATGCGCGACGGCGCGCAGCTGGCCGTCGCGCAGCACAACGCGGCGAACCCGAACTGCAAGATCGTGCTCAAGACCTTCGACACCGAGGGCGATCCGCAGAAGGCGACGCAGGTGGCGCCGCAGATCGTGAACGACAAGTCGATCGTCGGACTCATCGGCCCCGGCTTCTCCGGAGAGACCAAGGCCACCGGCGGCGTCTTCAACCAGGCCGGTCTGGTCGCGGTCACCGCCTCGGCCACCAATCCGGCGCTGTCCGGTAACGGCTGGAAGACCTTCTTCCGCGGCCTCGCCAACGACGACGTCCAGGGTCCCGCCGTCGCCAGGTACCTGACCGGGAAGCTCGGCAAGACCAAGGTCTGCGTCGTCAAGGACGACACCGAGTACGGTGCCGGGCTCTCGCGGGCGATCGTGGCGACACTCGGCTCGGCGAACGTGGCGTCGTGCCAGGGCGAGGTGAAGAAGGGGGAGCGCGACTTCGCGGCCCTGATCTCGAAGATCACCGCCGCCAAGCCCGATGCGGTCTTCTTCGCCGGCTACTACGCCGAAGCCGCTCCGCTCGCGCAGCAGCTGAAGACGGCGGCGCCGGACATCACCTTCGTCTCGGGCGACGGCGCCAACGATCCGCAGTTCATCAAGCAGGCGGGCGACTCCGCGAAGGGCGCCTACCTGTCGTGCCCGTGCGGCCCGGCGCCGAGCAAGTTCAAGACCGAGTACACCGACAAGTTCAAGCAGGCGCCCGGCGTCTACTCGGTGGAGGCCTACGACCTCGCGTCGATCCTGATGAAGGGCATCGCCGAGGGCAAGCGCACCCGCGCGGAGCTGCTGGAATACGTCCGCACCTATTCCGGGGTCGGCCTGGCCCGCGCCTACGAGTGGCAGCCGAACGGTGAGCTGAAGTCGTCGCTCATCTGGATGTACGAGGTCAAGTAGCGCCGGAGACCCCGGTGCGCACGGACATCACCGCCCGGGCGCACCGGGGTCTGCCACCCGAGTCCGAAAGGGACGCATGATCGTGCATTCCCTGGCCGGCGCGACGACCTCGCTGGCCAACGCGACCATCGGCTTCGATCTCGGTTCCCTCCGCGAGGGATTCTGGAACCTGACGATCGAGGGCCTGGCCTACGGTTCGGTGTACGCGCTGGTGGCCTGCGGGTACACGCTGGTCTACGGCGTGCTCCGGCTGATCAACTTCGCGCACTCCGAGGTTTTCATGCTCGGCATGTTCGGCGTCTACGTCGGTCTGCTGGTCCTCGGCTTCACCCCGTCCGGCGACACCTACGACGTCGGGACCCTGGCGACCGTCGGCTTCCTCGCCGTCGCCGGGCTGATCGGCATGGCGGTCTCCGGCACGGTGGCGGTCGGCGTGGAGTTCATCGCTTACCGGCCGCTGCGACGGCGCAACGCCAAGCCGCTGGCGTTCCTGATCACCGCGATCGGCATGTCGTTCGTGCTCCAGGAACTGGTGCACTACGTGCTGCCGAAAGTGCCGTCGAATCCGCCGCTCGGTGGGTCGAGCGCGCAGCCGGCCATCCGGCTCGTCGCCCCGAAGGAGCAGTTCTCGGTGTTCGGCGCGTCCGTCTCGAACGTGACGCTGATCGTCATCGTGTCGGCGCTGGTCCTGGCGGCGGGCACCGACCTGCTGATCAACAAGACCCGGCTGGGCCGCGGCATCCGGTCGGTGGCGCAGGACCCGGACGCGGCGATGCTCATGGGTGTCTCACGGGGCCGGATCATCACCGTCACATTCCTTCTCGGCGGTCTGCTGGCCGGAGCGGCGGCGTTGCTCTACACCATGCGGTATCCCAACACGGTCATCTACTCCGGCGGCTTCATCCTCGGCATCAAGGCGTTCTGCGCGGCGGTGCTCGGCGGCATCGGCAATGTGCGCGGAGCCCTGCTGGGCGGCCTCCTGCTCGGTGTGATGGAGAACTATGGGTCGGTGGTCTTCGGCAACCAGTGGAAGGACGTGGTGGCGTTCGCGCTGCTGATCCTGGTGCTGATGTTCCGGCCGACGGGCATCCTCGGGGAGAAGCTCGGGAAGGCGCGAGTATGAACCAGCACAGCGGCCCGGCGGCCGATTCGCGCGGATGGGTGCGGGCGCTCGGCGCGCCCGGCGACCGGATCCGGGAGTGGTGGGACGCGCTGCCGCGGCCCGCCCAGTGGGCGGTGGGCGTGGTGGCCTTCGGACTGCTCGCCCTGCTGCCGGTGATCAAGCCGCCGCTGATCACCACCACGGCGACCGACTTCGGCGCGACGATGGCGCAGTTCGCGATGGTCGCCCTGATCGCGATCGGTCTCAACGTCGTCGTCGGGCAGACCGGACTCCTCGATCTGGGCTACGTCGGCTTCTACGCGGTCGGCGCCTACGTGGTCGCGCTGCTGACCAGCCCGGCGAGCCCGGTGTGGAACAGCCCCGACCACGGCATCTTCTCCGGACCGTGGGCGTGGCTCGCCTGCGTGCCGCTGGCCATCGTGATCACCGGTGTCACCGGCGTGATCCTCGGCAGCCCGACGCTGCGCGTCCGCGGCGACTACCTGGCGATCGTGACGCTCGGCTTCGGTGAGATCGTCCGATTGCTCGCCGACAACCTGAGCGACGTCACCAACGGCCCGGCCGGTCTGCAGGGGGTGCTGTTCCCCGAACTCGGCACCAGCGCCCGGCATCCCGACGGCGTGTTTGCCAGTTCCAACAACTCCGGGCTCCTCAGCTACGGCGTGTGGTGGTATTGGCTCGGTCTGGCACTGGTGGTGCTGGTACTGCTGATGATCGGCAATCTGGAACGCAGCCGGGTGGGCCGGTCGTGGGTGGCGATCCGGGAGGACGAGGACGCCGCGGAGATCATGGGCGTGCCGACCTTCAAGTACAAGCTGTGGGCCTTCGTGATCGGCGCCGGGATCGGCGGACTGTCCGGTGCCGTCTACGCCGGGCAGGTGCAGTACGTCGACCCGAAGGCGTTCACCGTGATCAACTCCATGCTCTTCCTCTGCGCGGTGGTCCTGGGCGGCCAGGGCAACAAGCTCGGGGTGATCGTGGGCGCGTTCATCATCGTGTACCTGCCGGCGCGGGTGCAGGGCGTGCAGGTGGGTGAGCAGTCGCTCGGCGACTACAAGTACCTGTTCTTCGGTCTCGCTCTGGTGATCCTGATGATCTTCCGGCCGCAGGGCCTGTTCCCGGTCCGGGCGCGGCTGATCACCTTCGGGCGGCGAGTGTATGCGGCGGTCCTCCGGGTGCCGCCGTCCCCGGAGAACCGGCCCGGTGGCGAGGAGGCGAACGCATGAGCAGGCACGCCGCGGACGACGACGCCGCTTCGTCCGTGCCGGGTATCGAGTCACCGGCCGAGCAGGTGGCCGAGGCGCTGGCCGATCCCGAGGCCACCGTCGTCCTCGACCCGGCCGCGGTCGACGCCGAGCTGGCCGATCCACGCGCGGTGGCGCGGGCCGTCGCCCCGCACCGCGACATCGCGGTCACCGAAGGCGCGGTCCTTCTGGAGGTGGCGGGTCTGACCGTCGAGTTCGGCGGACTCGCCGCCCTCGACGATGTCACGTTCGAGATCCGGCGCGGCGAGATCCTCGGTCTGATCGGCCCGAACGGCGCGGGCAAGACGACGTGCTTCAACGCGATCACCGGCGTGTACACCCCGACGCGCGGCACCGTCGTGTTCGACGGGGCGCCGCTGGGCAAGGTCAAACGGCACCAGATCACGCGCCGGGGAATCGCGCGGACCTTCCAGAACGTCCGGCTCTGGGGTGAGATGACGGCGCTGGAGAACGTGTGCGTCGGCACCGACGCCCGGCACAAGACGTCCGTGTGGGGTGCGATCTTCCGCTCGCCGCGGCTCTACCGCGAGGAACGTGACGCCGTCGACCGGGGCATGGCGCTGCTGGAATTCGTCGGGATCGGCGCGCGGGCCGCCGAGAAGGCGTCGAATCTGCCGTACGGCGATCAGCGGCGGCTGGAGATCGCGCGTGCCCTGGCGACCGAGCCGAAGCTGCTGTGCCTGGACGAGCCGGCGGCCGGCTTCAATCCGAGCGAGAAGTCGGCGCTGATGGACCTGATCATGAAGATCCGCGACGACGGCTACACCGTCCTGCTCATCGAGCACGACATGCGCCTGGTGATGGGCGTGACCGACCGGATCGTCGTGCTCGAGTTCGGCCGCAAGATCGCCGAGGGCACGCCGGCGCAGGTCCGCGAGAATCCCGCGGTGATCGCGGCCTACCTGGGGGTGCCCGATGACGAACTCGAATGAATCCGGCCGCGGCGCGTCGTACCCGGCCGCCGGTGCTTCGGACGGTCCGCCCGTGCTCGAGCTGCGCGACGTGGTGATCGGCTACGGCCGGATCACCGCCCTGCACGGTATCTCGCTGCGCGTCGACCGCGGCGAACTGGTGACCCTGCTCGGCGCGAACGGTGCGGGCAAGTCGACGACGATGCGCGGGATCTCCGGGCTCAACAAACTGACCAGCGGGGAGATCTACTTCGAGGGGGCGCGGATCGATGGGCTCTCGACGCACCAGCGCGTCGCGCGCGGCATCGTCCAGGTACCGGAGGGCAGGCACATCTTCCCGGGCATGACGGTGCTGGAGAACCTCGACATGGGTTGCTACGGCCGGAGATTCGAGTCCAAGGCCGCCTACGGTGAGGCGCTGGACCGGGTCTTCGAACTCTTCCCCCGGCTCGGTGAGCGGCGCAAGCAGTACGGCGGCACCATGTCCGGTGGGGAACAGCAGATGCTGGCCATCGGCCGGGCGCTGATGGCCAGGCCCCGGCTCCTGCTGCTCGACGAACCGTCGATGGGCCTGGCACCGATGGTGATCAAGCAGATCTTCTCGATCATCGCCGAGATCAATGCCGCCGGCACCACCATCCTGCTGGTCGAGCAGAACGCGCAGCAGGCGCTGAGCCGGTCCGATCGCGGCTACATCTTGGAGACCGGTTCGATCACCCTCGAAGGCCGCGGCCGCGACCTCCTGCACGACCCCGCCGTCCGGGAGGCGTACCTCGGCGTCGCCTGAATGTCGGCCGCAGGTGGCGAAGTCCGATCGAGTGCTCCGCGGGCGCGGTATGGAATTGTCAAAGAACACACACCCGCCCCGTCCTGAGGCGAGTCGATGCCGGTGTCTGTCGCCGGCCGACGAAGGTGCTGCGCGCACGACTTGGTGTCGTCGGGTCGATAGGCCGGGGTCAGGCCGCCTGGGCGGCGTGCGGGAGGTCGGTCAGCGTTCGTCGTGCATGCGATCGGAGCGGTGCGGGTCGTCGACCCGGGCTGCCCGGGTCGGCGGGCGGCCGGAACCACGGGTGGCGGTCCGGGCCGAGGAACACCTCCCATCCGGTGTGGTGGATCAGCACGTGGTGCATCCGGCAGAGCAGGACGCCGTTGTCGACGCTGGTCTCGCCGCCCTCTTTCCACTCGGTCATGTGGTGGGCATCGCACCAGGATGCCGGACGTCCGCAGCCTGGGAAGGCGCAACCGCGGTCGCGCGCCCCGAGCGCCTTACGCAGGCGTGGCGGGAAGAGCCGCCGCGTGCGTCCGACGTCGAGTGGGGCGCGCTCGTCGTCGACCGTGACGTCGGTGGCGGTGCAGTCGCACGAGATCAGGTCGGCAGTAGCCGCAGTGATCGGCCCGGCGAAACCCAGAATGTCGACGGAATCGCCCTCGGCGGTGTCGTCCGCTGAAGAGTAAACGATCGGGGTGTCGCCTCCGCTGAGAATTGGCCGGATGAGCGTGACGTGCGGGAGCACGCCGCCGGAGGTCGGGCGTTCACTGCCGGAGAGGTACGTGCGGAGGATCTGCCCGAAGGCGTCCGCGCGACGCCGGCTTGCCGAACGCGGGTCCGGTGAGCCGTCGGGCCGGGGGACCGGGCGGCACAGGGGGTCGAGGGCAGCATGGAGTTCCTCACCGGTGACGACGTCCACGTCGAGGGTTGCAGTGATGCGTCCTTCGTCGTTCTGGTGCAGGGTCATCTCATTGAGATCGTGGTTCTCGGCGACCGGGATCGCGGCGGGATCGGCCTCCCCGGCGGCCGGGGTGAGCGCGATCGCGATCTGGCGGGCGCGGGTCTCGATCTCGCGCGGCGTCGTCTGCACCATCAGGCTGGCGACGATCCGGCCGCGTTCGTCGTGGTCCACTGCTGATTGAACTGCGCCCGTGCGGCCGGCGATGTGCGCGATTCCCCTGACCACGGCGTCGGCGTGCTCGATACTCAGCGCGCCGTCGCGCAGAGCGTTGGCCACGGGGGCAAGGCCTGCGGCCGCGCGCCCGACGCGGGCGGCGCGACACGCCGCGGCCGGTGCGACACCGAGTTCGGTCAGCAGTTGGGCACCGTTCTTGAGCCGCTTGCGGGCCGGTATGGCCAACCGCTCGGCGGCTGCGCTGGTCTGGGCCAGCAGGTAGGCGGCGACATTGCCGAGCCGGACCGCCGCGACCATGACGGCGAGTATCGCGTCATCGTCGACGGTCATGCGCGTCTCCGAGAGCAGCCGGCCGAGCGAGTCGGTGCCGGGATCGGTGCCGACCGTGAGGTCGTCGATGAGGTGGTCGGCGAACTCGGTGAGTGTGGTGGAGTCCATGGTGTGTTTCCCTCCCTCGCTGGCAAGGTGGCTTTCTGGCTGGTGCCTGGTTCCATGATGACTCCACTGAGCATAGGAACATATGTACGAATTCTCTAAATATTCAGGATCTGCTTTGGAGGTCTCGGAAATGGTGTTTATGCAGGTAGATATGTAGAATTGAGTATTGCTTGGCCCTCGAGCGGAGGGTCCGAGCATTGCCGGGGCCACCGCGCGTCGGCGGAAGTGGCGGACGTCGATCGATGCCGTCACCGCCCTGGAGACGTGAGTGCTGACGGCTTTGTCGGAGGTGCGTGCTGAAATCAGTCATGGATGAGATCAGAGCGCCGGGGGAGTGATTCTCTACACGTGACGACGGTTCGCCCGCGGTGGAAGTGCGGTTTGGCGCGGAGACCGTCTGGCTAGGATCTGATGGTCGGCCTGCTGGTGCGAATGTCGGCGGAGGGAGTCGAATGAATCCCGTGGCTGCGCCCGTGGGGCGTCGTCGGACCCCCTCACTACACTTCAACACGTGACTCCTGCGCAGACGTCGACCAACGCCACCACCCGCGGAAAGAAGGAGCAGCGGCCCACGCTGATGCTGCTCGACGGCCATTCGCTGGCCTACCGGGCCTTCTTCGCGTTGCCCGCCGAGAACTTCAAGACCAACACCGGGCAGTCGACCAACGCGGTGTACGGGTTCACCTCGATGCTGATCAATCTGCTGCGCGACGAGGATCCGTCCCATATCGCGGCGGCCTTCGACGTCTCCCGGCAGACCTTCCGGTCGGAGATGTTCCCCGACTACAAGGCACAGCGGTCGTCGTCGCCGGATGAGTTCCGCGGCCAGGTCGACCTGACCAAGGACGTGCTCGACGCGATGGGCATCCCGGTGATGGCCATCGAGAACTACGAGGCCGACGACATCATCGCGACACTGGCGACACGCGCCGACCAGGAGGGTTACCGCGTGCTGGTGGTCACCGGTGACCGCGACTCGCTGCAGCTGGTCAACGACAACATCACCGTCCTCTACCCGAAGCGCGGTGTCTCCGAGCTCACCCGGTTCACGCCGGAGGAGGTCGAGAAGAAGTACGGTCTCACCCCGTCGCAGTACCCGGACTTCGCGGCGCTGCGCGGCGACCCGAGTGACAACCTGCCCGGCATCCCCGGCGTCGGCGAGAAGACGGCGGCCAAGTGGATCCGCGAGTACGGCTCGTTCGAGGAACTGGTGAACCGCGCGGACGAGGTGCGCGGCAAGGTCGGCGACTCGCTGCGGGAGAACCTCGCCGCGGTCATCATGAACCGCCGCCTCACCGAACTGGTCCGCGATATGGATCTGCCGGCCGGCCCCGACGACCTCGCTCTGCACGCCTGGGACCGCGACCGCATCCACCGGCTCTTCGACGACCTCGAATTCAAGGTCTTGCGCGACCGGCTGTTCTCCACCCTCAGCAGCGTCGAACCCGAGGCGGAATCCGGTTTCGAGGTGAGCGGCACGCGATTGGGTGCGGGGGAGGTCGCCGCCTGGCTCGACGCCCACGCGCGCACCGGCCGCAGCGGTCTCGCCGTGACCGGACCGCAGCGCGTCGTCGACTCCGAGCCCACCGGCATCGCGATCGCGGCCGCCGACGGCGAGGCCGCCTTCGTCGACCCGATCACGCTGACCCCGGAGGATGACGCCGCCCTCGGCGCCTGGCTCGCCGACCCGGAGCTCGGCAAGGCGGTCCACGAGGTCAAGTGGGCGTTCCACGCGCTCCGCGGCCGCGGCTGGACGCTGGCGGGCGTCACCTCCGACACCGCGCTCGCCGCCTACCTGGTGCGACCCGGGCAGCGGACCTTCAACCTCGACGATCTCGTCCTGCGCTACCTGCGGCGCGAACTCAAGGCCGATACCGCCACCGATGACGGCCAGCTGTCGCTGCTCGACAGCGAGGAAGACGACCTCGCGGCGTCGAACCAGCTCATGCTGTCGGCGCAGGCCGTCGCCGAACTCGCCGACACCCTCGACACCGAACTCGAACGCATCGAGTCGGTGCCGCTGCTGCGGGACATGGAGCTGCCGCTGGCGTTCGTGCTCGCCGAGCTGGAGGCCGCGGGCATCGCGGTCGACGTCGAGCACTTCCAGACGCTGGAGCGCGAGTTCGCGCAGCGCGTGCGCGACGCCGCGGAGTCGGCGTACGAGGTGATCGGGGAGCAGGTGAACCTCGGTTCGCCCAAGCAGCTCCAGGTGGTCCTCTTCGACAAGCTCGGCATGCCGAAGACCAAGAAGACCAAGACCGGCTACACCACCGACGCCGACGCCCTGGCCTCCCTGTACGAGAAGACCGAGCACCCATTCCTCAAGTACCTGCTGGAGCACCGCGACGCCACCCGGCTGAAGGTGACCGTCGACGGTCTGCTGAAGACGGTTGCCGACGACGGCCGCATCCACACCACCTTCAACCAGACGGTGGCGGCCACCGGCCGCCTCAGCTCTACCGAGCCCAATCTGCAAAACATCCCGGTCCGCACCGACGCTGGGCGCCAGATCCGCGGTGGGTTCGTGGTCGGCGCCGACCGCCCCCTGGGCTCCGTCGAAGGGTACGACTGCCTGATGACGGCCGACTACTCGCAGATCGAGATGCGGATCATGGCGCATCTGTCCGGCGACGAGGGCCTGATCGAGGCCTTCAACTCGGGCGAGGACCTGCACAATTTCGTCGGCTCCCGGGCGTTCGGGGTGTCGATCGACGACGTGGACCCGCAGATGCGCTCGCGGGTCAAAGCCATGTCGTACGGGCTGGCGTACGGTCTGTCCGCCTACGGGCTGGCCGCGCAGCTCGGGATCGGCCGCGAAGAGGCGCGCGACCAGATGGAGATGTACTTCGCCCGCTTCGGTGGCGTGCGCGACTACCTGCACGAGGTCGTCGTCGAGGCCCGGCGCAAGGAGTACACCGAGACGATGTTCGGCCGCCGCCGCTACCTGCCGGATCTGAACTCCGACAACTTCCAGCGCCGCCAGGCCGCCGAACGGATGGCGCTCAACGCCCCCATCCAGGGCACCGCCGCCGACATCATCAAGGTGGCGATGATCAACGTCGCCCGCCGGATCACCGCCGAACAGCTGACTTCCCGCATGCTGCTGCAGGTGCACGACGAGTTGGTGATCGAGGTGGCCGCCGGCGAGCGAGAGCGGATGGAACACCTGGTGCGCGAGGAGATGGGCAGCGCGATCGAACTGTCCGTCCCGCTCGACGTCTCCGTCGGTTTCGGTCGTTCCTGGGACGACGCCGCCCACTGACGCCGCCCCGCGCCCCGGGCGCGAAAGTGAAGCTCCGGGATCTGTTACCCGTGTCGGGTCACAGATCCCGGAGTTTCGCGTCTACCTTCTCGATGGACGGGGAACCGTCGCGTGTTCGGCGGCGCGCACCTGTCGGGCGCCGGCCCTCGGCGGCCCGGCTACGCTACCGCCATGCGCACCGACGACGTCCTGAACTGTGCCGTCCTGGTCGGCGACGGGATCGGGCCCGAGGTGGTCCCGGTCGCGCTCGACACCGCCGAGCGGGCACTGGCCGCGCAGGGGATCACCCTCGCACCGGAGTACCTGCCGTTCGGGCGCGACGCCATCGACAGCCACGGCGGTGCCCTGCCGGAGAGCACCCTGGCGGCGCTCGACGGCCACGAATTCATGGTCGTCGGACCGCACGACTCGGCGTCGTATCCGGGGGAGCACCGGGGCGGGCCGGCACCTGGTGCGGTGCTCCGTAAACGGCTCGGCTTGTACGCCAATCTCCGCCCGGCACAAGCGATTCCGGGAATCCCGGCGACGGCGCCCGACATCGATCTGTTGATCGTCCGGGAGAACAGCGAGGGCCTCTATGCCGATCGCAACATGGCCGTCGGCTCCGGCGAGTTCATGCCGACGCCCGACGTCGCGCTCGCGGTCGGGCTGATCACCCGGGAGGCCAGCGAGCGCATCGCCGAGCGGGCCTTCGAGGCGGCGCGTGCCCGTCGCGGGCACGTCACCGTCGTGCACAAGGCCAACGTCCTCAAGCTCACCACCGGACTGTTCCGGGACGCGTGCTACCAGGTGGCACGACGCTTTCCGGACGTGACGGTCGATCAGCAGCACGTCGACGCGATGGCCGCGCTCCTGGTGCGGCGCCCCGCCGACTTCGACGTCCTCGTCACCGAGAACCTCTTCGGCGACATCCTGTCCGACCTGGCCGCCGAACTCGCCGGATCGCTGGGTCTCGCGTCGTCGATCAACGCCTCCGACGCGCAGGTGATGGCGCAGGCCGCGCACGGTGCGGCGCCGGACATCGCCGGCCGGAACGTCGCCGATCCGATCGCGATGATCGGCTCGGTGGCCTCGGCGCTCGACTGGTACGCCGCCGCGCACCGCGACCGGCGATTCGCGGTGGCCGGCGCGTCGATGCGGGCGGCGATCTCGGCGACCGTCAGCGCGGGGGTGGCGACTCCTGACGTGGGCGGTACCGCGTCAACCGCCGAGTTCCATGAACGGCTGCGCGAGGTCCTGTAGTTTCACTTACCGGCCTGTAGTTTCACTTACCGGCAACGATCAAGAAACGTCCGGTACGGGAGACTGTCCGGACGGGACAACAGTGGGGCGCGGCCGCCGGTCGCCGGGAGAGGTGGTTCGATTGCTGCGCGAACGGCTCAGACGGGGCAGACGGCTCGGTGCGCTGGTCGCCCTTTCGGCGGTCCTGCTGGTCGCCGGCTGCACCAATGACGAATCGGCGCTCGACGTCAAACCGATCTCGGTGACGGTGGCCAAGCAGCCGGAGATCGCGGCGCTGGTGCCCGCGCCGATCGCCAAGAGCGGAGTCCTGCGCGTCGGCACCAATCCGCCGTACCAGCCGAACGAGTTCAAGGACCGCAACGGCAACATCATCGGCTACGACGTCGACCTGATGAAGGCGATCGCCCAGGTCCTCGGCTTGCGCGCCAAGTTCTTCGAGTCCGACTTCGACAAGATCATCCCCGCCCTCCAGTCGGGCACGTACGACGTGGGCATGTCGTCGTTCACCGACTCCAAGGAGCGCGAGAAGCAGGTCGACTTCGTCACCTACTACAGCGCGGGCGTGCAGTGGGCGCAGCGGACCGGCGGCAAGGTCGACCCGGACAACGCGTGCGGGCTGCGCGTGGGCGTGCAGTCGACGACGGTGCAGGACACCGACGAGGTGCCCGCCAAGAGTGCGGCATGTGTCAAGGCGGGTAAGCCCGCGATCATCAAGATGAAGTTCGACAGCCAGGATCAGGCGGTCAACGCGCTGCTCCTCGGCCAGGTCGATGCGATCTCCGCGGACTCACCGGTCACCGCGTACGCCATCAAGAAGACACAGGGCCAGCTCGAGGCGGTGGGGCCGATCTACGACGCCGCGCCGTACGGGTTCCCGGTCGCGAAGGGCTCGTCGCTGGGGCCCGCCCTGCAACAGGCCGTGCAGTACCTGATGGATCACGGCTACTACGAACAGATCTCGAAGCACTGGGGTGTGGAAGACGGAATGATCCAGACCTCGGTGATCAACGGAGCGGAGTCATGACCATGTCCACCTCGCGAGGGGAGCGCCGATGAGCGCAGAGAAGCCGGCCGGTGACGTCGCGGTGACCGGCGGCGATCCGGCCCCGATCAAGGCGGTGCCGCTGCGTCATCCCGGGCAGTGGATCGCCGCCGCGGTGATCCTGGTGCTGGTCGGGTTGTTCGTCTATGGTGCCGCCACCAACGACGCCTACAAGTGGCACACCTACGCGCGGTACCTGTTCGACACCCGGATCATCGAGGCCGCGGGCTGGACCCTGGCCCTGACGGTGTGCGCGATGGTGATCGGCGTGGTCCTGGGCGTGATCTTCGCCGTCATGCGACTCTCGCCGAACCCGGTGCTGCGGACGGTCGCGTGGGTGTACCTCTGGGTCTTCCGCGGCACCCCGGTGTACGTGCAGCTGGTGCTGTGGGGCCTGTTCGGCTCCATCTACAAGCAGATCGACCTGGGCGTTCCGTTCGGTCCGCAGTTCTTCCACATCGACGTGCAGTCGCTCAACGCGGCGTTCCTGTTCGCCATCATCGGCCTGGGCCTGAACGAGGCGGCCTACATGGCCGAGATCGTGCGCGCCGGCATCTCGTCGGTCGGCGAGGGGCAGATGGAGGCCTCGGTGGCGCTCGGCATGACCTGGTCGCAGACCATGCGCCGGGTGGTGCTGCCGCAGGCCATGCGGGTGATCATCCCGCCGACCGGCAACGAGCTGATCAGCATGCTCAAGACGACGTCGCTGGTCACCGCGGTGCCGTTCTCGCTGGAACTCTACGGCCGCTCGCGCGACATCTCCGGCGTCAACTTCCAGCCGATCCCGATGCTGCTCGTCGCGTCCACCTGGTACTTGGCCGTGACCAGCCTGCTGATGATCGGCCAGCACTATCTGGAGAAGCACTACTCGAAGGGCGCCAGCCGCATGCTCAGTGACCGTCAGCTCGAAGAGCTCGCGCAGGCCGAGACGTTGGAGGGCGGCCGATGAGCACCGCACACGACGCCGGCTCGGCGATGGTGTCCGCGGAGGGCGTCTGCAAGAGCTTCGGTGCGCTGCAGGTGCTGCGCGGCATCGATCTGCAAGTCGCCCACGGCGAGGTGGCGTGCCTCATCGGGCCGTCCGGTTCGGGCAAGTCGACGTTCCTGCGCTGCGTCAACCACCTGGAGAAGGTCAACGCCGGCCGGCTGCGGGTCGACGGCGAGCTGATCGGCTACCGCGAGCGCGCGGGCAAGCTGTACGAGATGAGCCCGAAGGACGCCGCCCGCCAGCGCCGCGACATCGGGATGGTCTTCCAGCACTTCAACCTCTTCCCGCACCGCACAGTGCTGGCGAACGTGATCGAGGCGCCGATGCTCGTCAAGGGCACGTCCCGCGATGAGGCCGTCGCCCGCGCCGAGGACCTGCTGTCCAAGGTCGGGCTGGCGACCAAGGCCGACGCCTACCCGGCGCAGCTGTCGGGTGGCCAGCAGCAGCGCGTCGCCATCGCCCGCGCGCTCGCCATGGACCCCAAGCTGATGCTGTTCGACGAGCCGACCTCCGCGCTCGACCCCGAACTCGTCGGCGACGTCCTCGCCGTCATGCGCGACCTCGCCAAGGCCGGCATGACGATGCTGGTCGTCACGCACGAGATGGGCTTCGCCCGCGAGGTCGCCGACCAGCTGGTGTTCATGGCCGACGGCAAGGTCGTCGAACGCGGTGACCCGCGCGAGATGCTGGAGAACCCCCGGCACGACCGCACCAAGACCTTCCTGTCCAAGCTCCTGTAGGCCGTCGCCGGACGCGACAACCGGCCATTGACCGCGACAGCCGGCGAGGAAGCGACATGCGCGGTCGTCGCGTCGACACGAGGTGTCGCGCCTGTCCGACGGCTGTCGCGAACTATGTCGGCGACGGTGCGACGATCAGCGAGCGCGCGTACCGGTCGGTGACCACTCGCTGCACGAACCGCGCGACCGGTGCGCCGAGGCGAGCCAGACGCGAGACGTGGCGGGAGAATCCGGTCAGCTCGAACCGGACGGTCCCGTCCTCGTCGAGGGCGACGGCGAAACGCTCCTCACCGCACTCGGGGTGGCCGGGCAGCGTGCCGTAGGAGAACGCCCGCAGCGACGGCGCCTCGGTCACGTCGAGCACCCGGACCGGTCCGGTCATTCGCAGCGGGCCCACCCCGACGCCGACGGTCGCGACCGCGCCGGGAGCGATACGCGGCGACGACGCGCACACCCGGATCCCGGAGCGCAACTGCACCTGCCAGGTCAGCAACGCCTCGCCGGCCGTCGCGAAGGCGTCGTCCCCGTGCCCGATCACCACGCAGCGGTACAGCCCGTGGAAACCGGTGGGAACCGCGCCGCCGCACGCGGCGCCCACCGCGGAGTAGGTGAACGGCGCGGCACCGAGGGCGCGGACCCGGTCCGGCCCGAGCGTTCCCGGGCGGCGGGTCGTCACCGCGGCGCCTCCGGCTTGTGGCAGCAGAAGATCGCGGTGCCGGGGAAGTACGACCCGCGCAGCGGAGACCACTGACCCCACTCGTCGTCGAGATCCTCCGGCCACTCCGGCTCGACGATGTCGTCGAGTACCAGCCCGGCGGCGACGATCTCCCGGACGCGGTCGCCCATGGTGCGGTGGTGCTCGACGTAGCTGACGCCGCCCGCGTCGTCGGTCTCGGAGTACGGCGTGCGGTCGAAGTACGACATCTTCACCACCAGCCCCTCCGGTCCGGGATCGTCGAGGAACATCCACCGCATCGGATGGTTGGTGGCGAAGACCCAACGACCGCCGGGCCGCAACACCCGCGCGACCTCGCGCATCACCCGCGCCGAATCGGCGACGAAGGGAACGGCACCGAACGCCGAGCAGGCGAGGTCGAACGACGCGTCGGCGAAGGGGAGTCGCTCGGCGCCGGCGAGGACCAACCGAACGCGGTGGGCGTCGCGGCTCATCGCCGTCACCGCGTGCGCCAGCATCCCCGTCGACACGTCCAGGCCGACGACGTCCGCGCCGCGGGCGGCCAGCCAGCGCGCGCAGGGTGCGGCGCCGCACCCGATCTCCAGCACCGCGCGCCCGGCGACGTCGCCCAGCAGGTGGACGTCGTCCTCGCGGAGTCGTTCGGGGCCCCACACGAAGTCGCCACCGGGGACGTCGTTGCCGAGGAAGACGCCGTGCTCGGCCTGGTAGTCGTCGGACTCGGCATCCCACCACGACCTGCTCGCCGATTCGCTGGTGGCCGAATCGATGGCGCCCAGGACACGCGGCGGGCGGGCGGGGGCGGGATCGGTACTCATCGGGACCGATCCTAGTGCCCGGCCCCATTTGTGCAGTTCATCCCGGGGGAGTAACCTTGCTGGGTGCGTGTGTTCGATTGCACGCACTCCATCCACTACTACATACCTGTCCGGAGCCACTCAACACATGTCGTCCCCCACGATCACCTCGCCGCAAGTAGCCGTCAACGATATCGGCTCGGCTGAGGACTTCCTCGCTGCCATCGACTCCACGATCAAGTACTTCAACGATGGCGACATCGTCGAAGGCACCATCGTCAAGGTCGACCGTGACGAGGTTCTGCTGGACATCGGCTACAAGACCGAGGGTGTCATCCCCTCGCGTGAGCTGTCCATCAAGCACGATGTCGACCCGAGCGAAGTCGTCGAGGTCGGCGACGAGGTCGAAGCACTTGTTCTCACCAAGGAGGACAAGGAAGGCCGCCTCATCCTGTCGAAGAAGCGCGCTCAGTACGAGCGTGCCTGGGGCACCATCGAGGAGCTCAAGGAGCGTGACGAGGCCGTCAAGGGCACCGTCATCGAGGTCGTCAAGGGCGGCCTGATCCTGGACATCGGCCTGCGTGGCTTCCTCCCGGCGTCGCTGGTGGAGATGCGCCGCGTGCGCGACCTGCAGCCGTACATCGGCAAGGAGGTCGAGGCCAAGATCATCGAGCTCGACAAGAACCGCAACAACGTGGTCCTGTCGCGCCGTGCCTGGCTGGAGCAGACCCAGTCCGAGGTCCGCAGCGAGTTCCTCAACAAGCTGGCCAAGGGTCAGGTCCGCAAGGGTGTCGTCAGCTCGATCGTCAACTTCGGCGCGTTCGTCGATCTCGGCGGCGTCGACGGCCTGGTGCACGTCTCCGAGCTGTCCTGGAAGCACATCGATCACCCGTCCGAGGTCGTCGCCGTGGGCGACGAGGTCACCGTCGAGGTGCTCGACGTCGACATGGACCGCGAGCGCGTGTCGCTGTCGCTCAAGGCGACGCAGGAAGACCCGTGGCGTCAGTTCGCCCGCACCCACGCGATCGGTCAGATCGTGCCGGGCAAGGTCACCAAGCTGGTGCCGTTCGGTGCCTTCGTCCGCGTCGAGGAGGGCATCGAGGGCCTGGTGCACATCTCGGAGCTGGCCGAGCGCCACGTCGAGGTGCCGGATCAGGTCGTCGCCGTGGGCGACGACGCGATGGTCAAGGTCATCGACATCGACCTGGATCGCCGCCGTATCTCGCTGTCGCTGAAGCAGGCCAACGAGGACTACACCGAGGAGTTCGACCCCTCGAAGTACGGCATGGCCGACAGCTACGACGAGCAGGGCAACTACATCTTCCCCGAGGGCTTCGATCCCGAGACCAACGAATGGCTCGAGGGCTTCGACGCGCAGCGTGAAGAGTGGGAAGGCCGCTACGCCGAGGCCGAGCGTCGCCACAAGATGCACACCGCTCAGATGGAGAAGTTCGCCGCCGCGGCCGCCGAGGCCGACAACGCGGGCGACTACTCCAGCTCGACCGGTTCGTCCTCGTCGTCCAGCAGCTCGGCTCCGGCCGGCGGCTCGCTGGCCAGCGACGAGCAGCTCGCCGCCCTGCGCGAGAAGCTGACCGGCGGCAACTGAGCGGTCCACAGCGCCCTGAGCCGTTGACCGCTCCCTGAGCTGTTAATCGCTCCCTGAGCCTGTCGAAGGGAGATCCCCCGCACCGAGAGATCGGTGCGGGGGATTTTCCGTCTCTCGTGCCAGTCGTCTCGTCGTCGCCCCACTCTGCTGAGTGAGCGACACCGAAGAAACCGGGCGACGCCCACTGAATCAGTGGGCAAGGAGCGACGCGAGGTCCGCTGGTCGGCTCAGTCCTCGACGCGCAGGTGGATCCGTACCGGGCGGCCCGGGTCGGCCGCGCCGTGCGTCCGCGCCGGGGTCACGCCGCCCTCGGCGTCGATCACCGGGAACCCGCCCGCGTGCAGCAGGCGCGCCGCCTCGTCCGCCGCCGCGTCGTCGGCGACGATCACCGCGACGTCGATCACCGGGGGAGCGGGGGTGCCGGGTTCGGCGGTCGGGCCGACGTGCTCGATCCGCTTCGCACCGGCCCCGAGGAGCGCCCACAGCCGGTTCACCACGCGCGTGCCGATCACCGCCCACGCCGGGTCGGCGTCGACCACGGCGGTCGGCAAGGGAGCGGCGACGCCGCGAGAGTGGTTCTCGCGCAAAGGAAGTACCCGATCGTTCCACACCTGTAGCGCCTGCTCGGCCAGTTCCTCCGGGGTGCCGGAGTTGTCGAGCCAGATGTCGGCGACGGCACGACGCTGCGCGTCGCTCGCCTGTGCCTCGATCCGCTTGCGGGCGTCGGCGTCGTCCATGCCCCGCAGCGACACCAACCGATGCAGCCGGGATTCGGCGTCCGCGTGCACGACGATCACCGCGTCGTAGAACGGGGCCATGTTGCCCTCGACGAGCAGCGGCACGTCGTGCAGGATCACCGCGTCCGCGGGGGCCGCCGCGGTCAGCTCCTGGGTGCGCGCGCCGATCAGCGGGTGGGTGATCGCGTTGAGCTTCTTCACGCCTTCCTCGTCGGCGAAGGCGCGGGCCGCCAGCGCCGGACGATTCAGCGCACCGTGTGAGTCCAGGATCTCCGGTCCGAAGGCGTCGACGAGGGCGGCCAGGCCGGGAGTTCCGGGCTCCACCACCTCTCGCGCGATGCGGTCGGCATCGATGTGGTGTGCCCCCTGGGCCACGAGAGTCTTGGCGACGGTCGATTTGCCGGCGCCGATGCCGCCGGTCAGTCCCACTCTGATCACACCTCCAGTGTGACAGGCAGCTCAGTCGCGCAGTGCGCGGCGCCGCGCCAGGGTGGCCGCGACCCCGCCGGCCGCGGCCCGGACCGCGTCGACGTGCTGCTCGGGGCGGAACCTGCGGAGCGGGCCGGTGGCACTGAGCGCGGCGATCACCGAGTTGTCCCGCACATCGAGGATCGGCGCGGATACGCAGGCGATCCCCGGCGTCGACTCCTCGTACTCGAACGCGACGCCGCGCTCGCGGACGGTGTCGAGCGCCGCGGACAGGAGTCCGGGGGCGACGATCGTCCGCGGCGTCCGCCGCTCCAGTGGCCCGGCGAGCACCTCCCGGCGCACTTCGGGTGTGGTGTGCGCCAGCAACGACTTGCCGATTCCGGTGCAGTGCAAGGGCATTCGGCCACCGGTGCGCGACGGCGCGTTCGCTTGGCGATGTCCGCCGATCTTCGCCACGTACATCACCTCGTGGCCGTCGAGGACGCCCAGATGCACGGTCTCGTGGGTGCGCTCGTAAAGGTCCTGAAGGAACGGCATGGCGATCTCCAGCAGGCCGCGTTCGACGGAGGCGCGCATGCCGAGTTCGAACAGCCCGCCGGACAGCCGGTAGCCGCCGTCCGTCCGGTCCAGCAGCCGGGCGTCGACCAGGTCACCGGCGAGACGGTGCGCGGTGGCCTTGTGCAGACCGGTGCGGCGCACGATCTCGGCGAGCGGCAGGTCGTGGTCGTCGACGTCGAACGCGTGCAGGATCAGCATCACCTTGCCGAGGACGCTGTCCGGAGTGCTCATCCGGTCCAGGATAGCGCCACGTCTCGCTGAACGAGACGGGATGCTTTCCCCGGGCGGCGGGGGAGAACACGATCGATACATGACGACAACCCACAGCGAGACGGCCGAGGCGCGAGCGGCCGACCGGCTGCTGACCGCACTGCGTACCGGGGTCGCGTGTACCCCGGTCCGTGACCTCATCGGCTCCGACGACCTGCCCGCCGCCTACCGGGTCCAGGAACGGCTCACCCGCGGCCGCACCGACGCCGGTGCGTCGATCGTCGGCCGCAAGATCGGGCTGACCAGCAAGGCCGTGCAGGAACAGATGGGCGTCGACCAGCCCGACTTCGGCGTGCTGTTCGACGACATGGCCTACGACGACGGTGCGCGGGTGCCGATCGGGCGGCTGCTACAGCCCAAGGCCGAAGCGGAGGTGGCGTTCGTGCTGAAGTCCGATCTCGCGGACGGGCCGCTCGACGTGGCGCAGATCGCCGCCGCCGTCGACTACGGCGTCGCCGCGATCGAGATCTGCGACTCCCGGATCGACGGCTGGGACATCGCCTTCGCCGACACCGTCGCCGACAACGCGTCGTCCGGCGTCTACGTGCTGGGGACCCGGCACCTGACCCTGGACGAGTTCACGCCGGTCGAGGTCGGCATGCGGATGCTGATCAACGGCGCGGAGGTCTCGACGGGCGACGGCGCCGCCTGCCTCGGCGACCCGCTCAACGCCGTCGCCTGGCTGGCCCGCGCCGCGCGTGATTTCGGCGAACCGCTCCGCGCCGGACAGGTGATCCTCTCCGGCGCCCTCGGCCCGATGCGGCCGCTGCGCCCCGGCGACGAGGTGGTCGTCGAGATCTCCGGCCTCGGCACCGTCCGCGCCACGTTCAACGAAGGAAATACCCATGACTGACAGAACCAAGGTCGCCATCATCGGCTCGGGCAACATCGGCACCGACCTGATGATCAAGGTGATCCGCACCGCCCAACACCTGGAGATGGGCGCGATGGTCGGCATCGATCCGGACTCGGACGGCCTGGCTCGTGCCCGTGACCTGGGCGTACCCACCACGCACGACGGCGTCGGGGGCCTGATCGCCATGCCGGAGTTCGCCGACATCGGCATTGTCTTCGACGCCACCTCGGCCTCCGCGCACGTCCGCAACGCGGCCGCGCTCGCCCCGCACGGCAAGCGGCTGATCGACCTCACGCCCGCCGCGATCGGCCCCTACGTGGTGCCCGCGGTGAACCTGAACGACCACCTGGACGCGCCGAATGTGAACATGGTGACCTGTGGCGGTCAGGCGACCATCCCGGTGGTCGCCGCCGTCTCGGCCGTGACGCCGGTGGTCTACGCCGAGATCGTCGCGTCGATCTCCTCCAAGTCCGCCGGTCCCGGTACGCGAGCCAACATCGACGAGTTCACCGAGACCACGTCGGGCGCCATCGAGCAGGTCGGCGGCGCGCGCAAGGGCAAGGCGGTGATCGTCCTCAACCCGGCCGAGCCGCCGCTGATGATGCGCGACACGGTCTACACGCTGGTCGAGGCACCCGACGAGGACACCCAGGAACAGATCCGGCTGTCCGTGGAGAAGATGATCGACGACGTCTCCGCGTACGTGCCCGGCTACCGGCTCAAGCAGAAGGTGCAGATCACCGAGATCCCCGAGTCGACCCCCATCGAGACGCTGCTCGCCGACGGAGAGGAGACCCGGCCAACACATCAGGTCTCGGTCTTCCTGGAAGTCGAGGGTGCCGCCCACTATCTGCCCGCCTACGCGGGGAATCTGGACATCATGACCGCGGCCGGTCTGCAGGTCGCCGAGCGGATCGCGGCCGGTGCCGCGGGCGAGGAGAACTGACATGGGAACCCCCATCTACGTGCAGGACGTGACGCTGCGCGACGGTATGCACGCCATCCGGCATCGGATCTCCACCGCCGACGTCGCGCGTATCGTCGCCGCCCTCGACGCGGCCGGTGTCGACGCGATCGAGGTGGCCCACGGTGACGGCATCTCCGGCGGCTCGGTGATCTACGGTCCCGGATCGCACACCGACTGGGAGTGGCTCGAGGCCGCGGCCGGCGCGATCCGTCACGCGCGCCTCACCACCCTCATGCTCCCCGGTGTCGGTACCGTCGCCGAACTCCGGCGCGCCTACGACCTCGGCGTACGGTCCGTCCGGGTCGCCACCCACTGCACCGAGGCCGACGTCTCGGCGCAGCACATCGGCGCGGCCAAGGAGATCGGCATGGACGTCTCCGGGTTCCTGATGCTCTCGCACATGAGTGATCCGGAGTCCCTGGCGCAGCAGGCGAAGCTGATGGAGTCGTACGGTGCGGACTGCGTGTACGTCACCGACTCCGGGGGGCGGCTCACCATGAACGACGTCGCCGCGCGCGTCCAGGCCTATCGTGACGTCCTCGACGAGAAGACGGAGATTGGCATCCACGCGCACGAGAACCTGTCGCTGTCGGTGGCGAACTCGGTGGTGGCCGTCGAGAACGGTGCCTTCCGCGTCGATGCCTCGCTGGCCGGGCACGGTGCGGGTGCGGGCAACTGCCCGATCGAGCCGTTCATCGCGGTGGCGAACCTGCTGGGGTTCGAGCATCGCTGCGATCTGAACGCCCTGGAGGACGCCGCCGACGACATCGTCCGCCCACTGCAGGACCGGCCGGTCCGGGTCGACCGGGAGACGCTGACTCTCGGTTACGTCGGCGCGTACTCGTCGTTCCTGCGGCACGCCGAGGCGGCCGCGGCCCGCTACGACCTCGACGTGCGCGACATCCTCACGATCTGCGGGGAGCGCCGACTGGTCGGTGGGCAGGAGGACATGATCGTCGACATCGCGCTCACCCTGGTGGCCGAGCGCGAGGCCGCACGGGAAGCGGAGCTGGAGAACGCCTGATCACCCGTAGAAGGACGCCGGGTCGAGGACGGTGAGCGGAGTCCAGCGCGGGACCGCGTCGCTGGGTGCTGCGCCGGGCCGGCCGGTCGCGGCGCTGTACCCGCGCAGTGACAGGGCCAGGCGCGGGTCCTCGTCGACCCGTCGCACGGTCTCGTAGAGGAGCGCGAGCACATGCACGCAGCGCGCCGACCGGGCGCGGCACGAGCAGTCGACGGCGGCCAGTTCCGGCGGGTCACCGGCGAGCGCCGCGTGCACCTCGTCGGTGAGGGCGGCCGTCGACGGGGCGCCGCCCACCCGCTCGGCCACCGCGCGCGCCGCGTCCCGGGGCATCGGTGCGAACTCGAGGTACGCGACGGAGGCAGCGCCGCCGCGGACGACGGTGCCGCGGACCAGCCGGTCCTCGCACTGCACCGCACTCATCGCGTTGCGCGCCAGGCTGCGGGCGCGCGGCAGCAGCGGCTCGGGCCGGGTGACCCGGGTGGGCTCAGCCAGTCGCAGGAAGTCGCGGCCCCAGCACGTGTACCCGAATTCGGCGGTCGTACCGGTCGTCATGCGGACTCCTCTCGATTTCGGCGCAGCGTCTCGAGGAGCCGTTCATCGGAGAGTCCGGTCAACGCGGCGAGTGCACTGGCGTCGGCGTCGAGGCTGAGCGCGGACTTGCGTCGGTGCATCGCCGCGATGTGTTCTTCGACGGTCCCGGCGGTGGTCAGCGTGGTGACGGTGACCACGCGATCCTGCCCGATCCGATGCACGCGGTCGGTGGCTTGCGCCTCGACCGCGGGGTTCCACCACCGGTCGAAGTGCACCACGTCCGCGGCGCGCGTCAGCGTGAGGCCGGTGCCGGCCGCCTGCAGGCCGGCGATCAGCACCCCGCAGCCGCCGCCGGCCTGGTAGTCGTCGACGATCTGGTCGCGCTCGGTGCGGGAGAGTCCGCCGTGCAGGAACGGCACCGGCGCGCCGAGCACCGCGCCGAGGTGGGCGCGCAGGAGTTCGCCGGTCTGCCGGTACTGGGTGAAGATCACCGTGGGGCAGTCGTTGTCGAGGTTCGTCACGATGATGTCGGTGCAGACGTCGAGTTTCCCGGAACGGCCCTCGATGGTGCCGCGGACCGGGCCGGCACCGAGCAGTGCGGGATGGTTGCACACCTGTTTCAGCCGGGTGAGGGCGGCGAGGATCGCGCCGCGGCGGGCGATGCCGGTACCGAATCCCGCGGCCTCGGCCTCGTCCAGGACGGCGTCGTAGAGCCGGGCCTGTTCGGGGGTGAGGTCGCATTCCACATCGCTCGCGATCTTGGGGCCGAGGCTGGCGGCGACGTCGGCCTTGGTGCGGCGAAGCACGTGGCTGGAGATCGCGTCGTGCATGCGCCGCTTGGCGTCCGCCGAACCGGCCGAGATCGGCTGCGCGTAGCGGCGCCGGAAGAGCGCACGATTGCCGAAGGCGGCCGGTGCGACCAGGTTGAGCAGCGCCCACAGCTCGTCGAGGTGGTTCTCCACCGGCGTACCGGTCAGCGCGATCCGTGCGTCGGCGGACAGTTCCCGCGCGGCCCGGGCCACCTGGGTCCGCGAGTTCTTGAGTGCCTGCGCCTCGTCGAAGACCACCCTGGCCCAGTGGTTCCCGGTGAGGGCGGCGGTGTGCCTCCGCAGCGCCGGATAGCCGGCGACGACGACGCCGGCCGGGCCGATCTCGGGCAGCGCCCCGCCGCGGTAGTCGACCGGTGCGAGACGGCCGGGCGCCCAGCGGCGAATCTCCCGCACCCAGTTGGTGACCAGGCCGGTCGGGCACACCACCAGCGCGGGTCCGCGCCCGGTGTGCGCCAAGTGCGCGATGGTCTGCAGTGTCTTGCCCAGTCCCATCTCGTCGGCGAGGACGCCGCCGCCCCTGTCGTCGGCGGTCACCTCGTCGAGCCAGGTGACGCCGCGCAACTGGTAGTCGCGCAGATCGGCGGTCACCAGATCGCGCAGCGCGAGTCCAGCGCTGCGGGTCGCGGTGAAGGTTGCGCGCGCGTACTCTGCGGAGACCACGGCGTCGCCGACGCTGTTGCACACCGCGTGGGCGGCGGTCGGCAGCGCGATCTCGGCGGCCGGGTCGTCACGCAGGGTGCGCCAGGCGATGATCGACGCGGTCGTGCCGTCCGGGAGTTCGTCGACGGAGACGACACGGCAGGGGAGCCGGCACGCTTCGAGTCGTGTGTTACGCCCGTGGCCGGCCGGCTGGGGCAGGTGCACCGTCGGTTGCTCGGCGCCGCCCGCTCCGGTGGCGGCGATCGGCGTCCACAGCGCGAAGGCGTGGCGCTCGGGCAGGTAGGTGGCGTGTTCGGGACCGGCGGATGCGGGGATGCGGCGCTCCTTCTCGACAGATACCGTAGGGTGTACGGCATTGATACCGTACACCCTACGGAGAGGACTGTCGAGAATGGCGGAGAGCGCCGACGACGTGCGGCGGATCGTCGATCTGCTGTGGGGTGCGGCCCGGGCGGACGAGACGCCGGCGCCCCGGCCGGGGCCGCGGCAGCGGTCGAGCGTGCGCGAGGTGGTCGCCGCGGCGATCGGTATCGCCGACGCGCACGGACTGGCGGAGCTGTCGATGCGGACCCTCGCCGCGCGGGTCGGGCTCCGTCCGATGGGGCTGTACACCTACGTGCCGAACCGCGAGGTGCTGCTGGCGCTGATGGTCGACGCGGTGGCCGCCGAGGACGGACCGATCCGTGCGGAGACGGGTCTGGCGGAGTGTCTGCGGGCGGTCGCCGGACAGTACCGGGACGAACTGCTGGCGCATCCGTGGCTGCTCGGAGTGCCGGCCTGGCGGCCGGTGCCCGGCCCCGGATCGTCGCGGCGCTACGAGCGGCAGCTGGTCGCGATCACGGAAGCCGCCGCGCGGGAGGGCATGGTCTTCGGCGACGTCGAACTGGACGCGGTGGTCGCCGCCCTGCGGGCGTTCGCGATGGGGAACGCCCGCTCACGGATCGATCAGCGTGCGGCGCACCGGGATTCGGGGATGACCGACGCGCAGTGGTGGGCCGTCGCCGGGCCACGGCTGGCTGAGTCGATGCCCGCGGGGGACTACCCGGTCTCATCCCGTGTGGGCAGCGTGGTCGGCGAACTCTTCGCCGGGCCGGGCGATGCCGACCATGCCTATGAGTTCGGGCTCGGCCGGCTGATCGACGGCATCGTCGCCGGTGCCCGCAGATCGGCGGAGACCGGTCCGGAGTAGACGGCGATGCGTGGCTTCCGTCAGCCGGCATCGGTGCGGTTCGGCACGTTCGCGGAGTCGACGTACGGGCGATCTTGTAGCGCACCGTCATGATCGACGACGCTTCCGCGCACGACACGGTCTTCGGATCGATGCCGACGGCGACCGTGGACTCCTCTTCGCAGGTGCCGGCCCGGTACACCTACTCGGAGACCGAGCAGGTGTATCGGGCGGCCTCGCACGCATCGCGCGAGGTGGAGAACGCCTGAGCGCCGCGGGTCAGCGCTGCCAGATGTAGTCGCCGAGGATCTCGGCGCAGAACCCGATGGGCCGGGCCGGATCGGTGTGGATCAGATGGCTGATCTTCTTCTGCTTGTCGGGATCGGAGCAGCGGGGAACCTGCTGGCTGTCGACACGTTCGGTGATCTGGTAGCGGATCGTCATCGCGCCGGAGCTCTGATCGCACGACACCTCCTTCAGGTCGATGCCGAGCCCCAGCGTGGACTCCTCGTAGCAGGTGCCGACGCGGTAGTTCGCGATCAGGCAGAGCGCCTTGTCGGTGCCCGAGCCTCCGTATTCGGTGTAGTAGTACTCGTAGCCGGCGGTCTTGCAGGCGTCGCTGGTGGGCTGCTTGTCGCCGACGATGAACGAGACGGCGCTGGTGTCGGCGCAGTCGATGGCGGTCACGTCGGTGTTCATCTCCGTGCCGTTGACGCGGACGCAGTCGCCGATCGCGGTCCGATCGACCGCCGACGACGGGGTGGCGGTCGCGGAGGTGATGGCGTCCGAGACCGAGTTCGCCGCGCGGCCGATGAAGGCGAGGGCGCCGATCGCGACGATCGCCACGACGAGGACGACGCCGACGACGAGCGCGACGATCAGCGGCGTGCGCGACTTCTTCGGCGGGGCCGGCGGCATCGGGGCGTACCCGGGTCCGGCCGGATACGCGTAGCCAGGTCCCGCCGGGGCGGCGCCGGGCGCGGCGATCGGCGGGTACGGCGCGGCCGGAACCTGGCCCGCCGGATACTGGCCCGCGGGACCGGCGCCCGCCGGACCGGGGTACGGCGCACCGGTCGCCGGGCCGGCGTCGTACTGACCGGGAGGCTGCTGCTGATCGAACTGCTGGGGCTGCTCGGGGGCCGAATCGTCGCCGATGGGTTCGGTCGGGGGTGTGGTCATCGGTGCTCCCGGTTTCCTGCATGTGTACGGATATTCGGGGAAAGTCTGTCATACCGGCGATGACGGGCACCCGGAGCCACCGGCGGCCGCCCGGTGTCAGGCGCGGTCGAGCCAGCGCATCCGTTCGCCCGCCTGCTCGTCGAGCCAGTCCTGGATCCCGCCGGTGCGGGCGGCGCCGGCCAGGGCCCGGACGGCGATCTCGGTGGCGGACGTCGCCTCGCCGGTGGTGACCAGGCCCGCGGCGTGGGCCTCGAAGAGTTCGTCGACGTCGATCAGCGCCAGGGGAGTGCCCGGCACGTCGACCAGATCGAGATACCAGTCGACGGCGTGCCACCGCCCGTCGTCGTCCGGTCCGGAGAATCGGCCGACGTCGAGGTAGAGGCGCTGGCCGGAGCGGTAACCCTCGGTGAAATGGAAGATGTTGGCGCGCAGCCCCAGTGACGGCAGCAGCCAGCTCTCCAGATGGCTGAACCGAGGATGGTCGGCGGTGCGGGACATGTAGAGGCCGTAGAGCGTCTCGCGGTAGTCGAGGACCGGGCGCACGAATCCCTTGTTGTCGGTGTTGGTCATCGCGGGCACGTCGAACACCTCCCGCTTGGGCGGGTGGACATGCGCCGGGGGCGCGGATTCAGACACCGGTGATCTCGCCGTCGGCGTCGACCGTGAACGCCGGGTTGTAGACGAAGTCCCAGCGGAAGCCGTCCGGGTCGGCGACGCACGCGCTCACCCCGCCCCACTCCTGCCGTTTCGGCGCGCCGATCGATGTGGCTCCGGCGTCGAGGGCGCGGTGATACAGCTTGTCCACGTGCTCGGCGGCGGAGACGTTGTGCCCCAGCGACATCGGTGGCGCGAGCGGCCCGTGCCCCACGTCGCCGTACTCGCCCGGCATCGACTCGATGTTCCAGAGAGCGAGGAGCAGTCCGTGCCCGGCCTGGACGAACGCGATCTCGTCGCCCATCCGGCTGACGGGCCGGAATCCGAGACCCTCGGTGTAGAAGCGGGTAGCGGTCTCGACGTCGCGCACGCCGAGTGTGACGGCCGTGACGTGGGGAATCGGGGTGCCGGTCATGGCCTCACCCTATGCCGCCGGTACGACGGTCGCGACCGATCGGAACGTCCGCCGAAGCATGCTCTCATGCTTTATTGACAATATTTTTCATTGAAGTGTTCACTGTGCGCCATGCGAAACACCTCAAAACTCATGATCGTCTCGTCCGCGGCGTTACTGGCACTCGTCGCTTGCTCCAGCGACGACGGGAAGGCCGACTCCGCGAGCCAGTCGGCGAGCAAGCCGGTCGAACAGCGAAAGGCCACGCCGCGCCTGGTGCTCACCTACGACGGCGGCCTCAACGTGATTGACGCCGACACCCTCGATTCGGTCTCCGACATCCCGGTCGACGGGTTCACCCGTGTCAACGACGCCGGCAATGGGCGCTACGTCTTCGTCTCGACCTCCAACGGGTTCCAGTTGCTCGACGCCGGCACCTGGAGCGAACCGCACGGCGATCACTCGCACTACTACACGGCCGCGCCGAAGATGACCGACCAGTCCTTCGGTGGCGAGAAGCCCGGTCATCTCGTGGTGCACGACGGCCGGACCACCCTGTTCAGCGACGGCACCGGCGAGGTCGAGATCCTCGACTCCGCCAAGATCGGTTCGGACGACGCCATGATCAGCAAGTTCACCGTGCCTGCGCACCACGGCGTGGCCGTCGCCCGCGCGGACGGATCGGTGATCGTGTCGCAGGGCGATGCGAAGACCCGCACCGGGGTCATCATCCGGGACGCCTCCGGCAAGACGATCGCGAGCAACGATCAGTGCCCGGGACTGCACGGTGAGGCGGCCGCGCAGGGCGGTGTGGTCAGCTTCGGCTGCGAGGACGGCATCCTGCTGGTGCAGGGTGAGCAGATCACCAAGGTGAAGGCCGCCGACCCGTACGCCCGCATCGGCAACCAGGCCGGCAGCGAGGTGTCGCCGATCGTCATGGGCGACTACAAGACCGAGAAGAACAACGAGCACGAGCACCCGAAGAAGTTCTCGCTGACCGACACCCGCAGCAAGACCATCAAGGTGGTTGACATCGACACCACCTACAGCTTCCGCTCGCTCGGCCGCGGTCCGGCCGGCGAGGCGCTGCTGCTCGGCGCGGACGGCAAGCTGCACGTCTTCGATGCCGAGAGCGGTCAGGAGAAGGCGGCCTACCCGGTGATCGATCCGTGGACCGAGCCGGAGAACTGGCAGGATCCGATGCCCGATCTGCACGTGATCGGCTCCACCGCTTACGTCAGTGATCCGGCCAAGAAGCGGGTGCTCGCGGTGAGCCTGCACGACGGTGCCGTGCTCGCCGAGCACTCCACCGGCAAGGAAAACTTGGAGATGACCGGCGTCACCGGCTGATCATCGGCCGCCGGGCAGCAACTCGAACACCGGGTGGCGCCCGGCTTCCGCCTCGAACTCGGCGAGGGGCGCCTCCGGAGCGGCGGTGAAATAGTCGCGCGGCGGACCGGTGATCGCGAGGTAGTCCTTCAGGATCGGCGCGGCCTCCGCGGGATCGGTGACCTCCCGGATCCTGAGTTCGCTGTTCTCCCCGCGCCGCCGGATACGGACCGTACCGGCGGCGCGGGCGTTGTGCACCCAGCCGACCGGGCCGTACGGGGCCACCAGCCAGCGGCGGCCGTCACGTTCGACGAGGGTGACCGGGTGACTCCGCGGCGTCCCGCTCTTCCGGCCGACGGTGGTGAGCATGTAGGTGTGCGGTATCAGACCGGTCCGGACGAGAGGCGGCATCACCTTCTCGCCGACCCGGCGGAGCGTGGTCATCTCGAACTCACGGAGTTGTCCGTCGGTCATGGTCCCATTGTCCGGGCGCGGGGCGGCCCGGGCCAGGGTCGCAGGTACCGCCTCGTCAAGCCCGGACGATGTCGGTGCCGTCGACCCGGATCGGCACCGAGGTGAGGTTCGACGCGGCCGGCCCCTGCGTCACCTCGCCGGACAGGTCGAATCGGCTGCCGTGGCACGGGCAGGCCAGCCCGGCGCCCTCGGCCGCGACGGCGCACCCCGCGTGCGGGCAGGTGCGGGCGAAGGCCTTGTACTGGCCGGCGACGGGCTGGGTCACCACGATGTCGCCGGTCACCACACCGCCACCGACCGGCACCTTGTCGGTGGTGGTGAGCGCGGTGCCCGGAGTCTCGGTGGTCTTGGGCTTGGTCGCGGCCTGCCGGGCGTCGCCGCAGGCGGCCGCGGTGAGGGCGACGGCGCCGACCGCGGTGCCGGTCAGAACGGTACGGCGGGCGACGGGTGTGGAGACGGGCTGATCCATGGTCGATCGTCCTTCGGTCGGTGCGGGGCTGTGCGCATCCATTGTCGCCGCCGAACCTGCCAGTCGCCTGGGAAGCGCTCACGGAGCGCTGGTCACCCGGCGTTGTCGGTACTGCCGGATACCCTGGTCTCATGGCATTTGCAGCGGAACAGCCGATCGTCGCGCATTCGGAATACCGCCCCATCGGGGAGGTGGAGCGCAGCGCCGCGGCCTTCGAGGTGATCAGCGAACTCGAGCCCGCGGGCGACCAGCCCACCGCGATCGCCGACCTGGAGCAGCGGCTCACCGCGGGCGAACGCGACGTGGTCCTGATGGGTGCCACCGGCACCGGCAAGTCGGCGACCACCGCGTGGCTCATCGAGAAGATGCAGCGGCCGACGCTGGTGATGGCGCCCAACAAGACTCTCGCGGCCCAGCTCGCCAACGAGCTGCGCGAGATGCTGCCGAACAACGCCGTCGAGTACTTCGTCTCGTACTACGACTACTACCAGCCCGAGGCGTACATCGCGCAGACCGACACCTACATCGAGAAGGACAGCTCGATCAACGACGATGTCGAGCGCTTGCGGCACTCGGCCACGTCGAGCCTGCTGTCCCGGCGCGACGTCGTGGTGGTGGCCTCGGTGTCATGCATCTACGGCCTGGGCACCCCGCAGAGCTATCTGGACCGGTCGGTGGAGCTGTCGGTGGGGGAGACCGTCGACCGCGACGCCCTGCTGCGGCTGCTGGTCGACATCCAGTACAACCGCAATGACGTCGCCTTCACCCGCGGCAGCTTCCGGGTCCGTGGCGACACCGTGGAGATCATCCCGTCGTACGAGGAGCTCGCGATCCGCATCGAGTTCTTCGGTGACGAGGTGGAGGCGCTCTACTACCTGCATCCGTTGACCGGCGACGTGATCCGCCGGGTCGACAGCCTGCGCATCTTCCCGGCGACGCACTACGTCGCGGGTCCCGAGCGGATGGCCCGGGCCATCGACGGCATCGAGAAGGAGCTGGAGGAGCGGCTGACCCAGTTCGAGGCGCAGGGCAAGCACCTGGAGGCGCAGCGACTGCGGATGCGCACCAACTACGACATCGAGATGATGCGCCAGGTCGGCTTCTGTTCGGGCATTGAGAACTACTCGCGGCACATCGACGGCCGCGGTGCGGGCAGCGCGCCGGCCACCCTCATCGACTACTTCCCGGACGACTTCCTCCTGGTGATCGACGAGTCCCACGTGACCGTGCCGCAGATCGGCGCGATGTACGAGGGCGACATGTCGCGCAAGCGGAATCTGGTCGAGTTCGGTTTCCGGCTGCCGTCGGCGGTCGACAACCGGCCGCTCACCTGGGATGAGTTCGTCGACCGCGTCGGCCAGACCGTGTACCTGTCGGCCACGCCCGGGCCGTACGAACTGGGGCAGTCCGGCGGCGAATTCGTCGAGCAGGTGATCCGGCCGACCGGTCTGCTCGACCCGAAGATCGTCGTCAAACCCACCAAGGGCCAGATCGACGACCTGGTCGGCGAGATCCGCGAACGGTCCGAGCGGAACGAGCGCGTGCTGGTCACCACGCTGACCAAGAAGATGGCCGAGGACCTCACCGACTACCTGCTCGAACTCGGTGTCCGCGTCCGCTACCTGCACTCCGAGGTCGACACCCTGCGGCGCGTCGAACTGCTGCGTCAGCTGCGCAGCGGCGAATACGACGTGCTGGTCGGCATCAACCTGCTGCGCGAGGGACTCGACCTTCCGGAGGTCTCGCTGGTCGCGATCCTGGACGCGGACAAGGAGGGCTTCCTGCGCAGCACCACGTCGCTGATCCAGACCATCGGCCGCGCGGCCCGCAACGTGTCCGGCGAAGTGCACATGTACGCCGACAAGGTGACCGACTCGATGCGCAACGCGATCGACGAGACCGATCGGCGACGCGCCAAGCAGATCGCCTACAACACCGAGAAGGGCGTCGACCCGCAGCCGCTGCGGAAGAAGATCAACGACATCCTCGACCAGGTGTACGCCGAAGCCGAGGACACCGTGGAGATCGGCGGCTCCGGCCGCAACGCCAGCCGCGGGCGGCGTGCCCAGGGCGAGGTGTCCAAGGCGGTCAGCGCCGGGGTCTACGAGCAGCGGGACACATCGTCGATGCCGCGCGCCGAGCTTGCCGATCTGGTGCAGGAACTGACCGAGCAGATGATGACCGCGGCCCGGGATCTGCAGTTCGAGCTGGCCGCGCGGCTGCGCGACGAGATCTCGGATCTGAAGAAGGAACTGCGCGGGATGGATGCGGCGGGGATCAAGTAGCCGTAAGTTACCGGCGTGGCAAGGTATCTTCTAGGACACTGCCCTTCAGGTCGGAGACGCCGGCCGGGAACACTCCGGAGGTAGAACCCAGAATGAGTGCTTACAAGACCATCGTCGTCGGTACGGACGGATCTGAGTCCTCGCTGCACGCCGTCGCGCGTGCCGGAGGCATCGCCGGTGACGGCGCCACCCTCGTGATCGCGTGCGCCTACTTCCCGAACGACGGTCGCTCGGCCAGCGCCGCGAGCGACGCGCTCGGTGCCGACGCCTACCAGGTGATGGGCAGCTCGCCGACCGAGGAGATCCTGCGCAGCGCCAAGGAGCGCGCGGCCGCCGCCGGTGCGTCGGTGATCCAGACCCGCTCGGTCAAGGGCGCCCCGGTCGACGCGCTGCTGCAGCTGGTCACCGATGTCCAGGCCGATCTCCTGGTGGTGGGCAACAAGGGGCTCAACTCGATCGCCGGCCGCCTCCTCGGCTCGGTCCCCGCCGACGTCGCCCGCAAGGCGGCCTGCGACGTCCTCATCGTCCACACCACGTAGTTCGCCCGGTCTCGACTCCGCTCGACCATCATGGTGGTCGGGCACGGTTCCATGTTGGTCGGGCACGGTTGCATGCCGGTCGAGCGAAGTCGAGACCACACCTTCTAGACGTCTTCCCCTGCCGGCAGATCCGCGAGATCTGCCGGCAGCGGTGCATCGTGCACCACGACCAGCCGCTGCGTCGCCCGGGTGAGCGCCACGTACAGGTCCGACAGTCCGCGCGGTGAGGTGCTGAGCATCTCGGCGGGTTCGGCGAGCACCACGTTGTCGAACTCCAGTCCCTTCGCCGAGGTCAGCGGCAGCACCCGGATACCGTCCGGATCGTCGGCGGCTCGCGCCGCGTCGGCCTCGACGTCGGCCACCAGCACCGCGGTGAGTCCCGGCCAGTCCGCCGCCCGCGCCGTGGCCAGCGCCGTGGCGAGCGCGCTCTCGTCCCAGGTCGGCACCGCGTACGGTTCGATCCCGTTGCTCCGCAACGACTCCGGCGGCGTCTGCGCCGGATCGATCCGCGCCAGCAGGCGATTCGCGTAGCGGGTGATCTCGGTCGGCGTGCGGTAGTTGACGGTCAGCTCCCGCAGCCGCCACCGATCGGCGACGTACGACGAGAAGATCCGCCCCCACGACGTGGTGCCCGCCGGATCGCCGGTCTGCGCGGTGTCCCCGATCACCGTCATCCACCGATTCGGGATGCGGCGCATGATCATCCGCCACGCCATCGTCGACAGCTCTTGGGCCTCATCGACGATCACGTGACCGAAGGTCCAGTTCCGGTCGGAGTAGGCGCGCTCGGCCGTCGTCCGGTACTCGGTCACCTCTTGGCGCTCGGCGAGTTGTTCGGCGTCGATCAGGTCGTACGCCATCAGCAGCTCGGGGTCCATCTCATCCTCGAGATCCTGGGGCGCCGAGCCGGTGAGGATGTCGAGGGCGTCCTGTGCCTCCGCGATCCGCCTGCGCCACTGAGCCTTCTGCTCGCGCTGTGCTTCGTCGGTGCGGTAGCCGATGAGCTCGGCCAATTCGTCGAGCAGCGGAACGTCGGCCGGGGAGAGGTCCGCGTCGTCGGGCAGCGGATGCGCCGGCCGGGCCAGGGCGGCGCGGTCGTCGTCGGTCCAGCCGCGCGTGGACCGGCGCCGGAAGGCGGTGTCCGAGTAGAACTCGCGGAGCAGTCGCTGGGGCGTGAGGGCCGGCCAGTACTCCAGGACGGTGCGGACCACGTCGTCGTCGGATTCCATCTCGTCGCGGATGTCGGTGAGATCGGCGGCGGTCAGCAGCGAGGATCCGTCGAGCGTGGACGAGCCGATCTTCCGCGCGTGGGCGGCGGCGAGCTCGTCGAGCGCGGTCCGCAGGAAGGTCCGCTGCGCCAGATTGTGCGGACGGCGGGTGGAACGCGCCGCCGCGCGGGCCTTCTTGATCACCTCGGCGTCGACCGCGACGGGATAGCCGTCGACCTGCACGGTCACTCCCCGCGGCGGCAGCGTCTGACGGCCCCGCACCGCGGCGCGCAGGACGGGGAGCATCCGCTCGGCGTCGCCCTTGAGCTCGGCGGCACGACGGCTGTCGGTGCCTTCCGCCCGGATTCCCGGGAACAGATTGCCGACGGTCGACAGCAGCACGCCGGTCTCGCCGAGGGAGGGGAGGACCTGCGCGATGTAGTCGAGGAAGGTCTCGTTGGGGCCGATGATCAGCACACCGCTGCGCGAGAGGGTGTCGCGATGGGTGTAGAGCAGGTAGGCGGCGCGGTGCAGGGCGACCGCCGTCTTACCGGTGCCGGGCCCGCCCTGCACCACCAGCACCCCGCGGTGCCGATAGCGGATGATCTCGTCCTGCTCGCGCTGGATGGTCTCGACGATGTCGGTCATCTCGCCGGTCCGGGCGGCGTTGAGCGCGGCGACCAGCGCGGTCTCGTTCACCACCGAGACCTCACCGGCGTCGGCGGCGTCGATCTCACCGGAGAGCAGGTACTCGTCCGACACCGAGCGCACGGCCCGGGTCCGGGTGCGCAGGTGGCGCCGCCGGTCCACGCCTTCCGGCGACGCCGGGGTGGCGAGGTAGAACGGCCGCGACAACGGGGCGCGCCAGTCGAGGAGCAGGGTGGTCACCTGATCGTCGTCGAGGATGCCCATGCGCCCGATCCGGCGCACCGGGTCGTCGTCCGGCTCGCCGTCGGACATGTCGAGCCGGCCGAAATACAGGTTGTGCTCGGCGGCGTCGATCCGGGTCAGCATCTGCTGGTAGTGCCGCTCGTACGACTCCCGCTCGGACAGCGCCTGCGGCGTCCCCGCCGATTCGAGCAGCGTGGCATCCAGGCGCCGGTTCGCGGTCGCGCGCATGCGGTCGAGCCGCCCGTAGACGGCATCGAGGTAGACCTGTTCTTCGGCGAGGCGGGGATCAGGGGTCACAGTCGTTCCAGTGTACTGATCCGCCGCGACATCGGCAGGAACGACGACGGCCGCCCGACGTGGTCGGGCGGCCGTCGTCGACAGCGACTGCGGTGCGTGTCAGCTCGCCTCGGCGACCTTCTTCGCGGCCTTCTCCTGCGCCTTGCGGACGCGGCGGGCCACCTTCTGGCCGGCCGCGGCGGCCTTCTCCTTCGCGTCCTCGGCCACCTCGGGTGCCCGGTCGGCCACCTTGCTCGCGAAGTCCGCGGCCAGGTCGCGGGCCTGCTCGGCACCGTCGCGGGCCTTCTCGGCGACCACCGGCGCGCGGTCGGCGACCTTGCCGGCCAGCTCGGCGGCCTTGTCCTTGGCGTCCTCGGCGACCACGGGGGCGCGGTCGGCGATCACCGCGGCGGCCTCCTCGGCCCGGTTACGGGCCTTCTCGGCGAGCACCGGCGCGTTGGCCTTGGCCTTCACCGCGGCGACCTCGGCACGGCCGCGTGCCTTGTCGGCCACGACCGCGGCCCGGTCGGTGAAGTCGGCGAAGTCGTCGCCGGCCTTGTCGTTCAGGTGCGAGACGGCCGACGATCCGGCCTTGACGGCGACCGGGAGGGCGAGGGCGGCGACCGGGTGGCCGTGCGACCGGAGGGCCTGACGGGCGGCCCGCTTCGCGGCGCGCTTGGCCGCCCGCTTGCCGACCTTGCCGGCCAGCTGGGCTTCCCTGGCAGCGACTTTGCCGGCGAACTCGGCCTCGGCGATGGCGTGCTGGGTGCGCCACGCGAGCGACGGCTGGCCCGCGGTGTCACCGGCGGCGATCAGGACACCGCCGAGGAGCCCGGCGTTCTTGATCAGGCCGACCTTGCGGGCCTCGCGGCGCACCGGGTCGGTCTCGGTCCAGAACGCGCTGTCGTAGACGGTGACCGGGACGATCGAGGCGGCCAGAATGCCGGACGCGAAGCGCGGCATCTTGCCGGTGGCGAGCAGCACGCCGCCGCCGATCTGCACCGCACCGGCGATCCGCATCGCCGTCGCGGCATTGGCGGGCAGTTTGCCCGCGACCGGGGCGGGCAGCGCATCGCGGCCGGTGTCGACCATCGGCTGCACCGTCTCGACGACGGGGGCCGGCGCGCGCAGCAACTCGGCGCCCGAGGCGATGAACGCGGAAGCGAGTAGGGGACGGGCGATCTTGCGGAGAATCACAGGGGAGAACACCTTCCGGCTTTCGGGGACTACAGCGTGCGGACGGCCCGCCGCCGTGAACGGGGGCTCCGCATCGAGAGTAAGCACATCCGCGCGGCGATGTGCGGGCCTCGACCCCCTTTGGCACTGATCGACCGCTTCCGGCCCGTCCCCGACGATCGTGCGGAGTCGAGACCGGTCCCGTCGTCGGGCGGTTGATCTCGACTCCGGTCGGTCGCCGGCCCTTCGCGCGGTCGAACGTCCACCGGGTCGCTACCAGCCCCGCTCGCGCCACTCCGGAAGGCTCGGGCGCTCGGCGCCCAGCGTGGTGTCCTTGCCGTGACCCGGGTAGACGACGGTGTCGTCGCCGTACCGCCCGAACAGCTTGGTCTCCACGTCGTTCAGCAGGATCTCGAAATCGCCCGGCTGCCAGGTCTTGCCGACGCCGCCGGGGAACAGCGAATCACCGGTGAACAGGTGGACGCGGCCGCTCTTCTCGGTGAGGGCGAGGACGATGGAGCCGGGGGTGTGGCCGACCACGTGGATCACGTCGAGCGTGAGGCCGCCGACCTCGATGGTGTCGCCGTCGTGCAGGAGCCGCGTCGGGGCGACGGGCAGTTCGGGGGCATCGGCCTCGCCGGCCGCGGTCGGGACGTGCGTCGCGCGGTCCACGTCTTCGAGGGCCTGCCAGTGGTCGAAGTGGCCGTGCGTGGTGACGATCTGGGTCAGCTCGCCGGGCAGTGCGTCGAGCAGGATGAGGATCGATTCGGGGTCGTTGGCGGCATCGATCAGCAGGCTCTTGCCGGTCGCGGCGTCGGTCACGACGTACACGTTGTTGTCCATCGGGCCGACCGACATCTTGACGATCGTCGCGTCGTCGAGGATCCGGCGCTGGGCGCGGACGCCGTGATGGTCCGGCGCGGGCGTCACGTCGCCGGTGTAGTCGTCGGAGATCGTCACTGGAATGCTCATACCGTTCAGGGTAGTGGCCGCGCTCACAGGTCTCGCGGTGTCCGCTACGGGCGAAGGCTTCCAGCGCGGATCTTGTCGGTACCCCCGCGTAGGCTTGATCAATGGGAAAACCGCTGCACCGGCAGCGGTGACGAACATGAATTCTGTGAGGTTTGAGCAGTGGTAGATCGCCTGATCGTCCGGGGTGCGCGTGAGCACAATCTGCGTGGCATCGACGTCGATCTGCCGCGTGATTCGCTGATCTGCTTCACCGGCCTGTCCGGGTCCGGGAAGTCGTCGCTCGCCTTCGACACGATCTTCGCCGAGGGACAGCGCCGCTACGTCGAGTCGCTGTCGGCGTACGCGCGCCAGTTCCTCGGGCAGATGGACAAGCCCGACGTCGACTTCATCGAGGGTCTCTCGCCCGCGGTCTCCATCGACCAGAAGTCGACCAACCGCAACCCGCGGTCGACGGTCGGCACCATCACCGAGGTGTACGACTACCTGCGCCTGCTCTACGCCCGCGCCGGTACCCCGCACTGCCCGGTGTGCGGGGAGAAGATCTCCCGGCAGACGCCGCAGCAGATCGTCGACCAGGTGCTCGACATGGAGGAGGGGACCCGGTTCCAGGTCCTCGCTCCGGTGGTCCGGACGCGCAAGGGCGAGTTCGTCGACCTGTTCGCCGAACTCCAGACCCAGGGTTTCGCGCGTGCCCGCGTCGACGGGGTGGTGCATCAGCTCGCCGATCCGCCGAAGCTCAAGAAGCAGGAGAAGCACGACATCGACGTCGTCGTCGACCGCCTGGTGGTGAAGCCGTCGGCCAAGCAGCGGCTCACCGATTCGGTGGAGACCGCGCTGCGGCTCGCCGACGGGATCGTCGTGCTCGACTTCGTCGACCGCGCTGAGGACGACCCGGAACGGACTCGCCGCTTCTCCGAGAAGATGGCCTGCCCCAATCACCATCCGATCGCGATCGACGACCTGGAACCGCGCAGCTTCTCGTTCAACTCGCCGTACGGTGCGTGCCCGGTGTGCGACGGCCTCGGCGTCCGCAAGGAAGTGGACGAGTCGCTGGTGGTTCCCGACCCGGACATGACCCTCGCCGAGGGGGCCATCGCCCCGTGGTCCACCGGCCACAACGCCGAATACTTCGGCCGGCTCATCGGCGGGCTCGCCGAACAGATGGGCTTCGATCTGGACACCCCGTGGAACAAACTGCCGCGCAACGCCCGCAAGGCGCTGCTCGACGGCTCCGACCATCAGGTGCACGTCAAGTTCCGCAACCGCTACGGCCGCACGCGCAGCTACTACACCGAGTTCGAGGGCGTGATGGCCTTCCTGACGCGCCGGGCCGACGCCACCGAATCCGAGCAGATGAAGGAGCGGTACGAGGGCTACATGCGCGACGTGCCGTGCCCGGCCTGCTCGGGGACGCGGCTGCGCCCGGAGATCCTGGCCGTCACGCTGCACAGCCCGGAGCACGGCGACAAGTCGATCGCCGAGGTCACCGCGCTGTCGGTGGCCGAGTGCGCCGAATACCTCGATTCGCTGGCGCTCGGCGAGCGCGAGGCCGCCATCGCCGGGCGCGTCCTCAAAGAGGTGCAGGCGCGCATCACCTTCCTGCTCGACGTCGGCCTGGAATACCTCTCGCTGGCGCGCGCCGCGGGCACACTGTCCGGTGGCGAGGCGCAGCGTATCCGGCTCGCGACGCAGATCGGCGCCGGCCTCGCCGGGGTGCTGTACGTGCTCGACGAGCCGTCGATCGGTCTCCACCAGCGCGACAACCGCCGCCTGATCGACACCCTGGTGCGCCTGCGCGACCTGGGCAACACGCTGATCGTCGTCGAGCACGACGAGGACACCATCCGCGCCGCCGACTGGATCGTCGACATCGGCCCGCGCGCCGGCGAGCACGGCGGGCAGGTCGTGCACAGCGGCAGTTACAAGGCGCTGCTGAAGAACAAGGAATCGCTGACCGGCGCCTACCTGTCGGGCCGCAAGACCCTCGAGGTGCCCGACCTGCGGCGGCCGATCGACCGCAAGCGCCAGCTGACCGTCGTCGGCGCCCGCGAGAACAATCTGCGCGGCATCGACGTGAAATTCCCGCTCGGGGTGCTGACCGCCGTCACCGGGGTGTCCGGGTCGGGCAAGTCGACCCTGGTCAACGACATTCTGGCCACCGTCCTCGCCAACAAGCTCAACGGTGCACGACAGGTTCCCGGCCACCACACCCGCATCACCGGGCTCGAGCACCTCGACAAGCTGGTCCAGGTGGACCAGTCGCCGATCGGCCGCACCCCGCGCTCCAACCCGGCCACCTACACCGGCGTCTTCGACAAGATCCGAACCCTGTTCGCGGCCACCACCGAGGCCAAGGTGCGCGGCTACCAGCCCGGACGGTTCTCGTTCAACGTCAAGGGCGGCCGCTGCGAGGCGTGCATGGGCGAGGGCACCATCAAGATCGAGATGAACTTCCTGCCCGACGTCTACGTCCCGTGCGAGGTCTGCCACGGTGCGCGATACAACCGCGAAACGCTGGAAGTCCACTACAAGGGCAAGACCATCGCCGAGGTGCTCGACATGCCGATCGAGGAGGCCGCCGAATTCTTCGAGCCGGTCAGCTCGATCCACCGCTACCTCAAGACGCTGGTCGACGTCGGCCTCGGCTACGTGCGCCTCGGGCAGCCCGCGCCGACGCTGTCCGGTGGCGAGGCGCAGCGCGTGAAGCTGGCCGCCGAACTGCAGAAGCGCTCGACGGGCCGCACCGTCTACGTGCTCGACGAGCCCACCACAGGCCTGCACTTCGAGGACATCCACAAGCTGCTGCTGGTGATCAACGGCCTGGTCGACAAGGGCAACACGGTGATCGTCATCGAGCACAACCTCGACGTGATCAAGACCGCCGACTGGGTGATCGACATGGGGCCGGAGGGTGGCAGCGGCGGCGGCACCGTCGTCGCGCAGGGCACCCCCGAACAGATCGCGGCCACCCCGGCGTCACACACCGGCGGCTTCCTGCGGCCCTTGCTCCCCGCCGAGGAGTCCGCCAGCTGATCGCGCGGGCGTCGTCGGACGGCGCTGGCGGACTTCCACGCCGCTGGTCAGGTATCGCCAGCGGCGTCCAGGTTCGGCTGGACCGTCCGGCGCCGCCAGCGGCGCCGCCACTAGGCTGGGGCCATGAGCGCCGACCAGCCGATCGATCCCGACACCATCCTCGACGCCGAGGTGGTCGAGATGCCCGGCGTCAGCGCCCCGTCGTACGAGGAGGTCACCGGCTACACGCGCGCCGGAGAACCGACCCTCGACCACGTCCGGGAGAAGATCGAGCAGCGCGCCGCGCTCGCCATCGGCACCGAGGAACTGCTCGCCGCGATGCCCGAGAGCATGTCGTTCGACGAGTTCTTCGCCGAGCGCGAGCAGGCCGCGAAAGCCAAGCTCGACGAGATCCGCAAGTCGATGGCCTCCGGCAACGCGGGGTAGCTCGCAGACCGTCGCAGAAGCGGGAATGATGACCGTCGATGCAACGGTCTGAGAACGAGAGACTAAGGCCGTCGCGTGGTGTAGGCGTCGATGGCGTCCTTCGCCTCGATCAATCCCGCGCCGGTGGCCACGCGGTAGGCGCGGATGGCGGCTACCGCGTCACCACGGTCGGCCAATCCGCGCACCTCAGAGGTGAGGCCGGGGTCGGCGTCGGCTTCGAGGGCGGCGAGTTCGCGCTGGTCCACTCCCGCCCTTTCGGCCAGAACCCCCGAAAGACCCGTGAGATTCCGCACGTGTGCCGCCAGGTGATCGATGTGTTGCTGCTGACGTCGTGCCTTACCGAACATGCCTGCAAGCTACCAGCGGGAACGACTATCCCTTGACCGGGCCGGTCAGCTTCTCGCCCGGGCCCTCGCCCGGGGCGTCGGGGTAGGCGCTGGCCTCCCGGAACGCGAGCTGCAGGGCCGTGAGGCCGTCGCGGATCGGCTTGCGGTGCAGGCCCAGGTCGCCCGCGGAGGCGGTGACGAGACCGGCGAGCGCGGTGATCAGGGCGCGGGCCTCCGGCAGGTCGCGGTACTGTTCGTCACCGCCGGCCTCGGGACCGATCTTCTCCGCCGCCGCGCTCATCAGCATGACGGCGGCGCGGGTGATCACCTCGATGGCCGGAATGGTGGCCAGCTCGCGGACCTGGTCGTCGGCGGAGGACTCCGGCGTGCCGGACGGATCGGTCGAGTGGGAATCTGCGCTCACGACTGTTAGACTGGCACAGCACGACCGCCCCGGCTCTGTCGGGGTAGCAAGAGGATCTTCGAATCCCACCGCCCGACGTGACGTTTCGACAAGCTCGATGAGCGAGAAACGCGCAGTTTTGCGGTTCCGGTCACGTCATCGTACGACGACGGTGCAGCGCGACCTTCCGTAGGGAAGGGCGCGGCCCGCGATCGATGGCGTCCACGGTTCGAAGCCCCCCTTGTTACTCCGCCACCGCCCAGCCCGGTCGGCGAGAGAGAAACATTGATCGAGGAGGCCACATCAGCACCGAGACCCGCATCAACGACCGCATCCGCGTCCCCGAGGTTCGACTTGTCGGCCCCGGCGGGGAGCAGGTGGGCATCGTGCGTGTTGAAAATGCGCTCCGCCTGGCTGAAGAAGCCGACTTGGACCTGGTGGAGGTCGCGCCCGACGCGCGCCCGCCGGTGTGCAAGATCATGGACTACGGCAAGTTCAAGTACGAGGCGGCGCAGAAGCAGCGCGAGTCCCGCCGTAACCAGCAGATGACCGTCATCAAGGAGCAGAAGCTCCGCCCGAAGATCGACGACCACGACTACGAGACCAAGAAGGGTCACGTGGTCCGGTTCCTCGAAGCGGGTTCCAAGGTGAAGGTCACCATCATGTTCCGCGGTCGCGAGCAGTCCCGCCCCGAGCTGGGCTTCCGGCTGCTCCAGCGGCTGGCCGGCGACGTCGCCGACTACGGCTTCGTCGAGACCTCGGCCAAGCAGGACGGCCGCAACATGACCATGGTCCTGGCCCCGCATAAGGGATCCAAGACCAGGGCGCAGGCCAAGCAGTCCGCTTCGGGCTCCTGAGCCGCACCCACCCCGAAACCCCCACTCACGCGGAGTCGATCCCGAGCCGGCCAGCCGGCCCGGGATCGGACTTCGCCCGAATGAAGGAAATTCATGCCTAAGAGCAAGACTCACAAGGGCACCGCGAAGCGATTCAAGGTGACCGGCAGCGGCAAGATCGTGCGCGAGAAGGCCGGCAAGCGCCACCTCCTGGAGCACAAGTCGTCGCGCGTCACCCGCCGGATGAGCGGCACCGAGGTGGTCAGCGAGGCCGACGCCCCGCGCATCAAGCGCCTGCTCAACAAGTGACTTTCAAGAATCGTTAGTGAAGGACTAGATACTCATGGCACGTGTGAAAAGGGCCGTCAACGCCCAGAAGAAGCGCCGCAGCACCCTCGAAGCGTCGAAGGGCTACCGCGGCCAGCGTTCGCGCCTCTACCGCAAGGCCAAGGAGCAGCAGCTCCACTCGCTGACCTACGCGTACCGCGATCGCCGCGCACGCAAGGGTGAGTTCCGCAAGCTGTGGATCCAGCGCATCAACGCCGCGGTCCGCGCCAACGACATGACCTACAACCGCTTCATCCAGGGCCTCAAGCTCGCGGGTGTCGAGGTGGACCGCAAGGTGCTGGCCGACCTGGCCGTCACCGACCCGACCGCCTTCACCGGCCTGGTCGAGGTCGCGCGCAAGGCGCTCCCGGCCGACGTCAACGCGCCGGCTGCCTGATCGTCGCCGATCAGCACCCACCGAAACGACCCGTGATGGACGTTCTCACCGAACGCTCGTCACGGGTCGTTTCGCTGTCCAAGCTTCATCGCGCCCCGGTACGACGTGCCGAGGGCCGTTTCCTCGCCGAGGGCGCCAACAGCGTCGACGCCGCCCTCGCCACCGGCCGGGCACAACAGTTGCTGGTCCGGTCCGACGACGCCGAGCGCTTCGCCGGGCTCATCGACCGCGCCGAAGCGGCCGGTCTTCCGGTGCACCTGCTCAACGCGCGCGCCGCGGACAAACTCGCCGAGACGACCACCGCGCCCGGCATCATCGCGGTCTGTGAACTCCTGACCGGACCGGTGGACGACGACGCCCTCGCGGGCGCCGGATTCCTCGTCGTGGCCGTCGAACCACGGGAGCCCGGGAACCTCGGCACCCTGATTCGCTGTGCCGACGCGATGGGCGCCGACGCGGTGGTGCTGCTGGGGGACTGCGTGGACCCGCACAACGGCAAATGCGTCCGGGCCAGCGCGGGCAGCGTCTTCCATGTCCCGCTGCTGACCGACCGTGACATCGCCGGGGCGCTCGACCGTATCCGTGCTGCCGGCCGCACCACCCTCGCCACCACGATGGACGGGGAGGTGCCGCTGCCCGCCGCGGGCGAGCTGCTGGCCCGGCCGCACGCGTGGCTCTTCGGCAACGAAGCGCACGGCCTGCCCGGCGACGTCCTTGCCGCCGCCGACCATCGGGTGTCGATCCCGATCCGCGGCCGCGCGGAGAGTCTCAACCTCGCGGCCGCGTCGGCGATCTGCCTTTACGCCTCAGCTCACGCCGGGAACTGAACCTTCTGCGGCGTCGCCGTCTTCTCGGTCTTGCTGCCGTTGCCGAGCTGACCGATCTCTCCGTCACCCCAGCAGTAGAGGTCGTCGCCGGAGCGGGCACAGCTGGTCAGCGTGCCGGTCATCACCGCGGTGACCTTGCTGAGGCCGTTGACCTGACGCGGTGAGTTCACGATCTTCGGATCACCGGAGCCGCCGGCCTGCGAGTAGCCGTCGCTGCCCCAGCAGTACACGTCGCCCGACGCCACCGTGCACACGGTGTTCAGGTCGGTGGTGACCGCTTCGACCTTCTCCACTCCGCTCACCAGCGCGGGCGTCGTCTGATCGCTGGAGCCGTCGCCGATCGGGGCGCCCCAGCAGTACAGCTGGTGGTCGGCGACGGCGCAGACCTGGCTGAACCGGCTGGTGCTCGACGACCCGCCGCCGACGGCGATCGAGGTCACCTTCTTGTCGAGGAGATTCCCGACGAGTTGCGGCTGGTACTCGTCGCTGGTGTTGCCGTTGCCGAGCTGGCCGTTGCGGTTATCGCCCCAGCAGTAGGCCTTGTGCTCGGTGGTCAGGGCACAGGTGGTGCCCAGCCGCATCGAGATCGACGCGACGCCGCCGATGCCGTCGACCTTGGTCGGGGTGTTGATCTGGCCGGCGCTGGAGCCGCGTCCGCCCTCGCCGTTGGCGTTCCAGCCCCAGCAGTAGACGTCGCCGTCGGAGACCGCGCAGGTCGTGTGGAAGTCGGTGGCGATCGCGGTGACCTTGCCGAGCCCCGGCACCTGGTAGGGGGTGCCGCGGTCGCCGTCGTCCTGGTCGCCGAGGACGCCGAACAGGCCGCTGCCCCAGCAGTACGCGTGGCCGTCGGCGACGGCGCACACCGAGATCGTCGCCGACGAATCACTGCTGCTCGGCAGGTATCCGCCGACCGAGACGGCGGTGACATTGGTCAGGCCGTTGATCTTGACCGGTGTCGCCCGGTCGTCCTTGGTGCCGTCGGCCAGCTGGCCGTCGCCGTTGTTGCCCCAGCAGTACAGCGCGTCGTGCTGGACGGCGCAGACGGTGCCGACGAACGACGCCAGCTGAGCCTGTGTGGCGGCGGACGCGGTCGGTGGCGCGTCGTCGTCGCCGCCCATGTTCGCGAGGAAGATCCCGAGGGGCACCGCGACGATGACCACCGCGGCGATCGCCGCCAGTGAGATCCACAGCGCCTTGCGGCTCTTCTTCGGCGGCACGGGCGCGCCGGGATAGCCGGGCTGGCCCGGGTACGACGCCATCGGCGACCACGCGGTCTGTCCGGCCGTGCCCGGCACGCTCGGATGGCTCTGCTGACCGGGGAATCCGGTGAAGCCGGGCGGCATCGCCGACGGCTGGCCGCCGGTGTTCGCGGTCGGATACGACGGCTGGGAGGGATGTGACGGCTGGGAGGGGTGCGACGGCTGACTCGGCGCGCCGGCCGGTGGCACCGGCGCCACCGCGGTCGCGGTGCCGCCCGGCGTCTGGCCGAGCGCGCGCTGCAGTTCCGCGGCGAAGGTGCGGCAGTCGGGGAAGCGGGCGGCCGGGGCCTTGGCCATGGCGCGCTCCAGCACCGGGGCGAGCGCGGCGAGGTCGGGACGGACCTGGGCGATCGACGGCGTCGGCTGCTGCAGGTGCGCCATCATGATCGCGGCCGAGGTGTCCCCGTGGAACGGCGTGGTGCCGGCCAGCAGCGTGTACGTGGTGCAGGCGAGCGCGTACTGATCGGACATCGCGTCGGCGGTCTGGCCGGAGATGATCTCGGGCGCCGTGTACGCCATGGTGCCGACCACCGAGTTCGCCGCGGTGAGCTGCGGCGAGTCGGCCAGCCGCGCGATGCCGAAGTCGAGCACCACGGCGCGGCGGAGCTTGCCGTGCTCGTCGCGGGTGATCACGATGTTCGCCGGCTTGATGTCGCGATGCACCACCTGCCGCGCGTGCGCGTAGTCGAGGGCGTCGGCGACCTGTGAGACGGCGTTGATCACGTCGGCGGTGGAGAGCCGCACCGACGCCAGGTCGGGGCCGTCGAGGTAGCTCATGGTGAACCACGGGGCGTCGTTCTCCACGCCGTACGCGTAGACGGTGATGATGCTCGGGTGATCGAGGGCGGCCGCGGTGCGGGCCTCGTTGGTGAAGCGCGTCTGGAAGTCGGGGTTCGAGGTCCCGCCGACCGAGATCACCTTCATCGCTTCCCGGCGCATCAGATGCGGGTTCTCGACCAGATAGACGTCGCCCATGGCGCCCGACCCGAGCTGGGCGACAACCCGGTAACCGGCGATGTCAGAACCTGGTGCGACGGGCACTATTCCTCCTGGGCGAGAGCGACGGGGGCAAAGCTTGGGACAAACCTACCGTGATCGGGGTCCCGCGAACGTGCTGCAGCGGCCCCAAGAGACAAGTCGAGTAGTCCTGCGGGGTGCCCGATGCGTAGATCTACCCGGTGCCGGGAGAGTGGATCGCGCCCTGGATGCGACCTTCGTGGCAAATCGGTCACCGGCTTGACCTGCGGCGATGTCGGGTGGTCGGCTTGAGAGGGTACGACGGCCAGCGGAACCCGGTGGGACTCCGGGACGGTGGCGCCACTGTGAGATCACCGGATGGCCGGGGATCGAGTCAGATACGCGGCCGTCATGCTCGATATCCGACGACGACGGGGCGCACCACCCCGAAGGAGGCCCTCCCGATGAGCACACATGTTTCGACCCACGACCCGCGCGCCGGCATCTCCGCCGAGGCGCTGTCGGCCGGACGCGTCGCCCTGATCCTGAGCATCACGGTGCTGCTCGCACTGCTGGCGTACTACTTCATCGGTGTCGACGAGGGCATGACGTCGGTCTTCGGCAAGACGATGGTCGTGCACGAATGGGTGCACGACTCCCGTCACTTCCTCGGCTTCCCCTGCCACTGAGCGGGGACCGACATCATGGAACTCCGTGTCATCGGGCGCGGAGCGCTCGCCGGTCTGATCGCGGGCGTGCTGGGCTTCGTCTTCGCCAAGGTCTTCGCCGAACCCGTCATCAACAAGGCCATCGACTACGAGTCGGGGCGCGACGACGCCCTGCACGCGCTGAATCAGGCGGCCGGCCGGGCGGTCGAACCGGACGGGCCGGAGATCTTCAGCCGGACCATCCAGTCGACCGTCGGGATCGCCACCGGCATCATCGGGTTCTCCATCGCCATGGGTGCGCTCGTGGCGGTCGCGTATGTGGTGCTGCACGGCCGGTTCTCGATCCGTCCGCGCACTCTGGCGTGGCTGATCGCCGGTTTCGGCTACCTCGGCGTATTCCTGCTGCCGTTCGTCAAGTACCCGGCCAACCCGCCGGCCATCGGTCACGACTTCACCATCCAGACCCGTGGACACCTGTACCTGGGCATGGTGGCCATCTCGCTGATCCTGCTCGGCCTGACCGTGTACGCGGCGGTCAAGCTGACGCCCCGGCTGGGGCGCGGCACGTCGATCATCGTCAGCGTCGTCGGGTTCCTGGTGGTCTTCGGGATCGCGCTCGCGGTGATGCCGTCGCTGGGCGATCTGTCGGCGAACGTGGCGCACAGCGGCCAGTTCGGTTTCGCCCGGGCCGCCACCGAGACCCCGCAGCCGATCACCAATATCCTGTCCACGCCGCTGACCATCGACGGCAGGACCGTCGCGCCCGGACAGATCGTCTATCCCGGGTTCGACGCCGACGTGCTGTGGAAGTTCCGGTGGTACTCGCTGCTCAACCAGACGCTGATCTGGCTCGTGATCGGACTCGTCTTCGGCGCGTTGGTGGACCGGCTGTTCGATCCGGCTCCGCGGCGGGCCGTTCGTGAAGAGGCGGCCCCCGTCGGGGTGTGACTCGACCCCGGCAGGGCGGTGCGGAGCATCCCGTGACGGTGCTGCCGACCTCCGTTCCCGCCGCGCCCGGCTCGTCGTGCAGAAGACCGCCCGCCGCCTGCCCCTTCGGGTCGCGGGCGGCGGGTCCGGGTGCGTCGACTAATCTTGTGGTGCATATTCGCCAGTCGAGCCCAGGGAGAACACGTCGGTGTCTGACGATGTCGTTGAGAGCAGTTTCCCGTCCGCGGAGGAGCTTTCCGCCGCGGTGACCGCCGCGGTCGCCGCCTTCGGCGATGCGCGGGACCTGGCGGCGCTCGCCGAGACCAAGGTGGCGCACGTCGGTGACAAGTCGCCGGTCGCCCTGGCACGACGCGCCCTCGGTGCGCTCCCCAAGCAGGAGCGTTCGGCGGCGGGCAAGCTGGTCAACGAGGTGCGGGGACAGATCGCCGCCGCCCTCGACGAGCGGACCGCCGAACTGACCGCCGAGCGGGATGCCGCGGTGCTGGTCGCCGAGACCCTCGATGTCACGCTGCCCGCGGCGCGACGCCGGGCCGGCGCCCGCCACCCGATCACGGTGATCGCCGACCAGGTCGCCGACGTCTTCATCGGCATGGGCTGGGAGATCGCCGAGGGCCCGGAGGTGGAGACCGAGCATCACAACTTCGACGCGCTCAACTTCCTGCCCGATCATCCGGCGCGCTCCATGCAGGACACCTTCTATATCGCTCCCGAGGGGTCGCGGCAGGTGCTGCGGACGCATACGTCTCCGGTCCAGGTGCGATCCATGCTGAGCCGCGAGGTGCCGATCTACGTCGCCTGCCCGGGCCGGACGTTCCGCACCGACGAACTCGACGCCACGCACACCCCGGTCTTCCACCAGATCGAGGGCCTGGCCGTCGACAAGGGGCTGACCTTGGCGAACCTGCGCGGCACCCTGGAGACCTTCGCGAAGGCGCTCTTCGGCCCGGACACCACCACCCGCATGCGCGCCAGCTACTTCCCGTTCACCGAGCCCTCCGCCGAGGTCGACGTGTGGTTCCCGGGGAAGAAGGGCGGCGCCGGCTGGGTCGAGTGGGGTGGCTGCGGCATGGTCAACCCGAACGTGTTGCGCGCCAGCGGCATCGACCCCGACGTGTACACCGGCTTCGCGTTCGGCATGGGTCTGGAACGCACCCTGCAGTTCCGCAACGACCTGCCCGACATGCGCGACATGGTGGAGGGCGACATCCGTTTCACCCTCCCGTTCGGCGCGGCGCTCTAAGCCCCGGCCCACCGCAGACACCGTCACACCCCGCACTCACGCGAAAGAAGTTCCCCGTGCGCCTCTCCCAGTCCTGGCTGACCGAAGCACTGCAGGCCGGAGCTCCCGGCTGGTCGGCGTCGACCGATCAGATCGACGCCGGCTTCGTCCGCGTCGGATTCGAGATCGAGGACGTCGAACCGTTCCCGGCCGTCACCGGTCCGCTGGTGATCGGGCGGGTCGCGGAGATCGAGGAACTCACCGAGTTCAAGAAGCCCATCCGTTTCTGCCGCGTCGACGTCGGGGACCGGGCGAGCGCAGCGACGGGGGATGCCGAGGCCACCGACGCGGGCACGACGCTGCAGGAGATCGTCTGCGGCGCCCGGAACTTCGCCGAAGGCGACCTGGTGGTCGTGGCGCTTCCCGGTTGCGTGCTGCCCGGTGACTTCGAGATCGCCGCGCGGAAGACCTACGGCCGGGTCTCCAACGGCATGATCTGCTCGGTGTCCGAACTGGGTATCGGCACCGACCACGCCGGCATCCTGGTCCTCGCGCCGGGGACCGCCGAGCCCGGCGCCGACGCGCACGAGGTACTCGGTCTGAACGACGTCGCGATCGACGTCAACGTCACCCCGGACCGCGGCTACGCGTTCTCCATGCGTGGCCTCGGCCGCGAACTGGCCAGCGCCTTCGCCGTCGACTACGCCGACCCGGCGGCGGTCCCGTCGATCGCTGAGCCGGCCGAGGGAGTCACCGGGCCGACGCCCTGGCCGGTGCGGCTCGACGACGACGGCAAGGCCACCCGCTACACCGCCCGCGTGATCGAGGGCGTCGACGCCACCGCGATCTCCCCGTGGTGGATCGCCAAGCGCCTGATGGTCGCCGGGATCCGGCCGATCTCGGCCATCGTGGACGTCACCAACTACGTGATGATCGAGCTCGGCCAGCCGCTGCACGCGTTCGACGCCGACAAGGTGACCGGCACCGTCGTCGTGCGGGCCGCACGGGCGGGGGAGAAGCTGACCACCCTCGACGGCGTGGAACGCACCCTCGATCCCGAGGACGTGGTGATCGCCGACGACTCCGGCCCGATCGCGCTGGCCGGCGTGATGGGCGGCGCCGCGACCGAGGTCACCGACGGCACCACGCGCATCCTGCTGGAGTCGGCGAACTTCGACCAGGTCCGCGTCTTCCGCACCGGCAAGCGGCACAAGCTCAGCTCCGAGGCCGCCAAGCGCTTCGAACGTCTGGTGGATCCGGAGATCACCGCGGTCGCGTCCGATCGGGCCGCCTCGCTGATCACCGAGATCGCCGGCGGCGAGATCGCCGGCCCGCTCGCCGACGTGCGTGCCGAGGTGCCGCCGGTCGCGGCGATCGTGATCGACGCCGACCTGCCCGACCGCACCGCGGGCGTCGTCTACCCCGCGGGCACCACCGTCGCACGACTGCGCGAGGTCGGCGCCGAGGTCGACGACGTCGCGGGCACCCTGAGCGTCACCCCGCCGTCGTGGCGTCCGGACCTGCGGCAGCCCGCCGACCTCGTCGAGGAGGTCCTGCGTCTGGAAGGTCTGGAAGACATCCCCGCGGTGTTGCCGAGCGCCCCCGGCGGCACCGGCCTCACTCCGCGCCAGCACCGGCGCCGCGCCGTCGGCATCGCCCTGGCCACCGACGGCTACGTCGAGGTGCTGCCGTATCCGTTCATGCCGGCCGGTGTGTTCGACACCTGGGGCCTGGCCGATGACGACCCGCGCCGCGACACCGTGAAGGTCCTCAACCCGCTGGAAGCCGACCGGCCGGAGCTGAACACCACGCTGCTGCCGGGCCTCCTGGAGATGACGGCCCGCAACATCGCGCGCGGTAACCGCGACCTGTCGCTGTACACGATCGGCCAGGTGGTGCTCGGCGGTGAGCGGGGGCCCGTGGTGCCGCCGCTCGACGTCACCCGCCGCCCGTCCGACGAGGAGCTGACCGCACTCGACGCCTCGCTGCCCGCGCAGCCCGTGCACGTCGCCGCCGTCCTCACCGGGCTGCGCGACCCCGCCGGTCCGTGGGGGCCGGGCCGGACGGCCGACGCGTACGATGCCTTCGAGGCGGCTCGCACCGTCGCGGCCGCCGCGGGCGTCGAGGTGACCCTGGTCGCCGATCAGTACGCGCCGTTCCACCCCGGCCGCTGTGCCCGTCTGGAGGTCGACGGGGTGGCCGTCGGCCATGCGGGCGAGCTGCACCCGGCGGTCCTGGAACGTGCCGGACTGCCGGCCCGCCTGTGCGCCCTGGAGCTGGATCTCGACGCACTGCCGCTGCGGACCGTTCTGCCATCGCCGGCGGTCTCGCCGTTCCCCGCCGTGCTGCAGGACGTGAATGTCGTAGTGGCGCAGGACGTTCCGGCTCAGCGGGTGCAGGACGCGCTCGCCGCCGGCGCCGGCGACCTCCTGGAGTCGATCTCGTTGTTCGACGTCTTCGCCGGTGAGCAGGTGGGCGAGGGCAACAAGTCGCTCACCTTCGCGCTGACCTTCCGGGCCGGCGACCGCACTCTCACCGAGGACGAGGCGACCGCGGCCAAGCTCGCGGCGGTCGAGCACGCGGGCGGGGTGGTCGGCGCACGCCTGCGCTGACCGCATGCGCTCCTGATCGGCCGCCGTGTACTGGATCGTCGCTGTCGTCGCCCTCGCGGTGGTCGCCGCGCTGACCTTCTGGCTGCATCGGCGGCTTGTGGTGGCCACCGGGATCTCCGGCCGCTGGGCGATGGTGGCCGACACGGTCCTGCTCATCGGCATGGTCCTGGGGGTCTGCGCCTTTCTGGTCGGCATGGGTGTGCTCGATCCGGCGTGGGCGCGGCCGGTCGGCTTCGCCGGGTACACCTGGTGGGCCATCGTCTTCTATCTGATTCTCGGCAGCCTGCTTCTCGGTCTCGTCTCCCTGGCGAGTCGCGCGGTCTCCCGGCTGCGCGGTCGAGGACGTCCGGTCCGTCCACAGCGCTGGCTGCAGATCGCGACGGTCGTGGTCGTGGTGGCCTCGGCGGTGATCGTCGGGTGCGGCCTCACCGAGGCGAACCGGGTCACCGCGACCGAGGAGACCGCACGGATCGCCCGCCTGCCGCAGCCGTTCGACGGCCTGCGCATCGCGTTGGTCACCGACCTGCACGTCGGGCCCGCGCGGGGAGCGTCGTTCACACGGCGGGTGGTGCGTGAGGTCAACGCCGCGCATCCGGACGTGGTGATCCTGGGCGGTGACCTCGCCGATGGCACGGTCGCCGAGGTGGGTCGCGATCTGCACCCGCTGCGCGACCTGCGCGCACCGCTCGGCGTCTTCGGCGTTTCCGGGAACCACGAATACCTCGCCGGAGACGGTGGGGCGTGGCTCGACTACTGGCAGACTCTCGGTGTGCGACCGCTGCGTAACGAGCGCGTCGAGCTGCACCGCGAGGGTGCCGTGATCGATCTGGCCGGCGTCTACGACGCCACCGCGCCCGATCCATATGCTCCCGATCCGGCGAAGGCGTTGACCGGGCACGACCCGAACCGGGTCTTGATCTACCTCGCCCACCAGCCGCGGCAGGCGACGGACGTCCAGGGTCGGGGTGTCGATCTGCAACTCTCCGGGCACACCCACGGCGGGCAGTTGTGGCCGTTCGGCTATCTCGTGGGTTTGCAGCAACCGGTGGTCGAGGGTTTCGGCGATGTCGGTGACGTGCGGGTCTTCACGTCGCGCGGTGCAGGTGCGTGGGGCCCGCCGGTCCGGGTCGGTGCGCCGCCGCAGATCGCGGTGCTGACACTGCGCCGCTGAGCGGGTGTGGTCCGTCGGATGCCGAAACCGGGACCGGTGCTCGTGACTTCGTTGTTGCCCACTCGGCAGGGCGGGCGACAACGAGGTGGGTGGGCGATGCCCACTGAGTCAGGGGCGAGACGCGCCGAACCGCGGACCCGGTGATGAATTAAATTGCAGTCTCATGCATAATGATCCCATGATAACGCGGATTGCGGTGGCGGGCGCCAGTGGCTACGCGGGAGGCGAGATTCTTCGGCTCCTCTGCGGTCACCCGCGCCTGGCCACGGGTGAGATCGAGATCGGTGCCCTCACGGCGGGCGGGAACGCCGGGACCCGGCTGGGGGAGCACCATCGCCACCTCCTGCCGCTGGCGGACCGCATTCTGGAGGACACCACACCGGAGGTACTGGCCGGGCACGACGTGGTGTTCCTCGGGCTGCCCCACGGTCAGTCCGCGCAGATCGCGAACGCCCTGCCGCCGAGCACGCTGATCGTCGACTGCGGCGCCGACTTCCGGCTGCAGGACCCGGCCGAGTGGGCCCACTACTACGGTGGCGAGCACGCGGGGACCTGGCCGTACGGGATGCCCGAACTGCTGATCGACCCTTCGACGGGACTCAGGGGGCGAACGGAACTGTCTGGCGCGAGCCGGATCGCCGTTCCGGGCTGCTTCCCGACCGTCTCCATCCTCACCCTCGCTCCGGCCCTGGCCGCCGGTCTGGTCGAGCCCCGGGTGCAGGTGGTCGCGGTGACCGGCACGTCGGGTGCGGGGAAGGCCCCGAAGGTGGCGTTCCTCGCCTCCGAGGTGATGGGGTCGGCCCGGGCGTACGGGGTCGGCGGAACCCACCGGCACACCCCGGAGATCACCCAGGCGCTGTCGGTGGTGGCCGATCAGCCCGTCGAGGTGTCGTTCACGCCGGTCCTCGCACCGATGTCGCGGGGTATCCTCGCGACCTGCACCGCACGGCTGTCGGCGAGCACCGACCTCGCCCGGGTCCGGGCGGCCTACGAAGCGGCCTACGCCGACGAGCCGTTCCTTCACCTGCTCCCGGCCGGAGAGTTCCCGGAGACCGGCGCGGTGGTCGGCAGCAACGCGATCCAGATCGGCCTCGGCGTCGACGAGCGGACCGGTATCCTCACGGCGATCGGTGCCGTGGACAATCTGACCAAGGGCACCGGCGGCGCCGCCGTGCAATCGATGAACCTGGCCCTGGGCTGGGGCGAGACCGAAGGACTGACCACCGTGGGAGTCGCCCCGTGACCGCCAACCTTCCCGACGAGCACCTCGATCAGCTGATCGGTGCGCGGATGATGCGGCGGCAGGGAGTCACCGCGCCGCTCGGCTTCCGGGCCGCCGGCCTCACCGCGGGCCTCAAGCCGTCCGGCAAGTCCGACGTCGCCCTCGTCTTCAACGAGGGACCCGACCTCGGTGCCGCCGCCGTCTTCACCCGCAACCAGGTGAAGGCCGCCCCCGTGCTGTGGACCCAGGAGATCATGAAGAGCCGGCGGGTGCGGGCGGTGATCCTCAACTCCGGTGGCGCCAACGCCTGCACCGGTCCCGGCGGCTTCCAGGACACGCACGCCACCGCCGAGGCGGTCGCCGAGACGCTGTCGAACTGGGGCACCGAGACCGGCGCGCTCGAGGTCGCGGTGTGCTCCACCGGGATCATCGGCGAACGACTGCCGATGGACAAGCTGCTGCCCGCGGTCACCGAGATCGTCCATGAGATGGGCGGCGGCCTGGAAGGCGGCACCGACGCGGCGTACGCGATCATGACCACCGACACCGTGCCCAAACAGGTCGCCCTGCACCATCCGGGCCGGTGGAACGTCGGCGGCATGGCCAAGGGCGCGGGCATGATGGCGCCGTCGCTCGCCACCATGCTCGTGGTGCTGACCACCGACGCGAAGGTCACCCCCGACATGCTCGACACCGCGCTGCGCCGGGCCACCGCGCTCACCTTCGACCGGCTCGACATCGACGGCTCGATGTCGACCAACGACACCGTCCTGCTGCTCTCCTCGGGCGCCAGCCAGATCGAGATCACCCAGGCCGAGCTCGACGCCGCCGTGTTCGCCGTGTGCGACGACCTCGCCGCGCAGTTGCAGGCCGACGCCGAGGGCGTCACCAAGCGGTGCGCGATCACCGTCCGGGGTGCGCGCACCGAGGACGACGCGCTCGTCATCGCCCGCGCCGTCGCCCGCGACTCCCTGGTCAAGACCGCGCTGTTCGGCTCCGACCCCAACTGGGGCCGCGTCCTCGCGGCGATCGGCGCCGTCACCGTGCCGATCGACCCGGACACCATCACCGTCTCGTTCAACGGCTCGACGGTGTGCGAGAACGGCACCGGGGTGCCCGGTGCCCGCGACGTCGACCTGTCCGGCGACCTGATCGAGGTGGTCGCCGACCTCGGCCTGGGCGACGCGAGCGCGACCGTCCGCACCACCGACCTGTCCCACGCCTACGTCGAAGAGAACTCGGCCTACACGACATGACCACCCCCCTCGACAAAGCGTCCATCCTCGCCGAATCGCTGCCCGCGCTCCAGGCCCTCCACGGCCGCCGCGTCGTCGTCAAGTACGGCGGCAACGCCATGGTCGACGACGGTCTCAAAGCGGCCTTCGCGGCCGACATGGTGCTGCTGCGCGCCTGCGGCATCCACCCGGTCGTCGTGCACGGCGGCGGCCCGCAGATCTCCGCCATGCTGAAGCGGCTCGGCCTGGAAGGGGAGTTCCGCGGCGGCTTCCGCGTCACCACCCCCGAGGTGATGGACATCGCCCGCATGGTGCTGTTCGGGCAGGTCGGCCGCGAACTGGTCGGCCTGATCAACGCCTACGGTCCCTACGCCGTCGGCCTCACCGGGGAGGACGCGAAACTCCTCACCGCCACCCGGCGCACCGCGCTGGTCGACGGCGAGCCCGTCGACATCGGCCTGGTCGGCGACATCGCCGCGGTCAACACCTCCGCGGTCGACGACCTGATCGCCGCCGGCCGCATCCCGGTGATCTCGACCATCGCCCCCGACGTCGACGGGGTGGTGCACAACATCAACGCCGACACCGCGGCCGGGGCCGTCGCCGCGGCGCTGGGCGCCGAGCACCTGGTGATGCTGACTGACGTCGAGGGGCTGTACACCGACTGGCCGGACCGGTCGTCGCTGGCCTCGGAGATCGACGCCGCCGCGCTCACCGAACTGCTGCCCCGGCTCGACTCGGGGATGATCCCCAAGATGGAGGCGTGCCTGCGCGCCGTCGAGGGCGGCGTCGGTGCCGCCCACGTGATCGACGGACGCGAGCCGCACGCCGTACTTGCCGCCCTGCTCACCTCGTCCACCGCGGGCACCACGGTTCTCGCTTCGAAAGGAAAGTCATGACCGCCCCGCTGCAACAGCGCTGGTCCGCCGCGCTGATGAACAACTACGGCACCCCGCAGATCGCGCTGGTGCGTGGTGCGGGCGCCGTCGTGCACGACGCCGACGGCAACGAGTACCTGGACCTGCTCGGCGGGATCGCCGTCAACGCGCTCGGGCATGCGAATCCTGAACTCGTGCAGGCGGTCTCGGAGCAACTGAGCACCCTCGGCCACGTGTCGAACATCTACATCTCGCCGATCGTCGTCGAACTGGCCGAACGGCTGCTCGATGCCTTCGGCGTCCCCGACTCGCGCGTCTTCCTCTGCAACTCGGGCACCGAGGCCAACGAGGCCGCCTTCAAACTGGCCCGGCTCACCGGCCGGCCGGAGATCGTCGCCGCCGAGGGCGGCTTCCACGGCCGCACGATGGGTGCGCTCGCGATGACCGGGCAGCCGGCCAAACGGGGTCCGTTCGAGCCGATGCCCGCCGGTGTCGGGTTCGTGCCGTACGGCGACATCGCCGCGCTCGACGCCGCGGTCACCGACCGGACCGCCGCGGTGATCCTGGAGCCGATCCAGGGGGAGAACGGTGTCGTCGTCCCGGGCGACGAGGGCTATCTGGCCGCGGCGCGGCGCATCACCACCGAGCGCGGCGCACTGCTGATCCTCGACGAGGTACAGACCGGCATCGCCCGGACCGGCACCATGTTCGCCCACCAGCGCGCGGCGATCGTGCCGGATGTGATGACGCTCGCCAAGGGCCTCGGCGGCGGGCTGCCGATCGGCGCCGTCATCGCCACCGGCCCGGCCGCCGGACTGTTCGGCCCGGGACAGCACGGCACCACGTTCGGCGGCAACCCCGCCGCCGCGGCCGCCGCGCTCACCGTGCTGAAATACATCGACGACCACAGCCTCATCGACCACGTCGACGCGCTCGGCAAGGACTGGGCCGCCGCCATGGAGGCGCTGGACCATCCGCAGATCGTCGAGGTCCGGGGCGACGGCCTCCTCCTGGGCGTGGTGCTCCGCGACGACATCTCGCGCGAGGCCGAGGCCGCCGCGCGCGAGCGGGGTTTCCTGATCAACGCCCCGGCGCCGAACGTGATCCGCCTCGCCCCGCCGCTGATCCTCACCCGGGAGCAGGCCGACTCCTTCGTCGCCGCCCTCCCGGACATCCTCGACACCGCCGCCGCACAGAAGGACCAGAAATGACCCGGCACTTCCTCCGCGACGACGACCTCACGCCCGCCGAACAAGCGCGCGTGCTGGCCCTCGCGGCCGAACTGAAGGCCGATCCGGTCGGGCCCAAGCCGCTCGCCGGCCCGCGCGCCGTCGGCGTGATCTTCGACAAGAACTCGACGCGGACGCGGTTCTCCTTCGAGGTCGGCATCGCTCAGCTCGGCGGGCACGCCGTCGTCGTCGACGGCACCAAGACGCAGATGGGGCGCGACGAGTCGCTCGCCGACACCGGCCGGGTGCTGTCTCGGTTCGTCGACGCCGTCGTATGGCGGACCTTCGGGCAGGAGCGGCTCGACGAGCTGGCCGCCCACGCCACGGTGCCGGTGGTCAACGCGCTGTCCGACAGCTTCCACCCGTGCCAGGTGCTGGCCGACCTGCTCACCATCACCGAGCACAAGGGCGCCCCGGCCGGGCTGACCATGACCTACCTCGGCGATACCGCCAACAACATGGCGCACTCGCTGGCGCTGGGCGGCGTCACCGCCGGTATGCACGTGCGCCTCTCCGGCCCGGACGGCTTCGACCCCGACCCGGAGATCCTGGCGGCCGTCCGCGATCGCGCCGCGCAGACCGGCGGCAGCGTGACGGTGATCGACGATCCGGCCGCCGCGGCCGCCGGCGCCGACGTGCTGGTCACCGACACCTGGGTGTCGATGGGCCAGGAGGACGACGGACTCGACCGCGTCGGGCCGTTCCGTCCGTACCAGATCAACGACGAACTGCTGGCGCAGGCCGCACCCGGTGCGATCGTGCTGCACTGCCTGCCCGCGCACCGCGGTGAGGAGATCACCGACGAGGTGATCGACGGGCCGGCCAGCGTGGTGTTCGACGAGGCGGAGAACCGCCTGCACGCGCAGAAGGCACTGCTCACCTGGCTGCTGGAGCAGCCGTGAACCACGTCGACGACCACGCCCGGCTCGCCGCGACGCGGGCCGGGCGGCTGGCGCGGATCGTCGAGATCCTCACACACCGGCAGGTCCGCAGCCAGGTGGAACTGAGCAAGCTGCTCGCCGAGCAGGGGATCGACGTCACCCAGGCGACCCTGTCGCGCGACCTCGACGAACTCGGCGCGGTGAAGCTGCGGGCGCCCGACGGCGGGGCGGGCGTGTACGTGGTGCCCGAGGACGGCAGCCCGGTCCGCGCGGTCGAGGGCGGCACCGACCGGCTGTCCCGGCTGCTCGGCGACCTGCTCGTCTCCACGGACTCCTCGGGCGGCACCGCGGTCCTGCGTACGCCGCCCGGCGCCGCGCAGTACCTCGCGAGCGCCCTCGACCGGGCCAGCCTGCCCGACGTGGTCGGCACCATCGCCGGCGACGACACCGTCTTCGTCCTCGCCCGCGAACCCGTCACCGGCGCCGAACTCGCCGACCGCATCGAAAGCCTGGTGTGAGCCCACATGCCGGTCGAGACACCATGATGGTCGAGCGAAGTCGAGACCATCCGTGCTGGTCGGTCGTGCTGTGTTGATCTCGACTCCGCTCGATCAGCGTGGGGTGATCTCGACTCCGCTCGATCATCGTGGGTGACCTTCGCCCACCGCCGGCTGAGCCGGTCGAGGCGCCAGCCGAGACCGAGTCGAAGCCAAGCCCCAGACAACCGACCCTGATCACCTGAAGAGGACGTACAACGCAATGGCCGAGAACACCGACACCACCGGCGCGACGAACACCGGAGCCCTGTGGGGCGGCCGCTTCGCCGACGGCCCGGCGCAGGCGATGGCCGCGCTGAGCAAGTCCACCCACTTCGACTGGGTGCTGGCGCCCTACGACATCGCGGCGTCGAAAGCGCACGCCCGCGTCCTCCTGCGCGCCGGACTGCTCACCGACGAGGAACTCGAAGGGATGCTCGTCGGCCTGGACCGGCTGGCCGACGACGTGGTCAGTGGTGCTTTCGTGGCCGCCGAGTCCGACGAGGACGTGCACGGCGCGCTCGAACGGGGCCTGATCGAACGTGTGGGCCCGGAACTCGGCGGGCGGCTGCGCGCCGGCCGCTCCCGGAACGACCAGGTGGCCACCCTCTTCCGCATGTGGCTGCGCGACAGCCTGCGCCGCGTCGCCTCCGACGTCCTGGACCTCGCGCAGGCGCTGGTCGGCCAGGCCGCGGCGCACCCGGGCGTCGTCATGCCCGGCAAGACGCACCTGCAGGCCGCGCAACCGGTTCTGCTCGGTCACACCCTGATGGCGCACGCCCAGCCGCTGCTGCGCGACGTCGCCCGTATCGTCGACGCCGACCGGCGGCTGGCCGTGTCACCGTACGGTTCCGGCGCGCTGGCCGGATCGTCGCTCGGGCTCGACCCCGCCGCCATCGCCGAGGATCTCGGCTTCGACCGGGCCGCCGACAACTCGATCGACGCCACCAGCTCGCGTGACTTCGCCGCCGAAGCGGCCTTCGTGCTGGCGATGATCGGGGTCGACATGTCCCGGCTCGGCGAGGACGTGATCCTGTGGAGCACACCGGAATTCGGCTACGTGACGCTCGCCGATGCGTGGTCCACCGGCAGTTCGATCATGCCGCAGAAGAAGAACCCGGATGTGGCCGAACTGGCGCGCGGCAAGGCCGGCCGCCTGATCGGCAACCTGTCCGGCCTGCTCGCCACCCTCAAGGCGCAGCCGCTCGCGTACAACCGCGACCTGCAGGAGGACAAGGAGCCGGTCTTCGACTCGGTCGCCCAGCTCGATCTGCTGCTTCCGGCGATGACCGGTTTGGTGGCGACCCTCGAGTTCCATCCGGAACGCATGGCGGAGCTGGCCCCGGCCGGCTTCACTCTCGCGACCGACATCGCCGAATGGCTTGTGCGGCAGGGGATTCCGTTCCGCGTGGCGCACGAGGTGGCGGGCGCCTGCGTGCGTGCCGCCGAGACCAAGGGCGTCGGCCTGGACGGCCTGAGCGACGACGAATTCACCGCGATCCACCCGGCGCTGACTCCGGCGGTGCGCGAGGTGCTCACCGTCACCGGGTCGATCGAGTCGCGCAACGCGCTCGGCGGCACGTCGTCGTCGCAGGTGCAGCGGCAGATCGACGTCGCGGGCAGCACGATCGCCGACCTGCGTGCCGCGCTCGCCTGAGACCTCCGGCGTGACCTGACTCCCGGGTAGGGAGACCGCGGCCGATCCTTTAGAGTTGGGCATATCGTGCGCGGAAGAGGGGTGTCGCAGTGGTAGGTCTGCCCAACATCGGAGGGGCGGTCGGGCGCATCGTCGCCACGGCCCAGAACGGCCTCGAGGTGATCCGGGTCGGCGGGTTCGAGACCGGCACCGAGCCGGCGCCGTATCGCGTCGTCGAGACCGAGAAGATGTACCGGCTGCGCCGGTACTTCCCGGACGACCCCGGCGACGGCTGCTCGCACATCATCCTGATTCCGCCGATGATGGTCTCGGCCAACGTCTACGACGTCACCGAACACAACGGCGCCGTGTCGATCCTGCACGAGCACGGAATCATTCCGTGGGTCATCGACTTCGGGTCCCCGGACCACGAAGAGGGCGGCATGGAGCGCACCCTCACCGACCACATCCTCGCGGTCAGCCGCGTCGTCGACCTGGTGCACGCGGTGGTCGGGCGCGACGTCCACCTCGCCGGATACTCCCAGGGCGGCATGTTCGCGTACCAGACCGCCGCGTATCGCCGGTCCGAGGGCATCGCCAGCCTGATCACCTGGGGCAGTCCGGTCGACGTACTCGCCGCGCTGCCGCTCGGGCTGCCGGCGAACCTCGCCGTGCCCGGTGCCGAACTGCTGGCCGACAAGGTGTTCAGCCACCTGTGGATCCCCGGGTGGCTGGCGCGCACCGGATTCCAGCTCGCCGATCCGGTGAAGACCGCGCGCAGCCGCATCGACTTCATGCGCAAGCTGCACGACCGCGACGCTCTGCTGCCGCGGGAGGACCAGCGCCGGTTCATCGAACAGGAGGGCTGGGTCGCGTGGTCGGGCCCGGCCGTCGCCGAACTGCTCCGGCAGTTCGTCGCGCACAACCGCATGGTGTCCGGCGGCTTCGTGATCGACGGCGACATCGTGTCGCTGACCGAGATCACCAGCCCGGTGCTCGCGTTCGTCGGCGAGACCGACGACATCGGCCAGCCGGTCGCGGTGCGCGGCATCGTCGACGCCGCACCGGACGCCGACGTGTACGAGACGGTGATCCCGGCCGGGCACTTCGGCCTCGTCGTCGGTTCCACCGCGGGCCGGCTGTCGTGGCCGACCACCGCCGAGTGGATCCGGTGGCGCGACGGTGCGGGCGAACGGCCCGAGCATGTGGCGCCGATGAGCCGGGACCGCGCGGGGCACGGATCGGGGATCAGCTGGACCAACCGGCTCACCTACGGCGTCGGCCAGGTGGCCGGTGCGGGTGCGGTGATCGGCAAGGAAGTGCTCGACGCCGCGGATTCGCTGCAGCGGACGGCTCGCGCGGTGGCCAGCGAATCGGTGCGCACGGTCCCGCGCCTGTTCCGCCTCGGTCAGATCCAGCCGTCGACGCGCATCTCGCTCGGCAAGCTGATGAGCGAGAACAACAAGCGCAGCCCGCAGGCCGAACTCTTCCTCTTCGAGAACCGGGTGCTGACCCACGAGCAGGTCAACACCCGTATCGACAACGTCGTCGCGGGCCTGATCGAGTGCGGTGTCCGGCCGGGTGAGCACATCGGCGTGATGATGGATCCGCGGCCCAGTGCCCTGGTCGCGGTCGCGGCCCTCTCGCGGCTGGGTGCGGTCGCCGTGCTGCTGGCGGCGGGCGCCGACGATCTTGGCGAGATGGTCGCCGTCGCGGAGGCCCGCGTGATCGTCACCGACCCCGATCATCTGGAGATCGCCTCGACGGTCAGCGACCGCGTCCTGGTGCTCGGCGGCGGTGACCAGCGCGTCATCGATCGCGCCGATGGCGCGACCGTCGTCGACATGGAGCGGATCGATCCGGAGAAGGTGCGGATGCCCGCGTGGTACCGGCCCGATCCGGGACTCGCCGGTGACCTGGCGTTCATCCTGTACAGCCGCGTGGAAGGCCGGCTGACCCGCTGGGCGGTGACCAACCACCGCTTCGCGATGTCCGCGTTCGGCGCGGCGGCCGCGGCCGGTCTCACCAGCTACGACACCGTGTACTGCCTGCCGCCCCTGCACCACGCATCCGGCCTGCTCACCACCCTCGGCGCCACCGTCGCCGGCAGGTCGCGGATCGCCCTGTCGACCGGGCTCGACGCCGAGCGCTTCCACACCGAGGTGCGCCGCTACGGCGTCACGGTGGTGTCCTACACGTGGTCGATGCTCAGCGAGGTGGTCGACGCCCCCGGCTTCGATCCCGCGCAGCTGAGCAGCGTCCGGCTGTTCATGGGTTCGGGGTTGCCGACCGGACTGTGGGCCGAGATCGACGAGAAGCTGCCCAAGGCCAAGGTGCTGGAGTTCTTCGCCACCGCCGACGGCTCGGCGATCCTGGCGAACATCGACGGCAGCAAGATCGGGTCGATGGGCCGGCCGCTGCCGGAGACCAACGCCGTCGAACTCGCCGCTTATCGCGCTGACGTGGGTCAGCTCGCGATCGACCGGGACTCCGGCTTCATCCGGCGCGCCGAGGCCGGCGAGGTCGGGATGCTGATGGCGCACGCCGGCCAGCGCTACGAGGCGAGCGGGCGCGTCCTGCGTGACGTCTTCCGCCCGCACGATCGCTGGGAGGTGTCCGGTCTGCTGTTCCGGCAAGACCAGGACGGCGACCTGTGGTTCGTCAGCTCGGCGTCCGGGGTGATCCAGACCAGCGACGGTGTGGTGTATCCCGAGCCGATCCGGCAGGCGCTGTCCCGGGTCGCGGGCATCGACGAGGTGGTGGTCTTCGGGGTGGGGGAGCCCGGCAGCCAGGTCGCCGTCGCCGCGCTCAGCCTGCACGACGGAGCCTCGTCGGTCACCCCGACCCAGCTGCGGGTCGCGCTCGGCGAACTGGAAGCGCACGAACGTCCGCACCTGATCAGCATCGTCAGCGAGATCCCGGTCAGCGAGTCGTACCGGCCGCTCGGCTCGGCGCTGGTCCGGCGAGGTGTGCCGAAGCCCGGTCCGAAGGTCTGGTATCGCGATCCGGGCGGACGTTACCGCCGCTACACCAAGACGGCTGCCGCGTCGATCGACTGGTCGGTGCCGACCCGGGCCCCGGCCGCCCGGCGGCCGTCGGGCGAGACGGCGACCGGCCCGCAACCGGTCGTGAGCGTGCCGAGTAGCCTGGGCTCCGGCGAAAGTGAGGACGAATGACGTCACGAGCAGAGCAGCTCGATCCGATCGTGCGGGCGCGCCTGGTGTGCCCGCAGGATCTCGGCGAACTGATCGATGCGGGCGACGAGCTGTATAACCCCCGGCTGCGGGTGGCGTATGCCATCGACGAACTCGGCATCCCGAACATGCTGATCGCCGACGCCCGCAAGGTCGGCGACGACGAGCATCGTCTGCTGGTCGGAGAGGCGAAGTGACCGACTCGGAACAGTCGGACATCCTCAGCGAACTCACGTGGCGCGGGCTGATCGGCCAGACGACCGATGAGGCGACGCTCGCGCGGACGCTCGCCGAGGGACCGATCTCGCTGTACGCGGGCTTCGACCCGACGGCGTCGAGCCTGCACGCCGGACACCTGGTGCCGTTGCTGACCCTGCGCCGATTCCAGCTCGCCGGGCACCGGCCGGTCGTACTGGCCGGTGGGGCGACCGGTCTGATCGGTGATCCGCGCGACGTCGGTGAGCGCACCATGAACTCGACCGACACGGTGGCCGGCTGGGCCGACCGGATCGTCGGGCAGCTTCAGCGTTTCGTCGAGATCGACGACTCGCCGACCGGCGCCGGGAGCGAAGCGAGCGGGCCGACGAGTAACAGCGCGGTGCTGGTCAACAACCTGGACTGGACGCGGGAACTGTCGGCGATCGACTTTCTGCGTGATCTCGGGAAGAACTTCTCGGTCAACGTGATGCTGGCGCGGGAGACCGTGAAGCGCAGGCTGGAGACCGACGGCATCAGCTACACCGAGTTCAGCTACCTGCTGCTCCAGTCGAACGACTTCCTGGAGCTGTACCGGCGGTACGGCTGTGTGCTGCAGGTCGGCGGCTCCGATCAGTGGGGCAACATCATCGGCGGCGTCGACCTGATCCGCAAGGTGGAGGGCGCCACCGCCCATGCGCTCACCGTCCCCCTGGTGACCTCGGCCGACGGCAAGAAGTTCGGCAAGTCGACCGGCGGGGGCAGCCTCTGGCTCGATCCGGAGCTGACCTCGCCGTACGCCTGGTACCAGTACTTCGTGAACACGGCGGATGCCGATGTCGTGAAGTATCTGAAGTGGTTCACCTTCCTCACTCGGGACGAGATCGACGAACTCGCCGCGATCACCGCGGAGAAGCCGTTCCTGCGGACCGCCCAGAAGCGTCTCGCCGAGGAGATGACGAATCTCATCCACGGACCGGAGCACACCGCGGCCGCGCAGCTCGCCAGCCAGGCGCTGTTCGGGCGTGCCGAGCTCGACGGCCTCGATGAGGCGACCCTCGCCGCGGCGCTGGGGGAGACCGGCGTCGCCGAGTACCCGGCCGGCGCGCAACCGACGATCGTCGAGCTGCTGGTCGACTCCGGCCTCGCCGACAGCAACAAGGCCGCCCGGCGCGCGATCGACGAAGGCGGTGCCTACGTCAACAACGCCAAGGTGACCGACGCGGACTGGACGCCCGGTGCCGGCGACCTCCTGCACGGCCGCTGGCTGGTGCTGCGTCGCGGTAAGAAGACCTTCGCCGGCGCACGTATCGGCGCCTGACCAGCGAATTTGTGAAGGTGCACGTCTGCGTGTAACTTAGGTCGGGCCGCCAGCGCAAGGGATTTGAGAAATCCGATCCGAGCGACTTGACGGCGAAGAGGTTCAGACGCTAGTCTGGAACAGTTGCCCGCTTGCCGGGTGGTGCTCTGCTCATTGAAGTTCGCATGACTGTGGTTGTGTGGTGTTGGTGGGTGTGTGTTTTTTGAGAACTCGATAGTGTGTGATGGATTTTCTTGTGCCAGTGATTGTCTGGCATGGAGGGAGTTTGTCATTGACAAGACGAATTTTTTGCCAGTCAATTTCTTATTTTTTTGGATTATTTTTTGGTCAGGTCTTTTCTCTGATTTTTGTTTGGAGAGTTTGATCCTGGCTCAGGACGAACGCTGGCGGCGTGCTTAACACATGCAAGTCGAACGGAAAGGCTCCTTCGGGGGTACTCGAGTGGCGAACGGGTGAGTAACACGTGGGTGATCTGCCCTGGACTTCGGGATAAGCCTGGGAAACTGGGTCTAATACCGGATATTCATCTCCTGTTTCATGGTGGGGGGTGGAAAGCTTTTGCGGTTCAGGATGGGCCCGCGGCCTATCAGCTTGTTGGTGCGGTAATGGCGTACCAAGGCGACGACGGGTAGCCGACCTGAGAGGGTGATCGGCCACACTGGGACTGAGACACGGCCCAGACTCCTACGGGAGGCAGCAGTGGGGAATATTGCACAATGGGCGCAAGCCTGATGCAGCGACGCCGCGTGGGGGATGACGGCCTTCGGGTTGTAAACTCCTTTCGCCAGGGACGAAGCGCAAGTGACGGTACCTGGAGAAGAAGCACCGGCCAACTACGTGCCAGCAGCCGCGGTAATACGTAGGGTGCGAGCGTTGTCCGGAATTACTGGGCGTAAAGAGCTCGTAGGCGGTTTGTCGCGTCGTCTGTGAAATCCTGCAACTCAATTGTAGGCGTGCAGGCGATACGGGCAGACTTGAGTACTACAGGGGAGACTGGAATTCCTGGTGTAGCGGTGAAATGCGCAGATATCAGGAGGAACACCGGTGGCGAAGGCGGGTCTCTGGGTAGTAACTGACGCTGAGGAGCGAAAGCGTGGGGAGCGAACAGGATTAGATACCCTGGTAGTCCACGCCGTAAACGGTGGGTACTAGGTGTGGGACTCTTTTCACGGGTTCTGTGCCGTAGCTAACGCATTAAGTACCCCGCCTGGGGAGTACGGCCGCAAGGCTAAAACTCAAAGGAATTGACGGGGGCCCGCACAAGCGGCGGAGCATGTGGATTAATTCGATGCAACGCGAAGAACCTTACCTGGGTTTGACATACACCAGACGACGGCAGAGATGTCGTTTCCCTTGTGGTTGGTGTACAGGTGGTGCATGGCTGTCGTCAGCTCGTGTCGTGAGATGTTGGGTTAAGTCCCGCAACGAGCGCAACCCTTGTCCTGTATTGCCAGCGGGTTATGCCGGGGACTTGCAGGAGACTGCCGGGGTCAACTCGGAGGAAGGTGGGGATGACGTCAAGTCATCATGCCCCTTATGTCCAGGGCTTCACACATGCTACAATGGCGCGTACAGAGGGCTGCGATACCGTGAGGTGGAGCGAATCCCTTAAAGCGTGTCTCAGTTCGGATTGGGGTCTGCAACTCGACCCCATGAAGTCGGAGTCGCTAGTAATCGCAGATCAGCAACGCTGCGGTGAATACGTTCCCGGGCCTTGTACACACCGCCCGTCACGTCATGAAAGTCGGTAACACCCGAAGCCGGTGGCCTAACCCGTCAGGGAGGGAGCCGTCGAAGGTGGGATCGGCGATTGGGACGAAGTCGTAACAAGGTAGCCGTACCGGAAGGTGCGGCTGGATCACCTCCTTTCTAAGGAGCAAACAACACTCCCATTACGTGGCCGTTCGAGCCGCGGTGGGTGTTTGTTCATGGGTGAAACACAAGAAACCACCACGATCTGAGGATGTCACTGTGACGTTTTCGGGGTAGGTGGATTCCCTGCGGGTGACTGTAGGGGTAGTCATTGCACACTATCGGGGTTCTGAGAAAACAGGCCTGCAGCCGGCGCCGTGAGGTGGTCGGGTGTGGCAGGGTTTTCTTGTTGCTCACAGATTTTCCGCCTTCTGTTGTTGGGGTGTTGGGGTGTGTGGGTGTGTGTTGTTTGAGAAGTGCATAGTGGATGCGAGCATCAATAGTCGAAGATTCTGATTTCAGGATTGAAGAGTTTTTGGTGTTTGTACTGCAATTATATTTTGTTGTGTCTCTGTGTAAATAGATATACTCATGTGATTTGTGGGACAGCCACATTCGTGCCCTGGCTTACTGGTCTCCTGTTGGGGGGTTGGTGGTGTGGGGTGGGTTTGTGGGTGTTGTTGTAAGTGTTTTAGGGCGTTCGGTGGATGCCTTGGTACCAGGAGCCGATGAAGGACGTGGTAGGCCGCGATAGTCCTCGGGGAGTTGTCAAACGAGCTGTGATCCGAGGGTGTCCGAATGGGGAAACCCAGCACCAGTTGTGTGGTGTTACCGCCCGGTGAATGTATAGCCGGTGCGGGGGGAACGTGGGGAAGTGAAACATCTCAGTACCCACAGGAAGAGAAAACAATTGTGATTCCGTGAGTAGTGGCGAGCGAAAGCGGAGGAGGCTAAACCGCGCGTATGTGATACTCGGCAGGGGTTGTGCGTGTGGTGTTGTGGGAGCATGCTTGTTTGGTCTGCCGGCTGGACGGCCAGTGATAAAAGGTTCTGTTAGGTGAAGTGGCCTGGAATGGTCTGCCGTAGACGGTGAGAGTCCGGTAACTGAAAATGGTTCCTCTGGTTTGTGTGTTTCCCGAGTAGCAGCGGGCTCGTGGAATCTGCTGTGAATCTGCCGGGACCACCCGGTAAGCCTGAATACTTCCTGGTGACCGATAGCGGACTAGTACCGTGAGGGAAAGGTGAAAAGTACCCCGGGAGGGGAGTGAAATAGTACCTGAAACCGGACGCTTACAATCCGTCAGAGCTTGTGCACAGTTTAGTCTGTGGTGGGTGATGGCGTGCCTTTTGAAGAATGAGCCTGCGAGTTAGTGCTCAGTGGCGAGGTTAACCCGTGTGTGGGGTAGCCGTAGCGAAAGCGAGTCTGAATAGGGCGATTTGAGTCGCTGGGTCTAGACCCGAAGCGGAGTGATCTACCCATGGCCAGGTTGAAGCCACAGTAAGATGTGGTGGAGGACCGAACCCACTTCAGTTGAAAATGGAGGGGATGAGTTGTGGGTAGGGGTGAAAGGCCAATCAAACTCCGTGATAGCTGGTTCTCCCCGAAATGCATTTAGGTGCAGCGTTGCGTGTTTCTTGCTGGAGGTAGAGCTACTGGATGGCTGATGGGCCCTACTAGGTTACTGACGTCAACCAAACTCCGAATGCCGGTAAGTGAGAGCGTGGCAGTGAGACTGCGGGGGATAAGCTTCGTAGTCGAGAGGGAAACAGCCCAGATCGCCGGCTAAGGCCCCTAAGCGTGTACTAAGTGGAAAAGGATGTGGGATTGCTGAGACAACCAGGAGGTTGGCTTAGAAGCAGCCACCCTTGAAAGAGTGCGTAATAGCTCACTGGTCAAGTGGTCCTGCGCCGACAATGTAGCGGGGCTCAAGTACACCGCCGAAGCCGCGGCAATCACACATGACATCCATCCATGCCTGCGGGTGTGGGTGTAGTGGTGTGGTTGGGTAGGGGAGCGTCCTGCACTCGTTGAAGCTGTCCTGTGAGGGGCTGTGGAGGGTGTGGGAGTGAGAATGCAGGCATGAGTAGCGAAAGACAAGTGAGAAACTTGTCCGCCGGATGACCAAGGGTTCCTGGGCCAGGTTAATCCGCCCAGGGTGAGTCGGGACCTAAGGCGAGGCCGACAGGCGTAGTCGATGGACAACGGGTTGATATTCCCGTACCCGTGTATCCGCGCCCAATGACGAGCCACATGTACTAACCACCCAAAGACACTCTCTATCCTCTTCGGAGGGTTTTGGGTGTGGCTGCGTGGGACCTTGTGTGTAGTAGTTAAGCGATGGGGTGACGCAGGAAGGTAGCAGGGCCAAGCGATGGTTGTCTTGGTGTAAGCCGGTAGGGTGGAGCATTGGTAAATCCGTGTTCCGGGTAGCCTGAGAGGTGATGCGTAGCCAATTTGTGGTGAATTCTGTGATCCTATGCTGCCGAGAAAAGCCTCTAGTGAGTTGGTACACGGCCCGTACCCCAAACCGACACAGGTGGTCAGGTAGAGAATACTAAGGCGATCGAGAGAACTGTGGTTAAGGAACTCGGCAAATTGCCCCCGTAACTTCGGGAGAAGGGGGACCACGCCCGGTGAAGGTCTTGACGGCTGGAGCGGGGGGTGGTCGCAGAGACCAGAGAGAAGCGACTGTTTACTAAAAACACAGGTCCGTGCGAAGTCGTAAGACGAGGTATACGGACTGACGCCTGCCCGGTGCTGGAAGGTTAAGAGGACCGGTTAATCAACTTTGTTGGTGAAGCTGAGAATTTAAGCCCCAGTAAACGGCGGTGGTAACTATAACCATCCTAAGGTAGCGAAATTCCTTGTCGGGTAAGTTCCGACCTGCACGAATGGCGTAACGACTTCTCTGCTGTCTCAACCACAGACTCGGCGAAATTGCAGTACGAGTAAAGATGCTCGTTACGCGCGGCAGGACGAAAAGACCCCGGGACCTTCACTATAGCTTGGTATTGGTGTTCGGTACGGTTTGTGTAGGATAGGTGGGAGACTGTGAAGCCGTCACGCTAGTGGTGGTGGAGTCGTTGTTGAAATACCACTCTGATCGTATTGGGCTTCTAACTTCGGACCCTGATCGGGTTCAGGGACAGTGCCTGGTGGGTAGTTTAACTGGGGCGGTTGCCTCCTAAAGTGTAACGGAGGCGCCCAAAGGTTCCCTCAGCCTGGATGGCAATCAGGTGTTGAGTGTAAGTGCACAAGGGAGCTTGACTGTGAGACGTACATGTCGAGCAGGGACGAAAGTCGGGACTAGTGATCCGGCACCGGCATGTGGAAGCGGTGTCGCTCAACGGATAAAAGGTACCCCGGGGATAACAGGCTGATCTTCCCCAAGAGTCCATATCGACGGGATGGTTTGGCACCTCGATGTCGGCTCGTCGCATCCTGGGGCTGGAGTAGGTCCCAAGGGTTGGGCTGTTCGCCCATTAAAGCGGCACGCGAGCTGGGTTTAGAACGTCGTGAGACAGTTCGGTCTCTATCCGCCGCGCGCGTCTAGAAACTTGAGGAAACCTGTCCCTAGTACGAGAGGACCGGGACGGACGAACCTCTGGTGTGCCAGTTGTTCCGCCAGGAGCACTGCTGGTTAGCTACGTTCGGAAGGGATAACCGCTGAAAGCATCTAAGCGGGAAGCCTGTTCCAAGATGAGGTTTCTCACCCACCCTTGTGGTGGGGTAAGGCCCCCTACAGATGATGGGGTTGATAGGCCAGAACTGTAAGCATAGTAATGTGTTCAGGTGACTGGTACTAATCGGCCGAGGACTTACCAACAACACCCAAACACCAATTGTTTGATGTGACCGCATCCACTATGTACTTCTGAAACAACACACGGCAGTAATGTTGTGTGACAGTTTCATATTGTTACGGCGGCTATAGCGGAGGGGAAACGCCCGGCTCCATTCCGAACCCGGAAGCTAAGCCCTCCAGCGCCGATGGTACTGCACTTTAGTCAGTGTGGGAGAGTAGGACACCGCCGAACACAACCTCAAGGGAAGGCCCCGAACCAGTCATGGTTCGGGGCCTTCCCGCATCCCGGGCCAACAAAACACACCAGCACCGACAACGACCAAACATTTTAGGGGGTCCAGGATCATTGTCGCTCAGAGTGGGCAGGCCAGCGTCGCCGACCGCCGAAGATGTCCGACCAACGACGCTGTCGCAACATCGACGCCGGCGGGTGCAGCATCGAGTTCTGCCCGCTCTGAGCGACAACACACCGACAAACGATCAAGGCCCGCCCACGGTGCTGCTCCGGATCGAAGTCAGCGACGATCGGGCCTCCAGTGCCGCACCGACACAGCAGATCACGCCTGTGCGCCGTGCCGAGGGGGCTCGGCACCCATTCCTCGATTTCGCCGCCTCAACGGTGGGGGCGAGACCGAGGAACCGGGCGAAAGGGGCGAGAACCCGGCGCGGTTCGACGCTGCCCTGACCCGCGTTGCTCCGGACACGAGACACGACCGGCAGCAGTCCCCGCACGACCGGCAGCAGTCCCCGCACGACCGGCAGCGGGCCCCGCATGACCGGCCGGGTCACGACTCGACCGCTCCTGAGCATGCGGAACAGAGCGATGCGCGAGACGACGCCCTCGCGGAGCCGCCGGTAGGCGGGCGATTTCGGGTTCCGGAGCAGGTCAGAATAGATTGGTGGGCATGGGTAAGCGTGGTTCGCAGCAGGGTGGGGGCGGCGACGTCGCTCCGCCGATTCCGGACGAGATCTCGGCCGCGGAACTCGACCCGGAGGTACGGCGGGACCTGCAGAGTCTCGACAAGGCGACGGCGGAACGGGTGGCGCGCCATCTGGTCGTCGTCGGTGAGGTGCTTGCGGAGGATCCCGAGCTCGCCCTCGAGCATGCGCGTGCGGCCCGGGCCCGGGCGGCGCGAGTCGGCGTGGTCCGCGAGACCGCCGGCGTCGCGGCCTACTACGCCGGGGAATGGCAGGAAGCCATCTCCGAACTGCGGGCGGCGCGACGGATCTCCGGCGACGGCGGCGCGCTGCTGCCGCTGATCGCGGACTGCGAACGGGGTCTCGGCCGGCCGGAACGAGCGATCCAGGTGGCCGAGAGCGACGAGGGCCGCGCGCTGACCGGCGAGGACGCGGTGGAACTGGCGATCGTCGAGGCCGGTGCGCAT